>CAZYHZ010000038.1:0-38766 GCA_964647625.1 uncultured Acidobacteriota bacterium
AGCCGACGATCAGCTTCACGCCGGCTTCCTTCGCCGCGACGTGCGCCTCGACGATGCCGTAGACCCCGTCGCGATCGGTCAGCGCGATCGACGGCAGCCCCAGCGCCGAAGCGGTTTCGATCAGCTCTTCGGGCTGGGAGGCACCTTCTAGAAAAGAGAAAGCAGATTTGCAGAAGAGGGGGGAGTACATCGGTCAAGAGTCGAGAGTTGAGAGTCGAGAGTTAAGAGCTAAGAAGGCGGAAGTGATTCGACGGTTTGGCGAAGCGCGTTCGTCATGCGAGCGATTGCATCGGCCTCTTTGAGAAGGTGGGTTGCTCGTGCCTCCGGGAGATAGGTCAAATCCCTCGCGATCATGAGCAGAGCCTCGACCTCGGCGAGCGAAGCCTCCGCGATATTCAAAAAACGTGCGTAGTCGCATGAATGACGTCGTTTGGAGCCTTCCGCGATGTTGCACGGAACAGACACCGCGGCGCGCCGCAATTGCGACGTGATCCCGAAAATTTCCGTGCGTGGAAAGGTTTCCGTACTTTTGTATATCGCCAAAGAAAATGCATGGCTTCGCTGCCATACTCTGATCTGCGTAAACCGCTGCATGACCTCGATCCATTAGAGGCATCGGCAGGACCTTCTGGGCTCTTAACTCTCGACTCTCGACTCTCAACTCTCGACTTCTTCCTCAACTCACTTCTCCCTGCAAAAACCACCGGTTCTTCCACCGATCGAAGAACACCCACAGGTTCTCGCCGCTCTTCGTCTCCGCGAAGTGGTAGTCGCGGAACACGGGCTGCTGCCACCACTGGCCCGAGATCACATAGGGGCCGTTGACCTTGACGACCGGCCCCTGCGCCAGCCCGCGCAGCAGCCAGCCGTCGGGCTCGTGGCGCTCGCGCGGAGGAAGCGGCACCGGCGTCGTGTAGAGGCGGCGGATCAAGTGCGGCTCGTCGACGGGGCGCGGCTTCGCTTCGGCGAGCGAGGTCACGGGCACCCACGCGAAACGCGCCTCGGGCAGGTGCGCATCGCGCGGCTCGGCGCGGACGACGGCGTCGTCGCCGAGCGCCGCTCTCACGCGGGCCAGCGCGCGGTTTCCGACTTCGAGATCGCGGCGCTTGTCTCCCTTGAACAGCTCGCGCTGCTTGGGGATCGCCTGCGTCTCGCGTGCGACGAGCGCGATTTCCATCACGCCGTCGGGGAGCCGGCGCACCGCACGAAGGCGGAGGCGGATCAGCTCCATCAGCGTCTTGGCGACGAGGGTGGGAGCGGCCGGCTGGATCGATTCGAGATGGTCGCCCAGGCGCTCGAAGCGAAGCCCGAGCTGAAGCTCGGCGAGCGCCCGGCCCTTCGCGGCGATCTCGTCGAGAAAAGGGCCGATGACGTCTTCGATGCGCGCGAGGATGCGCTCGGCGTCGAATTCGGGATCGTCCAGGATCAAGCGGCGCATGGCAGGCACGTCGGGATGCTCGGGCGTCAGCGGCTGCGTCAGCGCTCCGGTCGCCAGCCGGTGGAGGCGGCGCACCTCGGGACCGAACCGCACGCCGACGCCTTCGAGCGGAAGGTCGACGAACTGCCCGACGGTTGAAACCGCGAGCTTCGCGAGCGTGTCGCGCGCCGCCGTGGGCAGCGAGAGCCGGTCGAGCCGCACCTCGCGCGCGGCCGCGCGCTCGCCGGCAGGCGTGTCGAAGATGCATACAGGGGACTGTCCCGCTTTCCGGGACTGTCCCCTTCTTTCTTTCGCAAGGGCATACGTTGCGAACCGGTCGAAGCCGACCGCAAGCGTCGCGTAGTAGCCGGCGCGGACGATCTCGGCGTGAAGCGCCGACGCCCACTCGGTGACCGATCCGAACAGGCGCTCGAGCCCTTTCGCGTCGAGCCAGAAGACGCCGGGCTCGCTTTCGGCTCGCTCGACCGACGGCGTGAAGCGCCTCATCAGCTCGGCGAGATCGGCGACCTCGGCTTCGATGTCCTTCGACGCCACGACGGCGGCGCGAAGATCCGCCGCGAGCGACAGCCCGGCGGCGTAGCGCATCCCGGTGGCGATGCCGGCGGCGCGGGCCTTCTCGTTGATCCAGAGGATCGTTCCCTGCGGCGTGTCGGCCTCGACGACGGCGGCCGGGTGGGCTCGCCACTCCGGTTGCCGGCGGAGCAGGAGCTGGAGCGGAAACGCGGGCACGTCAATGCAGGCCATCCGGTCCACGGCACACCTCCGCGATGTTCCAGCTTTTTCCCAGGCGTTTGTCCTTCAAGGCAACGGCCTCGCAGCGGAAGCGCCCGCCCTCGCCGCGCACGCGCACGGTGGCGTGGGCGCGAAGCGAGACCAGAGGCCCGAGCGACGAGCGCGCGGCGTCTTTTCCGGTGAGACAGACGATCGCCGCCGCATGCTGCCTTGCGAGCATCGCCAGGCGCGAGGTCGCGTGCAGCGGAAGGCGCGCTTCGCCACCGAGATCGAGAACGACGAGGCCGAACGCCCCCGAGCGCACCAGGAGATCGGCCGCTTTCGCCGCGGCCACGGCGCCGCCCGTCCACACCACCGGCAACGCGGCCAGATCGACGCCGGCATCGGCGACGTCGGGCGGATAGAACGGCGCATCCTTGCGGCCGATCCACGCCACCGGCTCGCCTCGACGCTGCGCTTCGAGCACCAGCCGGAACGTCAGCGTCAGCGGCGCCCCCGCCACCGAGGTCGATAACTCGGTGAGGCGGGAGGCGAAGGCGGAGAGAGTAAAAAGGGGACTGTCCCCTATTCACCGCTTCGGCATTCATTCGAGCACCCGCCTCACCTCGACGACGCGGCCGAGCACCTTCACGGCGGTGGGATCGGGAACGATCGGAGCAAAGGCGTCGTTTTCGGGATGAAGCTCGATGCGGCCGCGCTTCATGCGGAGGCGCTTGACCGTCGCCTCGTCGTCGACCATCGCCACGACGATGTCGCCGGAATGTGCCGTGGGCTGGCGGCGCACGATCACGACGTCGCCGTCGAAGATGCCCGCGTCTTTCATGCTGTCGCCCCGCACGCGCAGGCTGAACAGCTCGTCCGGCGCGCGGCGCGTCTGCACGGGGAGATGCCCTTCGAGGTCTTCGACGGCGAGGTCGAGCGGGCCCGCCGGGACACGGCCGAGCAGCGGCACCATCACGGTCGGCGTGTCGTCGCGCCCGGGAAGGCGGAAGCCGCGGGCGATGCCGGGCTCTTTCTTCAAGCGCCCCGCCTCGAGCAGGGCGTCCAGGTGTTCCCGCGCGGTTTGAGGCGAGCGGAAGCCGAAGGCTTCCATCACCTCGCGCACCGTCGGCGGCCGGCCGCTGGCCAGGCGGTCCCGGACGAAACGAAAGATCTTTTCGCGCGTCTGACCGGCCGGCGTGCGACCCATCGGCGTCCTCCGTAGCAGCGAACCGTGCGTGGGAGAAGCATACCGTACAAATGTACTGTTTACCAGAAAGAACCTTTCTTCGGCACTTTGCGTAAGCTCCGTCGATGACCTCCCGTCGATGGGCTCCGAGCGTGGTGATCGTCCTTCTCGCGATCGGACGGGGGGCGGTCACGCCCGTTAGCGCAGCCGATCTGACCCCGGACGCCGCGTACGCGCTCGTCGTCCGCAAGCCGATGAGCCGCGATCCCCTGCCCAAGCCGGACGAGCTCGCGGCGGCGCGAAAGGTTCTCGAAGCCCAGGCGGGGCGGGAGCCGAAGGCCGCGCGCTGGACGTACGCGCTGGCGCACGTGGCCACCGCCGAGGCCGAGCAGGCGCAGGGCGATGCCGCGAAGGCGAAACGGAAGGAGGCGCTCGAGCGGTTCGAGCACGCCGCCGAGCTTCAGCCGGGCGACGCCGACGGCCAGGTCTGGCTCGCCAACGCATCGTTCGATCGCGTCGACGACGTGGGGATGACCTCGAAGATGTCCCTGGCCTCGCAGGGCCGCAAGGCGTTCGAGAAGGCCATCGTGCTCGACCCCAATCAAGTCGCCGCGCGGATCGGCCTCTCGCAGTTCTACCTGGGCGCGCCGGGCATCGCCGGCGGCAGCATCGAGAAAGCGAAGGAGCAGGCAAACGCCCTTCTCGCCCTTCCCGACAAGCGCGGCGAGTTCCAGGGCCGGATGGTCCTCGCGAACATCGCGGTCCACGACGAGAAGTGGGACGAGATGTCGCGCCAGCTCACCGCCGCCGAGACGGCATCGGGTGAAGGCGCCGACCCGGCGGCGGCGATGCGCTCGCACGTGGTCTATCTGATGAACCGCAAGAAGGATCCGCAGGCGGCCTTGCCCGTCGCCGAGCACTACGTCAAGGCCGCGGCCCCGGACGACCTCGCGGCGCTGTTTCTGGACGGCGAGGTGAAGCGTCAGCTCGGGCAGTGCGCCGACGCGCTCGTGCGCTACGACCAGGTGATCGCAAAGCGCGCCGAGGCGCGCGGCTCGCGCTGGGGCTCGGCCGTCTGCCACGAGCAGCTCGGACAGAAGGACGCGGCGCGGCGCGACTACGAAGAGTACGCGCGACGCTTCCCCGACGACGCCCACGCGAAGGAAGTGAAGGACGCGTTGAAGCGCCTGTCCGGCTCCTGATCGACCGTTCGCTATACTCCGCCGCGTGCAATTGACGTCGGGTCTTTCCCTGCTGCACTACCGCCTCGTCGAGCGCGTCGGCGAGGGCGGCATGGGCGTCGTCTGGAGGGCGACCGACACGTCGCTCGGCCGCGACGCCGCGGTCAAGTTCTTGCCCGACGCGTTCTCGGCCGACCCCGAGCGCCTCGCCCGGTTCGAGCGCGAGGCGAAGCTCCTGGCCTCGCTCAGCCACCCCAACATCGCGGCGGTTTACGGGTTGCACGTCGTCGAAGGGCATCGCTTCCTCGCGATGGAAATGGTCCGCGGCGAGGACCTCGCGATGCGTCTGTCCCGCGGACCGATCCCGGTCGACGAGGCGCTCGCATTCGCTCGTCAGATCGCCGACGCGCTCGAAACCGCGCACGAGAACGGCGTCATTCACCGGGACCTGAAGCCGGCCAACGTGCGCGTGATGCCCGACGGCACGGTGAAGGTGCTCGATTTCGGTCTCGCGAAGGCCGTCGAGAGCGCGGCGATGTCGGCCTCGGGGCCGTCGGCGCTATCGCCCACCGTGACGACCGCTGGGTCGGTGATGGGGCTGATCGTCGGCACCGCGGCGTACATGAGCCCCGAGCAAGCCCGCGGAAAGCCGGTCGATCGCCGCACGGACATCTGGGCGTTCGGCTGCGTGCTCTACGAGATGCTCACCGGGCGGAGGCCGTTCGAGGGCGAGACCGTCTCCGATTCGATCGGAAAGATCCTCCACACCGAACCCGATCCAGCCTTGCTACCGCCCGGAACGCCTCGCGCGGTCCGCGACCTGATCGCGCGGTGCCTGGTGAAGGACGCGAAGTCGAGGCTGCGTGACATCGGCGACGCCCGGCTCGCGCTGGAAGACGCCGCGCACGCGAAGCCCGACGAGACTGCGGCGGGGGTCGCGACGGCCGCGCCGCCGCCGGCCTGGAAGCGCGCCCTTCCCTGGGTCGTCGCCGCGGCGGGGATCGCGGCGGCGCTCCTGAGCCTGGGGCTCGCCTCCCGCGGGGGCGGGGGCGCGGGTCCGCCGCGCACCGCGAAGTACTTCGCGCTCAATTTCCCTGCCGGGATGATCTTCACCGACCAGTCCGGAGACATGGCCGTCGCCCCGGACGGTCAGGCGCTTGCGGCGGTGGCGTCGGGGGAGGACGGAGCGAACCGCCTGTATCTCAGACGCTTCGACGATCCTACGTGGCACCTCCTCCCCGGAACGGAGGGCGCCTACTTTCCCTTCTGGTCCGCGGACAGCCGTTACCTCGGGTTCTTCGCTTCGGACAAGCTCAAGAAGGTCGCCGTCGGCGGCGGAACCGCGGAGGCCATCTGCGATGCCGCAGCCGGACGCGGCGGATCCTGGAGCCGTGACGGCGTCATCGTCTTCGCGCCAGGATCCTCGGGCGGGTTGATGCAGGTTCGAGCCGAAGGGGGTGCCGTGACACCTGCGACCGAGCTCGACGCGTCCCACGGCGAGATCGGGCATCGATTCCCCCGCTTCCTCCCCGACGGCAAGCACTTCATGTTCGCCACCGTTCCGGCGCGCGAGGACGGTCACGACTGCTGGCTGGCCACGCTGGGATCGAAAGACCGCTCGCTCATCGTCCATGCCGACGGCGTCCCGACGTTCGCGCCGCCGGACCGCCTCGTCTATCGCCGGAACAAGACGCTGTTCGTTCAAACGTACGATCCCGCCACGGGCAAGCTCTCCGGCGAGCCGCGTGCGATCGTGGATGCGAATCTGACCTCCGGTTACCTGGCCTCACCGGCCTCGAGCGCGTCGACCAACGGGGTGCTCGCGTTCGTCCCTTTGATGGACCAGAGCACCACGCTGACGTGGTTCACTCTGGAGGGAGTCCAGGGCGAGTCCCTGGCGGTCCCAGCCGGTGAGTACACCGAAGTGCGGATCTCGCCCGACGGCTCGCGCGCGCTCACGAGCCGATTCGAGGCGAACAATCCCTTGGGGGCCGGAAGCGACCTGTGGCTCGTCGATCTCGGCCGCAAATCGGGGTCCAGGATCACGTTCGACCCGCAGTTCGAGTTCGCCCCGGTTTGGTCGCCTGACGGCCGCTCGATCTACTTCAATGGGAACAAGACCGGCGGGTATCTGATCTACAGGCTTCCCGCGGACAGTGCCGGCACGCCGCTCGCCATCTCGAAGCCCATGGGTCTGTCGCAGCGGCCCGACGACATCTCTCCCGATGGGCGGCTGATCGTCTTCGAGCACGAGGAACCGAGCAGCGGATTCGATCTCTGGATTCTGGACGCGTCCGGTGGAAAACCTCCGACGCCCTACTTGAACACCAACGCGCTCGAGCGTGACGCCCGCATCTCCCCCGATGGCCGCTGGCTGGCCTACATCTCGAACGAAAACGGCCACGACGAGGTTTACGTCCAATCGTTCCCGGTTCCTGGAAGCAAGGTCCAAGTGTCCAACGATGGAGCGCGCAACCCCGTCTGGGAGCGCGACGGAAAGAAGCTGTTCTTCATCGCGCCCGACCAATCCTTGATGGCGGCCGGCGTGACGATGGGCGGTTCGTTGCGGGTCGAAGCGCCCGTGAAGCAGTTCCGTTTCCCACGAAACGCCCTCGGCTACGACGTCAGCCCGGACGGAAAGAGGCTCCTGGCGACGATCCCGTCGAGCGACGCGGGAGGGCGATCGATCGCCGTCATCCTCGATTGGGACGCGCCGAAGTAAGCGCCCCTTCCCGCAGCAATCTGAGGTTCACCGCCGCCTTGACGTAGCTCGGATCGAGGCGGAGCGCCGTGCGGAACGCTTGGTCGGCCTCTTCGTCGCGATGGTCGAGCGCCAACGCGTAGCCGAGATTGTTGAACGCGCGCGCATTGTGGGGCGCCTTCGTGGCGACGTCATCCCAGAAGGTAATCTCGTCGGCATACACGCGATTCCGCAGATGCGTCGCCGCGGCCAACCCGACGGCCGCGACGAGCACGATCGATGCCGCAAGCTTCGGCCCGCGGTTCCGCAGCACTGTCCAGAGACCGCAGGACACGATGAACGCTGGGCCGATCAGCGCGAGGTAGAGCTGGCGGTCGTTCGCGACATCCAGCCGAGGCAGGACCGAGTTCGTCGGGACGAGCCAGAGGAAGAACCAGAGGATGGCGTATCCGAGTTCCCGGTGATGCTTCAGCAACGAGAAACCCAGTGCGATGAGCGAGACGACGAATACGGCTTCCAGCCCCAACGTCCACGTCCAATCCGTCATGACGGGGAGTTTCGGATCCGCGTTCAACCGATCGAAGCGCACGAGCTGGCCCATCAGGTAAACGACCGCATGTGCCTGCGTCATGAGGTTCACGCCGATGCCGCGCGTCGCCAAGCTCACCGCAAGCAAGTGCCGGTACGCGGGACTGAGCAGCGCCACGGCCACGGCAACCGCCGCGACGAGAAAAGGGGACAGTCCCCTTTTTCTTACAAAGATTGGAGCGACGGCGGCGATGGCGGTCTCTTTCACCAGAAGCGCCGACGCGAAGAAGACCGGCGACCAACGATCCGCCGCGTAGAGGCTCAGCAGAACGAGCAATGCGGTCAGCGAGACCGACCGGCCGCACGCGTACGTCACGGCTTCGGTCTGCACAGGGTGGAGAGCGAAGATCAGCGCGGCCGTGAACGCAACGGCACGCGTCGTCCGCTTCCCCAGCAGGAGAAACACCAGGCACGCGTCGGCGGCGTGGATGGCGATGTTCGCGAGGTGAAACCCGGCCGCCGACGGCGAGAGCGCGTAGCTCACGGCGTAGGACAACTTCAGGAACGGACGGATGCCGGGCATCGAGGCCCACCAGGCCGCAAGCCCGTGAACCCGCGGCTGGTCGACGATCACGTCCCAGTCGTCGAACTGAAAGCTCGCGGTGAGCGCGTTCGCGTACGCCGCGGCGACGGCCGCGACGATCAGCCCGCACTCCCTAGCGTGTCTTGCGAGCTTCATCGAACGCGGCTTCGACCAGCCCTGCTGCGGTCCACCACCGGTCGGATGCGTCCAGCAGCACGATCAGAACTTTCGTTCCGTCGCGTGTGGCCGCAATGACGGCGCATTTTCCCGCGCCGGGCGTGTAGCCGGACTTCACGCCGTTCACTCCGGGAGCGCTGCCGAGCAGCTTGTTCCCCGTCTGCAACGGGATCCGCCGGCCGCCGCCGGTCTCGACCACGACCGACTCGCGGCCCACGATCCCGGCGATCTCCGGCTTTGCCATCGCGGCTTCGGCGATTCGCACGAGGTCGTGCGCCGACGATCGCTGCTTCGGATCGTCGTGGCCGCAGGGGTTTGCGAACGTCGTCGCCGACAGGCCCATCGCCTTGGCGCGCGCGTTCATCTTCGCGACGAACCCCGTCGACGATCCGCCGGCGTGCTCCGCCAGCGCCTCGCACGCATCGTTCGCCGACGCGACCAGCATGGCTTCGAGGAGCGCACCGGCGGTGAGTCGCTCACCCGTCCGCAACCCCGCGCGCGATCCCGTCGCAGCGGCGGCGCTCTTGCTGACGACCACCTCGGCGTTCGGGTCCCAGGAATCTCCGACCGCGACGAGCGCCGACATCATCTTGGTCAACGACGCCGGAGCGCGCGGCCGGTCGGCGTCTTTCTCCCACACGATCCGTCCCTCGATGGCGACCGCGTACGAGGCCGCCGCCTTCGGGAACCGGTCGATGGGCGCGGCGCCGGTCGACGCAGCGCCGAGAAGCAGAGCCAGGATCAATGCGGGGTCGGGCTCTTGGGCGGTGAGACCTTGCCTTGATCGAGAAGATCCCTCGCGTACATCGAGCAGAAGCTCTGGTACTTGTTGCCGATGAGCGACGTGTACGTCCGCCCCGCGCAGCGTTGCGCCGCCAGCGCGCGGGCTTGGTCGGGACAGCACGCGCCCAACGTCTCGAAGTCTTCGGCCGCCTGCGCCTTTCCGCACACGGGGGTCTTCAAGGCGGCCGCGTCGGCGCCGCAGAACTGGGCCAGCGCGATGAGGCCGCTCTCGGGGTCGGACTTCTCGCGCTTGCAGGTCAGCTTCACGCCGTCGTCGGTCTTGAGCTTGTCGCAAAACGCCGCCTTGTATTCGGGCCCATCGCACGTGGCCGCCTGCATGTTCAGCGTCTTGAGATCGAGGGATTCGACGGGCGACATGCAAGTCTGTCGCTTCATGTCGGCGAGCGTCTTGTCGTTCGCGGCGACCTGCGCCTGGATGTGGGCGATCTGGGCTTCGCGCTCCTTCTTCGCTTCGGCGGAATCGCAGTCGCCGACGCGCTTGCCCGTCAGGTTCATCGTCATCGTGCCCTGCGGAGCGGACATCTTCATCCAGCCCGTGTACGCGTCGGGTGACGTACGGGTGATCTCGCCCTCGCCGTTCATCCCCTGGCAGCTCACCTTCCAGCTCGATTTCGTCGCCGTGGTCTTGAAGTCGGTCATCTGGCAGTTGTGCTCGTCGGACGCCACCGGCGGCTTGGTCCATTCCTTGCCGGTGCAGACGCGCCGGGTTTGTGCGGGCATGCCCATGCCGGCGGGCATCCCTTCCATGGTCATCTGGGAGGTGACTTCCCAGAGATCGCCGTTCTTCGGGGGGGACGGTGCCGCGTCGGCGGCATGGGCGCCGCCCGCGGCGAGCGAGACGATGGATACGACGACGATGATTCGATTCATGGCCCCCCCTGTTGTCCAGCGATCCTAGTGTCCGTTCGCATTCGTCCGGTAGACGATCTTACCCCCGACGATCGTGTACGCGACCTTGGTCCCAGGGATCTCCGCGTCCGGGACCGTCAGGATGTCGCGGGTGAGGACGGTCACGTCGGCGAGCTTGCCGACTTCAAGCGTGCCCTTGATGCCGTCCTGGAACGCCGCATAGGCGGCATTTACCGTGTACGAACGAAGGGCTTCCATCCGCGTCATCTTCTGCCGCGGATAGAACGCACGACCGTCCGCCATCACGCGCGTCACGCTGGCGTGGAAGTTCGCGATCGGATCGACGTCCTCGACCGGAACGTCGGTACCGTTGCAGACGACGACTCCGGAGTCGATCAGGTCTCTCCAGAGGTAGGCCCCGCTCTCTGCGCGCCCGGGGCCGAGCCGCGTCGGAACCCAGGGCCCGTCCGAGACGCAGTGGATTCCCTGCATCGACGCGATCACGCCGAGCTTGGCGAAGCGAGGCAGGTCCGCGCGGTCGAGGTGCTGGGCGTGCTCGATCCGCCAGCGTAGATCCTTCCGGTCCGGATGCGCGCGGAACGTCCGCTCGAACAGGTCGAGCGTTTCGCGATTCGCGCGATCGCCGATCGCGTGGACGCACAGCTGGACGTGATTCTCGATCGCGATCTTCGCGGTTTCCTCGATGTCGTCGACGGGCTCGGTGTTCAGCCCCGTCGTCGACGGATCGTCGGAGTACGGAGCGAGCATCCAGGCGCTCCGCGTGCCCAGCGCGCCGTCGATCTGCCGCTTGATCGCGCGCACCTCGAGAAACCCGCGCCCGTCCCCGTGCGGCGCGGAGGAGAGGTGATCGCGAAGCATCGCGTTCGTGTCGCGCGCCATGACCCAGAGCCGCATTCTCAGACGCCCGCCCGCGGCCAGCGCACGCAGACGCTCGATGGTCGCGAACGGCTCGCCGGCATCCTCGAACGTGGTGATCCCTTTCGAGAGGCACTCCTGCTGCGCCAGCTCGACGGCGCGTGCGGTCTCCTCGTCGATCGCGGAAGCGGCGCGCCGCGCCCGCGCCGCGTCGCGGGTCTCCTCGGCCCGCTCCACCGCCGTATCGACGAGGACGCCCGTCGGACGGCCGGCGGCATCGCGGACGATCTTCCCGCCCGGGGGATCCGGTGTGTTCGCATCGATCCCGCTCTCCTTCAGCGCCGCCTGGTTCACGATCGCCGCGTGACCCGACGCGTGCTTGAGCAGCACGGGATTGTCCGGCGCCGCGGCGCTGAGCAGGTCTTCCGTCGGAAAGCCCTCGACCGTTCGCGCCGGGGGATGAGACCACTTCTCCTGGTGCCAGCCGCGCCCGAAGATCCACTCGCCCGGCTTGGCGTGGCGTGCCGCCTCCCGGACCCGATCGACGACCTCTTCCCAGGATTGCGCGGTCTTGACATCGACGTTCAAGCGCAGCATTCCCAGGTTGAGCAGGTGGCCGTGCGATTCGATGAGCCCGGGGATCGCGAACGCGCCCTCGAGACGCACGACGGAAGTCGCGGGGCCGATGAACGACTCCACGGCGCCGTCGTCGCCGAGCGCGACGATCGACTCTCCCCGGGCGGCGAGCGCCCGGGCCTCGGGATGGGCGGGGTCGAGGGTGACGATCTTTCCGCCGAGCAGGACGAGATCGGCGGGCTCCGGCCGTCCCGCGCAGCCGGCCAGGATCAACGAAAGCGCCAGAATGCGACCCATCACGGGACCGTCTCCGTGGGCAAATCGTAACCCCTCCCCCAACGTTTTCGGCGGGTGGTCCGTAACTAACCGTGATGGACCAAGCGCTCACGATCGAGGGATGCGACAACGTGACGTCGGATCGAAGCGTCCGTGGAGACACCATCGGCCGGCTTTTCGATTTGCACCATGCCCGCCTCTACCGCATGGCCCTGCGGATGACCTGGGGCGCCGACGATGCCGCGGACCTCGTCCAGGAATGCTTCCTCCGTGCCGTGGAGCACGAGGTCCCGGCCGACCCCTTGATCGCCGAGCGCTGGCTCACCCGCGTGCTGGTCAACTTGTGCCGGGATCGGAGACGCCGCGGGCAGGTGCGTCGCGCGCACGAAGGGGCGATGCCGAATGGCGTGGCGGCCGTCCGCCACGATCCCGACGCCGCCGCCGCCCTCCGCGACGCCGTGAGAAAACTCCCCGTCCGCCAGCTCGCGGTCGTGGTGCTCCACGAAATCGAAGGCCGCCCGCTGCGTGAAGTCGCCGAAACGCTCGGCATCGCCGCCGTGACGGCACGATGGCATCTTCACACCGCCTTGCGTGCCTTGAGAAAGGAATTATCCCGATGAGCTCCCGACAAGAATTGCGCCGCGCGCTGCGCGAGGCCGACCCCGGCCGCGAGCGCGAGATGTCCCCGATCGAACGGGCGCGCATCCGATCGATCGTCGCGAGCGCGACGCGCCCGCCGTCCCGCCGCGTGGCGCCGCTCCCGCTCGTCGCCGCGGGTCTCGCACTGGCGACGCTCGCGATCGCCGTGTTCGTGCCGCGCCCGCATGCCACGCCGCCCGCGGCGCACATCACGACCGCGCCGGTACAGCCCGTCGCTCCTCCGCAGATTCCGGTGGTAGCAGCCACTCCCGTGCCGGTCGCCGCCGTCCACAAAGCTCACCGGCGGCCGGCCGCAGCGCCGGTTCAAGCCGCGAAGCTCGCAGCCGGCGAGGCGGTCACTCGTATCGTCTTCACCGGGCCTTCGGGCACGCGCATTCTCTGGTTCGTCGGAAACCCCGATTCAAAGGAGCTTGGATCATGAGTGCACGCGCCGTTCGCATCGCAACGCTTGCCGTCCTGGGATTCGCCGTGATCGCGCCGGCCGCGTGGGCCCGCCCCGCCGCGAATTACGCGATCCACTACGTCGACCCGAATGACGCGCTGATGGCGCTGGAAGTGAAGCTGGCTGGAGTCCGGTCGAACTGCGACTTCCACCCGGTCATGGCACGGGACGCCGCGACCGCGGGTTTCAAGGCCGTGATCGAGATCGGGTGCGAATCCGACGACACGTTGGCCAAAGTCGAAGCCGCCCTGAAGGAAATCGACGTGCCCCCTCCGACTCACAAATTCCACATCGCGGTGCTCTCCGCCTCGCGCAAGGACGGCCCGATGCCGGAGCTGTCGGCCTCGGAGGCGAAGGCGTTGACCGACTTCAAGAAGGTCATGACCTACCGGAGCTTCCAGGTGCAGGCGGAGACCGTCGTCCAGTCCGACCAGGGCGCGCAGACGCAGCTCAACATGGAGTACGTGCTCGATTTCATCGTCGGCCCGGGCAACACGGGCGATTCGATCAGCGTCAGACGGTTTCAACTTCGTGGCATAACGCCCCAGGTCGCGCCGACCGGGGCGCAGTCGATGCCGAACTACATCGAGACGTCTTTCGGAATCAAGCCCGGCGAGACGGTCGTGCTCGGAGCCTCGACGTCGGATCAGCAGGCCCGCGTCGTCCTGGTCACCGCGTTGCAGTAACCCGATACCAGATCGGGCCGACGGCTCCGAGCGCGAGCGCGACCAGGACACCCGGAAGCCCGATCTCCTCGCTGCGGATCTCGAAGAACACCGCCGCGGCGATGAACAGAATCGGCAGCATCGCCAGCATCGCCAACCCGCCGATCGGGAGCGGCACGCGGAACGGTCCTCTCAAGTCCGGCTCCGCGCGACGCAGCTCGAGCAGCGCCGCGAACTCGAGCGCCAGCGCCGCCGTGTAGAGCAGGACGTCGCCCGCCAGCAGTCCGCCGAACGGAACGAGCGCGAACACCGAGTACGCCACGGCGGACACGAGCACGGCATTGCGGGGCACGCCGTTCGCGTCGGTGCGGGAGAGCGCCTCGGGAAGCAATCCATCCTGCGCCAGCACGAGCGGGATCCGCGAGTACGCCAGGAGCAGCGCGTTGAAGAGGGCGAACGCGCTCAACATCCCGGCGGCTGCGATCCAACTCCCGAGCCAGTTTCCTGCGACACCCGACGCCAGCTGCGGCCACGCACCGTCCGTCCACTCTGACGCCGAAGTCACCGCCAGCACGGGAACGATCGCCGCGAGGTAGACGATCGCGACGAACGGAAGCGCGCGCGTGAGCGCCCGCGGATAGGTCGACCCGGGCGAGTCGATCTCTCCGCAGATCGTCGATGCGTTGTCCCATCCGCTGTAGTTCCAGACGGCTTGCGATAGGCCGATGCCCAGCGCGCCGACGAACGACCCGCCGACTCCGGCGGATGCAGGGCCGGCTGTGCCGCCGCCGGAAAGCCATCGCGCGACCGCGATCGCGGAGAGCACCACGAACGGCGAGAGCACGAGCGCCGTGAACGTTCCCGACGCCGCGCCGACCGCGCGCGTTCCCCGCAAGTTGAGTCCGGTCGCGATCCAGATCATGGCGGCCGCGATCAGCCATGACTCGACGGGCCCGAGCCCAGGCGCGAAGAACTTGAGGTACTGGAGCAGCAGCACGGGATAGATCGCCATGTCGAGGAGCGAGTAGGTCCACGACAGCCACCCGTTCCAGAACCCCCAGAACGGGCCGAACGCGCGCTTCACCCACTGGTAGTAGCCGCCCTCGAGCGGCAGCATCGACGCCAGCTCGCCGACGAGCAGCGCCTCCGGAACCGAATAGAGCAATGGCGTCGCGACGAGCAGTCCCACCGCGAGCGCGGGGCCGACCGCCCCGACGAGTCCCTCGAGCCCGAAGGGTCCGCCGGAGACGATGAAATACATCACCGCGACGAGAGCGCGGAGGCCGAGCTTTGAGGGGGCGGGAAAGGAGCCCGGCGGGCGCCCCAAGGCTGAAGTCGAGTTCAGGGGCCTTTGCTTTCGGGCGCTGGTTCGAGAATCGGAAGGAGAACGTCGAGAACCTTGTCGATCGTTGGCCCTGGAACCGCGTTTCTTGCCTCCGAGACTGAGAAGTTCACGCTGATACTAGGATAAGACTCGGGTCCTACGGTCGGCGGTACCATGAACAGCCAACGACGTCCGCTCTCATCCAGTTTCGGAAGACCGGACCATGCGACATCCATCGACGACGGGTATTGAATACGCACGATTTGGTGGAGCTTCACGTCGCGGGAATAGGTCTGGTTGACTTCGACATTCGCGACATGCCACAAAGGATCGTGCTCTCCTCGACGGTGGGCAACCGGAACAAATTCTTGCGAGAGCACGGTTCCTTCAAAGACGCTGTTTCCTCTCTTTGCAGCTGTCGCGATCGCAACGATACCGGCAGTTTTGTGAGCTTGCAGGACGCTGTCACCCTCACTGTCCACGCTTACCATTGGATCGATCGCTTCATGCCACAATTCTCGAACCGCGACGCCGTCCCCGAAGATCCAGGCATCTGCGTAGAAGCGCAGCTTATCCCCTACGGCGTACGAACTCGTACTGCCGACCTTCAACGCGACGCGGTCCCCATCGGCGAGCAAGACGGTCGTGGGTTTGAACGGCTTACCTTTAAGCGTGACATCGATCGTGGGAATGCCAGGAGGAATCCCGGGAATCGTCGAACTACCAACGGATACAACCTCGCCATCGAATACGAAGCTCGTCAGCGCCTCGGTGGTCTTGTCCACCGCGCCTGCTGCTCGCGCCGCGGAGATCATGACGACGGTGCCGACGACCCGACGAAGCCGTTGTTTCACGGGAGCACGCCGACACTGAAAAAGAACGGGTCTATCGAGATTCCGGTCCCCGCCGGTTTTCCGTTCATCTTGTCCATCTCGCGCTGGAATCGAATATTCTCGTTGTACGCATTCCCGGCGGAAAAAACTCCTCGAAACTCAGATCCGACCGCGAGGACCCTGGAAAAATCACCGAATAATGGGTCGCGGTGCCACAACCTATCTGAGTGTTCCGTTGTGGCTAACACGATATCGCTCGCAACGGTCTTGAAGTGATTGGTCGATTGGGCGAAATGGACGGTCCAATTCCCCTCGTTGACTTGATGATAGAGGAAGCCGACGGTCCCATTGTCGGCCACGGCGAGATCGAAGCCAACCGCTGAATCGACGTGCCACACTTTTCGCCAGCCATCCTTGGTCATCATTTCGATCTGCACTCTGTACGGAGTGGGGTCCCCGCGTTCCAGCCATGCGACGTAAACATCCTCCGCATGGTCCCGCCGCGGATCTACGGCCAATGCGACGTTCGCTCCCACCCGTTCATTCTCAAAGTCGTCCAACGCCGGCAACTCCACATTCGTCTGCGAGCGAGCGCCGGGTTTACCGTCGTTGCTGTCCGCGAGGTCGATGAATTGCCCGATGGTCTCCCCGTTGGGCCGGTCGCGAGCAACGACGACATCACCGTGATAAGCCGGTGAACTCGGATCGCGCCAGCCGAGGTACGCTGCGTAGATGCTGTCGTTCCCCGCGACTGCAACGCGAACGGGCGGGGCGTCGCCGTCTGGCGCATCACGTTGCTCGACGATGATGGGCTTGGGCTGCGACCCGTCGACGGAGGTCGCAACTGTCGCCGATTTCTTGCCAGGCGCGTTCTTGTAGTTCGAAGCGACAAAGACGCGCTCTGCGGAATCCGAGCTCACAGCAGCCACGAACGGCTGGTCATCGCCCGGGTATTGCTGGTCGAGCAACGTGGAATTGGACTTGGAAGGTCCGCCGGCGAATAAGGCGTCGAGACTCTCGACACGAAGCGGGCTCAAACCATTGCCCCGGAGATATGCGGCGTAGAAATGCCCGCGAGAGGCTGCGACAGAGAGATCGGATGCGATCTGACCGCTAAAGACGGGGAGCGCGAACACGGCCGTCCAGGTCTGACCGCCGTCGATTGTTTGGTAGACCGGCGCCAATCCGTTCGGATCGTTGCACCAACGTTGCGTCTGCACGGTCACGATCATGTGGTCGGGGTCGCCGCGATCGACGGCGAGGGAAGGCTCGCTGTCCTGCTCGTGCTCGAAGCTGAGAGATCGCGGAACGATGTCCACGACGTACACGTTCGGACGTCGAACAGATGAACAACTCCAAGAGTTCATCAGTGCCGCGATGATCGCGAACGTGGTCCACGCGCCACGAATCATTTGAGCCGATTATCCCGCCACCTGGATGGGAGCCGTCAACTCCTATGGCATACTTCGGCCGGATTTCGTGGCAGAGGGCCTCGCTCTTTATGAGCCACCTGCTCGTCGAGGCCCTTCCCGTTCTCGAGAAGGTCCTTGGGTTCACGCGTAGCCGCTATCACCTCGGCCGGGAGGAGGGGGAGGACTTCGCCTCATTCGTCAAGTTGCGGCTGCTGGAGCGCGACTGCGCAATCTTAAAAAGCTTCAAGGGCAAGAGTAGTCTGGGCACGTTTCTATCCGTAGTCGTGTCCAGGCTCCTCATCGACTATCGGCGCTCCCGAATGGGCAGCCGAACCGCGGCCGACATCGCCGATCACGACCTGCCGGCGCCCGCGATGCCAGATCCCGTGGCTCTGGCGGAGGATCGGGCGCGCGCGCTTCAGATTCGGACGAAGTTGCTCCGCGCCGTCGATGGGCTCGGAGGCGACGACCAGCGGCTCGTCCGGATGCACGTTCTCGACGGCATTCCGATGTCCAAGATCGCGCGCGAGCTCGGGGTCGAATCCAAACCGTTGTACCGGCGTCTCGTCAGGATTCTCGATCGGCTTCGTCGTGAGCTTCACACTTCCGGAATCGACGCCGGCGCCGTCCGCCCATTGATCGGCCGGCCGGACCTGGAACTCGGGCCGGAGTCTCAAATTCGGCCGGAAATCCGCGGCCTTGACCCGTCTAAGGAGGCGTAGGGGAAATGGGGTGAGTCGTCATGGTCCGCCGCGCGACACGAGAGCGTCCGCTACCGGTTGTCCGGAGGCCGAGACGCTCGCCGCGTTCGTCGACGGCACGCTCGAAGACGCTGCCATGAGAGAGGTCGAGGCGCACCTCCTGACCTGCGAGGACTGCTCGACAGTCGCGGTCGACGCCGCAGACTTCAATGAGTCGGCGACGCAGCGACGCGCGACATCCGGCCCGCGCCGGGTGCTGTGGGTGTCCGGCAGCCTCGCCGCGGGGGTTCTCACCGCGCTGGTGCTTTGGCGCTTTGCCGGTCCGGGATCGGGACGGACCGCGGGGAGCCCTCTCCGCGGGATCGCGCCTCTCCTGTCGGCGGCCTCCGGCGAAGATCGAACGATCGAAGCGCGTTTGTCGGGGTTTGCGTGGAAGACCCTCGAGCCGCGCGAGCGAACTGCGGGCGCGCGGCCCGCGGCGTCTCTCCAGATGCTCTCCGCGGCGGCGGAAGTCGAGAAAGAGGCGGCCTCCCACCCGACTGCGGAAAACCTGCACGCGTTCGGCGTGGCTCACCTCCTGCTCGGCGATCTCGACGACGCGGTTGCCAGCCTGAAGCGCGCTCAGCGCGAAGACCCCGCAAGCGCCGGGATCGCCGCCGACCTCGGCGCCGCTTTGCTCGAGCGCGGCGATCGCGGTGGCCGGCCGGAGGATCTCCTCGAAGCGCTGTCCGCCATCGAAAAGGGCCTCGAGTCGGATACCAAGCGCGCCGAGCTGCTCTTCAATCACGCGATCGCATTGGAAAAGCTTCATCTCGATCAGCGGGCCATCGAAGCGTGGGAGACATATCTGAAGAGCGCGGACGATCCCGCGTGGGCGGATGAAGCGCGGCGCCGTCTCGAGCGCCTCCGCTCGGTGAGCGACGCGGGAGCCTGGGAGCGCGAGCGTCAGGCGTTGAACCGGGAGTCCCCGACGGAGGTTGCGGCGCTGGTCAAGCGGTGGCCACAGGAGGCCCGCACCTGGCTCGAAGTCGAAGTCCTGACGGACTGGGCGAACTCCGCCGCGTCGAAGCACGAAACCGAGGCGCGTGATGGAATCCACTTCGCCGAAATGCTGGCGGGCGCGCTTCAAGAGGTCACCGGTGATCGGATGCCGACCGCCGCGGTATCGGCGGTGCGCGAGACGCTCTCGAACGGAGATGCCGGGCGGCTATCGCTCCTGATCGGCGGGCATCGCGACTACGGCCGCGCGATGGAGGCCATGCAGAAACTCGCGGTCAACGACGGCGCAGCCCTGTTCGCTCATGCCGAGGAATCGTTGAACCGGGCGCACAGTCCATTCGCCGTCCGCGCGACGATCGGAGCAGTGCGTTGTGCCTACTACCAGCATCGCTTCGCCGATGCCGATCGCTCACTCGCGCCCGTAATGCGGGGGGCCGAGCAAAGCGGGTACCTGGCCGCTGCTGCTCAGGCCCATCAGCTTCGAGGCCTCCTTGCCGAGGTCGAGAGCCGCCTGGGAGATTCGCTCGTCGAATACAGGCGATCGCTTTCGATCTACGAGCGCCTGCGCGAGACGGAAAACATTGGGTTTCTCTGGGCGTCGCTCGCCGACACGTACCAGAGCATCGGAGATACGGATGACGCGCTTCAGGCCAGCCTCGAATCGGTGGCTCGAGTCCGCGCTGTCCACGATCCAGGTCGCGCCATCCTCATGGTGACCTCGGCCGCGCAGACGATCGATCTCCTGGGGCTACCGGAAATCGCCTACCGATTTCAGGACCTTTCCGTGGAGTGGGCCGCAAACCGTGGCGACGCGATCGACGGTGCGGAGAGCTTCCTCCACCGCGCACGCCTGGCGATCGATCTCGAATGGAACGAGAAGGCTCGCGAGGATCTTGAGGAAGCGTTCCGGAAGAGTGCGCTCATCGTTGATGCCGACGTTCGAGCCCGTGTCGAAGCCGAAGTCGACTTGTCTCGAGCACGACTTGCTCGGCAAATGCACAATCCCGACGCCGCGCGACAGCGGGCGACTGAAGCGCTCACTTTTTTCTCGAGAGCCGGAATGGAGTTCCGCCTTCCGGAGTTGTACCTGGAGCGCGGGCGGGCCGAGCTCGAAGCGCGACGCGATCCGGAGGCCGAGCGCGACTTCTTAAACGGGATCGAGCAATTCGAACAACACCGTAGTGAAGTCTTGTCGCAAAGCCACCGGATCTCCTACTTCGATTCCGCCTCCAATCTCTTTGACGAGATGGTGGGCCTACAAACTGCGCATGGACACACGGATCTCGCGCTCGAGTACCTCGAACGCGGTAAGACGCGAGAGTTGGAACAGTCATGGGCAAACCGGCCCGATCTCAGCAGTGCGCGATTCCGCCAGAGCGTTCCCGAAGGCACGGCGTTGATCGTGTATGGAGTTCTGCACGATCGCTTGCTCACGTGGGTCATCGGGCGCGATGGACGAGAATTCGAAGAACGGCCCGTCCTGCAGAGCGATCTCGATACTTGGGTCCACGGGTTTCGAAATTCGTTGCTTGGCGCTGATGCGACCGACGCATCCGACGACGCTGGATCGAAACTTCAAGCGACGGTTTTGAGCGCGGCACGTCCTCGATTGCAGCGAGCCCGAGTCCTGATCTTTATTCCGGACAAGGTGCTCCACGCGGTCCCATTCGCCGCATTGCGGGATCCCGAAACCGGGAGGCGACTCATCGAGGACCACGCCGTCGTCGTTTCTCCCAGCGTCTCCCTGTACCTTCACGCGCTGACGGCTCCCCGCGGATCGCTCGCGTTGGTGGATCCGAAACTCGTCGTGATCGGCGATCCGGCGTTCGATTCGGCTATCTACCCACAGCTTCCGCGCTTAGGGGAGGCCGCCGTCGAGGCAAAGCGCATTGCGACGTTGTACCGCGATCCTTTGCTTCTGACGGGGGCGGAAGCGACCCGCTCGCGGGTCTTGGCGGCTCTGCAGGACGCGGATGTCTTGCACATCGCTGCGCATGCTATGGATGGTGGATCGGATCCGCTGCGCGCCAGGCTGATCCTCGCTCCCAGTCCGGACCTCGGTGACTCGGGCACGCTCTTCGCTGACGAAATCTACAAAACGCGCCTCGACCGCACGCGCCTGGTTGTGCTTGCTGGATGCGGGACCGCCATGGGCAGGATTTCACGCGGCGAAGGACCGTTGAGCCTCGCCCGTCCGTTTCTGGCGGCCGGAGTCCCGGCCGTACTCGCGACGTCGTGGGAAATCGAGGACGCACCGAGCGCCGAGATCCTCGTTCGCTTTCACCGTGAGATCACTTCGGGCCGGACGCCCGAAGAAGCGTTGCGCGAGGCCCAGCTTTTTGCGATCAACAGTTCCGACCCGGCTCTCAGTGCGCCGCGGGCTTGGGCAGCATTTCAAGTACTTGGGGCACCGACGCCCCTCATTTCCACTTCGCATAGGGAGGGTTGAGCCGCATGGATGCTCAGATATTTTTCACGGGGCTGATCGCGCTCGTTCTGCGCGACAATCCCCAGTCAAAGCACTGCGATGCGGGAGCGGCCGGGTCGATCAATGTGTTGATGTTGAATGGAATGGAAACCGCGCCTCACAAGCCTCGATTGATCGTCGCTCAGCAGTCTCTGGTTGCACAGGACGGTGGAATGATGGCGAGCGATCCAGACCAGGTGCTAGTCATACCAGGTGGGCAGGATCTTGCCGTCTGGGATCTCACGGGCCAGAGATTGACGATCTCGAATATGCCGAAGCTTCAACTCGGCGACAAACAAAGAAAGAAGTCCACGACGGCAGGCAAGAAATGGGACACGCGAGTCCCGGACAAGACCGGATCGAACGATTCCACTCATTTCTCTTGGATTGCAGACCTGCAAGAGGCCTGTCCTGACGCTGGCGGCGTCAGAAAGGAATGCGCCGACGGAACCTGCGATGCCGTCTCGAGCATGATGTCGTTTGATTACAAGCAGACCTCTACGTCAAAGCTCCTGCCTTATTGGTTCCTCGATCCTGACTACAAGACACCCGATCCGAACTGGTACGGTATGGACAACAACTCGACTTATGAACAATCGCTCGCGGATGGCATCAAGATCAGCGCTGACATAGGTACGACAAGCGACGGCAACATCCAACTTACGCTCACACCCCTCCACGGTTCCGGTGACGCGAAAACCATCTATGTCAAGGATCCTAACGGTAATCAACCGGTAATCTGGGTCTCAAACGTTCCATCCAGATTGCCTTCTGCATCTTCACGGATACCACACTTCCGGAGCTACTACGGATTGCTCAAGAACGACGTCGACTGTCGCGTCCCCGTGTACGAGAACGGAACAGGCCAATTGGTCAAGTGCGCCATCTGCAGCTCGTGCAGCGAGCCGCCGAACTGACCCAATGCTCCCCTCCCTCCTCCTCCTCGCCGCCCTCGACGCCGCCGATCCGCAGGCGACGATCACGCCGACGCCGACGCAAGAGGTCGTGCTCGGCGAGAAGGCGCTGGAGCAGTTCCTCGCGACGCGTAAGCTCAGCGACGACATCGCGCTGGCGCTGCGCGTCGATCGCATCGGGCAGAAGGTGGCGCGCGTGAGCGACCGGCCCGAGACGGTGTACTCGTTTCTCGTCGTCGAGGGGAAGGAGCTTCAGGCGTATTCGTTCACCGGCGGAGCCATCTGCTTCACGGACACGCTCGCCCGGCTGTATGCGACGGACGATCAGCTCGCGTTCGCCCTCGGGCACGAGCTGGCGCACGTCGCGCTGCGGCATCACGTGTCCGAGGTCGTGTTCCAGGACGCCCTCGCGGCGGCGGGGGCGCGCGATCCGGCGGCGGCGCGGTCGCTGCAGGATCGCACCTCGGAGGTCGAGGCCGACCGGTACGGCGCGCTGTACGCGTGCCGGGCCGGGTTTCGTTTCTCCGCCGCGGAAGAATCGCTCGATTTGCTCGCACACGCACTCGGTGGGCCCGATCAAGATCCGGCACATCCCCCCATCTCTCACCGCATTGCTGCGCTCAAACAGTTGCGGAAGGAGCTTGATCGGGCCCTCGAGGCTTTCGAGCGCGGGACGGCGGCGCTGGCGCGCGGGAGCGCCGACGACGCCGTCCAGATGCTCGCGCTGTTCACGGCGTCGTTTCCCGAAAGCGTGGCCGCGCGGGTGAACCTGGGCGCGGCGTACCTCGAGCGCGCACGGGCGAGTGGCGGAACGCCCGGCGGGCTGGAAGAGATCGTGCCGTTCCTTCCGGATCCCGGCGTCACCGTTCGCGGGATGCCGTCGGCTCTGGACGTGCAGCGCGCGAAAGAGCATTTCCTGAAGGCGATCGCGCTGGCTCCGGAAGAAGCGAACGCATCTCTCGGGCTGGCGCTGGTTCTCGTCCGCGAGGGCGACACCGAGGGCGCGCTCGAGCTGCTCAACAAGCTGCTCGCGCGTCAGCGCTCGCCCGAAGTGCTGCTCTCGATCGGAAACGCCGAGCTCGTCGGCAAGCGGACCTCCGCGGCAGTGGAGTCCTACCAGGCGGCGCTGGCCCTCAGGAAGGGTTGGCCCGCCGCGACCAAGAATCTCGCGCTGGCGTACGAGAGCGCGCAAGACCAGGCCCGCGCGCGGGAGCTGTGGAGCTCGCTCGTCGACGACCCGACGTACGGGGCCGAAGCGCGCCGCCGACTGGCCGTCTCCGCCCCGCTCTGATTCCGGGTCTACTCTTCGAGGGTCGAGATGTCGCCTTCCGGCAGCCCCTGCGCGCGTGCCTTGAGCACGCGGCGCATGATCTTTCCCGAGCGCGTCTTGGGAAGCGCCGTCACGAATTCGAGCTTCGCGGGCTTTGCGATGGGGCCGACCTCTTTGCCGACGTGCTCGGTCAGCTCTTCGGCGAGCTGCGGCGAAGGCTGCCGGTCGGCCTTGAGCGTGACGTAGGTGTAGATGACGTTGCCGCGCACGTCGTGAGGGATTCCGATCGCGGCGGCTTCGGAGACCGCCGGATGGCTCACGAGCGCCGATTCGATCTCGGCCGTCCCAAGACGGTAGCCCGAGACCTTGATGACGTCGTCGACGCGGCCGATGATCCAGAAGTAGCCGTCCTCATCCATGCGCGCGGAATCGCCGGTCAGGTACTTGCCCGGATAGGTCGACCAGTACTGATTGACGTACCGCTCCGGGTCTTTGTAGATCGTCCGCATCATCGCCGGCCACGGCGTCGTGATGACGAGCTTGCCCTCTTCGCCGGGCGGGACCGGATTCCCCGCTTCGTCGAGGATCTCCGCCTGAATCCCGGGAAACGGCTTCGTGCCCGAGCCGGGCTTGAGCGGGAAGCTCGGAACGGGCGCGATCATGAACATGCCGGTTTCGGTCTGCCACCAGGTGTCGATCACCGGGCACCGCTCTTTGCCGATGACGCGGTGATACCAGCGCCAGGCTTCAGGGTTGATCGGCTCGCCCACCGAGCCGAGCAGCCGCAGCGACGACAGGTCGCGACGGTTCGGCCACGAATCGCCGAAGCGCATCAAGCCACGGATCGCCGTCGGCGCGGTGTACAGGATGTTGACGCCGTAGTTTTCGACGATCTTCCACCAGCGATCCGGATACGGGTGCGCCGGCGCTCCCTCGTAGATGATCGACGTCGCGCCGAGGATCAGCGGTCCGTAGACGATGTAGCTGTGCCCCGTGATCCATCCCGGGTCGGCCGCGCACCAGTACCGGTCTTCGGGCTTCAGATCGAAGCAGTACTCGAGTGTCGTGGAGACGCCGACCTGGTAGCCGCCGTGCGTATGCAGGATCGCTTTCGGCTTCCCGGTCGTGCCGGAGGTGTACAGCATGAACAGCGGGTCTTCGGCGTCCATGACCTCGGTCGGCGTGTTCCCGGCGCTGCGGACGATCGGGAGGGATTGCAAGTCGTCGTAGTAGTAGTCGCGGTCGGGCTCCATCGCGACCTTCTCGCCGGTGCGGCGGACGACGATCACGTGCTCGACGACGCCGGCACGCTGCACCGCGGCGTCGGCGATCTCTTTCAACGGAACGATCTTGCCGCGCAGATAGCCGCCGTCGGCCGTGATCAGAACGCGCGATTCGGAGTCCTCGATCCGGCCGTGGAGGGCCTCGACGGAAAAACCGCCGTACACCACCGAATGGACCGCGCCGACCTTTGCGCACGCGAGCATGGCGATGGGAAGCTCGGGGATGCGCGGGAGGTAGATCGTGACGCGATCGCCCTTCTTGACGCCCATGCTGCGCAGGACGTTGGCGAACTGGCACACCTCCCGATGCAGCTCGTGGTACGAGAACGTGCGGACCGATCCGTCCTCGCCTTCCCAGATGAACGCCAGCTTGTTCCGCGTCGCCGTCTGGAGGTGCCGGTCGATCGCGTTGTGGACGACGTTGGTCTTGGCGCCCGTGAACCACTTGTAGAACGGCGCATTCGACGCGTCGAGCACATGGGTCCACGGAGCGTACCAGTCGAGCCGCTTCGCGCGGGACTCCCAGAAGGCCTCGAGATCGCGGCCGGCCTCGTCGCGAAGCCGGTCGTAATCCTTCACGTGCGCCTTCGCCCCGATGCCGGGCGGCGGAAGCCAGACGTCGCCTTTGAGCTTCTGCTCGGACATGCCGCGCTCCTGTCGCCTCGTCAGCTCAGCGGGATGCGATCCTTGTTGACGGCCAGCCATTGCGCGAAAGTCTTGAGGCTCGGGTTGAGCGAGCGGCTCAACTCGAGCGGGCGATTGCCGCAGTACAGACTCTCGAAATCGGCCTTGAACTGGAACATGTTTCCTAGATCGTCCGCTCCAGGAAAGCCGAACGACCTGAAGACGTCGGGCGTGACGGCATTGTAGACGACCGTCTGACCGAGCGCCTTGGTGAACGCGTCGGCCATTTGGGCTCCGGTGAGATGCTCGCCGGCGACCCCGACGGTTCGCCCCACGAACTCGTCGCGCCGCTTGAAAATTCCGTGAGCGCAGCCCCCGATGTCGGCAGCCGCGATGGACGGCATCTTCTTGTTTCCGAGCGGCATCGTGATCGCGCGCGTTCCGTCCGGGCCCTTCTTCGGTTCCATTCCGAAGAAGATGAAATTCTCCCAGTAAAACGACGTGAGCAGAAACGTCACCGGCAGCCCCAGCTCGGTGAAGTATGCGTTCGCCTCGGCCTTGCAGTCGAAATGCGGCACTTTGTACCGGCCTTGCAGCGTGGGCATCCGGTCGTCCGCGAGCGGAACGGACAGCCGCGTGTCCTCGAACGTCGACCAGATGACGTGCTTGACTCCGGCGTCCTTGGCGGCCGTCGCAAGGTTCCGGGCCTGCGCTTTTTCCCGCTCGGTCGAAAAATGCTCCCAGAAGTTGGTGACGCAATACGCCGCGTCCGCGCCGGAAAACGCCTTCTTCAGGCTCGTGACGTCGTCGAGGTCGGCCGCAACGATCTCGGCTCCCGATTTCGCCAGCGATCGGGCGGGTTCGCCCTGCGGCTTTCGCGTCAGTCCGCGCACCATGAACGGGCTCGACGGATCAGACAGGATTGCACGAGCGAGCCCGCCGCCCTGTGCGCCGGTCGCGCCCGCGATTGCAACGATTTTCTTCGCCATGGGGGATCCTCCTTCGGATCCCTCGATGTTAACAGGCTTGGAGCGACTGCCGGGACGGCTCGCTAGTTGCCGATCTCGACCCCGACTCCGGCGAGCTTTCCGCCGTCGGCGAACATGAATCGAAGCGTCGCCACGGGTCCGTTCGCGCTCCTGGCGCGCACCACGACCCCCTCCGGCGATTCTTCGACGATGCCGTCGGGAACGAGCCGGCCGAGATCGTCCTGCATGCTGGCGAGCCTCCGGTCCCGCTCGGCAGCCTCGCTGTCGGGGCGTGGCACCGCGTGCTCTGCGCGGAACGCCCGCATGGCTTCCGGTCCCTTCGTGTTGAACGCGTCGAACCAACCGCGGATCACCGCGTCGCGGCCCGTGGATCCGAGCGGCTTGACCTCGGCCCTCTTTCCGCCGGGAACCGGGACGTCCTCGCCATGCGCCAGCCGTGCGAGCGCGTGGGCGACCTTCCCGCCGCGCACCTCGGAGTCGTTGGTGGACAAGACGACGATGAGATCCTCGTCGACGAAGCGAAGGAAGTCGGCGAAGAAAATCCCGTTTCCGCCGTTGTGCTCGATCAGGCGCCCGCCGCGGGGCGTGTCGGAAATCGACCAGCCGTAGCCGTAGTAGGAGTCCGCCCCCGGACCTTCCTGCACGTGCTTCGCGAACATCTTGGCTTTCTCCGATGCGGAGAGGATCGAATCGGCCATCAACGCCTGGTGCCAACGCCGCATATCGTCGAGCGTGGATGAGATGGCGCCGTTCGCCTTCAGCGCCCAGTAAGGCCCGTCGGCCGCCCAGGGCTTCTCATTGATCCGCCCCCAGCGGTTTCCGGCGCGGTAGCCGACGGCCATGCGCGAGGCCGGCCACTTCGGAAGGATGTACCCGGTTTCTTTCATTCCCGCGGGAAGGAACAGGTTCTCGCGCAGGTAAGACTCGTAGCTCTTTCCGGACACGATCTCGACGATCGCCCCGAGAAGGCTGTAGCCCGCGTTCGCGTAGTCGTAGGCCTCGCCGGGCTTCGTGCGCAGCTTCGAGCCCAGCACGCGCTTGACGTACTCGTCGCGGCCGACGGGATCGTAGTCTCCGGCGAAATCGGATTCGAGCCCCGAGGTGTGGGTCAGGAGCCGGTGCAGCGTGATCGCTTTCTTGTCGTCGGGAACGCCCGGCAGATACTTGGCGATCGAGTCTTCGACCTTGAGCTTGCCCTGCATCTCGAGCTTCAGGATCGCCGCGGCCGTGAACTGCTTGGTGATCGATCCGATGCTGAAGACGGTGTCGGCGTCGTAGGCCACGCCGGCTTCACGGTCCGACAGGCCGTAGCCTTTCCGGAGAACCGCTGTGCCCGACTTCCAGACGAGGACGTTGCCTTTGAAATCCGCCGACACGAGCCACCGGTCGAGCTTGTCGCCGAGGCCGGCATCCGGCGGCGCGGCCGCCGTGGCCGCCGCCGCGAGCACGAGCGCTCCGAGAGGAAGGATCATTCGGCTTTCCACTCCGGCACCCGACCGGGTGTCCACGGCGCGCCGGCGGCATCGGCGCGATCTTCGAGCTGCTTGAGGTCCGTCAGGCTCAGCGCTCGCAGGCTCGCCAGGACCGGCGCGAATTGCTTCGCGGCGATGTCGTAGTTTCGCCTGTGGGTCGATGTCGGCGCCGTCGTCGTATCCCAGTGTCCGTTGACGATCGTCTGCACGCGGTCGACGATCGACGGCGGCGTCGGCTCGCTGCGATCGGAGATCGTCGAATCGCCGCTCAGCTCCTTCTGGAGGTCCTTCAAGCGGGTCTCGAGCTCGCGCAGGGACACGGCGAGCTTCGGATCCGCGGCCGGCGCATCGGCCAGCGCTTTCTTCAGGTGATCGATTCGCGTCCGCGCTTCCGCGGCCGCGCGAACCGCGCCGAGCACGGCCCGCTGGAGACGCCCGGTTTTTTCCTCGAAGGCGAGCAGGTCCTTCCGGTCGGCCGGGGGCAGCGATGCCGCGCCCAGCGGATTGGCCGCGAACGACTGCGGCTGTCCGAGCGGCGTGATGACGCCGCCCACCCTCTTCGCGAGCGAAACCGTGTATCGCCCCGGAGCGGCGAGCGGGCCGTAGGGAAGGCGGTCCCACGGGAGCTGCTCCTTGACGGTGAGGTCCGTGGGATCGAACGCCGGATAGCGCAAGTCCCACGTCACGCGGTTGAAGCCCGCCGACGCCGGGCCGTTGAGGCGCCGGACGACGTTTCCTTCCGGATCGCTGACCGTCAGAATCATCGTGGGCTCTTCCTCGCGATCCTCGGCCTGAAGGTCGGCCCAGGCCGGATAGGGCGTGTCCTCCCCTTTTTTTTCTTTTTCCTTTTCGGCCTCGAGCCGCTTCTTGCGAAGCGACTTGAGGTCGTCCTTGAGGTAATACGTGAACGTCGCCCCGAAAGGCGGATTCGGGGCCGAAAAAAAGCGGTCCCCGAAGAAGCCCTTCTCCCGGCCGCCGCTCGGAGCCATCGGGATGTACATCCACGCATCGCGGACGGGGAACAACGACGCCTCCTTTTCGAGAACGTCCTTCGTCGCGAGCCGCAGGGGCCGGACGTCGTCGAGGATGTAGAACCCTCGCCCGAACGTCGCCAGCACGAGATCGTCCTCGCGCTCCTGGATCGCGACGTCGCGGACCTGTGTGGTCGGGAGCCCGCCCTTCATCGGAATCCACGTGACGCCGCGGTCGTTCGTGAAGAAGACCCCGAACTCCGTCCCGGCGAAGAGGAGATCCGGCGACACCGGGTCCTCGATCAGCGCGTAGACCGTGCCGCGCTCGGGGAGATTCCCGGAAATCGATTTCCAGGTGCGGCCCGAATCCTTGCTGACGAGCACGTACGGCTTGAAGTCGCCGCGCTTGTGGTTGTCGAACGTGGCGTAGACGGTCGAAAGGTCGTGCCGTGAGAGCACGACGCGCGAGACGTAGCTGTTGTCCGGCACGCCGGGGAAGGTCCCGATCGATCGCCACGCCTTCCCGGCATCGTCGCTCCACTGGATCACGCCGTCGTCGGTCCCGATCGCCAGCACCCCTTCCTTCTTCGGGCTTTCGGACAGGGCGACGATGTTCCCGTAGAACGACGTCGAATTGTTCTTCGCGACCGCATCGACGCTGTAGACGCGCCCCATCACCTTCAGCGTGTTGCGGTCGATCTGCCGCGTGAGATCGGGGCTGATCGGCTCCCACGTGTCGCCTCGATCGTTGCTGCGGAAGACGCGCTGCGCTGCGAAGTAGAGCCGTGTGTGCGAGTGGGGAGAAATCATCAGAGGCGAGTCCCAGTTGAAGCGCAGCGCCGGCTCGCCGGCGGCCGGCTGCGGCTGGATGTCGAGCTGCTCGCCGGTCTTGCGATCGTGCCGGATGAGCCCGCCGTTCTGCGATTCGGAATACAGGACGTCGGGATCGGTGGGATCGACCACCGTCTGGAACCCATCGCCTCCCGTCGTGATGTACCAGTCGGCGTTGACGATGCCGTGCACGGTGCGCGAGCGCGAAGGACCGCCCAGGCTGTTGTTGTCCTGGGTGCCGCCGTAGACGTTGTAGAACGGGACCGCGTTGTCGAGCCCCACCTTGTAGAACTGCGCCAGCGGAAGGTTCTCGAACCAGGCCCACGTCGAGCCCCGGTCGTACGACTCGTACAAACCGCCGTCGCACCCGGCGATCAGATGGGCGGTGTCGGCGGGATCGATCCAGAGCGCGTGGTTGTCGACGTGCTTGAACGTCTCGCCGACCTTGCGGAACGTTTTCCCGCCGTCCTCGCTGATCTGCATCCACGTGTCCATGGCATAGACGCGCGTGTCGACCTCGGGGTCGACGACGATCTCGTTGTAGTACTGCGGCGAGCCGGCGACGTAGGAGCTGCGCTTTTCCCAGGTGCCGCCCTGGTTGACCGACCTGAAGAAGCCGCCGGCCTTGTTGGCCGCTTCGACGATCGCGTAGACGACGTCGGGCTTGGACGGCGCGATCGCCAGTCCGATCCGTCCCATGTCTTCCTTCGGCAGGCCGGTCTCGAGCTTCTTCCAAGTCGCCCCACCGTCGCGGCTCTGCCAGATGCCCGATCCCGGTCCGCCGTCGATCAGCGTCCAGATGTGGCGGCGCCGCTGATACGTCGAGGCGTAAAGCAGATCCGGGTCGCGCGGATCGCGGACGACGTCGTTGACGCCGGTGTTCTCGTCGACGGTGAGGATCGCCTTCCACGTCTTGCCGCCGTCTTTCGTTTCATACAGTCCGCGGTCGCCCCCGGGCGCCCACAGCGGGCCTTGAGCCGCGACGAGCACGCGATTCGAGTCCCTCGGATCGATCAAGATCTTCGAGATGTGCTCGGAATTCTTGAGGCCGAGGTTTTCCCACGAGGCGCCGCCGTCGCGGGAGCGGTAGACGCCGTCCCCGTAAGCGACGCTGCGCTGCGAGTTGTTCTCACCGCTCCCCACCCACACGGTCAGGGGATTCTTCGGGTCGAGCGTGACGCACCCGATGGAATAAGAGCCCTGGTCGTCGAAGACCGGCGTCCAGGTCGTCCCGGCGTTCGTCGTCTTCCAGACGTTCCCCGACGCGGCGGTGACGTATCGGATTGCGCTATTGCCCGGATCGATCGCGATGTCCGTGATGCGGCCGGAGATCATCGCCGGTCCGATCCCGCGAAACGACAACCCCTTGTACTTCTCGCTCGCCTTGTCTTCCGGCTTCTTGTCTTTCTCTTTGTCCTCTTTCTTCTTCGCGTCCGCGGCGAGGAGCGTCGTGACGATGAGACTTCCGCAGAGAGCGGCGGCGAGCTTCCGTGAAGCGATCATGGGGGACCTCCGTCGGCCCGACGGTCAGCGTTTGAGGATCCAGTTGACGAGCCAGGGAATCGCATCGAGCCCGGAATCCGGCGGTCCGGCACCCAGGTCGATCTGGCTGCGCGCATCGTCCGGAGATTTCGGCTCGACCTTGAATCGAAGCTGCTGGAGGCGCGCGCGCTCTTCGTCCGCCTGGACCGATTGCGCGAGCTGCTCGCCGCCGAGCTTGATCCATCGCAGGACCGCGTCGAGCTCCGTCGCGTCGAACCAGATGCCGTGATCGCGGCACTGGTCGATCAGGATGCCGCTGACACGCTCGAAATTGATCCGGATCATCGGCGTACGGCAAACCGGGCACGGACGATAGAACGGTCCAGGCTTCTGGACGAGCTTCGGCCGAGCGGCGGCTTCGGCGCGAAGCGCGGCCGGGTCGGCCAGAGGCTTCGCTTCCTTGCGCGCGCGCTCCTCGACGGCCTGGTAGACGTCGGGGCCGAGCCACAGGCCGCCGCAGACGTTGCACTCGAGACAGGTCAGTCCCGTCGATCCGAGCGGACGGCTGTGCAGGAATCGCTCTCCCCCGCACGCAGGGCACACACGATCGGTCGGATCGGCGGCGACGTCCTCCGGCGCGATGGCGGTCCCGCAGTGATGGCAGAACTTCGCGGAGTTGCTGATCCGGGCGAAGCAGTTCGGGCAGATCGTCTCCAAGTCCTGCTCGTGGAGCGTGAAATCGGACCCGCAGTACGCGCACGATCGTGCGCCTTCTTCCCGCGCGGCGCCGCAGGACGCGCAGCGGACGACGGCGGCGTCGCGGGATTCGATCTCGGGCACGGCGATCGCCGCACCGCATCGGCAGCGGAACCTCGCCCCGACGGCAAGTGGCGTCGTGTCGAATTGCCGGTGGCAGACCGGGCAGCTGACGAGCCTACGCACGGGCCCATGTTAACGGATCGGAATTCCCGCGAGGGGGCCTAGAATCCGCCAAATGCGCCCGCGCCGGATGGAGATTCTCCTGTTCGTGCTGGCGTTCGCCTCCTTCGCCTACTTCCATCAAGGCGGGGGCTGGAATCAGAACGCGCGATTCGCTCTGACGCGAGCCCTGGTCGAGAGCCGGGTTCCGTGGATCGACGACTACTTCATCTACACGGCCGACGCGTCCAAAGGCGTCGGGGTCTTGAAGCGATATCCGATCCGGGACGGCGTGTTCTCGGCCGAAGGACAGCAAAACGCGCTCGCTTGGAAGGGGCCGGACGGGACGCTGACCGCGATGGCCCCCGGGGCGCCGCCGGGCGCCCGGCTCGTGACGGCGGATCGCGTGGCGGCGAGCGGCGACTACGCGTTCGCCTACGGTCACGTTCACCCGAACAAGGCACCCGGCACGTCGTTCGCCGCGGTCCCCGCCTATGCCGCAGTCTTCGTGGTCGAGAGGATGCTCGGGATCGATCCGGACGGCGTGTGGGCGTTCACGGTCAACGCGTGGCTGTCCGGCGTCTTCAGCGTCGGATTGATTGCCGCGCTCGGCGTCGTCGCCTTCTGGCGTCTCGCGCTACGCCTCGTGCCGGACCGGCCGGCGGCCGCGCTGTTCGCGACGCTCGCGCTCGCCTTCGGGACCCTGTACTTCCCGTACGCGACCATGCTCTTCGAGCACGACCTCGTCGCGGCGGCGCTCTTGGGGTCTGTGTTGCTGCTGTACGACGACGGCCCGCCGCGGCGCTTCTTCTGGGGCGGGGTCCTCGCCGGCTGCGCCATCGTCGGCAGCTACCTCTCGGTCGTCGCGGCCGCGGTGCTCGGCGTCTACGTGTTCCTGCGCCGGCGGGGCGGGCGGCCGCTCGTTGCCTACGCCGCCGGGCTCGTCCCCCCGCTGGCCGTGCTCGCCGCGTACAACCTCGCGTGCTTCGGAACGATCTTCGCGACGAACTACGCCTGGGAGAATCCGATCTTCAAGCAGGCACCCGGAGGCAGCTCCGGATTGTTCGGCACGCCGCAGCCCGACGTCGCGCTGGCGCTGCTCATCTCCCCGATGCGCGGCATGTTCACGATCATGCCGGTGCTGCTCATCGGCGTCTTGGGCCTCGTCGCGATGATGCGCGTGCCGGCGCTCCGTCCCCTCGCGTGGCTTTTTCTCGCGCTGTTCGCCTACGTCTTCGCGTTCAACGTCTCGTTCAACAATTGGCAAGGCGGGTGGGCCTGCGGGCCGCGCTACCTCCTCCCGGGGCTCCCGTTCGTGGCGCTTCCGATCGTCTTCGCGCGGCGTCGGTATCCGGGGCTGCGCTATGCGCTGCTCGGCGTGTCGATCGCCGGGATGAGCTTGGCGACCGTCGTCGATCCGCAGACGCCGATCAAGTCTCCCGATCCGTGGCAGGGCAGCCCGGTCTGGTCGATCGACGCCCCGCAGTGGCTCCACGGCAAGCCGGGCGCGTTCGCGTCGGCGTCACTTTCGGCGACGACCCTGGCGGGGTACGTCGAGCCCGTGTCGGCGAACTCGTTCGGGATGTACTCGGGGGCGGCGGGTCGCGGATTCCCCGCCGGCTCTCCGCAATCGCTGTGGAACTCGTTCAATGCGGGCGAGCTCCTGTTTCCCGGGAGCCGTCTGAGCGTCCTGCCGTGGCTCGCGTTCGCCGCCGGGGTCGGCGGCCTGATCCGGCGCGAGCTCGAGCGCCCGGCTTGATCCGGCGGGATTATGATGGTCGGGGTCAGAGGACCTCCTATGGACCGGCACGTCGGGAAAGCAGCGTATCTCCTGGTCGCGTTCCTCACGTTGCCGCTGTTCGCGTCCTCGTCGCTCATTCTCACCGACGGCCAGATCATCAAGGGAACCTCGATCGCGCGTCAGGGTGACATCTACCTCGTCACCACGATCGACGGAGCGACCGCCACGTTTCCCGTCGCGCTCGTGAAGGAGATCCGGCTCCAGGATGAGCCCACCGTGTCGGCCGAGCCGACGGCGCCCGGCATCCTCGTGACGGGGCCCAAGACGCTGGCCGGACCCGAGCTGAAGCTCAACGAACACCTCCAGGATCCGCTCAAGGTGTTCGGCCAGCCGTCGGTGTGGCCGAAGAACGTCGTGGACACGACGTGGGTGCCGACGTCGGCGTTCGACCTCGACAAGGACGTACTCGCGGCGAGCCGGGCAACCTGGTCGAAGAGCGCCGTCGACACGACGTGGCGGCCCAAGTCGGCCTATGATTTCAGCAAGGACGTGCTGGCGCCGACGCGTTCGACCTGGTCGAAGAGCGCCGTCGACACGACATGGACGCCCCAGAACAGCTGGGGTTTCAAGCCGCTGTGGCCGTCCGCCGCCCCGAAGCGGCCCGAGACCGCGCCGGTTCCGCTTTCGAGCGCACCTTACACGACCGGGACCGCGGGATCGGAAGCCGAAGACCTGGGACATCCGACGTCCGCCGCGCAGACCGTGCTCGATCAGTCGTGGGCATGCGCGGAGCGCCTGTTCGCGGGCGACAACGGGCATGTGTCGTCGTCGGTCGATGTCGGCAGGGTGACGAGCGCGCCCTTCACGTCACTCGGCCTGACGCTCTACGAGGCTCACGGCATGCTGGCCGGCGCCCGCCACATGGCCGTCTTCACCGTCGGACACGACCAGTGTCGATTGGTCGGCGGAGACACGGAAGCGATCACCGGGATGAACCTGTCTTCGGACCATGCGTTCGCCGAGAACGCCGCGTCGTTGAACGCAGCCATCGCGCCGGATGGAGGCGCGCGCGTTCCCATCGGCGTCGGCGACCTGGAGTACGCCGTGGCGGTCGTATCGCTGGCCGATCCCAACGTCAGCGGGACGCCGCACGCCACGCTCAAGCTGATCCGAAGGTCGGACGAGCTGGCCTCGCTCGTGGACAGACCCACGGCGACCTGCCCCTTGACGAGAGCCAAGAGGCGCCGTGAAGAGCGTGCCGCCTCGCACGCGTTCACGGCCCCGGGTGTGGAGCCCACGCCGAACGGCAACATCGCGGCGTTTCTCACCTGGTCGAGCGCCGGCGGCGTCCTCTACCGCAACTCCGTCACGATCGGCCGCAGCGGCGTCGTTTCCGCCAAGCGCGAGGTCGTCGCATCGCACGTCGGCCCCCACTTCGACTGACCCGCCCAAAAGGGGACATTCGTCTTTTTCTTGTGATACTTAGGTGATCACTGACCTCGGGCGCCCGCGAGAGTTGAATGCGAACCACATGTCGAGTCGCTCTGCCGTGCGTTCGCACCACGGCAGGTCGCCGTACGGACGCTCGCGCTGTGCACTTTGGCGGACAGACAAGAGTTCGGCGGGCGTCAACGGCCGGCTCACCCACTCGGTCCATGGCCTTGGAAGCTCGACCGGAGAAGGCGCGAGTGTTCCCCCTCTTACCACTGGCTCGCCGGATTCGGGATCTCGCGCACGCATGCTCGACCATTTCCATTCGGCCGCATGCTGGGCCAGGCCCGCTCGGACCGGATTGCGCTCCACGTAGCGCAAGACGGTCAACAGATGCGTGTCTGCCTGGATAGGAAATGCCTTGAACCGGCCCTGCCAGATTCGACCGGTCGTTGAATGCCGCCGCCGGTGGTAGCCGACGTGGGATGTGAGCAGCCAGTGCATCCAGGTTCCAAGCTCCCGGTCTTGACCGGGCCGAACGACGATGTGGAAGTGATTCGGCATGAGGCACCACGCGAGAAGCTGCAGCGGCCTCGTCTCGCAGCCTCGCCGCAGCAACTCAGTGAATGCGTCGTAATCGCCGGCATCCTGGAAGACCGTCTGGCGAGCGTTTCCGCGGCTGACGACGTGATAGCAAACGTCGGCGCACGAAGCGCGGGCGGTGCGTGGCATTGACTTTCTTCTTTCGGGGGAGTGCCGTGGCACTTCCGGAAGCTTACATCTTGCTCGCAAAGTGGCGCAACGCGGGTCGATAGGAATTACAAGAAAAAGACGAATGTCCCCTTATGGGCGTGCGCGGGCGCTCCGCCAGCCGCGGACGGGGACGCGCGCGTAGTAGCGCGCGAGGAGGCCGGCGGTTCGCCATCGCGAGACGAGAGCGGGAACGAAGCGGGTGACGACGAGCGCCGCGTGGTAGGCGGCTGCGTGAATCGCTCCAAAATGACGGCTCGCGTAGAAGTGGCGCGAGATCACGACCTCGCTGCGGGTGATCGCGCGCGTCGTCTTGTTCGCGCGGCTGGCGCCACCGTGGGCATGGATCAGCGTGATCGCGCCGGCGACCGCGACACGATGGCCTGCGTCGCGCGCGCGGCGGCAGAGGTCGACGTCCTCGGAGTACATCCAGAACCCGTTGCAGAATCCGCCGAGCCGGCGAAAGACGTCGCCGCGGGCGAGGAGCGCCGCCCCCGAGACCCAGTCGACGTCGAACGTCGATCGCCGTTCTATTCGTGGATCGGGGTAGCGCGCCGGGGCCGCCGCGCGCAGCAGGGCGCGCACGGGACCGAGCAGCGTGAGCAGCGAGGGAAACATGTCGAAGGTCTTCTGCGGCCGTCCGCTCTCGTCGACCTGCCGGGTCGTCATGATCGCGGCGTCCGGCTGCGCCCTGGCCTCGCCGAGCCAGGCGGCGATCGCTCCGCCCGGATCGAGGGCATCCGGATTGAAGAAGAGGAGAAATTCCCCGCGCGCCTCGGCTGCTCCACGGTTGCAGCCGTCGGCGAACCCCCAGTTCCCGTCGTTCTCGATGAACCGCGCACCGGGATGCGAGGCGGCGAAGCGCTGAAAGACGCCGTCGACGGAGGCGTTGTCGACGACGATGACCTCCGTGTGCGCTTCGCCCCGAAGCAGAGGCTCGAGCGAGGCGAGCCCTGCCGACAACCGGTCCCAGCTCCGATAATTGACGATGACGATGGAGAGATCGACCGGGCTCGCCCCGGTCATCGAGGCCGCCGTTGCTGCTGCCAGAGAAGCGCATATTTGAAGAACACGCCCACGCTCTCGAAACCCGCGAGGATGAACCCGCGGGTGCCTTCGAGCACGGCGCCCTCGAACACGTAGATCTTCAGCCAGCGATGCAGCGTGTGCCCCGCGATACCGCCGAGCGACGTCGTTCGCCCGCGGGCGCTCATGTCGGACGCCCAGAGAATCGCGTAGCGCAGAGCCTTGCCGAACGCGTCTTCGAGCCGGACGTGCGTGAGATGGTCCATCGGAGACGACAGGTCCCGGACCTCGCCGTCCACGATCGGCTTTTCGTGAACGGCGTTGACGTATTTCGCGCGGCCGGTGCGCATCAGGCGGATCAGGCGCTCGCGTCCGGCGCGGCATCGATCGAGGGGCCGCCCCATGAAGTGGTTGCGGCGAACGATCCGGAACGCACCGATCTCGGGTTTTCCGGCGGACCGAGCCAAGGCGCCTTGGATCTCGGACGCGAGCGCCGGAGAAATCCGTTCATCGGCATCGATCATCAAGGCCCATTCGGTCCGCACGCGCGCGAGCCCGGCGTTCCGCTGGGCTGCGAAGTCGACGAACGGTAGGACGACGACTTCCGCCCCGGCCGCGGACGCGGCCTCGCGCGTGCCGTCCGTGCTCCCCGAATCGACGACGAGCACGCTCGAGGCGAACCGGAGCGCGGCGATGCACTCTCCGATTTGATGCGCTTCGTTTTTCGTGATGATGATCGCGGTCAGCGCCGGTCGCGAGCTGTCGTCGGACACGGCCGGTAGTCTACCGCGAGCCGATCACCCCAACGGGACAGGAGACGCCCGTCCCCCCGAGGCCGCAATAGCCGGCGGGGTTCTTGTGGAGGTACTGCTGGTGGTAATCCTCGGCGTACCAGAATTCCGCGGCCGGACGGATCTCGGTCGCGATCCGGCCGAACCCCGACCCCGCGAGCTCCTTCTGAAAGACGTCCCGCGAGCTTTCCGCGGCGCGCTGCTGCGCATCGGTGTACGTGTAGATCGCCGAGCGGTACTGGGTGCCGACGTCGTTTCCCTGGCGCATGCCTTGGGTCGGATCGTGACTTTCCCAGAACACCTTCAGCATCGCGTCGCACGACGTCCGCGTCGGATCGAAGACGACCCGCACGACCTCGGCGTGGCCCGTCCTTCCGGTGCAGACTTCTTCGTAGTACGGATTCGGCGTGTAGCCGCCGGCGTAGCCGACCTGCGTCGAGATCACGCCGGGCGCCTGCCAGAACTTGCGTTCGGCGCCCCAGAAGCAGCCCAGCCCGAACAGCGCGAGCTCGCTTCCTTGCGGGAACGGAGGCTCCATCCGCGAGCCCAGCACCTCGTGGCGCTCGGGAATCCGGAACAGCCGCTTCGGCCGGCCCGGGAGCGCGTCCGCCGCTTTCACCATCACCGTCTTGTCCGATCCGAAGAGGGCCATGCCGCTACTCTACGGGAGGCGGATCGAAAGCGCGAGGTGCGTCAGGGCTTCGTCGCCGCGCGGATGACCGCGTCGGAGAGCCCGGCGTTCTTCCATCGCAGGATGTCGTCGACGCTCAGCGGCCGGGAGAGCTTGCGCTGCTGGACGTACGACACCAGCACGTCCTCGGCCATGCCGCCGTCTTTCAGCCGCTGCAAGTCCGCGAACATCGCCTCGGGGTCGATCACGA
>CAZYHZ010000039.1:0-38025 GCA_964647625.1 uncultured Acidobacteriota bacterium
GACTTTGGCACATTGCGATGCCGGACAAGTCGCAGGAGGAGTCCATTCCATCAGAACGAACGCGGTGCGGCGATTCACGCCGCGCAGCGCGGAGCGTGCCGTGATTGAGACTCATCTCTTGGTGAATTGAATTTGTAAGAAAAAGGGGACTGTCCCCCATTCGCGTGTCCCCTAAGCGAGCACGGTGGCGATGACCGCGGCGGCGTGGCGCGCGGCGTCGGGGACGCGCCGCCAGTGCTTCTTGATTTTTCCGTCGGGACCGATCCAGACGGTCGAGCGGATGACGCCGACGACCGCCTTGCCGTAGAGAAGCTTCTCCCCCCACGCTCCGTACTTTTTCATCATCGCGTGGCGGGGATCGGACAGGAGCGTGAACGGCAGCTCGTACTTCTTGGCGAACGCCCGGTGAGATTCGGCGCCGTCGGGCGAGACGCCGAGCACGACGACTCCGGCCTTGCGCAGATCGCTCCAGCCGTCGCGGAACCCGCAGGCTTCCTTCGTGCACCCGGGCGTGTCGTCCTCGGGGTAGAAGTAGACGACGACGTCCTTGCCGGCGAAATCCGACAGCGACACGTCGCGGCCCCGGGCGTCTTGGAGCGTGAACGGCGGGGCTTTTTTGCCTTCTGAGAGGGCCATGACCGGCCGCGAAGCGTGCCGCGATTCGAAGAGGGCGTCAAGCCCCGGTGTATGATCCCCCGATTTTTTCGGCGCTCGTGCGAGCGGCAGCGGGGGTGATGAGTGTCCACGATGAGCCAGACCACAGCCGCCGCGGCCGGCGACGCGCGGATGCCTGCGGGCATCCCGTACATCATCAGCAACGAGTTCGCCGAGCGGTTCTGCTTCTACGGCATCAACTCGATCCTCACCATCTACCTCGTCCAGTTCATGCACTTCACCGATGCGAAGAGCGCGTCGTGGCAGTCGCTGTTCAAGTCCGGCGCCTACTTCTTCCCGATGATCGGCGCGATCGTCTCCGACGTGTTCTGGGGGAAGTTCCGGACGATCATGACGTTCTCGATGGTCTACTGCGCCGGGTGCGTCTCGCTCGCGCTCTTTTCCGGCACGCCCGCGGCGGTCGCGATCGGATTGTTCATGGTCGCGTTCGGCACCGGCGGCATCAAGCCGTGCGTCTCGACGAACGTCGGCGATCAGTTCACGTCGAAGAACCAGCACCTCATCGAGCGGGCGTTCTCGTGGTTTTACCTGGCGATCAACGCCGGCTCGTCGATCTCGATCTACTTCTGCCCGGTGCTCCTCGCGAACCCCAACCTGGGGCCGCGGTGGGCGTTCGGCATGCCGGCGGCGATGATGTTCGTGGCCACCGTGGCGTTCTTCATGGGGCGCAAGAAGTTCGCCGTCGTACCGCCTGCCGGAAGGGCCTGGCTGAAGGACGTCTTCAGCGCCGAAGGCATCAAGCTCATCCTCAACTTGATCGTCATCTACTTCTTCGTCGCCGTCTTCTGGATGCTCTGGGACCAGTCGAACGGCAATACCTGGACCCTCCAGGCGCAATCGTCCCTGATGAACAAGGACCTCGGCTTCGGGTTCAAGGTTCTCCCCGCGCAGATCCAGGTCGTCAACGGGTTGTTCATCCTCGGCCTGGTCCCGATCTTCACCTACATCATCTACCCGGTGTGCGGGAAGTTCTTCAAGGTCACACCGCTCCGGAAGATCGGCGCCGGCCTGTTCGTCACGGCGGCGTCGTTCCTGATCGTGGCCTGGGTCGAAAAGCAGATCCAGAGCGGCCACTCGGTCAGCGCGTGGTGGCAGATCCTCGCCTACGTCGTGCTCACCGCCGGCGAGGTGCTGGTGTCGATCACGGCGCTCGAGTTCAGCTACAAGCAGGCGCCCCTGCGCGTGAAGAGCTTCATCATGGCGCTGTTCCTGCTGTCGACCGCGGTCGGCAACCTGGGCATCGCGGGCGTCAACAACTGGATGATCAAGCCGCTGCACGCAACGGCCGTCCAGACGGGCGACCAAACCTGGGTCAGCGTCGACCAGGCCGGCCAGTTCATCACCGGGCAGAAGATCGATTTCACGGGCCAGAACGGCGTCCAGATCGTCGGCGGAAAAAAGGCAGAGCCGCTCGAGGGGACGTTCCTCGTGGCCGAGGTCGACGCGAGCGCCGGGCGCCTCCGCCTGATGGACGTCGTCAATCGAGCGCCGCTCAAGACCGAAGGAACCTTCACCGCCGGCACCGGCGCCGAGGTGTCGACCTACAAGCTCGTCGGCCCTGACTACTTCTACTTCTTCATCGGCGCGATGGTCGTCTTCGGCGTGATCTTCATCGTCGTGGCGTCGCTTTACAAGGAAAAGACCTACGTGCGCGCCGAGGCCTGACCGCGGGAGCCCGCGGCGACGACCGCCTTCCATTCCGGCTCGGTGACGGGCTGCACGGACAGGCGGCTGCCGCGCTGAAGCAGCACCATCCGCGACAGGGCCGGCAAGGCCCGCATCTCGGCGAGCGTCACGGGCCGCCTCAGCGCGGCGTCGAGCTCGACCTCGATGGCGATCCAGGTGTCCTGGCCCGGCTCGGGAAAGCCCGCCCGGGTCACGGTGCACGTCCCGACCACCGCCTTTTCCTCGCCGGAGTGATAGAAGAGGACGCCGTCCCCCTTCTTGACGTCGTCACGAAGCGTGTTCCGCGCCTGGTAATTCCGCACGCCGTCCCAGACCGTGCGGCGGCGCGGGGCGCGCTCCAGGTCGGCCCATCCGAAGGTATCCGGATCGGACTTCAGAAGCCAGAATCGTCGCGCCATCGAAACCTCGCTTCGTGGTTCACGTAGGGTTGTCGAGCATTTTGCCTTATCATTTGCACGTTCGCGCAAACGGGAAGCGGCAAGGCGGGGGACGGTTTGACGGACGCGAAGGGGCGGAAATCGACGACCAATGGGGTGCCGTTCGCTCTCGACCGGCACACTCTCGCGTTCCGGTTCCGGCGCCACCTCAAGAGTACGAAACCCGGAATCAACCGCACCGTCCGGGACATCTTGAAGAACGCCCGGGTCAACGGCTGCCTCCTGGATCATCAGCCCGAGCTCGAGATCGCCCTCCGCGAGGCGCTCGCCAACGCGGTGTTCCACGGCAACCGCAGCGACGCCGAAAAGCGAGTGCTCGTTCGCGCCTACTGCGACCCCCGGCGAGGTTTCGTCATCGCCGTGCGGGACGAAGGCAGGGGGTTCGATCCGAGCAAGGTCCCCGACCCGCGCGGCGAGGACCGGATCCACCTGACCCACGGCCGCGGAATCTTCCTGATGCGCGAGCTGATGGACCACATCGAGCACCGGAAAGGCGGCCGCGAGGTGGTGTTGTACAAGAAATTCGGGTAGGTTGAGCGCCCGATGTCGCTCGCGTCCCGCATCGATCTGTCGCAGTGCTCCCCCGCCCAGCTCTGGGCCACGCTCGATCCCGACGTCAAGCTGATCGCGGCGCGTGCGCTTTACTCGCACGACTGGGGGAACGCGCCGACGCGGCGCGAGGCCGACTTCGCGATCATGCAGGGCATGAGGTTTCGCGAGAGCGCGGTGCGCCAGCTTCCCGTGGACAAGCGGGCGACCTACCTCGCCCGCTCCATCCGGGCAAACGATTCGCTCGCGGGATCTCTGCTGCTCGCGCTCCACCTCGAGCACCGGCGCGACATGTTGTCGGCGTTTCTCGACGCGCTCGAGATCCCCCACGAGAACGGGCTCATCGCCGAGGATCACGAGCTGAAGCCCCCGAAGGCCGCGGCGCTCAAGAAGGCCGCGAAGGCGCTCGCGGGACAGTTCTCCGCCGACGACACCGAGCTCTACCTCGCGACGCTCTACGTGCTCGATCGCGATACGTGGGCGGGCCTGCGCGAAACTTCCCTGCTCGGCGCCTGACCGTTCACCGATAAGGGGACATTCGTATTTTTCTTGCAGACTCAGAATCGACCGAGAGACACGTACAGCCCTTGCGTGACGTTCGTTTCTCGCTCGAATCCGAGTCTGTAAGAAAAAGACGAATGTCCCCTTATGGGTGGAAAAAGGGAGTGTCCCCTATCGATATAGCGCGAGAAGTCGCTCGTACCGCGCCGTGCTGTCGGCCAAGCCGCCCTCGCGGTTTCGTGAGAGCCAGATACGACGATAGTCGCCGACGATGCGCTCGAGATCGGACGAGAGACGGCGGCGCTCGTCCTCGGGGATCGACCTGACGGCGCCGCTTCCCGCCCGTAGACGCGCGAGCCCCAGACGGCATGCGTGGCGCATCAGATCGGCCGCGAGCGCGAATTCCGAAACCACGAGCGCCGCGTCGTCGCGCGCGCCGCGAGCGGCGGACAAACCGGCCGCAAGCTCCGCGGTCCGTTGCTCGGCACGCAGGAGGCCCTCCTCCGTCAGGCCTTTGAGCCGGCCCTCGCCGAGAGGACGCTCGGGGAACAGCATCAGCAGCGCGAGGACCGAGGCGTTCTTCACGAGAACGCCCGTATCGCGGTAGACGTTGCCGAGATCGCGCGCGAGGCCGCCGAGCCTCCCCGCGGCGTCGCGGAACATGTGCGCATCGAGAGCGGCGGCCATGTCGATGTCGCGGTTGGCCGCGTGGCACCAGGACACGGCCGCGCCGTACGCGAGCCCGAGATACGACACCGGTAGCGGCTGCCAGTGCCCGAAGTCGCCCCAGTCGGTGATCAGCATCCCCGACGCCCCGTGCGCGAGCCCCGCGCTCGCTGCGGATTCGATGTTGCCGAGCGCGTTGTCCGTCCGTCCCGCGAGCGAGAGCCACGCCGACGTGCCCGGGCAGACCTGGTAGGCGATTCCCGCTTGCGAGAACTTCGCGCCTTCGGCGTCGAACGGATGATCCGCCTCGTAGCCCCAGTTGAGCGCGACGACGTCCTTCGGCAGCTCGGGGATCAGCTCGGGATGCTCGAGCACGATGTCGCCCCAGAACTGCATCGTGCGGCCGCGCTCGACGACGAGGCGATGGATGCGATTCAGGAAGTCGAGGTACACCGGGCCGCGGCCGAAGCGGTCCACCGCGTCGCGGCTTCGCCCCTTGCCGAGATCGACCGTCTCGTCGCACCCGACGTTGAACGTGCCGCTCGAGAAGTGCGGCAACAGCTCGTCGTAGAGACCGGCGAGCAGCGCGGTCGCGCGCGGGTCCACCGCGCACAGGGACATGGTGTCCGCCACCGCCTCGCGCACCTCGCCGAGCTCGGCGTATTCCGGGTGCTTGAGCCACCGCTCCATGTGCCCGAATGAATTTTGATTCGGGACCAGCTCGATGAATCGCTCGCGGCAGTAGGCGTCGAGCGATTCGATCTCGTCCCCGCTGATCGGCGACGCATCCTGCCAGACGACCCGATGCTCCGGGTAGGCGAACGTGTGCTCGAAGTAGAGCTGGAGCCGGTTGATCTTCAGCGAGGACAGCTCGTCGATCAACCTCCGGAGCGTGGCCATCGTGGGGACCTTGTCGCGGCTGACGTCGAGCATGACGCCGCGCTCCGGAAAATCGGGCCAATCCTCGATGGTCATCGCCGGGATCGCGCCGGCCTCGGCATGCAGGCGGACGAGCTGCGCGAGCGTCGTCCGCGCCCGGAACACGCCGGCAGGGTCGCGCGCCTCGATCACGACCTGTCCCGGCGACACCACGAGGCGATAGCCCTCGCCGGGAAGCCCCGCCCCCCCGCGATCGCGGACCTCCGGCTCCGCCGTCGCCGGAAGTCGGCCGCGATCGAGGACGAGCGCACCGGCCGTGGGCACGACGCGCCGCGGCTGCGGCAGCAGAGGTGTCGATCTCATGGCCTCGCGAGGTTACCATCCTGCGGATGTGGAAGATCGACGACCGGGTCACGCACCGGTTCAACACGGATCTCGGCGTGGGGCGGATCGCCGCCGTGGACGGGCGCGACGTCGTGGTCGAGTTCGCCGATGCGAACGCGCTGCTCCGCTTCCGCGCGGTGAGCGACGCGCTGATCCCGTGGGATGAGCGCGGTCTGCCCGCCGCGGCGGCCGACTCCCCCGTCGAGCGGCTGGCGCTGGGCGACGTCGGGTCGCTCGACGCATTCTCCGTGCGCCTCGACGCGATGCACCTCGCCAAGATTCGCGAGTCGGACGATCTCGGCTCGTTCCTGGGCGGGCGGATCCGGCTGTTTCCTCACCAGCTCGACGTCGCGCTCAAGGCGACCCGGCAGGACCCGGTCCGATGGCTGCTGGCCGACGAAGTCGGCCTGGGGAAGACCGTCGAGGCCTGCCTCATCGCGAACCACCTGATCCACTCGCGCCGGACGGCGCGGACGCTGGTCGTCGCGCCCGAGACGCTGACGGTGCAGTGGCTCGGCGAGCTGTGGCGCAAGTATCACCAGGTCTTCGTGCTCCTCGACGAGGCCCGCCTGGCCGACGTCGAGCGCGATTTCGGAGCCGGGTTCAACCCGTTCGACGTGCACCGCCAGGCGGTGATCGGTCTCGACACGCTGACGTCGCGCCCGATGCTCTCCGATCAAGCGGTCGCGGCGGGCATCGACCTTCTGATCGTCGACGAAGCGCACCACCTGCGCCGGCCTCCCGGCCATCCCGGCGACCCGGCCTACCGTGCCATCGCGCCGATCGCGGCGCTTCAGCGCCACGTGCTGCTCCTGACGGCGACGCCTCTCGAGGACGATGCGCACGGGTTCTTCCGCCTGCTCCAGCTCCTGCGCCCGGACGAGTTTCCCGAGGACGACGACTTTGCGGCCCGCCTCGCGCGCGGGGAGCCTCTTCCCCCGTGCGCCAGCTCGACACGGCGCGCCGACATCGGAGGCCTGCCCCCGCGCGTTGCCGCCCCCGTCGACCTCGCGGCCGACCCGGGTTGGAACAACCTCTCGGTCCTCGAGCGCGCGCTGCGCTCGCGCCCGGCGCCGCACGCCGTCGCGCGCCGTGAGAAGGCCCGGTTGATCCGCGCCGCGCTCTCGTCGGGTGCCTCGCTCGTCGCGAAGCTCCCGCGCGACGACGCGAGCACGCGGAAGCTCGCCGAGGCGTGGCTCGCCGCCGACCCCCGGATCAGCTGGCTGGCGCGCGAGGCGCCTCGCTGGAAATCGCGGGGGGAGAAGACCCTCGTCTTCGCCGCCGAGCGCGAGACCGTCGAGCACCTGCGCTCGGAGCTCTCGCGGCGGGCGCAGCTTCGAACCGGCGTGTTCCACGAGGACCTCTCGCCGGGGCAGCGGGACATCGAGGTCGCGCAGTTCCGGCTGGCGTCCGGTCCCTCCCTCCTGCTCGCGACCGAGTGCGGCGGCGAGGGCCGCAACTTCGAGTTCTGCCACCGCCTCGTCTTGTTCGACCTGCCGTGGTCGGCGTCGGTCGTCGAGCAGCGGATCGGGCGGCTGGACCGCATCGGGCGCGACAAGCCGGTCGAGATCGCCTACGTCCGCCCTCCCTCGGGCCTCGGCGCCGCCGTCGCCTTGCTGTTCGAGTCGATCGGCCTGTTCCGCGAGCCGCTCGGGGGGCTCGACCGCGAGCTGGCACGCGTCGAGACGGCCATCGAAGAGGCCGCCCTGTCCGATGCCGACGCCGGCGCCACACCGGCGCTCTCCGCTGCGGCCGGTGAGGCCACCTCCGCCCGCGACCGCGTGCGTGCGGCGGCGTATCACGAGCTGTATCGCGACCCGTTCCGGGCGTCGTCCGCGGACGCGATCCTCGCGCGCATTCCGGAAGGGCTGGACGAGCTGACCCACGACGTCGTGGTCGGCGCGTGCTCCGAGCTCGGCCTGCACGTCGAGGAGCACCGCCGCGGGCGCGCCCATTCGATCCACTTCGGGAACCACGCGCGCATCGACTCGCTGCCCGGCGTCCCCGGCGGGTCGAGCTTCCTCGGGACGTTCGATCGCCTCGAAGCCGTCGCCGACGAGTCGATCGACTTCTACGCGTTCGGCCACGCGCTCGTCGAAGGGCTGCTCGCCGAGATCGACGACGGCCCGCTCGGCCGCACGGCGATCGTGCACATCGACGGCGCCGGAGACCACGGCTTCGGCTTGCTCGCGCTCTACCGGACCGAGCGCGGATTCGAGGCCGAGTGTGTCGACGTCGCGGGCAACCCGCGCCCCGATTGGGCCGCGATCCTCACGGCGCGGCCGCTGCGCTCGCGGCGCGTCAAGACCGACTCGATGATCGCGCAGCCGGGGTGGGCCGAAGGGATCCGGATGATGTCCGAGCGGCTTCCGCGGCGCGACGCCCCGGCCGCCGTCGTCGCGGTCGTGGTGGGTCGCTAGGCCGAATTCGCAGCGGGAAACGGCACGACCAAGGTGCCGCCGGGAGCGACGGCCGCCCACCGGCCCGCCAGATCGTCCCGGAGCGCACGGATGCGGCCGAGCTCGAGATCCTCGATCGCGCGAAACGGCATGACCTTCTGATCGCGCAGCAGCTCGTCGAGCGACTGGTTCAGCTCGACCGCCGACCAGGGCCGGCCCGTGCCGCGCTCGATGTCGAGCAGCCCGACGATGCTCTCGGCCCAGTGGGCTTCGACGGGCAAGCGCGCCGCGGCGCCGGGGGCCTCGAAGTCGTCGATCGCCCATCCCGACGCGATCAAACCGAAGAATCCGTCATCCAGCTCGAGCACGGTCTCGACGGCGCAGTGCGTCAGGTCGTGCACCGGGAAAAACCGCTGCACCTTTCCCCACGTGCGGCTGCCGTCCGCGCGCACGCAGGCGAGGGTCGAAGGGCCGTCCGCCCCCTTCTTAAGCTCGATGCGCATCTGCCGGCTCATCGTGGCCTCAGATCTTGTCGAGGAAGTCGATGACGCCCGTCTCGAGCGAGTACTCCGCCCCGACAATGGAGAGCTCGCCGCGCTCGACCCGCTGTTCGAGCAGGGCCGAGCCGTGACGGAGGTGGTCGACGGACGCCCGGATGTTCGCGCGCACCGCTTGCTTCAACAGTTCTTCGGGCCGGCTCCCGAGACCCGCCGCGAGGAGCGGCTCGAGCGGGATCCGGACGCGATCGACGATCGAGCGCAGGCTCGGAGACTGGTTCTCGACGGGGCGCCGGAGCTCGTCGAGCGTCACCTGAACCGCGCCGCACTGCGTGTGGCCGAGGACGACGACGAGCCGCACGTGGAAGTACTCCGCGGCGAACTCGATGCTTCCGATCTGCGACGCCGCGACGATGTTCCCGGCGACCCGGATGACGAAGAGATCGCCCAGGCCCTGATCGAACACGATCTCCGCGGGCACGCGGGAGTCGGCGCAGCCCAGAACGACCGCGAACGGCTCCTGCCCCTGCGCCAGCTCCGCGCGGTGCGTCCGGCTGTCGTGGAGACGCTCGTCCGCGACGAAGCGGCGGTTGCCTTCGATCAGGCGAGCGAGACCCTCCTTGGCGGAAATCATGGGCGAACTCTATCAGCGGAGCCGCGAAGCGGGACGCTCTTGTATTCGGTGGGAATCGATACGATCGGCTCGTCGAGCGCGACACCGGGACGACGCCGGGCGACGACGCGGACGTAGCCGAGCGTTCGGCCCCGGTCGGCCTCGACGGCCCGAAGCTCCTCCGCGTTATCGGGCGAGATCGCGAGGTGCCACTCGTGCCATAGCTTCCAGCCGTCGTGAAGCGTGTCGGCGCGTAGGACGTCGACGATCCCGGTCCGGTCCCAGTGCCGCGCCCACCACGCCGCCGAGTGGAGGCATGCATGGTCCGGCGTCCACCACGCGCGCAGAGGCTCGGGGACGTCTCCCTCGATTTCCTGCGTCAAGCCCGACCCCGCGATCGCGATGACCCCGCCCGGCTTCACGAGCCGGGCTACGCTTCCGAGGAACAGATCGTCGGTGCCGTAGTACATGAACGAGTCGAAGCTGACGACCGCGTCGAAGAACTCCGCGGCGAACGGAAGCACTCTCGCGTCCGCGTGGATCGGGAAGACGCCCTCGCCCGCCCCGGCATCGCGAGCGCGCCGCAGGTTCTCCGAGGCGGAGAACCAGAGGTCCACCGCGAACACCTGGACCCCGAACTCCCGATGCAGGAAGATCGACGACAGCGCCCGCCCGCAGCCGAGATCCAGAACGCGCATTCCCGGCGCGAGGTCGATCGCCTCGGAGAGCCACTCCGCCATCCAGAGCGGATGCGCCGCGCCGCTGATGCTCGCGAGGACCCACTCCGGGTTGTAGCCGGCGGCGCGCGGAAAGCGACCGGTGGCCATCAGCGGATGCGATCGGCCAGGGCGGCCTTCAGCGCCGGGCTCGCGCGCAGGATGCCGTGGATCTTGACGCTCTCGATCGTGCGCCGGGCCAGCTCCGGCGTGATGTCCTTCGCGAAGTGGACCCCGCCGACGACGGTGATCGCGAGCTTCTGGCGCTTCTTCTCGTACTCCTCGAGGCTGCGGCGCGTGTAGGAGATCAGGCCGATCACCCCAGAACGCCGGGTCACGGACTTGGCGACGACGTCCCGGTGCGCGTCGATTTCCTTCCGGATCGCCGAGCGGATGAAGTCCGTGCGGTTGGAGTAGAAGCCCTCTTCCGTCAGCAGGTCGATGCGGCCGAGATCGACCGCGTTGAGGTTGATCGTGATCTTCTCGGTGTCCGACATGGAATCCTCCGACCATCCATATAGATGGTGGAGGGATGGTGCTCGATCCTAAATCGCCTGTCAAGAGGCTTCTAGGCGGCTCCCCCGTTCTCGGCGCCGGTTCTCCATCGGTGCCCGAGCGAGGCCCAGAGGTGGTACGAGGCGCCGAGAACGATCGCGATCGCGGCCCCGGGAATCGAAACCTGTCCCGTGCCGAGGAAATGCCACGCTCCGTACAGAGCCAGCGGCACGTAGAGCGCGAGCCCGGTGCGCAGGCCGGGGGACAGGCGTCGCGTCCGGTAGGTCCCCACGACGTGGAAGATCGCGTTCGAGCACAGCAATGCCGCCAGCGCGAGCCACGCGGGAGCGGCGACAGACGGCGGGATCGCCGATCGAAAGCGCAGCGATCCGCTGCCGATCGCCCCATCCGGCATGCCCGAGATACCGACCGTCGCGCACGCCAGGAGCAACAGAATGTTGACGGTCACGTGGAGCCGCGGGGTGATGCTCTCGCGAAAATCCGGCCGGTAAGCACGGTCCCACTCCGCAAATCCGCCGGGATAAATAAACTCTTCGATGATGTGAAGCGTCGCCGCCGCGAGCGGCGCCCACCAGAGCCAGGTCATCGGCGACTCACGACTGCGCCCGGCTCAATGCGCGTCGACCCCTTTTGGGTACCGGTCGGGAACCAGATTGAGCCGGACGCCGTGCTCCAGCCAGGCCTTGGCCCCGGCGAGGACGAGCGTGAATCCCTGCGTCGAGTCGGCGATCTGCTTGATCAGGTCGTCCGGCGGGCCGGAGAACCCGGACTCGGTGATGCGCACGAAGGTCGTTCCATCGGGGAGCGGCACGAACTCCCAGGTGACCGTCCGCGGCCCGGCGGGGCCGGGCCACTCGATCTCGATCAGCCGGTCCGGCTCGAGCCGCTTGGTCGCGACCGGGACCGAGACGCCGTACATCTCCCACGCCCACTCGACGGACTGTCCCGCCTCGAGACGGCCGCTTCCATTGGTGAACCAGAAGTTCGTCGTGACCGCAGGGTCGACGAACGCCTGGAACACCGCGGCGGCGGGCTTGCGGATCAACATTCCCGTGCGCATCTCGCTCATCGTGGCTCGTCTCCTCGGGCCGGCAGGCGCAGCTCGTAGCAACGGCTCCACGGATCGTCGGTGTACGGGCCGAACGGCGCGATGGTCCGGAACCCCGCGGCCTCGTACAGGCCGATTGCCGCGGCCTGGTGGACGCCCGTCTCGAGACGGACGACGCCGATTCCGCGTCGGCGTGCGTGATCGATCAGATGATCGAGGACGCGCCGCCCGAAACCGCGCCCGCGGTGCGCCTGCCGGACGTACATCCGCTTCAGCTCGCCGTACTCGCTTCCGTAGAACTGGATGCCCCCGCACGCCGCGGGCTCGCCGTCCGCCCGCAGGACGAAGAAATCGACGCCCTGGCGGAGCAGCTTGTCGACGCTGTACCCGTGGCGGCTCTCGTCGGGATAGACGGCGGAGAGCCCGGCTTCGAGCTCGTCGATCAGGAGACGCGCGTCCGGTGTGTCGGGGCGCTCGCGCGCGATGACGATGATCGGATCGTTCACCCGGCACCTCCCCCGCCGCGCGCGGCGGCGGCGATGTCGAGAGACTCGAGAATGGGCTTGCCGTACCCGTGCTTCGCCACGGCGATCATCGCGCGCCCCACATCGACCGTCGTGGTTGCGTAAGACGGGGCCACGCGCATCAGGATCGGCGTCAGGGGCGCCGTCAGGGCGTAGAGCACCCGGTACCACGAGGTCTTCGAGCGGACGCCGCGCATCGGCTGGATGAAGCCCGGCCGGAACATGTAGGCCGATCGGAAGCCGAGCTTCATCAGGTCGTTCTCGGTCTTTCCTTTCACGCGCGCCCACATCGACCGGCCTCGCTCCGTGCTGTCCGTGCCCGTTCCGGAGACGTACACGAACGTCGCGCCGGGAGCCGCGCGGTACACCGCCGCCGCGACCGACATCGTCACGTCGTAGGTCAATCGCCGGTACGCGGCCTCGTCGAGCCCGACCGACGTGACGCCGACGCAGAAGAAGCAAGCGTCGCACCCCGCGAGCTCGCGAGCGATCGCATCGAGAGCCGACAGGTCGGGCACGATCCGCTCGAGCAGCTTCGGGTGCGTCAGCCCGCACGACCGGCGCCCCACGACGACAAGAGACGTCACGGCCGGGTCGTCGAGGCACTCGAGCGCAACGCCCGCGCCCACCATGCCCGTGGCGCCGAAGAGCACGACTTTCATCGCACCCCCGTCTCCGGCGCGAGCGCCGCCGGACGCGCCTTGGAGAACAGGACGAGCGACACGCCGGACAGAACGGCCGCACCGGCGACGCCGAGCCGCACTGTCGGCCGCTCGCCGAGGAGCGCCACCGCCCCCATCCCGGCGAGGATCGGCACGGCGAGTTGCGCAACCGCCGCCTGCGTGACCGACAGGCGGGGAAGCGCCGCGTACCAGACGGCGTATCCCAATCCCGAGGTCAGCGCCCCCGATGCGATGGCGAGCGCGACGCCGGACCGCGTGGCCGGGACCTCGTGTCCGGTGAAGCCCGCGATTGCAATCGCGGGTAGCGCGCTCCAGAGAAAGCTTCGTGCGTTCGACGCCAGCGGATCGGAGGCCGCTTTCCCGATCAGGGAGTACAAGCCCCACGCCACGCCGGCCATCGCCATGAGGGCCAGCCCCAGCGGATCGGGGCGCGAAACGGCGGGCGCCGCCAGGAACGCGAGGCCCGACGAGCCGAGCACGATGCCGGCCCACGGCGCCGGCCCCGGACGCTCCCCTCGCGCGATGGCGGCGCCGATCATCGTCAGCTGGACCATCCCGAAAAGGACGAGCGCGCCCACGGCCGCGCCGATGCGCACGTAAGCCAGCGTGAACGGTGCGGCGTAGGCGAACAGAGCCCAGGCGCCAAGGACGCTTCCCCCGCCGAGGGGCCCAAAGCCTCCGCGCAGCAGCCGCACGAGGATCGCCAGCGCGATCGCTCCGCTGGCCAGACGGATCGCGGTGAACGTCAACGCATCGATCGCACCGCGCCCCAGCGCAAGCCGCGTCAGAAGCGAGTTCGACGCGAATGCGGCCAGTGCCAGGAGCGTCAGCGCGATCGTCCGGAGCGTCACTCCGTCTTCCGTCTATTGACCCGGTGCGCGGTAGCTCGTGGTCTTCTTGACGGCCATGTCGACCTCTTCCGAGGTCAGGAGCGCGATGGTCTTCGTCGCGACGAGCCCGCTCGCGTTGATGGCGAGCGCGATCGCCGTCATGCTCGCGGCGTCCGGCATGTCGGCGAGGACGATCGCGTCGAAATCGCCGAACGCGAAGTAGAACCCTTCCATCGTGCCGCCGACGGAACGGATCGCCTTGTCCGCGGCTGCGCGCCGCGCGGAGCCGCCGTCCTTGAGAAGCCCTTTGACTCCGTCCCCGACGTAATTGGCCTGAAGCAGATACTTGGGCATCGTGACCTCCAACGGTTGATGGGCCGATTTGAACCGAGATAAGCGGGGAGATTTATCACACTCGCCGCGCGCTGAGAAGCCGTTTGCCCGCCGGGTCAGAACATTCCGTGAACGTTCGGCGACTGGGCGGGCACCGGCTGTCCGACGTCCCACATCTCGGCGATCCGGCCGCCCTCGAAGCGGAGGATATGGACCACGGCGAATCCCAGATCGGACGGATTCTGCTTCACGCGCGAGTGGACGGCGACCAGGTCGCCATCCTGGAGCGCGCGCTGGACCTCGAACGCCTTGTTGGGGTTCTTGATCGCGTTTTCTTGCATGGCGGCCTTGAGCGAACCGGCGTCGCCTCCGAAGTAGGCGTTGTGATGACGAAAGCTCGAACCGACGTATTTGTCGTACGCGTCCTGGACCTTTCCGGCGGCGACCAAGCGCAGGAACTCGATCGCGGATTGCTTGTGGCTCGTCTCGACCATGTCCGTGCGCTTCATGATACTCACGCTAGACCGGGCGCCGCTTCCGCGGGACCTTCGCACCCTTCTTCCGGGCCTCGGACAATCCGATCGCGATCGCCTGCTCGCGGCTCTTCACCCGGCCGCCGTGCCCGGAAGGCCCGCTGCGCAGCGTGCCTTGCTTCATTCTGTGGAGCACTTCCCCCACGAGTTTGCTCGCGCCCTTCGAGTACTTGCGGCCCGACGCCTTCCGGGGCGTCGACTTGTTTCCTGCCGGCATGCGGGGCCTCCTTTCGTGATGAACGCATCGAGTAGAGAATAGGCCCGGCGCACGGCGCGAAACATCGGGTAAACCCCGGAGGCGTCCGCGATACGATCGCTGCGATGGCGTCCCGATCCTCCGGTGACACTCTCGCGCGCGCGGCGTTCGCGTTCGTCCTGACGATGGGCGTCGTCAACCTCTTCGCGGACATGACCTACGAGGGCGGAGCGAGCATCAACGGCCCGTTCCTGCGCTCGCTCGGCGCCTCCGCCACCGCGGTGTCGATCCTCGCGGGCCTCGGCGAGTTCCTCGGCTACTCGCTGCGATCGATCTCGGGATACGTCGCCGATCGCACCGGCTGGTACTGGCGGATCACGTTCGTGGGATACGCCGTCAACCTGCTCGCCGTTCCCGCGATGTCGATGACCGGGCGCTTCCGCTCGGCAGCCGCGCTGATCGTCCTCGAGCGCGTCGGCCGCGCTCTTCGGAAGCCGACCGTCGAGGCGATGCTGTCGTACTCCGCCGACACCCTGGGGCGCGGCTGGGTGTTCGGGCTGAACACGGCGCTCGACGAGACCGGAGCCACCATCGGGCCGCTCCTCATGGCGCTGGCGCTGTCCCGGAGCGTGCCGTACCGCGCGGCCTACGCGTGGCTCGTCGTGCCGGCGGTGTGCGCGCTCGCGGCCGTCGCGGCAGCCCGATTCCGGTTTCCCGGTCCGGCCGCGCAGGCGGCCCGCGAGCGCCTGACGGCGTCCGCAACGGACGGGTTCACGCCGAGATTCTGGCTCTCGATGGCGGGCGCGGCGGCGTTCGGAGCGGGGCTGATGAGCTTCGAGTTCATCTCGTTCCACATGGCCGCCACCGGCCTGTTCGCGGATGCGTGGATCCCGATCGGCGTCGCGCTGGCCACCGTCGCGAGCATCGTCGCGAGCCTGGCGCTTGGACGGCTCTATGACCGCGCCGGGCTCCCGGTAGCGCTCTGGGCCATGGCCGTGGGCGCGCTGTTCTCGCCTTTCGTCTTCTTGGGTGGATTCGCGGCCGTCCTCGTGGGACTCGTGCTGTGGGGCGTCGGCTACGCCGTGCAGGACACGCTCCTCAAGGCCATCGTGGCCGGAATGCTCCCGAGGGGACGGCGGAACTTCGCCTTCGGGATCTTCTTCACCGGATACGGCGCCGGCTGGCTCATCGGGGCCGTCATGACGGGACTCCTGTATCCGCGCTCGCACGCGGGGGTCGTCGTCTTCGCGGTCGCCTCGCAGCTGCTCGCGATCCCGCTGTTCCTGATGGCCGGCCGCACGCGCTCGTAGGGTCGATCAGGGAAAACCCCCTCTCCATCGTGAAGAGTTCTCCACCGGGCGTTCCTGGCCCGCTCCGTCGCCGCGTTTTTTCATGGCGCGCCGATTGCAGATCGAGAGAGGGGAATCCGGAGGGTTCACGATGGACCCGATTGCCCCGAGCGACGCGGCGAGCACCGAGCTCCTGGCGGCGACGCTGGCCGATGCGATCGCCGCCCTCGAGAGCGCCCACATCGATTACCTGCTCGTGGGCGGGCTCGCGATCGTGGCGCTGGGCCGGATCCGCCACAGCAAGGACATCGACCTCCTCGTCCGTCCTGAGAACGCGCGCGCCGCGCTCGATGCGATGGGCCGCGCCGGGTTCGAGACCCAGGACATCAACCCGAGCTGGCTCTTCAAGGCGTTCCGCTGCGGGCTTCAGGTCGACCTGATCTTCAAGCTCAAGGGGGACATCTATCTCGACGACGAGATGCTGCGGCGCTCGGGTGTCGAGACCTACAAGGGGCAGTCGGTCCGCGTCGCGCCTCCGGAGGACCTCATCGTGATCAAGGCGCTGACGCACGACGAGGAGACGCCCCGGCACTGGCACGACGCCCTCGCTCTCATCGCGCGCGGCGGCCTCGACTGGGATTATCTGCTCCATCGCGCGGTCAAGGGGCCGCGGCGGGTGCTGAGCCTGCTCTACTACGCGACCTCGCTCGACCTCCTCGTGCCGCTCGGGCCGCTTCGGGCGCTGAGCAAGCTCGTCCTCGATCCCGAGGCGGGAGTCGATCATGAGAAACGACGAGAGCCTCTATCTGGCTGAGCGGATCCGCGCGTCGATCGCCTCGGAGCCGGGTTTGTGCGAGCTGGGGATCGAGGTGGTCGTCGTCGACGACCGCGTGGTGCTCCGCGGCACCCTCGGCAGCGATCGCCGGAGGCAGCAGATCGTCGCTTTGGTGCGCCGGCTGGCCCCCCAGCTGCCGGTGGTCGACGAGCTGGCGGTGCAGGTCCTGCGCGCGCCGAACGCGGAGGTCGTGTGATTCGCCTGGCCGCGGTCGGCGACGTCCACGTCGGGGAAGACTCGGACGAGCGGTTCGAGCCCTGGATCGAGCGCGTCTGCTCCGAAGCCGACGCGCTGCTTCTGGCCGGAGACCTCACGCGCAGCGGCTCCCTCACCGAGGCCCGCAGGCTGGCCCGCGAGCTGGCGCACATCCGGATTCCCGTCGTCGCGGTGCTCGGCAACCACGATTACCAGCTCGACGCGCAAGAGGAGATCACCCGGATGCTCCGCGACGTCGGCGTGCACGTGCTGGAGGGGGAGAGCGTGACGATCGACCTGGGCGCGACACGTCTCGGCATCGCCGGGACGAAGGGGTTCGGCGGCGGATTCCTCGGCGCGTGCGGAAGCGACTTCGGCGAGCCCGAGATGAAGGCGTTCATCCGGCACACCAAGAATCTCGCCGAGACGCTGAGGGCGGAGCTCCACGCGATCCGGGCCGACGTCCGCGTCGCGCTGCTGCACTACGCGCCCATCACCGGAACGCTCGAGGGCGAGCGGCGCGAGATCTACCCGTTTCTCGGCAGCTATCTGCTCGCGGAGGCGATCGACGCCTCGGGCGCGCATCTGGTGGTCCACGGCCACGCGCACGCCGGAACCGAAGTCGGCACGACACCGAGCGGGATCCCCGTGCGCAACGTCGCGCGAACCGTCATCGGGCGCCCGTACAAGATCTACCACGTCGACGACGTACAGGACGACCGGCGCTCGAGACGGTGATCACTCCATCGTGACGATGACCTTGCCGCGCGCGTGCCCCTCTTCGAGATACCTGATCGCCTGCGCCGAATCGCGGATGTCGAACTGCCGGTCGATCACCGGCTTGACGTACTGCCTCTCCATCAACGTGCCGAGCTCCTGGAGGTCTTTCGCGTTCAGGTCGGCGAGGAACATGCCCATGTCCTGGCTGACGAACTTCGAGAGGACGTAGGCGTTGAGCACGCGCGCGAACGGGCCGATCACCGGGTTGTCGCTCGGCCCGCCCCCACCGATGAGGACGTATCGTCCTTTCTCCTTGAGCACGTGGCGGCAGGCGAACAGCGACCGATTCCCGACGTTGTCGAGCATGGCGTCGTAGGTGGCATCGCCCGACGCGAAGTCTTGCTTCGTGTAGTCGATCACGCGATCCGCGCCGATCGACCGGACGAGATCGAGGTTCCGGGTGCTGCACACGCCGGTCACCTGCGCCCCGTAGACCTTCGCGATCTGGACGGCGAACGTCCCCACCCCGCCGGAGGCCCCATTGATCAGCACGCTCTGCCCCGCCCGGACCTTCGCCCGGTCGCGCAGCGCTTGAAGCGCCGTCACCCCTGCGATCGGCGCTCCGGCGGCCTGCTCGAACGTGACCGTCGCCGGCTTGCGGGCGACCGCGCCGTCCTCGCGGACGCAGACGTACCGGGCCAAGGCACCCGACCGCCCGCCGAAGACGTCATCGCCGACTTTGTATTTCGTCACCTTGCGCCCGACGGCCTCGACGGTCCCGGCGAAATCGACGCCGAGGCGCGTGGACTTCGGCTTTCGCAGGCCGGCTTGCGCGCGCATCAGGTACGGCGTTCCGCGCATGAAGTGCCAGTCGAGCGGATTCACCGACGCCGCGCGCACGCGGACCAGGAGCTGGTCGTCCTCGGGGACGGGCTTCTCGACGTCCTCGAGGCGCAGCACGTCGGCCTCTCCGTACGAGCAGTAGACGATCGCCTTCATCGGGGTGCCGACCGCGGCCTTCGGCTGATCGCAGGCGTTGCTCGAGCGGAAGTAGGCGATCGTCAGCGCGATCGCGCCCACGACGAAAAGGCCGGCCGCCACGAGCGCCGCTCGCTTCGCAATCGTTCGAATTCTCACGGCGCCGTCACGCCGAGCCGGCGAAAGAAGACGAGCGTGTTGCCGAACCCGTCCTCGACCTTCATCTCGCGGGTGCCCCACTCCTGGTCTTGAAGCCCGGGCCGATAGTACTTGTACTTCTTGTCCGCCAGCGTCCGGTGATAGGCCTCGAGCCCATCGACCTCGATGCGCACGACGGCTCCCGGCGCGCCGTCGCCGTGGTGCTCGCTCAGATGGATCGCGCACGCACCGCGCGAGATCCCCATGTAGAGCGGTGTGCCGGGCTCGAACCGATGCTCGAAATCGACCTTGAAATCGAGGAAGCCGAGGTAGAACTCGCGCGCCTTCGCTTCGTCGAAGATCCTCAGCACCGGTGTCGGCGGATGGAAGCTCATCGGACCCCCGGAGAGACTACTCCGGAATGACCTTGATGGACTTCAACCACTTTTCCGCCAGGGCCGTCCACCCGGTGATCGGAAGGCCCGTCTTTCGCAGGCCGAACGCGTGGCCGCCGCCCGCGAACAGGTGCATCTCGACGGGGACGCCGGCGTCGTCGAGCGCGGCGTAGTACACGAGGGCGTTGTTGACGCTGTCCACGGGATCGTCCTCGGCCTGCACCAGGAACGTCGGCGGCGTCTCGGGCGTGACCTTGATGTCGGCGTTCAGCTCGCGCCGTCCGCCGCCGATCCACAGGTGCCCGGGGTAGAGCGCCATCGCGAAATCCGGACGGCAAGGCTGCCCGTCGGACGCATCCACGGTCGGATAGACGCGCTTCGTGAAGCGCGTGCTGACGACGGCGACCAGATGCCCCCCTGCCGAGAATCCGAGGACACCGACCTTGTGCGCGTCGATGCGCCACTCCGCCGCATGGGCGCGCACGAGGCCCAGGGTTCTCTGCGCGTCTTCGAGCGGCGGCGACGATCCCGTGTCGGAGAAATACCCGCGAGGCTGGCTCCACGTCTTGCCCGCGTTGGGAACACGGTACTTCAAGAGCACGCAGGTGATCCCGATCGAGGTCAGCCAGTCGCAGGCTTCGGTGCCCTCCAGGTCGACGGCGAGGATCTGGTACCCGCCGCCGGGGAAGACCACGACCGCGGCGCCGGTATTCTTCCCCTTGGGCGGATAGACCGTGAGCGTCGGCTGCGACACGTTCGATACGTAGGTCCAGGGGCGTCCGGCGACGGGGGTCTCGGCGGGGAGGCGCGTCTCGGCTTTCGTGACCCGCCGCGGGCCCGGCGGCTCCCCGGGCCAGATCGGTGTCGGCACGGGGAGCGCGCTCTGCGCACTCAGAAGTAGCGCCGCGATCATCGGGTCATGCGTGCTTCGACGTATTCAGGGCCGCCGCGGCACGGATCAGAGCCTTGAGGGATTTCTCGTTCACCTTGTCGCCCTCGCGAAAATCGATCGCGCGCCGCGTGTTCCCTTCGAGGCTGGAGTTGAACAACTTCGAGGGATCGTCGAGAGCGGCGCCCTTGGCGAAGGTCATCTTCACCACCTGCTTGTAGACCTCGCCCGTGCAGATCAACCCGTCATGCGACCACACCGGGACGTTCCACTTCCACTCCTCGACGATGCCGGGATCGGCCTGCAGGATCAGGGCGCGCAGACGGCTGAGCATCGTCCCCCGCCAGTCGGGGTACTCCTCGATTCTCGCGTCGATCATCTCGGAAGCCGACTTGCCGGTGGACGATCCGCTCTTCTTCATGGGCGTCTCTCTCTTCGATTTCGGAGATTCTCGGCCGGGGCGATTTTAACCGGATCCCTCACAGCCGCTCGCCCGGCAAGCGGCTCGCCTGCTTCACCCAGGCGGCGAGCTGCGCTTCGTCGAGCGGCTCGCCCTCGCGGATGTCGAGGTATCGAACCTCCTTCTGCTTGGACTCGCCGGGAGGCGGCGGCCGAAGGGACGTTCCGCGGAAAAAAGCGACCTTCACGTAGCTCGTGAAGCAGTGAAAGCTGAGGAACCAGCCCTCGCGTCCCGCCCCGTAGAACGGCGAGTTCCACTTGACCGCCTTCCGCACCTTCGGGACCGCTTTCTCGATGATCGCGTCGATGCGCCGTCCCACGACGGATTTCCAGCCGGGCATGGCGGCGATGTAGGCCCGGACGGGAGCGTCCCCTTCCCCCTTCGGAATTCGAGGGTTGCCGCCTGCGAGCGGCGCCGGCGTCCTCGGCGCCTTTCGGGACCTATGGCCGGCCATTGCGCTCACCTTGCACCCCTTTCGAGATCTACAGGAGCGCCCAGATCCCCATCGCCGCGAGCCCCCCCGCGACGGTGTTGGCGAAGTTCACGACCTCGTTGTCGATCGCGTTCACTCGCTCGAGCGTCGCGCCGAGGTAGCTCTCGAGCGTGGTGCCGGCGAGCGCGGCGAGCACGACGACGCCGGCGCCGGGCCAGGCGATCATCGACGTCGCGGCGGCGAACGCGGCGACGACGGTTGATGCCGCGATCCCGGCGAGCGTGCCTTCGACCGAGACGGCCCCTTCGGTGCCCGCGGGAACACGGCGGAACGTCGTGACGAGATAGGTCGTCCGGCCGAACGCCTGTCCGAACTCCGATGAGACGGTGTCGGCCGTGGCGGTCGCGAACGCCGCCACCAGAGCGAGGGTGAACGGGACGCCGTGCGGCGTGGCGACCGCGAGGAACGCGAACGCCACCCCGGCGGCCGTGTTGGCGATCGCGTTCTTCGCGCCCCGACGTCCCCCCTTTTCCTGGGCGATGTCGAGCATTTCCTTCCTGGCGTACCCGATCTTCGTGCACGCGCTGCCCAGGACGAAGAACAGCAGCAGCGCCGCGAAGCCGCGCCATCCCGAGAACGCGAACAGCGCGACGCCGAGCAGCCATCCGCACAGCGCCCCGGAAAGATCGACGGAGCGGGCGGCGTACGCGGCGATGGCGAGCACGGTGTTGACCGCGGCGCCGGCGACGAGCTGCTGGAGCAGGGTCGGCGCGAGGCCGGCCAGACGGTACGGCTCCACGAGAGTCGCGGCGTACAGCGCCGCCCCGCCCACCAGGGGCACCAGGATGTTGTCGTCGATCTTGGTCGGGAGCGATTCGGCGAACCCCGCGAGCGCGGCGGCCGCCAGGCAGCCGAGGATCAGGAAGCTCGGCTCGAAATGCGGGCCGGAGGGCCCGATCGCGAGAAATGACGGCCCGATCCAGTGCTTCGGCGAGTCGAGCGCGCCGTGCTGGGTGAACCTCAGCAGAAACGCCGAAGCGGCGGTTCCCCAGAGGACGAACGCGGCGAAGCCGCTCCACGTCTTCGCGGGATTCCACGGCAGCTTGGGTCCGCGCAGGGTCGTCCCGATCAGCGCGGCCATGCCGTCGCCGAACGCGATCAGTCCCCAGGTCGCCGCGGCCAGCTCCAGGCGATGACGGAACACGACGATCAGCGCGAGCACGGCCGCGGGGTACAGGACGATCCCGAGCGAATAGCCCCGCTCCTTCTCGGAGCCGCGAAGCAGCGAGCGCTTCGTCAGCGGGTGGAGGAGGAAGAAGTTGAACCCCAGCGCGGCGCAGGCGCACAGGGCGGCCGTCCCCGGCGTCAGAACGCGCAGCAGCAGGGCGAACGCCCCCATCGCGATGTGGACGGCCTTGCGAGGAATCTCGGAGCTCATCGGGGCGGCACCAACCGTTCGGCGCGAAGCCACGCCACGGTCCGCTCGACGCCCGACGCGAGCGGCGTGATCCGATAGCCGAGCTCGGCGATCGCGCGCTCGGACGAGTACGCCCACTCGTGCGCGTAGATGCGCACGACTTCGTCGGTGAGCTCGGGCTCGATGCCGAACAGCTCGGCGCGCCAGCGCTGGAGGCGCCCGACCAGGCGCGCGGCGGCGTAGGGAATCTTCAGCGTGGGGGGAGCGATCCCCGTCGCCTTCTCGAACGCGGCGAACAGGTCGACCAGCGTGCGATTGTCGCCGCCCAGGATGTAGGCGTCGCCGTCCTTCGCACGCGCCAGCGCGGCGAGAAACCCGGCGGTGACGTCGTCGACGAACGCGAGCGACATACGGCGGTCTCCCGCTCCGAGCATGCCGGGGAGCTTTCCCCGGGCGTGTAGGACCAGATTCTGCACGACGTGGTTGCCCGCGGTGAGCGCACCCGGGCCGTACACGACGCCCGGGTAGAGGCGGACGATCCGCGCGCCGCGGGAGGCGGCCTCGCGCGCGAGCCGGTCGGCCGCGAGCTTCGTGCGCTCGTAGTCGTTGCGGGGTGGCGAAGGGTCGTGCGGCGTCGTCTCGTCGAACGTCTTTCCGTCGGTGGGCCCCAGCGCGATGAACGACGAGGTGTAGAACAGGCGGGCGCCGGCCTCGCCGGTCGCCTCGAGCACGTTCGTCAGCCCCGAGACGTTGACGCGGTCGAAGACGGTCTTGTCCTTCGCCCAGCTCTTCACCATGGCGGCGCAGTGGACGACCGCATCGCACCCCGACACGGCGGGGCGCACGGCCGCCGGATCGAGGACGTCGCCGGTGACCGGCTCGACGCCGTCGATTCCCGCCGAGCGCGACGGGTCCCGGACGAGGCCGCGGACCTCGTGCCCCGCCGCGAGAAGCCGCTCCGCAATGCGTCCGCCGAGAAAGCCGGTGACGCCTGTGACGAGGATTCTCAAAGCTCGAGATACCTTCGCAGCGCATCGGCCCACGGGGCCAACCGCCGGCCGATGAGACCCGCGAGCTTGTCCGTCCCCAGGACCGAGTAAGCCGGTCGCGCGAGCGATCCGGCCGGCTCGGGACGCGTCACGACGCCGACTCTGGCGGCGAATCCCCCGAGCCGCACGGTCGCCCGGGCCAGCTCGAGCCGGCTTGCGCCGCCGTCGTTGACGGTGTGGACGATGCCGGTCACGCCGCGGTCCCACAGCTCGACGAGTGCTTCGGCGACGTCGGGTGCGTAGGTGGGCGACGACACGGGATGCTCCACCACCGCGAGCTCTCCCCCGCCCTTCTCCGCGAGCGCGCTGGCCTGGACGCGGATCGCATCGACGTAGGCGGGGCGGTGGGCGCGGTCGGGGCCGTACAAAGTCGACACGCGGACGATGAGCGCGCCCGGGTTCGCCGCCGTCACCGCCTCCTCGCCCGCGAGCTTCGTCGCGCCGTAGACCTGAAGGGGGTGCACCGGGTCGTCCTCGACGTACGGAGCGCGCTTGGCGCCGTCGAACACATAGTCGGTCGACACGTGGATGAACGGGATGTGCCGCTCGGCGGTGGCGCCGGCGAGCCACCCGGGAATCTCCGTGTTGAGCGCGGCCGCCGCGGCGGCGTTTTCGGGGCGTTCGGCGGCGCCGACGTCCGTGAACCCGGCGAGATTGATGACCGCGGACGGGCGCCGGCCGTCGAGTCGTTCCAGCAGCGCCGTCCGGTCGAGCAGATCGAGCGCCGCGTGATCCGGGGCGTCGAACTCACGCCGCCTCCGGGTCAGCTCCGCCTGGACCGCGCGGCCGAGCAGGCCGGCGCCCCCGAGGACGAGAATCCGCGCGCTCACTGGTTCGCCTGGTTGAAGTCGAAGAGCTTTCCGATGCCCCGCAGGTCGACCGCGATCCGGAACTCGCGGCGAGGGAACGTCGAGTACTCGGAGAGCAGGTACTCGGCGAGGAATCCGCAGCACTGCGTGTAGTACTCGAAGCGGAACCTGCGATACGGGAACCGCTTCTCGGTCGGCGCAGGGTGATAGTTGTACGTCCCGTCGACGCCGGCCCGGATCCGGCTCGCGAACGGGCCGAAGTTCCCCTGGAATCGCAGCTGGGTGGAGTCGGCCTTCGGGACGTACTCGTAGTGGACGCAGTACGTTCCAACGGGAGGCGGTTGCTGCACGTATTGCGTGCACACTTGATCGAACCCGAGCCCGGGATGGTGGACCACCGAGAACGATCCCTGGGCCAGCGGCTCGCGGAAGTTCCCCGAGACGGTGACATCGCTGATCTTCTTGAACAGGATGTCGTAGCGGCCGGTGACGTTGAAGCTCAGCAGACGGCTGGGGTTGTAGCGGCCGGTCAAGGAGACGGGCGAGAAGTGCGACGTCGCGGCCGGGGTGGCCGGATTTCCGTCGAGATCGGCGACCGAGGCATTCGTGCTGAACGAATACGCCTGCGTCAGGTCGAGGCTTGCGATCTCGATCGGCTCGAGCGGCTCGTTTTTCTTCTTGTCCTTTTCCGTCTGCTTGTCCTTCTCGGCGTCCACGGGCGATCCGCCGGTGTCGATCGTGTCCGAGACCGCCGACGTCGATTCCCGGAGCTTCCCCGAATCCCCGTCGGACACGAGGATCTTCTCGCCCGTCGCTCCGGGCTGCTCGGCCTCGGCCCGGGGGCGCTGCGCGATCAGGTGCGAGGCGAGCCCGTACGTCGCCGTGTTCGCGAGCGCCCCGAACTGGTCGATCTCGTCGTAGACGATGACCTGGTCGTTGTGGTCGAACGCCTGCTGGTAGATGTAAGCGGCGTCCGCCTCGATCGTGTGCTTGTACTTGGCCGCCGGCTTCGGATCCTCGCCGTCCTTTCCGGGCTTCGGTTTCGTCTCGTAGATGCGGACGAGCTTGGGCCCGCGAATGTCGATGCCTCCGGTGAAGAGATTGCGCCAGAGATCGTCGTGCGTGACGACGATCGGATCGTTGACGTTCACGACGGGAGCCTGGCGCTCCGACCAGTACGTGCTGCGCACGGCGACGGACGGCGTGATGTCGATCCAGGGCCAAGGCGAGAACGGCGCCGACAGCGTCGGGAAGATGTCCCCTCGGAAATAGCTGGCCTGCATGCGCGTGCTGTCCTGGCGGATCGAGGCGAGCGAGCTCAAGTACGTGAAGTAGAAGGGCGTGTGTCCGATCCGGTGGCTGCGGCCGCGCCACTCGAGCTCGGGGAGCGTCGTCTGGAGCAGCGTCGAGCCGTCGGCGAACAGCTGCTCGCGATACTGCTCCTGGACGAGGAGCGTCGTCCACGGCCCGTTACGCGTGAAGGTGACGCGCCCCAGGATCGTGGGCGACGACGCGTAGGTCAGGTTGCGGACGAAGTCGGTGTAGTAGTTGAAGTCGCTGACGATGTCGACGTCGCTGACCATGCGGAAGCCGTTCAGGAAATTTTGCGTCTGCTTGAGCTGGACGCGGTAGCGGTTCTCGCCGGTGAGCTGGTCGGCGACGTATTGCGCCTCCGCTTCGGCGTAGCCGTCCCGGTTCGGCACGACGCGGGCCTTCACGCCGCCGGCCCATCCGCCGATCGTGTAGTACTCCGGAAAGAACGTCACGTCGGCGCTCTGGCCGAGCGGCACGAACACCGGCAGCGACATGAAGAACCCGCGGTGGGAGGTTGCGCCGAACTCCGGGAACAGGAGGCCCGGGGCGCGCTCGCGCTTGACCGGCCAGATCAGGTACGGCAGGTAGAAGATCGGCACCTTGCCGATGATCGCGCGCAGGTTGTACATGTGCGCGTATCCCTCGATCTTGATCTTCGCCGTCGAGACGCGGAACGACCAGTACGGAACGGGCTGCGTGCAGGTCGTGACCGTCGCCTCGTGCAGGACGACGTGATCGTCGCCGATCGTGTCGACCTGGCGTGCGTCGAAATTGAACTCCGGCTCGACCTGGCCGATCGCGTTCTCGATCACGCCGCGCGGGATGCGCTTGTCCGGGTCGGGATCGTCCTTGAGCCCAACGTCATAGGTCATCCGCGTGCCCGAGATCCGGTTGTGGCCCCACACCAGGAGGACGTTGCCGTCTGCCTCGAGAATCCGGCCGTCGCGCACCGTGATCTTGTCGGCCTGGATTCGTCCGAAGGCGGCCTCGATCGTCACCTCGCCCTCCGCGATGATCGCGCCGGACTTCTCGTCGGCGCCGATGTGGAGCGCGGACAGCTTGACCCCGGGCGGAAGCCCTTTGCCCTCGACCTTGGTGGACGCTCTCACGGACGGATCCGCGGGCTTCGCCGCGTGGACCACCCCCGCCGCCATCGTGATCGTCAGTGTGAGAGCGAGCGCCCGGTCGATGGTTCGAGGAAGCGCCATAGGGGGCCGCGGCGAGTTTATGCGAACCCTTAGAATTGATCCAGGTAAGGAATGAACGCGCCGCCGACGGTATCCGCTCCGGACGGCAGGCTCGCGCCCCGGAGCACGCGGATCATCGGCAGCGCACGAAGGCGCGGCTGCGCCCGCACCTTGCAGCCGCGCATCAGCGGCCACTGCTCCCGAGGGATCCAGCCCCAAGCCGTCGTCGCGGACCAGGCGCGCGCGTCCGCGACGCCCGTGGCGAGGATCCTGCCGAGCGTTTCGGGCGTGCCGTCGTAGGCCGCCGCCTCGCGCAGGTTCCACTCGCCGGGCGCCGCGACGCCGACGAGGTAGCCGACGGGACGGCCCATCTCCTCGGCGACCATGAACCGGCGCGACAGATCCGATCCGTCGAGCCGCCGGAAAAACGCCTGCGCGCGCTCGAGGAGGAATCGCCAGTGGTCCCGGTCGCGCTCGATCGCGATCGGGCGCCCTGCGACGTCGGCGGCATGGGCCGCGGCGACCTCGTCGAGATCGCCTTCCGCCATCGCGCGGAGCGTGAGCCCGGTGCGCGGGGGCGACACGGGAAGGGTTCCGATGGCGTCCTCGCAAGGAAGCGGCGTGAAGCCGAGCGCCCGGTAGTAGTCGATGCCGATGTCGGTGAACAACAGCGCCGCGTGGTCCCCGCGCGCCTCGGCCTCGTCGAGCGTGTCCCGGATCAATCGTGCCGCGTGTCCCCGGCGCCGAACCGACGGCGGCGTGAACACGGCTCCGATGGCGCAGACGCGGCCGGTCACGCCGCCGAGGCGGAGCATGGGGCGGTACAGTTTCAGGCTCGAAACGATGCGGCCGTCGCCGTCGGCCAGGGCGCGCCACGAGTACCAGCGGCGCCCCCACGGCGTTTCGCCCAGCTCTTCCCACATGCCGATGTAGTCCGTCAACGACAGGCCCGAGCCCCACAGACCGTGCGAGTCGGTCAGAATCGTGCGGACGTCTTCGGCTGTCGGGACGATGAAGCGAGCCAGAGCGCTTACGACCGTTCGTGGGGACAGGAGCAGCGGCCCACGCGCTTGTTGCAGGCGAAGCAGTAGCCGTTCTTCGAGAAATACTCGACCATCTCCTGCTGCCACGCGTCGATGATCGACAGACGATCGAGCACCGTCAGCCTCTGCGAGAACGACGCATCGAGCAGCCACCCGCGCATGTTCGACAGCGAGTCGTGATACGCACGGCGGAGATGGAAAATCGTCATGGCGTCAATTTAGCCAAACTCGTGTTCGAAGACCATGAGTTTAGCGGAGATCCTGCGGGTCGCACCCCGCTCGGCAGGCTGTGGATAAATTGTGGATCGCGCGCATGCGGGAGGCCGTGGAATGGGCGGCGATCCGCAGAGCGACCGTCTCGCTGCTGCAAGGCTAACTGCTTTACTTAGAGAAGCTTACGAGGGTCCGCGGCCCAGTTTCCACAGACCGTCCACAGCCGATCCGCGCGTTTTTCGAGGAAATCCACAGGTTTCCGGGTGGCGCGGCGCGCCGGACCGGCGTACTTGTGGACTGTGCGTTGTCGATTTCTGCTGGTTCCCCTGATGTTGGTTGCCGCGGTGAGCGTCGTCTCGGCGGCTGACGATCCGCCCCATGCCTACACGCGGGAAGATCTCGACCGGATGTTCGGACCGGTTCCCGAAAGCGCGGCATCGCAGCGGTCGCTCAGCGATAACCTCGCCAAGAGCACGGCGGACGACTGGCACTCGATTACCGAGTTCATCGACCGCGAGCGCGCGCATGCGTTGGCGGAGCGCCAGGCGACGCCGATCGATTACGGCGACGACCGGTCGTCGTCTGATTACTCGTCATCCTTCTATTATCCGGGAGTGTGGTGGGCGCCGAACGCCTACGGCTATGCGTCGCACACCAGCTACCTCGGCCGGGGGCAGGGTCACCGCGGAACGTCGCCCACCATCCGGTTCGACTCGCAGGATTTCCGGACGCATCAGCGCGATGTTTCGCTCTATCGCGGCCACCTCCACCTCATGGGTGGCCAGCCGAACCACTCCGGATCCCGCCACTAGGGGACAGTCCCCTTTTTCTTACAAAATGGATTCACGCAAGATGACGAGCGTCACGTAGCGGCCGCTCTGGGAGAGCGGCCGGTTCTTCCTCGAGAGGCCGCACGGACAGTGGAGCGAACGCGGCGCGGCGATTCTCGCCGCGCGACGTTGAATTTGTAAGTAAAAGGGGACTGTCCCCTAGGCCAAGAACTCGCGGAGGTCGCGGCACTCCTGCGCCGACTGGATCTTCTTGAGCGCCGTCGCCTCGATCTGGCGGACCCGCTCGCGCGACAGTCCCATCACGCGGCCGATCTCCTCCAGCGTGTAGGGCATGTCGCGCCCGATGCCGAAGCGGAGACGGATGATCTCTTCTTCGCGCGAGTTCAGCACGCGAAGGGTCGATTCGATCTTCTCGCGCAGCTCGCGGTCGACGGTCCGCTCGAGCGGCGAGATCGCGTTCGGGTCCGCGACGAAGCGCAGGAGTCCCGGCGAATCGTCGTCCGCGGAGATGTCCTCGAGAGCCTGGGGCTCCTGAACCACGCCCAGGATTTCCTCGACCTTCGCGATCGGCATGCGCAGCTTCTTCGCGATCTCCTGCGGGGTCGGCTTGCGGCCGAGGGTCTCGCCGAGCTCGCGGGCGACGCGGGCGATTTTCTTGATCTTCTCGTTGACGTGCACCGGGATGCGGATGATGCGCGCCTTGTCGGCGATCGCGCGCTCGATCGCCTGCTTGATCCACCAGTAGGCGTACGTCGAGAACTTGTTGCCGCGCTCGTACTCGAACTTCTCGACGGCCTTCATCAGCCCGATGTTCCCCTCCTGGATCAGGTCCATGAAGGAGATGCCGTGGTTCAGGTACTTCTTCGCGATGTGAACCACCAAGCGCAGGTTCGCGAGGATCAACGCGTCGCGGGCGTGATCGACGTGGCGCTTGTGCTCGCGCGCCGACTTGAACGTCGATGCGATCTTCGCGTCGTGATGCTCGCGGGCGTAGCGCGCCAGCTTCCCGTAGAACGTGACCAGGTCGTCGAGCGGCCACTCGCGGCCGCGCTTCGGTCCCTCGAAGTCGCCCTCGAGGACGTACTCCTTCGCGTACACCGGCAGGCGCAGCGCCAGCTTGGCGAGCGACTCGCGCGATTCCTGAAGCTCGCGTGCGAGCTCGACTTCCTTGTTCTCGTCGATCAGCGGGGTCGCACCCATCTCGCGGAGATAGATCGGGAGGATGGCCGCGGTCGGCCGATCGGACTCACCGGCCGCCTTGTCCTTCCCCTTCCGGCGAGCCGCCCTCTGGGCTTCGGCGATCTCGGCTCGAACGGCATCCGCCTCGGTCTGGACGGCGGGATCGAACTCGATCGGCTCTTCGATCATCATGGGTTTGCGCGACATGATCCTTTTCCTTTCCCCGATTGCAGCCACGCTTCCTCTATGAAAGAACCGGGCCACTTCTGCCGAATTCATCCAATTCCTGTTGTGGTCTTAAATAAGCTCTGAATCTCGATACTTTTCATGGCATCGCCGGTCGCCGAAAGCAAGGTCGAGAGTCGATTCCGGGTCGTTTAACCCGGCCTGTTTGACGGGGTTGCTCGGTACGGTTTGGTAAGGTGCCGATGTGGCGCGGTATTTCTCAGGTCGGTGTGCTAGCGTGCCGGGTTCCAGATGCAGACCCTTCGCGTCGCGCTTGCCCAGATAGCTCCCAAGCTCGGCAACCTCGACGCAAACCTCGACATCCACATCGACGCCATCCGGCGAGCCAGCCGCGAGAAGGCGGCGCTCGTCGTGTTTCCCGAGCTCTCGATGACCGGCTACGTGCTCCGGGACCAGGTCGCGGAGATCGCCCTCACCCCCAAAGCGAGCGCGTTCCGGAGGCTCCTCCGGGAAGCCAAGGGCATCGACCTCGTCTTCGGATACGCCGAGGAGGCACCGGGCCACCGCTTTCACAATGCCGCGGTCTACGCCTCGGGGGGAAGGGCGATCCACGTCCACCGAAAGCTCTACCTACCGACCTACGGGATGTTCGATGAGGGACGTGACTTCGCGCGGGGAGAGCTGGTGCGCGCATTCGAGGCGCGCCACGGCCGGACCGGCCTCCTCATCTGCGAAGATGCCTGGCACCCGACCAGCGCGTGGCTTCTCGTCCAGGACGGCGCCGAGGTGTTGATCGTGCTCTCCTCGGGCCCGACGCGCGGCGCCAGGCCCGGCCGCGGCGTGACGAGCCTCGGCGTCTGGCACGACCTCCTGCGCACGACCGCGCAGTTCCAGACCTCGTTCGTGGTGTACGTCAATCGCGTCGGGTACGAGGACGGCCTGAACTTCGGCGGCGGATCGATCGCGATCGACCCGTTCGGGCGCTCGCTCGCAACGCTCGAATCGCTGACGCCCGCGCTGACGGTCGCCGAGCTCGATGCCGAGGTCCTACGGCGCGCGCGCGCGGCCTATCCCCTGCTCCGCGACGAGAACATCGAGCTGGTTCACCGGGAGTTGTCGCGGATCCGGCAGGAGCGGTTCGCGCTCCCCGCTCCGGGACGCGGCCGGAAGGCGCGATGACGCGCCGGCTCCGCTCGATTCCGGCGTCGCCGCCGAAGGAGCCCGACCTTTCGATCGACGTTTTGGACACGCTTCGCATCCTCGAGGGGTTCATCAAGACCGAGGTCGAGCGCACGGGGCTCCGTCGCGTGGTGCTCGGATTGTCCGGAGGGATCGACTCGGCGCTCGCGGCGTCTCTCGCGGTGCGCGCGCTCGGACCGTCGGGCGTTGTCGGCGTGCTCATGCCTTACCGCACCAGCAGCCCGTCGTCGGTGAAGGACGCCGAGAGCGTCGTCGGCGCGCTGGGAATCGTCGCGGAGCGGTTCGATATCTCCGGGATGGTCGACGTGTTCGCCGGCAAGTCCGGAAACGTCGGACCCCGGCGCCTCGGCAACGTGATGGCGCGCATCCGCATGCTCGTGCTGTACGACCGCTCCGTCGAGCACGACGCGCTCGTGCTGGGCACCAGCAACAAGACCGAGCTGCTGCTCGGCTACGGCACGATCCACGGCGATCTGGCCTCCGCGCTGAACCCGTTGGGAGACCTGTACAAGACCCAGGTGCGCGCTCTGGCGGCCGCCGTGGGCGTCCCGAAGCCGATCCTGACGAAGCCGCCTTCGGCCGACCTGTGGCCCGACCAGACCGACGAGGGCGACCTCGGCGCGAGCTACGAGGTGATCGACCGCGTGCTGGCGCTGCTCGTCGATGCGCGGGTCAGCCCGCCGACGATCGTCTCCAAGGGGTTTCCGCGCGCGCTCGTGTCCGGCCTCGCCCGCTCGATCCAGCGCTCGCAGTACAAGCGGCGCCAGCCGCTGATCGCCAAGGTCTCGACGCGGTCGATCGGGTGGGATTTCCGCTATCCGCGCGACTGGAAGAGCTGAAAGCCCGGAGGCCGGCGTGCTCGCGATCGTGCTCGGCGCCGCGCTCGTCACCCAGCCGACGAGCTACCGCATCGACCCCCAGCGCGCCGAGGCCGGGTTCGAGCTTCAGGCGACGATGCACACGGTCCACGGGACGACCCACGCGGTCCGCGGCGAGATCCGCGCCGAGCCCGCGGACGGCGGGGCGATCGCGTTGTCGGGCTCGATCGAGGTCGATGCCGCCTCGCTCGCGACCGGAAACTCGCGGCGCGACGCGACGATGCACGGGACGTCGCTCGACGTCGCGACCTACCCCGCGATCGTCTTCACGCCGGCGCGCTTCGATCCCGACGGCGCGCCTTCGAGTGACGGGACGACGGAGGGCGTCGTGACCGGCCAGCTGACGATTCGCGGGAAGACACTTCCGGCGAAGATGCGGACCAAGCTCACTCCCAGGGCCGGGCGCATCGCCGCCGAAGGGCGGTTCGATGTCGCATGGGCGGATTTCGGCGTCCCCGATCCCTCGTTCTTCGTCGTGCGCGTTTCCAAGATCGCCGTCGCACACTTCGCGGCCGAGCTGGTCGCGGTTCCGTAGCCCCGCCATGGCCGGAACGCTTCACGTCGTCGCCACGCCGCTCGGGAATCTGGGCGACCTCTCGCCGCGCGCGCGCGAGGTCCTTGCGGCGAGCGCGCTGATCGCCTGCGAGGACACCAGGCGCACGGCGAAGCTGCTGGCGCACTGCGCGATCTCGGTGCCCATGGTCCCCCTTCACAAATTCAACGAGGCCGAGGCCGCCTCGCGAGTCCTCGACGCGCTGCGCTCCGGCGGAGACGTTGCGCTCGTCTCCGACGGCGGTACGCCGGCGATCTCCGACCCGGGCGCGCTCCTGGTGCGCGCCGCGCACGACGCGGGGGTGCGGGTGTCCGCCGTTCCTGGGCCCTCCGCCGTAGCGACGATCCTGTCGGCATCTGGCTTTTCGGCCGATCGCTTCGTGTTCGACGGCTTCCTTCCCGCCCGTGCCGGTGAACGGCGAACCCGTCTTCGCGCCTTGGCGGGCGAGACCCGAACGGTCGTGGTCTACGAGGCGCCCCATCGCATGGCGGCCGCCCTCTCCGACCTCGCGGAGATCCTGGGCGACCGCACGATGGTCGTCGGCCGCGAGCTGACCAAGATCCACGAGACGATCGTCCGCGGCACGGCGCGCGCCCTCCTGGAAAGACTCGGTCGCGACATCAAGGGCGAGATCGCGATCGCGATCGCCGGCGCCGACCCTTCGTCGCAACGAGCCTCCGCCGAGGACGATCCCCTGTCGAGGGCGTGGCGCGAGGCGCTCGCCGCGGCGAGCGGCGACACGCACACGGCGCTCAAGACCGCCGCGAAGGCGACGGGCCTCAAGAAGCCGGAGCTTCGGAGGCGCCTGGCGGAGCTGGGGTTGATCCGCGATTGACGGCGCAGCCGGCGCACCCGCCGGGTTTCTTCTTGGGGGCGCGCGTCTCGGGGTCGTACTCGTACTTCAGGCAGCACATCAACCGGCCGCACATTCCGGAGATCTTCGACGGGTTGAGCGAGAGGCCCTGTGCTTTGGCCATCTTGATCGAGATCGGCTCGAACCCCTTGAGGAACGTCGAGCAGCACAGGACCTTGCCGCACGGGCCGCAGCCGCCCCGCATCCCGGCGTCCTCGCGATCGCCGATCTGACGCAGCTCGATGCGCGTGTTGTACTGCGTCGTCAGGTCGCGCACGAGGTCGCGAAAATCGACGCGTCCTTCGGCGGTGAAGTGGAACGTCATCCGCCGTCCGTCGAGCTGACGATCCACGAGGCCGAGCTTCAGCGGAAGGTTGCGCTCGGCGATCCGCGCGAGGCAGAACGAGCGTGCGTCCTGCTCGGCGGCGATCTTGCGCGCGTAGGCTTCTTCGTCGTCGCGCGTCGCGCGCCGCAAGACCTTCGGCAGTCGATTGCCCGGCTTGTAGAACGGATTCTCGATCGGCGGAGCGATGACCGTGCCGAACTGGAGCCCGTGCTCGGTGTCGACCATGCACGTCTCGCCGACCTCGAACGGGATGCCGACCGGATCGCAGTACCGGTTGCGCGGAGTCGCCCCCATGCGGATGCCAACGACGTTCATGCGGCGTGTACTATACGTGGACGGCGCGCGAAAGTCGCTTTTAAGGACGGCATGGCCACGACGAAGTCCAAGGACGGCCGCGAAGAGCAGGTCCTGGCCCGGAACCGGGCGGCTTCGCACGAATACCACCTCCTCGAGCGCTACGAGGCCGGGATCGTGCTCACCGGCACCGAGGTCAAGTCGATCCGGGCCGGCCGTGCCAACGTCAAGGACGGCTACGCCAAGGTCGTCGACGGCGAGGTCTTCCTCTACAACGCCCACATCTCCCCCTACGAGCCGGGCCACCGGGAGAACGTCGATCCGCTGCGCACGAGGAAGCTCCTCCTCAACGCACGCGAGATCCGCAAGATCGGCAAGGCCACCGACGCCTCGGGAGTCACCCTCGTCCCCGTGTCGCTCTACCTCAAGAACGGCCGGGTCAAGGTCGAGGTCGCCGTCGCGAAGGGGAAGAAGTCGTTCGACAAGCGCGAGGCGATCGCCAAGAAGGACGTCGAGCGCGAGATGGAGCGCGCTCGCGGCGCCCGCCGCTAGGGACACTCCCATTTTCCAAGTACGAGACAGTCCCCTTTTTCTTAGAAACTCAAATTCAGCCAGAGCGACTCTGAATGCGGCCTCGTGAGCGAGCCCGCAGATTCCGTTGCGGGCGCGCGAGCGCGGAGCGAGCCGCGCGGAATAGTCCGCATGCGGCGAACGTCCGCAGGAGGAGAAGCTCTCGATGAGTTTGAGTTTGTAAGAAAAAGGGGACTGACCCCTAAGTCACCGTCGTCGCGCCCGCCTTCATGACGAGCTGCTTGATCTCGGCGTTGTTGCCGGCGGCCTCGGCTTGAAAGAGGATCGCGGTGTTCGCGCCGGGAACGGCGGGAATCTGGAAGCTCGCGCTCACGCGGCCGTCCTGCTCGGTCGTGCCGGAGAAGATCTCCTTCGGCTTCTCGCGCGTCGAGATCAGCTTCACGGTGACCTTGGCGCCGGCCACCGGGCGATCCGAAGTCTCGGCGATGACGCGAAGCTGCAGGCGCGGCTCGGTCCCCTCGTGGAACGTCATCGGCTCGGCCATCTCGAGGCGGATCTGCTCGAGGCCGATCTCCTTCGAAAGGTAGTCGAGGACGACCTCGTCGAGGCTGCGATTCGTCACGATGTTGTAACCGAACGGCCGCGGGCCGTCGGGATCGAACCGGCCGGACATGATCTCGCGGATGATCGCCTGATGCTGCGCCTCCATCCGGCGGGCCAGCTCTGCGTCGCTGTATTCGGGCGTCTTGACGAGATCCGCGTAGGACGACCGTCGCGAGGTGATGATCTCGCCGCCGGTGTAGACCAGGCTCTCGACCATGGGGTTGTCGAGGCCCTTGTCCTCCGTCTGGACATGGAACGTCCGCCCTTCGAAATCGACGTCCGTGTTGAACCCCGTGATCATCGTGGCGTTTACGGTAATGGCCCCGCACGGCAGGGTCAAGCGGGCCCGGCCAAACCCCGGACGGGCCGGTTTCGTATACTGGCCCGATATCGGAGGAGGGGGTCGTCATGGACACTGCGATCTCGCTGCGCGAGATTACGAAGGAGTTCGACGGGTTTCGTGCGGTCGACGGCATCACGCTCGACATCCCGCAGGGGGAGATCTTCGGACTTCTGGGTCCGAACGGCGCCGGGAAGTCGACGACGATCCGGATGATCATGGACATCATCCGGCCCGACTCCGGCACGATCACCGTTCTCGGCCGGCCCGGCTCGGATCACGCGCGACACCAGATCGGCTATCTGCCGGAAGAGCGCGGCCTCTACAAGAAGATGAAGGTCCTCGACCTGCTCGAGTTCCTGGGCAGCCTCACCGGCATGACGCCGGCCGACGCCCGGCGTGAGGGCGAGGGTTGGCTCGAGCGTCTCGAGATCGGAGACTGGGCGGCGAAGAAGGCCGAAGAGCTGTCGAAGGGAATGCAGCAGAAGATCCAGTTCGCCGCCGCCGTCATGGGCAAGCCTCCCGTCCTGATCCTGGACGAGCCGTTCTCGGGCATGGATCCCGTCAATCAGAACCTCTTCAAAGACACGATCCTCGACATCCACCGCCAGGGCACGACGATCGTCTTTTCGACCCACCAGATGGAGACCGCCGAGCGCCTGTGCAAGGAGATCGCCCTCATCAACAAGGGCAAGCTCGTCCTTTCGGGCACGCTCGCGAAGGTCAAGGAAGGCTTCGGGAAGAACTCGCTGCTGATCGAATACGATGGCGACGGGTCGTTCCTCAAGGCGCTGCCGGGCGTCGCGCGCGTCGACGGATACGGCTCGTACTCCGAAGTACGGCTCGAGCCCGGCACCGACCCGCAGGACATCTTCCGCGCGATCGCAGGGCGGCTGCGGGTGACGAAATTCGAGGTGGTGGCTCCGACGCTCCACAACATCTTCATCGAGAAGGTCGGCGGCACACAGGCGCCGGTCCTCGAAAGGGTCGGCGATGCATAACATCCTCATGATCATTCGACGCGAGTACCGCGAGCGGATCACGAAGAAGTCGTTCTGGATCGGGGCGTCGGTCGTCCCAATCGTGATGGGCGGCCTGATCTTCGCGTCGATCTACTTCGCGAGCCTCGACATGGAAAAGCAACGCCACATCGCGATCGTCGATGCGACCGGCGAGGTCGCGCCGGCGACGGCCACCAAGCTCTCGGGATTGAAGCTCAAAGACGGAAGCGCGATGTGGATCGTCGATACGGTCCCCGTCAAGGGCTCGCTCGAGGAAACGGAGAAATCTCTCTCGCCGCGCATCCTCTCCAAGGATCTCTACGGCGTCGTCACCGTCGGCCCCGACATCGAAGCCGACGACAATTTCAAATTCTACGGGCTGAGCGTTTCCGACGTCAGCGGCACGCTCGCCATTCAAAGCGCCCTGCACGACGCGATCGTCGCGATCCGCCTCAAGAACAGCCACCTCTCGATCGACCAGCAGGCGCTCGAAGGACTCACCAAGCACATCGATTTGCAGACGTTTCAGGAGTCGGCCGGCGGCGGAGCGACCAAGAAAGGGATGCTGGAGGCGTTCTATGCGACCTTCGGATTCGTGATCCTGATGTTCATGTCGCTGTTACTCTACGGCATAGCGATGCTGCGCGGCGTGCTGGAAGAGAAATCGACGCGCGTCATGGAGGTCTTGCTGGGATCCGTCTCCCCGAACGAGCTGATGACCGGGAAGATCATCGGAGTCGGGCTCGTCGGACTGACCCAGATGGTGATCTACATGGCGACCGCCGGCATCCTCCGCTTGTACGCGCTCGCCAAGCTGAGCGGGGGCGGCATGTCATGGATCCAGGACGCTCTGTCCCCGATGAAGCTGATCTTCTTCGTCGTCTTCTTCATCCTCGGATATTTCTTTTACACGGCGCTTTTCGCCGCGGTCGGCGCGGTGTGCAACAGCGAGCAAGAGGCGCAAAACCTCCAGCAGCCGCTGCAGCTGATGCTGATGATCCCGTACATCATGACGTTTTTCTTCGTACGGTACTCCGACGGCATCGCGGCGGTCATCATGTCGCTGATCCCGCCTTTCACGCCGATGATCATGTTCATGCGGATGAGCGCGGGCACCGTGCCGTGGTGGCAAGTCGCGCTGTCGGTAGCGCTCTTGATCGGCGCGACCTGGCTCGTGTTCCGAGGTGCCGCCAAGGTCTTCCGCATCGGCATCCTCATGTACGGCAAGCGCCCGACCATCC
>CAZYHZ010000040.1:0-37797 GCA_964647625.1 uncultured Acidobacteriota bacterium
CGAGGCCAAGCTCGAGATGATTCCGACGACGATCGTCGAGCTCGATCCCAAGAAGGCCGCGCAGTGCCTGAAGCTCATCGAGATCTTGGAAGATCACGACGACGTCCAGAACGTCTACGCCAACCTGTCGTTCGATCCGGATGCGATCTCGGAGGCCGCGTCCTGAAATCCGATCCGCGTCGCGTCCTGGGCGTCGACCCGGGAACCCGATGCGCCGGTTGGGCCGTTCTCGCCGGAACATCCTTCGACCCGAAGCTGATCGCCTGCGGCGAGATCAAGATGCCGCAGCGGCTGCCGCTCGCCGCGCGTCTCGCCTCGCTCCACGCCGAGCTCGCCGCCGTGGTCGCGCACCATGCGCCGACCGAGGCCGCGGTCGAGGCCCCGTTCCACGGCGTGAGCGCGCGCTCGGCCCTGCAGCTCGCCCACTCGCGCGGTGTGGTCCTCGCGACGCTCGGGGCCGCCGGGGTGGCTGTCCACGAATACGCGCCCGCGGTCATCAAGAAATCGGTCACGGGCAGCGGCCGCGCGGAGAAGGTCCAGATCGAGTCGATGGTCGCCCGTCTCGTCGGCGGGGGCGGTCCCGAGGGCCGGGCCGACATCGCCGACGCGATCGCAACCGCTCTGTGCCACCTGTTCCATGCCGGGACGTCGGACGCGCTGCGCCGGGCCGAGATCGCGGCCGCCAGGTCCTGACCGGTGATCGCGAGGCTGCGCGGCCCGATCGTAGCGTCCCGGCCCGACGAGGTCGTGCTCGACGTCGCCGGGGTCGGCTACCACGTGCACATCCCTTTGAGCACGTTCTACCGGCTTTCCGCGGCGCCGGGCGAGGTCGCGCTGCACGTCCATACCCACGTCCGCGAGGACGCGATCCAGCTGTTCGGCTTCTGGACCGCCGAGGAAAAGGCCACATTCCTGCGCCTGATCGCGGTGTCGGGGATCGGCCCCAAGATCGCCCTGGCCGTCCTCTCCGGGATCGGGGTCGACGACCTCGAGCGCGCCATCGCCGAGGGCGACCGCGCGGTGCTCGAGCGCATTCCCGGAATCGGACGAAAAACCGCCGAGCGCGTCCTTCTCGAGCTGAAGGACCGGCCGGCGGCGAGGCGGCCTCGGGCCGGGGCGATGCCGCAGGCGGCTCACCCCGGGGACGGCCCGGGCGTGGGCGCCGACGCGGACGCGATCAATGCGCTGATCCATCTGGGCTATTCCGAGCACGACGCCGCGGCGGCCGTCACCCGGGCCCGCCGCGACGTCGGCGGCGCCGCGCCCATCGAAGACCTACTCCGGGCGTCGTTGAAGTCGCTCGTGCGCTAAAGTCTTCCCCGTGAGCCTCGACCGCCGCATCATCGACCGCGAAAGCTCCGGCGACGACGCCGGGTTCGAGCTGAAGCTCCGCCCGCAGCGCCTCCGCGAGTACATCGGACAATCGCGGGTCAAGGAGAACCTCTCCGTCTTCCTCGAGGCGGCCAGGAAGCGTGGCGAGGCGCTCGATCACGTCCTGCTTTACGGCCCGCCCGGCCTCGGAAAGACCACCCTCGCCCACATCATCGCGCACGAGATGGGGGGCGAGATCCGCGTCACCTCGGGCCCGTCGATCGAGCGCGCCGGCGATCTCGCCGCGATCGTGACGAACCTCCAGCCGGGGGACGTCTTGTTCGTCGACGAGATCCATCGGCTGGGCCGCTCCCTCGAAGAGATCCTCTATCCGGCGATGGAAGACTTCGCGCTCGATCTCGTCGTCGGCACCGGGCCCGGGGCGCGGTCGGTCCGTCTGGAGCTTCCGCGGTTCACGCTCGTCGGGGCGACGACCCGCGTCGGGCTGCTCTCGGCGCCGCTGCGCGAGCGGTTCGGCATCGTGCACCATCTGGACTACTACGACCTGGACGATCTCACGACGATCGCCGTGCGCTCGGCCGAGATCCTGTCGGTCGGCCTCGAGCACGCCGGCGCCCGCGAGATCGCGCGCCGGGGGCGGGGGACTCCGCGCATCGTCAACCGGCTGCTCCGGCGCGTTCGCGATTTCGCCGACGTCGCCTCGCACCCCGACGTCAGCGAGAAGCTGGCCGCCGAAGCGCTCGAGCGCCTCGAGGTCGACCGGTTCGGCCTCGACGAGGTGGACCGGCGCATCCTGCGCGTCATTCTCGAGACGTTCCGCGGCGGCCCGGTCGGCCTGTCGACGCTCGCGGCCGCGGTCGGCGAAGACGGCGAGACGCTCGAAGAGATCTACGAGCCGTATCTCATCCAGATCGGCTTTCTCGAGCGGACGCCCCGCGGCCGGCGCGCGACCCGCGCGGGGGCCGAGCATCTGAACCTGCGGGCTCCGAGTACACTTCTGTGAACATGAAACGAAACGCTCGAGCGGTGCTTCTGATCGCCGCTGCGATCCTCGCTGGCATTCCCGCCGGAGCGAAAAGCCTCCCGTCGAAGCCCGACGTCTACAAGTCCTGGACCGCCGAGGTCGAGATTCCGGGCCACCATCTCGACGTCACGTTCGTGAAGCCGGTGAAGCCCCACAGCCCCGCCTACCTCGTTCTGTTCGCAACCGGCGACGCCGGTTGGATGGGCGTGAGCGGCGACCTGTTCGAGCATCTCGCGGAAGAAGGCTACGACCTCGCCGCGTTCAGCTCCCGCGACATCGTCAAGCACATCAAGGGCGAGAAAGGCTCCGTCACGGTTCCTGCCGCCGCCGCGTCCATCGACTCGATGATCGTTCAAGCGAGAAGCGCCCTGGGTCTTCCGGAGAAAACGCCCGTGATCGTCACCGGCTTCTCGCGCGGTGCGAACCTCGTCGTCCTCACGGCGGGCATCAAGTCCCTGCAGCACCACGTCGGCGGCGCCGTCGCGATGGCGCTGACGCGCGAGACCGATTTCCTCGAGGCGCCTCCACCCGGGGAGCGACCGCCCGGGATTCAGCTCGACGAGAAGGGGCGCTTCCAGACCTACCCGGCGATCGCGCTGGCCGGCCCCATCCCGTTCGCGGTCATCCAGTCGGAGGGCGACAGCTACGTCCCCGCCGACGAAGCCCGGAAGCTGTTCGGTCCCAATACGCCCACGCGCCGCCTCTACGAGGTCGATTCCCGGAACCACGGCTTCAGCGGCGGGAAGGACGAGCTGATCCGCGACCTCGACGACGCGCTCGACTGGATCGAGGCGTCGCTGCCCGCGAACTGAACGCTACGCCATCGCCGCCATGCGCTTCGCCAACTCGTCGGGCGAGACGTCTTCGACGTGCGTGGCCATCGCCCAGCGGTGGCCGAACGGGTCCTGCAGCTGGCCGTATCGATCGCCCCAGAACATGTCCGTCGGCGGCATCAGGACCGTGCAGTCGGCCTTCGCGGCGCGCGCGAACGAGGCGTCCACGTCCTTGACGTAGAGCATCAGCGTCACCGGCGACCCGCCGATCGCCTGCGGCGACAGCGATCCCCGGTCGGGGGCCTCTTCACCGAGCATCACGATCGAGTCTCCGATCTTGAGCTCGGCGTGCATGATGGCGCCTCCCGGGCCCGGCATGCGGAACATCTCCTCGGCGCCGAGCGCCTTCACGTAGAAATCGATCGCCTTCGCAGCATTGCGCACGACGAGGTGCGGCGTCAGCGTGTGGTAACCCTCGGGAACCGGCTTCACTGAGCTCATCGACTTCTCCTTGGAATGATTACGCGGCCGTGGCCGCGGTTCTGCTTCCGTAGCGCGCCGTCGCATAGCCGACCAGCAGGCCGACGATCGCACCGGGGATCATGATCTGCGCGTAATAATGCTGGCCGGTCTTGGGGTCGGGGCTCATCGCGACGAGATAGGCGAAGGCCAGTCCCACCAGCAAGCCGAAGACGGCGATCGCCGTCCGCCTCTGAACGAAGCAGGCAAAGATGCCGATCAGCAAACCGGCGATCACGCTCTTGAGCGACGAGAGCATCATGATCGTGCCGACCTGGTCGCGGACCGCCGGCGTGAACCACGCCGTCATCCCGTCGAACGCCCCGAGAACCGCCCCCAGAATCATCGCGAGCCCGATCTTCTTCATGACGCCACTCCTCCGCGGGCATCTCGCCCCGCAAATCGCACATTAACCAGAGGACGCCATTCCTTTAGCGGCCCGAGAAAAAAAGCAGCGTCCCCCGCACAACCAGATACGTCGCGATGAGCCAGACCGCGACCTTGTGGCGGCCGTAAAGCCGGACCGCCTTCTCCGCGACGGTTTCGGGGAACGCCTGGACGCGGCGCCCGTCGAGGAACCGCCCGATCTCCGCGTGAACCTCCGACGCGTCGGCATAGCGCGCCCGCTTATCCGCGGCCATGGCCTTGTCGCAGATCGCCAGCAGCGGCCGCGGCGCATCGTCCGCGGCCAGCACGTTTCGCAAGATTGCCCCGAGCGCGTAGATGTCCGATCGCGCATCGACCTCGGCGACGTCCCCGCGCGCCTGTTCGGGCGACATGTACCCCGGCGTTCCGAGAATCGTCCCCGGCGGCTCGACGCGCGGCTCCGCCTCGAGCCCCCTGGCCAGCCCCCAGTCCATCACGAGGACCTCGCCGAACGGGCCGACCATGACGTTTTCGGGTTTGAGGTCGCGGTGGAGCACGCCGCGGTCGTGGGCAAAGGCGACCGCTTCCACGATGCGCTGGAACAGCCGCAGCCGCTCCGAAAGCGGCGCCGCCGACGCGGCAAAGGCGTCGAGGCGCTGCCCCTCCACGAACCTCATCGCATAGAACACCCGGCCGTCGGGAAGCCGCCCGACATCGAAGACGGGCGCGATTCCGGGATGCTCGAGCGTCGCGAGGATGCGCGCCTCGCGGGTCAGCCGCTCGCCGAGCTCGCCCGCGGGATCGGGAACGTCCAACACCTTCAGCGCCACGCGCCGTCCGAGCTCGGGATCGAGCGCGAGGAACAAGGTGCACATCCCGCCGCGCCCGATCTCGTCGAGCAGCCTGTAGTGCGTCTGGGACAGATCGGGCGCGCTCGCAGCCGAGCGCAAGCGCGAGAGCGCGCCGTCCGACAGAAAGCTCATTTCGGCGCGTGCCCCAGAAGCGACAGCGCCTCACGCCGGAACTCGCCGTCGGACGCCGTCGTCTCCCGGAGGATGTCGAAGCAAATGCGCCGGAAATCGCGCCGCGCGGCGGCCAGGTAGTTCGTGACGTCCGTAGGCGCAATCCCGAACTCGCGCGCGAGATCGGCGTACGTCGGCCGCCCCGGCTCGGCATCGTCGAGGTCGTACCGGGAGAACACCTGGAACACCACCGGTTTGCCGCCGGTCTCGCACGCCGCCCGAAGCTGCTCGACTGCCGCCGCGAACAGGCTGCGCGCCCACTCCCTGTCGAGGAAGTCTTCGAGCCGCTCGGGCGAGGGGAGCCCCGCGCGCGCCAGCTCGCCCTCCGCCAGTTCGAACTCGAGGGACAGGACGGCCGCTCCTCCGCCACGCTTCTGCCGCCGCGCATCGCGGTCCGAGTTGGCGATCATCGCGTCGATGCACGTTCGGAGAAACGTCCTCAATCGCGCGCGCTTGGGGTCGTAGCTCGCGAGCCTGCCGCCGTCCAGAAGCGACGCGAAGAAGTCTTGCGTCAGATCTTGCGCGTCGTCCGGCGACCGGCGGTGCCGCGCACGAATGTACTTGTAGACCGGCTTCCAGTAGATCGACGCCAGCCGATCGAGCCCGCGGCGGCGCTCGTCGGGATCGTCGCGGCGCAGCGCGTCGATCGCGGACCAGCGTGTGGCCGGAAAGATCCCGCCGCCCGGGGCCTGGGTGCCTTCGTCCATCGTGAACCGGGCAGTGTATGCGAAGTGGGAAACCCGAGTTGCTTCGGCCTCTCCAAGACGGAGAGTCGTCCGATCCACGTAGGCTCCTGGAGCGCAAGCCCGGCTCTCCGGCTTTTGGCCACTCGCAGAGGGCGTTCGTACTGCGTAGCACCGTGGAGCCGGCGATCAATACTCGCGCTGCAACAGCAAGACCGGCGGGCCGGTGGCAAGCCAGTAGCCCGGTGGAATCGAATCAATCGTATGGTATCCGGGAATCGCGTTCATGGAAACGCGGTAACTGTCGTCGATGCAGTAGGCGCCCATGATGCATCGACATGGCCCGATGCAATGTGTAGCCGCGGTTCGCAATTGGGCGATATCGAACGCCTCCCATCCTTGCGCCTCATACCCGGCCTCTATGGATTGCGCCTCCACTCCGCGGCTCCGTGCGCGGCGGTAAAGCTCCCACCGCGCGTCGTTCCACCGAAAATAGTTGTGAGCACCAGAGATCGTCACCGCCGCCAATCCGACGAGCACGAGACATGACATCGTTACCGTGCCTTGGAGACGCAGCGGTTCTTGCCCGCGCCGGGGGGCCCGCAATGCCATGAGTGCGACGGGCATGCCGATGATCGCCGGAAAGTAGTAGCGGTCGAAAACCAACGCTTGAAACGATTGCACCGCAGCCACAATCGAGAATGCGCTCCAAGCGAATCCGAAAATCGCCAACTGCGTCGCAAGATTCGGCGGTAGGGGATTTCGAACGATTTGAGAGAGCCGATGTAAGGCCGGTACCCACAACGCGTTCCCGGCTAACGCAACAAGTGTGATGATCGTCCACACGGGCGGCCACCAGTGCGGCTTTCCAGGCAATCCTGCCCAGCACACGTCGCTCAGAGTCACTGGGCCAACTCCAGATTCTGAAAAGACATTGCCGATGAAGGGGAAGGAGCTCTGATACCCCATCGCGAAGTTCAACGGCATTGGGGCGAATCGTCCTGGCTTGGCAACGAGCATGGACCGGTAGAAGAACACGGCCACGAGCGCGCAGAGGGCGAGCAGAACTCCCGCAATGACGCCCCGTCGGGTGATGCGACCGCTCCACGTCAACAGAAGGAGCGGCAGGCACGAAAGGGCGAGGAATGTCTCGAAGCTGCCGGATTCCGCGATGAGGACTACGCCATCGACGTGTGTCATGCGGGACAGTGGTACGACGAACTCTGGTCTCAACGCGCCTGCGGCATCGGCCCATACGAAATAGCCTGCCGTCACGAAAATGGCTGGGATTGCGCTGACCACAATGGGTGCAAGCAACCGGAGAGCACCTTTGAGCGGGGGGAACGGCCGAGAGTGGATGAGCGCGGCGACCCACAGGGCAGGTAGCGCCAGGACCGCGAATTGGCGGATCCAGAAGCTGGCACCGCAGAGTACTCCCACAAGTGCGGCGACCCACCAACGGATTCCCGGCGATCTGAATTTCTGCTCGTTTGCCGCGGCGACCCCGGATCCCCAAATATCCCCGAACCACAACCATGCGCCCAACAGGACCGGGACGGACGCGTAAATCTCGGTCATGAACGATGCGCTTAGATTGAAGAAGAGCGGATTCAAAGCGATCGTACAAAGCCCGATAAAACGTTCCCGGGCGGCTATTTCGGCCCAGATCAACAGGCGATCCAACAGCAGGAGCAAGACACACCCTGAGAGCAGGGTCGTGCACCGAAGAACGACGTGGGAAAATCCGAACAGACGAATCACCGGCCAAACGGCGACGACTTGACCGACGAGTGAGGGGGCGATGGGCACATCGACCTTGAGTCCTTCGCCCGCGGCAAATCGTTTGGCGATGCGCGAATACTGCCAATCATCGTTAACCGGGTAGTCTCCCCAGGGTCCGACCAGTACAACCGCGATCGTAAAGACGAGCAGGACCGCACAGATGACCGGAAGTTGGCCGATCGCACTCAGCGCCGGTCGACTTGTCGTCGGTTGGACGGTCGTCATCGCATTCCTTTCCGCGCCGGTGATTCTATCCGCGTGTCGTCGAAAGACTGGGCCACTCGAGACCGGACCGGTGCCTGGGCAGGGAAATCCCCGCTTCGCGCGTCATCACCGCCATGTCGAGCCTCGTTATTGGTCTTCGGATCGACGCTTCGAAAATCGATGGCGGAGTGAACCTCGACTATGACATCGTCGGTGGACTGCTCAGCGAGCTTCGTGCCGATGGAGCATTCAACCGAGCGACCTGCACTGCGGCGGCCTGGCCGGCGCCTCCGTTCGTCGATGGTCGGATGCCTCCTCCCGCCGACGGCTACTACGACCTCGTCCGCGCGCACGGCTCTTCGGGCGTGGGCACTTACGGCGACGCCTCTCCTGCGCGGCCCAATCTCAGAGATCCGCTCGACGAGACACTGAACGTTTGCCCATAAGGGCGGTTGTGCCGGGTCACCCGCGCACCGTCCTGCGTCTGTGCGATATCGCGAACGGAGGACGTGGGAAAGCCGCGATCGTGCGTGTGCACACGTGTGAATCTCGTGTGTTTTCCCCGATGGGAGCGACGCACTTCGCGCCGTAGCGTTTGGCTCGTGACCGCGACGCTTCGCCTCCTCCTCGTGGACGACAATCCGCAATTCCGCCGGACGATTCGCGCCGCGCTCTCGGGAATCGCATTCGCCTTCGACGAGTGCGATGACGGGAGCGAGGCGTTGTCACGATTCGAGGCGTTCGCGCCTGATTTCGTCCTCATGGACATCGCGATGAAGCGGATGGACGGCATTCGCGCCACCGCGGAGCTGACCTTGGCGCACCCCGGCGCCCGTGTGATCGTCGTCAGCGCATACGACGCCGACGACCTTCGCCGGGCGGCCCGCGAGGCCGGCGCCGAAGGCTTCGTGTCGAAAACCGATCTGACGGAGCTGACGAGCCTGCTGACGAACCCAAGGAGTGAGCGATGAGCATCACGAACGGCCTGCTGCAACTGGTGCTGCCGGTGTTCCTCATGGGCGCTGCAGCGGCGCCACCCGCGGTCCCTCAGGAGGCCAACTGCCCGAATCAGGAGGACGTCACGCTCGGCACGGACGGCGACGCGTGCACGTCGGGAGAATCGTGCGCGCGAGCTGCCTGCGAGGTCGAGCCGCAGATCTCCTGCGTCGGCGAAGACTGCGCCATTCCGGACGAACCGGAACCGATTCGATTCTGTCCGGTCAGCCCGGACGTCGACCCGGTCTTCGGATGGACGGCGGACACCCTTCATCCCGAAGACGCGCCGCCGGTGGACATCGGCGGCTCGGGTGTTTCCAGCTCAGACGTTATCGACGATCGGCACGGCCACGCCGATCTCGGCAAACCGTGACGAACATGCCACGTCGGCCCCACATCGCGGGCCAAGGAGGAATCATGCGAAAAATTCGACTCGGAGCGTACGTCTTCGTGGCGGCGGCATCGACCGCGCTGCTGGCTGCTGCGTCATCGAGGGGCGGCAATGCCGAGAAGTATCTCTATGTTTGGACCGGCGACCAGGCGCGCAAGGCTCCCGACTTCGTCGCCGTCGTTAACTTCGACGAAGCGTCGAACGACTACGGAAAGCTCGTGACGACGGTCCCGCTGCCCGAGGCGGGCGGCAGTGGAAACGAGCCCCACCACGTCGGCCTGTCGAAAGACGGAAAGGTGCTCGCGTGCGGCGGGCTCCTGAGCGTCCTGAAGGGTCAGAAGGAGATCTTCTTCTTCGACGTCTCGAATCCCGCGAAGCCGAAATTCATGAGCGCCGCCGATCCGCCGCAGTCCGCGATCACCGACGAGTTCCTCTCGCTCGCGTCCGGAGGGTTCCTGGTCACGATGATGGGCGGGGCTTCCGGCCATCACCCCGGACGCGTTGCCGAATTCGACAAGGACCTGAATCTCGTCGCCGAATACCCGACGGACCCGCCGCAGGACGGCTTCAACCCTCACGGGATCGACGCGCGGCCGGAAGCGAACCTCATGGTGACCAGCGATTTCATCTGCCCGGCGTCGACCCTTCACGCCACGCCCGGCGACCTGAATCTGCGAGGCAGCGTGCGCGTCTGGGACATGAAGGCCCGCACGATCCTTCGGCGCATCGACCTGCCGAGCGCCGGAGGCACGATCGACGTCAAGCTCATCCCCGGTGATCCGAAGATGAGGGCCTACACGGCCGGTATGGTCGACGACACGCTTTACCTCCTTGATACCGCCGCCGGGACCGCGCAGCCGGTGTTCGACTTTTCGACGATCGCCAAAGGAGGATGGCCGCAGTTGATGAGGATGACCGCGGACGGGAAGCGCCTGTTCATCTCGATGAACGCGGCCGGGAAGATCGCGATGATCGACACGGCGGTGCCGGACGCCCCGAGGCTTCTCAAGGTGCTGGACCTCGGGAAGGACTCCGGGCCGCACTACATCGCGCTGACGAAGGACGAAAAGCGGCTCGTGATCACCGACTACTTTCTCAACCAGGACGACGCGGGAAAGGTCCACGCCGAGGGGGACCACAAGGTCCACGTTGCCAAGGTGTCGAAGAACGACCTCGTGCTCGATCCAAGGTTCAGTCTGGACATGAATCGAGTGGTGGCGACGGGGCCTGCACGACCGCACGGTGTGGCGTTCAAGTAGCGCCTCGAGGACACGTCAAGGGCAGTCGTTGCCCGACGCCGGGATGCCCGTGTCACGGGCGGTCGAGCCGTAGGGGCCCTTCCCGCCGCAATTGACCGCGCGCAGCAGGTACCAGCTCGCACCGCCGAGCGCGGGCACGCTCGCATCGTCGACCGGGCCGGCGCTGCCGTCGGCGAGGCAGGCAGACGTGGAGGACGAGAAGTTGCCGCTCGGAGACCGCAGCGCCGGAAGGTCGCCGCGCACGGCGTCGAAAGCATTTGCATCGCTGCCGCTGTAGGTCCAGCTCAACCTCGCGGTCCCGGGGACGGGCTGGCTCTCCGTCAGCGTCGTCGCGCCCACCGGAGGAGCGAGCGGGCAAAAGCAGACGTCGTCTTGCGAGGGTGTCGTCGATTGCAGACACGTGTCGCCGCCGGGGCACGGGTTGTTCGCCGCGGTGCACTGTTCGCAGGCGCCGAACAGGACGTTCCCGGATGACGTCTCGCAGACCGAGGTGGCGCCGCCGCAGGCGTTTCGGCTGTCGCCGCAAGAGCACTTGCGGCAGCCTGTGACCGTCGTGCCCGAGCAAATCGTAGGGGTGGGGCCGGTGCTCGTGCATTTCACCTGCTGATTGCTCCAGAGCTGCTGCACGAACCAGCTCCGCCCGGAGACGACGATCGTGTCGCCGACCGCCCCGGTCGAGCAGATGTCGGCGATCTCGCCGCAGTTGGGGTCGTACCACGCGGCCGGCGCGGTCACTGTGGCGCCCGGGACGAGGCCGATGTCCGCATCGGTGACGGCTTCGGCCAATTCATGCGATGCGATGTCGGTCGTCTTTCCCAGTCCGGTGGCTTCGCCGGCACAGCCCATGGCGCATGGACCGGAGAAGTAGTCCATGACGGCTCCATAGAGGAGTGGAATGCTCGTGGGCCCGTACGTTCCGGTGTAGTGATATGCGCAGAAGCCGGCCGCGACGCACGAATGTCCGGCGCCGTCCGGGCCGGCCAGCGAGATATTCGGGGCGAAGTGGACCATGTAGATCGTGTTCGCGTTTCCGGTGCAGTCGAGCGTCGGCGCGGGGATCGTTCCGAGGCCGATCTGCCGTTTCAGCTCGGTCTGCACGTCGGCATCGGTCAGGCTGCAGGGGTTGGCCCCGGGCGCGCATTTCACCGGTGTGATCGTCACGCCTGCGTGCGCGGTCCCGGTCAGGATCGCCTGGTTCGACCCCGGCGCGTGGCCCACGGAATCGTACTCGGCGAGCCAGCTCCAGTAGGTGCTGTTCATGACGTCGGCGTAGAACTGCGGCATGTTGGCCACCAGGCTCGCGTTGACCCCGGTCGACCAGTACACCGGCACGACGATCGGGTTTTGAGCGATCGGCCCCCCGTAGTAGATGAGGTTGGAACCCGGGCAGACGGCACTCGCCACCACCGATTCCGACCCGTTGCCGCGCCACGGGATCGTGCCCGGCAGCAGGCCATCGGCGCGCCGCGGAGAAGAGAGGGGGCCGCCTGCGAACGCGACGTTCGAGCGGCCGAGCCCCGCCAACCCCACGGAAAGACAGAGCGCGAAGAGTCGAGCACGTGGCATGGGGCCCCCAGGCGCTCAAAAGACCATACGCGCGGATCTGCGGGCCGACAACGTGAATTGCCGTTTGACCGAACGTAGTGACGCCCGGGACCCAAACCCCACTACTCGAAATGCTTGTACCCGGCCCACGCCTCCTCGATCGGGACCCTTCGCTTCCGGGCGATGAAGATACCGAGGTCGTTCTCGTACGGCATGCAGTACTCGCAGCGGTGGATTCCGGCGGGGGTGACGTCGGCGTAGGTGTCGGCGTAGTCGGCTAGCGTCCCGCCGAGGCGGATGAAGGTCGTGATCGGCGTCGGGCCGGTGCCCCAGATCCAGTACGAGTTGTGGTTGCAGATGACGCGCGGCAGCGGGTAGCGGCTAGCGTACATCTCGAGCGCGCCAGCCTCGCCGTAATTGGTCACGAACGCGACTGTCGTCGCGCGCTCCGCCTCCGGGATCGTCACGTACGCAGCCGAGACGTCCCGCGCGAGCTCTTCCCAGCCGTGCATGTCGGCGTAGAGCTGCGGGAGCTCGCCCATCTTCTTGTGCTCGGGGTTTCCGGGCGCTACGTGCAGGGCCTCTGCGTAGCGCACGTACGCATCGACCGGCAGCACCGGCATCACGAGCGGGGCGGAGATCACGGCCGTGAGCGCGAGGAGGACGGCGACCGCGGGCACGACCCACCGCTGCTTGCGCCCGAGCCGTTCGATCGCGACCCCGCCGCACGAGTAGATCGCCGGGAAGGCCGCAGCGGCGTACTCGGACTTGGTGTGGGCGTTGGCGAGCAGGATCGCGACGACCGTCACGAACGCCGCGCCGAGCGCGCGGTAGCGCCGTCCCTCCCGGTCGCAAAGACACCAGGACAGGCCGGGCAGCGCCACGAGGTAGGTGAAAGGGTTCATGTTGCGGAAGACGTCGCCAAGGAAGCCCGTCCGCGTCAGCGTCGCGTACTTCTGCGCCGTGGCGTTGTGCATGAACTCGAGGTGGGCGAATCCCTGCGCCGCGTTCCACAGGACGAAGGGTAAGAAAACGAGCGCCGCGAGCGCTGCCGCCGCCCAGGGGCGGAAGGACCGCAGCTCCGTCCGTAGCGGCGTGGCGACGACGGCCACGCCGATCCCGGCCGCGAGCCAGAGCATGCTGATCTTGTTCAGCGTGCCAAGGCCGACGACGACCCCGAGGACGAGCCAGGTGCGCACGTCGGGGCGTTCCATCACGCCGAGCAGCGCGTGCGCGGCCAGAAGCCAAAACACGATGTCGAGGCTGTTCATCGAGTAGTACGAGTGGAAGGCCGCGATATGCGGCGCGGAGAGGAACGCGAGCGAGGCGAGCATCATCGCCGCCCCTCTGCCACCCAGCCGGCGCACCAGCAAGCAGATCAGGGCGGTCGATAGCCCGGCGGCGGCGGCCGGGATCAGGCGCACCGCGAACAGAGAGCCGCCGAGGACGAGCCTCACGGCCCCCAGGAGCCAGATCGACAGCGGGGGATGGTCGACGTATCCGGCCGCGAGATGCCGGCTGCACGCGACGTAGTAGAGCTCGTCACGAAACCAGCCGTAACCGCCGAAGGCTGCGACGGCAGCGTGGATGCCCGCGGCCAATAGCGCCCAGCCGACGATGGTTGAGGTGGTGCGCGCGGTCGCGAAGGCGGGGGATCGATCCACGCGGGGCCTCCCGGCTGGCGCTGGATTCTAGCCCCCTGCGGAGCAAAAAAAAGGGGGAGGGGCGAAGGCCCCTCCCCCGGAGGACGTTCAGTGAGCTACCGGACTACGGGGCGGAGCAGGTGCCGCCGGCTGCGTTGATGGCGGCGTTGCACGTCGCCACGTTCGGTCCGCAGCCCCAGGCACCCGATCCGGTCACGTTGCAGGCGCCCGGCGTTCTCAACAGGTAGTACGCGGCGCTGCCGGCTCCGGCATCCGTGTACGTGGTATCGAACAGATCGTTTGCCAAGCACGTCGGTACCGCGAAGTTGGGCGTCGACGACCGGATGATGTCGACGAACAGCTTCTTGCCGCTCGCCCACGACAGAACCGGGTTCCCGCCGGACTTGTTGACCCGGACGGTATCCATGCTCAGCGTCGCCGTGGACGGGCAGGTCACGTTGACCACGACTCGAGCGTTGTTTGCGTTGACGGCGCTCGGGCAAGACGGGTTGGTCGAGCACCGCACGATCACACCGTAGGGTGTCGAGGCCGTCGGAGCGTCGACGTAGCCCGGATTGTCCGTGAAGTCACGCAGGAGCGTGTCGCCGGCGTTGCCGATGACCGAGTCGTTGTTGGAGTCGATCCAGAACTGGTACTGGATGATGCCGTTCAGGCAGCTCGTGACCGACGAGGTCTTGGCATCGAGCGTGACGACCTGACCCGGGCCGGACAGCGAGGTCGGGGTGGCCGTCAGCGCCGCCGTGAGGCCGGAGCAGGTGCCGCACGGGATGGCGTTGGCGCTGATGTTCGCCGTATCGACGGAGAGCGTCAGCTTGGCTCCCAGGGCCTGGTCGATGTGGATGTCGTCGATGTACCAGCCATCGTCGCCGACCACGTCGTTACGACCGAAGAAGTTGGATGCGAGCTGCGTCTGGCCGAGCTCGATCGTCGTCGAGAGGAACCGCAGACGGATCTCGCGGCCCGCGAAGCCCGCCAGCTGGAACCGCGGACGGACCCACGTGCCGGGGTTGAAGATCTGCGCGGGGGTGTTGGCCGGCAAGCAGCCCGCACCCGAGCAGCCCTGGAGACCCGGACCGTCGCTCGCCGCACCGATGTCGTTGACGTCGAACGTCTTCCGATAGTCGGTCTGGCCTTGACGGACGAAGTTGAACTCGGGGAAGCAGGTCGAAGACGGCCCGTAGAACCGCTGGGGGTCCGTCGGGTTGAAGAAGCTGTCTTCGTTGTTCCCGTCGTCGATTGGGTCGAACGTGCAGTTGCTGAAGTCGTCCGTGCCCTGCTGGTCGTAGACGTTCTGGTAGGGGTAGATCTTGATCCACGGCCCCTGCGGAACGCCGTTCGAGGCGACCTGGACTTCGACCACGCCGCGGTCCGGGGACTCGCCGGCGGTGACGTTGACGCCGCTGGTGTTGTCGATGAACGACACCTGCTGCGCGAAGTTCAACTCCGGATTGGCGGTGACGAGCGGGAGGTAGATCGGGTTCACGGTCTCGAACGCGTCCAGCTGCTTGAACCGGTAGGTGTCGCCGGTCGGCGAGCTGGCCACGTTGTGAACGCCCCAGTGAGCCGACTTCACGCCCGTGAACGCACGGCCCATTCCGGCGCCGGAGGTGCCGGTCGCGCTGGTGTGAATGTGCCAGTCGTTCAGGTTGGCGGACGTGCTGTCGGTCGTGAAGCCGAGGAAGCAGTCGCTCTCACCGATGCTGTTGCTGTTGAGGCCGAACGGATCGTTGTACTGGCAGCGATAGCCGTTCGAGAGCGCCTCGGTGTGCTTGTTCTGGTCGAGGTTGCTCAGCTTGAAGAACTGACCGAACCCGCCCGCGCCGTTGGACTCGAAGCTCTCGAAGAACGCGCTGACGGCAGCCGTGCCGGTCGCGTTGAGGTCGAGGTCGAGGGTCAGCGTGGTGACGCGGGTCAGGGCGTCGAACTTGTTCGAGCGCATCGTGATCGTGAACGTCGCCTGGAGCGTGTCGGAGACGTTCGCGCGGTTGATGTTGGCGACCTTGAACTGGAACGCCGGGTAGTTGGCCGTGTTGCTCAGAGCACCGGCGGCCAGCGAGCCCACCAGGATCGTGGAGCGGCTGATGCACTCGATGTTCGGGCTGTTGGTGCCGAGGGTCGCCGTCAGATCGTCGACGTCGACACCGCTCTTGTTGGCGAACTGGACCGCGAGCTGGATGGTCTCGTTCGAGTCGGCGAAGCCGTCCGCGTCACCCTTTCCGGCGGTGCTGGTGCAGTAGCCCTGCTCCGACGGGGTGTGCGAGCAAAACTGCGCCCCCGACGTCACGTCGGGATCGCAGGGCTTCGTGGTCAGGACCGAGCAGCGCAGGCACTCGGTCGAGGCGGAGCCACCGGGGCAGTCGGTGTTCTTCGTGCAGAGCGCCCCGTTGGACGTGCAGGTGCTGACGAGGTTGACCTTGTACGCGTTCACGGTGATACGGCCGGTATTGATCGTGACGCGCGTGTCGGCCTCGAGCAGGCCCTGCTTGGTCGGATCGAGGACGTTCTTGCACTTGCTGCCCGTGCCGTCGTTGCGGTCCGTGTAGAGGGCCCGGATCAGCGGGGCCGCCGTACCGGACTGGACGACGAAGAGCGTTCCCTGCGAGTCGTAGAACGTCGAGTACGGGAAGCTCGCCTTGAACACCGAGCCGCCCTGGGTCGTCTCGTCGAGGTAGGCCAGCTCGCCCGTCTCCTCGCCGGGGGAATCCGCCTTGAGCAGGACGGCGACGTCCCGCTTCGGAATGCTGTTGGTCGGCGGATCCCAGAAGTTCATGTTGCAGTTGTTGCTGTCGGGGGCGAAGCAGGTCTGCCCCTTGACCGAGCTGATTCCGTCGCACGAAGCGCCGATGGCCAGCGCGGTGCAATCGGTGTTGTCACCGCTGTTGGTCGAGAACTTCCAGCAGTGCTTGGTGGCGTCGGTGTAGTCGCCGTCGCCGTTGCAGTCGTTCTTCGGGTTCACGGCGTCGTAAGGCGTCGCATCCGTCACCGTGACGTTGACGAAGGTGGCGCCGTCGAACGAGACGCCGGTCGAGGTTTCGATGTCGGCGCACACGCCGCCGGAAGAGCAGTGGGTGTGCGAGTCCTCATCGAGCCGGGTTTCTTTCCACGAGACCACCATGTCGTCGACGGCGATACCGAATCCGCCGGCCACGGTGGGAACCGCCGTGGTGCGCTCGCGGGTGAACATTTCGAGCGCGGCACGGAACTGGTTGCCGGTGTCCCCGTAGAGGTCTTCGAGGGTGTTGAACTCCATGTCCTGACCGTTGACCGCACGGATGTCGAAGTTACGGCCCGGGCCGTTGGCCTGGACGTACTGGTCGATCGCCGTGGCGGTGCGGCCGGAGAAGTTGCAGGTGGTGTACGGCGAGCCGAGCGCGGTGCACGAGTCGTACGACGTGCTGACGCCCGAGTTCACGACGCAGGGCTTGCTGCGGTCGACACCGTTCAGCGAGTCACTGCGGTTGCAGTAGCCGTTCATCTGGTCGTCGTCCTTCGGCGTGGCGAGTCCGTAGTATTCCTGCGCCTTGGCGAGACCGGTGCCCAGCTTGCCCTCGAAGTAGCAGTTGTTCTTGCCTTCGCGGTTGTTGTCGGTGTTGAGAGTGCACGTGCCTTCGCCGGCGCCGCAACCCGAGTCCTGGCAGGTCTCACCGCCCGGGCAGTCGGTATTGACGGTGCAGAGCCTGCTCGTGGTTATGCTGCAGGTTCTCGTGCACGGCTTGTAGTTGGTCACGCAGCGCTCGGTCCCGACCGCGCCCACGGCCGCGCAGTTCGCGTCGGTCGTGCACGTCGTGTTGGGAGCGCCCGTGCAGACCTTCTGCGCGGGCGGGACGCTGCAGTGCCCGCGGACCGCGGTGATGTCGGCGCCCGTGCACTCGGCGTCGATGTTGGTCGGCGTGCCGCCGCAGAGGGCTCCGGCCGCCGTGCCGCAGTGGTCGGGAGACCCGTTGCCGTCGGTGTCGAGGCAGTGGCTGATCTCGGCGAACATGTTGAAGCCGCCCGTGATCGGGGCGTTGCCGTTCGAGATCGCGCCCTGCGGTCCGGCGAAGCCGTTGTAGAACGCCTGGTCGTTGAAGAGATCGACGCCCTGGACCTTGTTGATGTCGGTGTCGAACTCTTCACGGAGCTGGGTGTTGCCGTCCGGGAAGTCCATCAGCATGTTCCACGCCCAGTTCATGATCTGGACCTGGTAGACCGGATCGCCCGATCCGTCGACCTGCTGATTGACCTTGTTCAGGACCGGCGTGAGCAGGAGCTCCCACCACTCGTTGTCGCCGGCGGAGTCGCCGTCGGGCAGCACTTCGTAGCTCTGGCAGCGCGACGGGTTCGAGCCGACGTCCACGCACGTGCTGGACGACGTGTCCTTGATCAAGCCGGTGTGCCAGATACCGCCGGTCGGGTTGCCGCTCTTGGTCTGCCAGCCGCATCCGCCCGCCGTGCTCCAGCCGAGGCTGAGGTTGCCGTCGACCGGGTCGCGGTCTTCGCCGCCCGGCGCGGAGTAGTTGCAGGAGCCGAGCGCGACGCAGGTACCGTCGTTCGGCGGGCCCGTGCAGTCGCTGTCGTTGTTGCACTCGTGGCCCTTGTTGAGCGAGCAGCGCTTGCAGTTCTGCGAGACCGGGATGCCCTGCGTGCACGGAACCGTCAAATCGCCCGTGCAGAAGCCGTCCAAACGGCCGTTGAAGTTCTTGTCTTCACCCCACTGGGCGTAGACGCCGGCAGGCGGGCGGCTCGTGTTGTTGAGGCCGCTGACGAAGCCGTTCGGGCCGTCGCCGCACACGCCGCCCTTACCGCCCGTGGAGCAGGAATCGAAGTTCCACGGAGCCTGGAGGCCGGCGAGGGTGTTGGTGCCCGTGGCCGTCATGTCGGAGTAGGTGCGGGTCTCGAACACGTAGTCGCTGTTGAACTGCGTGCCCGGCACGGTCGGGAACAGAGCCGGATCGACCGTGACCAACTCGAGCTGCTCGTTGTTGTTGACGTCGTACCCGCCGACCGGCTCGGTGCCGCCCGTCGGGAAGTCGGTCGAGTAGAACAACGAGACGGCGTCGGCGTTCAGGATCTCGCGCTTGGCGATGAGAGCCTGGACGCTCTTTCCTGCCGAAGCCGAGGTAACGCCGATCAGCATGTCGACCTTCTGCGTACCGGAGATCGAGTTCGACATCTGAATGGTGAAGGTCGGCGAGAACGTCTTGCCGGCGGGCAGAGATCCGTACACCTTCGGCGTATCGAGCACCGTCAGGTACGGGGACGTGACGTTGTTGGTGCGGTTCGGATCGGTGCAGGCACCCGACGGAGCCGTGCCGGGCTTGCAATTCGCCGGGCTGTCGGCGTCGGCCGTGACCGCGCGGAGGCTGATCGAGACGTTCGTCAGCTTCGTGCCGATCTCGGCGGACTGGAAGGCCACGGTGTACGACACCAGCTCGCCCTGGTCCATGTAGCGGTCCGGGAAGCCGAAGGTGAAGTAGCCGCGGGCGTCCTTCTCGCAACCGCCGCTGACCAGAGTGAACGTGTCCTTGCCGAACTGACCGAACACGACGCCGCCGCTCGAGAGAGCCGGCTTGCAGTTGACGGTCGCCGAGCCCGTGCGCTTGCCGTTCGGGTCCGGCGTGTTGGTCGGGCTCTCGTCCTGATAGGTCACGCGGACGGTGTAGCCGTCGCGCACGTCGAGCACGCCGTTCCCGGAGTCGGGAGCCGTGCCGTCGGTGAGCAGGATCTTCCGCGAGTCGAACCGGATGTTGTTCCCGTTCTGAGTGATGTTCGCGAGCGGGAAGTCCGACGCGGTGAAGGTCTCGGTGTCGATCACGTTGCCGTTGCCGTCGAGCACCTCGGCCTTGGTGCGGCTCGCGATCTCGGTGTTCGTGAGGTTGCCGATCGGATCCGCGGTGGTTCCGATCTCGTCGATCGTCAGGACGGCGCTGTCGTTGCAGGTGAGCGTCGACCCGCCGAGCTGGTTATTGGAGAGAACCTTCTGGACGCGGGCCGAAGAGCCCTGGCACACGCCGCCCGCGATCGCGATCGAGAAGTTCTGGGCGCCCGAGTTCGGCGATCCGACGATCGCCGCGGGGTCGGAGACGACCACCGACCAGACGCCCTGCTCGATCTGGTTGTCCGCCGACTCGTCCACCGAGGTCGCCGGGTCGTTGTAGATGCCGTTCAGCTTGCTGTCCGGGGACAGGAAGACCGCCTGGACGGGATCGTTGATGTCCATGTGCGAGTTGAGGTTCGAGCACGTCGACGTGCAACCGCCCGCGGCGAGGTTGTTCGTGAACGGCAAGCTCCACGGACCGGTGTCCAGCGTGTTGGCGGGGCTGTTGCCGGGCCACGGACAGCCTGCGGAGAACGTGCAATCTTCGCCGGCGTCGATCGCGGCGTTGTCGTTGGTGTCGTCGGTGAAGAAGTTGCCGTAGTAGACCCGGCCGGACGGCGAGGTCAACTGCAGGAGCAGGTGGCGGGAAAGAACCTCGCTCGCCGACGACGGATCGGTCCACGCGATCACGACCGTCAAGGGCTGGGACGTGTCGCAGACGTTGAACGAGTAAGGGACGCACGTGCCGACGCCCGTGCAATCGGCGTCGACCTCGCACGCCTGCGCCGGAGCGAGGCTGCACGTCTTGCTCGTTCCGCTCGGGTTGACCTTCGTGTTCAGGGTCGTGCTGTGAACGAGGCCGGCAGGCAGCCCGCCGCCGTCGTCGACGATCAGGCCGGTGACGGCGCCCGGGTACGACTGCAAGGGCAGCACGTTCGAGAGCTGAATGCGGCCGAAACCCTGCTCACGGTTGCCGCGGAACTTGCGCGTGAGGTTGCCGACGAACGCGTAGAAGTCGGGAACGCTCGGGCTCCACGGATCGTTGGTCGGCAGCTGCGAGGTCTGCGTGCCGGGCTGGTTCATCCAGTCCGCGGAGGCCACGAGGAGGGCCTTGAGCAGATCGCCGGAAATCGTCGACACCTGGTCGGCCGCGTTGCCGGGATTGCTGTTGGTTCCGTCGGGATAGAAGCCCTGCGCGAAGTAGTCGCGGACGAGCAGGCCCGCGCCGGCCGCGGTGGCCGACGCGTAGCTCGTGGCCACGACGCCCGATACGCCGGTGATGACGTCGCACTCGACCGGGTTCGTCTGGTTGTTGTCGTTGCTGCGGCAGTTGAATTGCGAAGCGAGACCCGTGGATCCCGCGTCCTGGCCGGGAGCCATCAGCAGCGGCGCGATGCGGCCGCTGGCCTGGGTCGCCGGACCGTTGCTCGACCGGGACCACCGGGCGTTCGGAAGATCGGGGTCGCCCAGATCGTCGGAGGTCTGCGAGCAGCCGACCGTGATGCCGTTCTTGGCGGTCGCGGGCGCGCCGATCGTCAGCGGGTCGGGGATGCGGTCACCGTTCAAGTCGCGTCCGGTGTTGCCGGCCGCGATGAAGATCATCGAGTCGCTGTGATCGAAGAGGAACGAGTCGATCTTCGCGGCGTTGGTGTCGTACTGGTTGGCCGCCGAGCCCCACGAGAAGTTGACGATGCGCGCGCCGCGCGTGTAGCCGTCGGCGAGCGAGCCGCTCGAGGGAGAGGTGTACAGGTCGCCGACGTCGAGGTTGCCCTGCGTCGGATCGCTGCAGCTTCCGGTCAGCGGTGTGATTTGCGCATCGTAGGCAACCAGCCGCGCGTACGGCGCAACACCGTCCAAGCTCCACGAGTTGCCGCCGCCGTCGACCGCCGACCAGCCCGCGCCGTAGGACACGGGAACGTTCGTGGCCTGGCCGAGGGCGACCACCGCGACCGCGTGGCCGTGGGTGACGCCGCTCGTCGTCGCGCCGTCGCAGCCGAGGAGGTCGCCGGAGCCGCCGAACGGCGCCGTCGTGCCGAGGAACGCGACCTTCCGGTGGCCGGCGATCGGCAGGCCGTTGACGTCGAGGCCCGCGTCGGTGCGCGTGTTCGACAGGTCCGCGGCGTCCAGCTGGAAGCCGTTGTCGAGCACCATCAGGATCTGATCGTCCGACTGCGAGCCCTTGTTGAGACCGCCGCCGTCGATGCCGGCGCTGACGTACGGGGACAGGCCGTTGTTCCAGCGTCCGGTCTGCACCGTCGTCGTGAATTCTTCGGACCACTGGTAGATCGGCAGGTCCTCGTTGATGGACATCACCGCGTCGAGGCTCGCGATCTGGCCCAGCTTGCTGCTGTCGGCTTCGATCCGCATCATGTCGCCGGAGGCGCTGATGACCTTGGCGCCCATCGCGGTCAAATCGTTTCCGACGAGCGCGGACGCTTCGCCGGGGAAGAGCCGCAGCGTCAGCGAGTAGACGGAGGACGCCGCCTTGGCGGCGACCGGCAGCGGGACGCGGCCGATCTCGGGCGCGATCTTGAACGCGGCCGGATACGGCTCGAGCGCGATGATCTCGCCGCTGCTGCGCAGCGCGCCCATCGTGCGCTGGTTCATCTTCACGATGAACGCGGCGACGGGGATTTCGCCCACGATCGATCCGCCGTTTTGCGTGATCGCGGCCTTCATCTGGTCGAACGCGCCGTTCGTGAAGGCTTCGGGCCTGACTTGCAGCAGGAAGTACTGCGACGACTGCGACGTCAGGCGGTTCGGCGTCTTCAGCTCGGCGGGCAGCTCAGGCATCCCGCGAGTGAGGTCGAACGTACCGACCGCCGTGTGCAGCACGCCCGGTCCGGTCCATCGGGACGCGTCGACCGTCCCGTAGATCGGGCCCTTCGCGAATGGCCAGTGGTAGTTCTGCCGCGGATACATCACAGGGTCTTGGTACCTGCTGTCTTCCGTGGGCTGGCCTCCGCCGTGTGAGAGCGAGTCTCCTCCCGGCTTGCCTTTCGCTGTGGGTGTCGCCGCTCCTATCGTTGGAGCGATGACCAAGCTCGCGATGGCGAACGCCACCGCCAGGCGTTTGAAGCCTGCGAGGAACCTAATCTGCATAGCCCCCTCCTGCGTGGGAAAAAAATGCCAAAACGCCTTCCAGCGTCAAAAGTGACCTAAACACATCCCCCCCAAAGGGATTCCTTGATGTACTGTGATCCCCAAGGGATGTCAACCGCGGCAGCTTAAAAACCCGACAAGTTCGACCGTGCTACGATCCAAATCGATGTTGGAAAAGCACGATTCTAATGGGCGAATCCGGAAAAGGCAGCAGGTGATTTCGCTGCTGCGGAATCACCGCGGCCTGCTCGTCGCGCTGTCCGGCGGCGTGGACAGTGCGGTGCTCCTGGCGCTCGCTCGCGAAGCCCTCGGCGCGGAGCGCGTCATCGCCGTCACGGGCCGGTCGTCGGCTGTGACGGAGGCAGAGATAGAAGATGCAAAGGCGGTCGCCCGGAGCTTCGGCGTCCGTCACGAGATCCTGGAGACTCACGAGATCGAGCGCGCGGAATACCGTCAGAACGCGGGAAACCGTTGTTTTCATTGCCGGTCCGAGCTTTTCGACGAGATCGCCAGGTTCTCGCGACGGCTCGGATGGTCGGACGTCGCCTACGGTGCGATCGTCGACGATCTCGACGACCACCGGCCGGGAATGACCGCAGCGAAGGAGCGTGGCGTCTTCGCGCCCCTTCTCGAAGCGAACATATCCAAGAGCGATGTTCGTGAATTTGCAAAAGAGCTAAATATTCATATTCAAGACAAGCCCGCCAATGCGTGCCTCGCCTCCCGCATCCCGGTCGGCACCGAAGTGACCGTCGAGCGGCTGAACCAGGTCGCGGACGCGGAGTCGGCGCTCCGTGCGATGGGCTTCCGGCAGCTTCGAGTTCGGCATCATGGCGAGCTGGCGCGAATCGAGCTGGGCCCGGGAGAAGCTCGACGCCTGGACGAGGGAGCGAAGCGCGACGCCGTCGTCTCGGCGGTGAAGGCGGCGGGATTCCGGTTCGTGACGCTCGACCTCGAAGCGTACGGAACGGCCAAGCTTCATTCGATCGAGCCCGCGCGGGCCGGCGGCCAGTAGCGAAAGACGACGCGGCCGGAAATCCGATGCAGTGGGACCGCGCCGAACGCTCGGCTGTCCTGGCTGTTCGCCAAGTTGTCTCCGAGCACGATGAACGACGGCTCGAGCGGGGAGTCCGCCTGAAGCTGGGCCGCGGGATACGGATCGTGACCGGGGAACGGCGCGCGGCCGATCCGCTTGACGAGACGCTCGTCGCCGGGGCCGACGATCACCACGATCTCACCGGGGCGCGGGGCGCGATGGCGGAACGTCCAGAGGTCCACGAGAACTCTTTCCCCCGGTTCGAGCGTCGGAGTCATCGACGGACCGCTGATCGCGAAGGGGATCGCGACCCAACGCGTCGTCGCCCAGATCACGAGCGAGGCGACGACCAGGACGGCGATCAGATCCCGCAGGAACCGCGAAGGGCTCACGCGGCTCGCCCGCGGGGATCGAGCCATCTGCGAAACGCCTCCGCGAGCTCGTTGCAGCCGAGAACCAATCCGAAAAGCGCGAGTCCGGGAAACGCCGCCAGCCACCACGCGCGACCGACCTGATGGAGCGCCTCGCTGAGGATTTCTCCCCACGATGCGGTCGGTGGAGAGATGCCGACGCCGACGAACGACAGCGTAGCCTCCGCGAGCGCTGCCGCCCCGACGCCGAATGCGAGCGAGACGAGAACGGGTCCCAGGCCCTGCGGCAGTAGATGGCGCACGACGATCCGCGCGTGCGAGGCCCCTGCCGCGCGCGCCGAGACGATCGCCTCGGACGTGCGCAAGCGCCGGAATTCCGCTCTCAGGTAGCGGGCCGCGGGCGTCCATCCGATGACGCTGAGCGCGACGGCGATCCGCCCCGACTCGGGGAGTCGCAGGAGCCATGAAGGTCCGACGGTCAGCAGCGCGATCGTGACGACCAGAGCCGGAAAGCAGAGCGTCGCCTCGATCAGCCGGGAGAGCGCCGCGTCGAGGGTGCCTCCGGCGTACCCGGCGAGGGCACCGACCGGCAAGCCGATGAGGACCGAGAGCAGGGCCGCGATGAGGCCGATGCTCAAGGACACGCGTCCGCCGTGCGCGATGCGAGCCGCGACGTCGCGGCCCAAGGTGTCGGTGCCGAGCCAGTGGCGAGCCGACGGCGGCGACAGGATGGCGCCGAGGTCGACGCGATTCGGGTCGGGCGCCAGCCACGGTGCGAGAAGCGCGGACCCCGCGACCAACCCGAGCAGCGCGATGCCGAGCAGAACGGTCGCGCGCTCACGCCGCATGGCGGGCTCTCGGATCGAGGAGCGCGATGAGCGCGTCGGCCACCGTCGTCCCCAGGAGCGTCGCGAGTCCCGAGACCAGGGTCATGGCGAGCACGACCGGAAGGTCCCGGGAGAGGATCGAATCGAACATGAGGCGCCCGACACCGGGCACGTCAAAGATCTCCTCGACGAGCAGGGATCCGCCCACGAGCCGCGGAATCAGGAAGCCGAACAAAGTGAGGAGCGGCACGATCGCCTGCGCGATGCCGTGCCGAACGATGTACTGGAGAGTCGAGAGCCCGCGCGCGCGGGCCGCCCGGCCGCCGTCGCCGGAGCTGTTCTCGAGCAGGCTCGTCCGGACGAAGCGCGTGACGTAGGCGACCCCCCCGGTGGCCAGGCACGTCGCGGGCAGCATGAGGTGGGTCAGCCCATCGGCCAGCGCTCGCGGCGTTCCGCCTCGCAAACCCTCCGTGGCGAGGCCGGACAGGGGGAGCCACCCTAGGCGGATCGCGAACAGCCATTGAAGAAGCAGTGCGACCCAAAAGACCGGGGCGGCGTACAGCGCGGTCGTCGCCAGCCAGCCGGCGCGATCCCACGCGCCGCGCGGCTTCCAGGCGCCCAGGATCCCGAGCGGGACGGCCACGGACAGCATCGCGACGAGGGCGAGGCCGTTCAACGCCGCAGAGACAGGCAGGCCGCGCGCCAGCATCTCCGACACCGGCTCCTTCGTGAAGTACGACCGGCCGAGGTCCCCGCGCGCGATTTCACGCACCCAGAGTCCGTATCGAAGGGGCCACGGCTCGTCGAGGTGGTACTGGGCACGCAGGGCGGCGCGGTAGTCCGCGGGGAGCGCGTGGGTTGCGAGGTCGTCTCCGGTGGGGTCCGCGGGGAGCGCGCACACGAGCGCGAACACCACCGCCGACACGAGGACGAGCGTGACGGCCGCGGTCGCCAGCCGTTTCGCGATGGCATTCGCCACGGCCTACGGTCTCGCGCGATCGCCCGCCCAGTGCCAAGCCCGGGGCCCGGGCGAAAACTGATACAGCCCGATGGCGGAGGGCACGATCCCCTGCAGATCGGGATCGTGGAGCACCGGGCTCGCGAGCTGGAACAGGAACGCGATCGGCTGCAGGTCGTCGAGCCGATGTTGCAGCCGGTTGCAGACGTCCCGCCGCGCGGCCTCGTCGATCGTCTGGCGTGTGTCCTCGAGCAGGCGGTCGACTTCGGGATCGTTGAACCCGCCGTAGTTGAGTCCGCCCTCCCGGGCCGAGGAATGATACAGGTCGTAGCGATCCGGTGTCGCGTCGAAGCTGACCGAGCCCATCGCCGCCTCGAACTGGTGGGTCTTGCGGCGTTCCTGGAATGCGGCCCAGGCCAGCTTCTCGATCTTCATCTCGATGCCGGCCTCCGCCAGCGATTGCTGCATCCAGACCGCCATTCGCTCGGCCAGATCCTGCGGGCCGGAATAAAGAAGGAGCGTGAACGAGAACGTCCTGCCGTCCTTCCGCCGCAAGCCGCCGCCCGCAGGCCGTCGCCAACCGGTCTCGTCGAGAAGCCGTCCGCTCTCCGCGGGATCGTACGGGATGGCCACGACCGATGGGTCCGCCCACAGAGACTCGGGCGGAAAGCTCGAAGCGCAGGGTCGTGCGAATCCGGCCGTCGCGGTGTCCGAGAACCGCGCGCGATCGAGAGCGAGAAGGAGCGCGCGGCGGACTCGCTTGTCCTTGAAGAACGGCGCGGACTCTTGATTCCAATCCACGCGCCATCCACGGAGCGGATAGAAGACGAAGTGAGACAGCCGCGACGCTCGTGCCGCCGTCTGCGATTCGCGCCAGACGTCGGGCGTGACCGCCAGGATGTCGATCCCTCCGAGCAGCAGGGTCTCGTACGCCGTTCTTTCCGTGGAGAGGATCTTGAAGACGACGCCGTCGATCGCCGGCCGCCCGCCCCAGTATCGATCGAAAGCCTCGAGAACGACGCTTTGTCCCGGCTCGTAGCTCACGAAGCGGAACGGGCCGCATCCGATCGGGTGCCGCGCGAAATCGCCCTCGAGAAATTTCGCGTCCTTCGCGGCGACGTGCTCCGGGATCAGCGGCACGCGCCACATCTCGAGCGCATCCGCGTAGGGGTGCTTGTACTTCACGATCACGGTCCGATCGTCGGGAGTCTCGATCGAGGCCACGATCGAAAACGCCGAGATCCACGTTCGCGCCTGCGTGGCCGGTTCCATCACCTTTTTCGCCGTGAACGCGACGTCCCGCGACGTCACGGGCTGCCCGTCGTGCCACAGCACCCCCTCGCGGAGGTGCAGCGTGATCGCGGTGCCGTCCGGAGACAGATCCCACGATTTCGCGACCATCGGAACGTAGTGCGACTGCGCGTCGTAGGCGACGAGGCTGTCCGTGATGAGGGCGACGATCTGGCCCGAGCTGGCATCCGTGTTGCCGATCAAGGAGAGCGAGCCGGGGTTGTTGTAGAGCGCGACCCTGACCGATTTTTCCTCGTGCGCGGGGCCGTGCGAGCAGGCGAGGACGAGGGCGAGCCCGCAGGCCAGGGCCGCGATGGACCGCACGCGAACGATCACGGCTCGGGCACCTGGGCGACGGCGGGATTGCCGGCGGCGTCCGTGGCCCGAAGCGAGAACGGACCTCCCGATGCGACCCGATCCGCCGGGATCCGGAACGTCTCTCGGCGCCCGTCGCACACGCCGTCTTCGCATCGCGGGGAGAACACGACGCGGTCTCCGGCGAGCACCTCGAGCCTCACCACGCCGGACAGCTCGTCTTCGACTTCGACCTCGATCACGCCGCCCTTGCGCTTGGCCGTGATGGTGGGAGGCGTCCGGTCGATGGTGACCGTGCCCGCAAGCTGGGACTTGGCTTCGAGCCCCTCGCCGGGCGGATTCGTCCCCTGGTCGGAGGCGACCGCTTGAACGTCGTAGGTCCCTTCGTCCCAGTTCGCGGTGTCCCAGCTCACCCGGCCGTCCTTGGACGATCCGTCGACGCCGAGCGTCGGGTCCGACTTGGCGGCGGGAGGGTCGCTCCGCGCGGCGAGCTTCCATTCGGCATCGGCCGACCGCCGGGCCTGGATCTCCACGGACACGCCGTCGCCGTCGGGATCGGACACCGTCCAGCGGAGCGTCGCTTTGCCGGAAACCGCGCCCCCGGGTGGATCGATGCGCAGATCGCGGATCGAGGGGCCGCGATTGCGCGTGGCATAACTGACGGTCATCGCGGACAGCGAAGGTCCGTCGGCGGTCGTGGCGGACATCTTGGCCCGCCATTGCAGATAACGACCGTCCGGGCTGGTCACGGCGCCGCCGCTGCCGTCGCCGGTGATCGGGGTCCATGCGGACCACGTCGCGTCGGGGTCTTCGCAGTTGCCCGTGCGCGTCTCCACGGCGATCCCGGTCGTTCCCGCGCCGCGCCACCGCACGCTCCCCCAGCGCGCTTGGCTTCCGGCATCGGAAGGACGGGCCACGATCGTTCCGGAGCGCGCGGCGTCGGCGTCGATCCTGTAGGCGGACACCGGATTGCTCGTCGTGAGGACGGTCCCCTTCCCGCTCGCCGCGAACGCCGTGGCCTGGCCTTCCCGAAGCGTGGCGAGGAGCGCGATCTCGTTCGGGCCCTCGACGCGCCACAGCCGGGCGGGTTCGCCGGTTGCGAACAGGGGCAGATTACCGCGATCGAGAGCCAGCGCGAACGGGGCTTCGTCCCGCGAGCGCCAGAGCTCGACGGCTGTTCCCGACGGCGTGATGCGCACGAGCTTCCCGCGAAGCGGGGCGCCTTCGTCCGGCTCGGGCGGAGCGAGCCCTTCGATGATTCCTTGGACGGCGGTCGCCTGGCGGGAGTCGAGGTCGGCCACCGTGTCCCTGCCCCCGGACGCGCCCGGGAGCCGCAGCCGCAGCGCAGGGGGCTTCTTCTCGGAGGCCGGCGGCGCGTCGAACGCCACGACGAGATCGCCGCCGGGCATCGGGAGCAGGGCCTTCGCTTCCGGAAGCTCATCGTCGTAGACGACGGCCGCGTGCCCGTCCGGATCGATCCGGTAGACGACGCCGGTGCCCGCCGCTCCCGCCCACAACCCGGAACCGGCGGCGGCCAGGCTGACGATGTGCGGTTCGTCCGAGTCGAAGAACACCGACACGTTGCCGTTGCGATCGATCTTGAGCACGCGCCCTTGATCGCCCGTCGCCGCGAATACGCCGCCGTCGCCGCGCGAGAGCAAATCCCAGACGTAGCGCTCCTTCGTCTCGCACCAGACCGAGCTCTTTCCATCCGGGTGGACGAGGTAGATGCGTCCGCCGGGTGCCGTCGCTGCGAGCAGGTCTCCGGAGGGGAGCGGCGCGAGCGCCGTCACCAGCGGCTCGTCCGCGTGGAAAACGACGCTGCGCGCGCCGTCCGGGGCGATTCGAATGACTTCGCCTTCCGGTCCGGTCGCGAGATAGACGTCGCCGGAGGCGGAAGCGGTCGCGGCGAATGCCTGCGAGGTCGAAGCCGCCGAGGCGCGCCCCGGCAGGGCGACGACGCGCGGGCCCGGAAAGACGCGTCCGAGCGAGGTGATCGCGAGGCCGTCGGCGTCGGCGCGCTGCATCTCGGCCGCCGTCGGCGCGACGAGGCGGGTCTGATCCGCTCTCGCCCCCGCGGCCGCCAGAGCGGCGGCGGCGAGAAGGCCGGCCCGGCGCGGGAGGATCGGAACCGTCATCGCGCCGCAACCTCCAGCGCGACGCGGACGAATCCGTCCACGGCGCCGTTGGCGGAGATGTCGTCCTCCAGAACGCTGCGCGTGGGGACGAACGTGTAGTTTCCGTACGAGCGTGGTCTCGTCAGGATCGACGTGACGGCCGGCGGCAGGTTCGGGAGCCTCGCGCCGCCCAGGAAGACGCCGTTGTCGGGCCGCGTCGCCAGGATGTACAGGCGGTCGTTCCGCTTGATGCGGTTGACGAGGGTGACGAGCTGGTCGAGGCTGCGCGGCGCGATCGGACCGTCGGCATCTTCGGCGCGGCTCATCGCCGCGGCGTCGCCGAACTGGAGCGTGATCATCCCCGGCGGCGTCTCCTCCGGAATCCGGATCTCGTGCGTCACGGTCCGCTCCGCTCCCCGGTACGGCGAGAGGACGATCGCCGCGTTGACGGAATCGCCGGCCCGGACCCGGTAGCGATCGAGCGAGACGCGGCGGACGGTCTCGATGCGGGGCTCGCGGTCGTAGTCGAGCATCAAGTTGATGCCGGCCACGCGCGGAGTCGACCATTCGTTGTTCATCACGAGGTAGAGCAGGAACGCCGACAGCCCCGACACGTCGCCCGCCGCGCTGTCCCCGGCGAAGAGGTTGTCCAGCCGGACGTCGCCCGCGCCCTCCAGCTTGATCACGGAGCCCTCGCGCAGTCGGATGGTCGCGGCGCCGAAGTTCCTCTCGACGGTTCCGAGGCTGCCGTTCATCGACACGTACAGGAGGAGGGGCGACAGCAGGGGATCGTCCACGATGTCGAACGCGAGCGTGCGCTTCGCGCCCACGCCGTCCGAGATCTGCAGGCGGACCGGCACCATCTGCGGCTTCGCGCCGACTCGGCCGTAGATCGCCGCGGAGCGGTCCTGGCGGAACGCGCCCGCCTCCTCGAGCGGGACGGCGATCTTGGCGGATTGCTCGACGCTTGGAAGGAGGGCCTCGACGCGCGCGAGGGTCAGCGGCATGTCAACGTCGCCGAGCCCGTACAGCGGGTGTCCGAACGCGTAGAGCGCATCGCCGTCGACGAGCGTCACGGTCCCGGTCGCCGTCATGTCGACATCGCCCCGCACGAGCTTGACGCCGACCGCCGAGCCCGCCTCGAATCGTGGTGCGGACGGCGACGCCGGCGCGGCCGAGCCCGCGCTTCCCGATTGGACCGGGACGAATCCCGTTCGCGCGAGGTCGGGCACGATGCGCGCGAACCCCGAGGCGTCGAATCCGGCGATCGAGATCGGAGTGATCGGAGACGCGCCGGCCGGAGCCGCGAGCATCGGAGACAGCCGCGAGGCCAGAAATCCGCCGAGCGCCGCGGGCGTCGCCATCTTCTCGAGCGCCGCCGGCCAGGAGACCGCCGCCGCGGCGTGCGCGCGCTTCGGTCCGCTCTCTCGCGCGCCGACGGCGAGCATCTCCTCGATCGGCGTGATCCCCGCAATCGCTTGCTTCGCGAAGTTCCAGGAGTACGCGACGGCGCCGACGAGCTTGCCGTCGATCGTGACCGGGCTTCCGCTCATGCCGGCGAGGATTCCGGTGTCCGCCAGCGGTCCCCCCGTGCAGCGGGCGAGGATGAGATTCTGGCCCGGGCCGATGTTCGGGAGAAGACCGACGACCTCCACGTTGAAGGTCTCGATGGTCGATCCATGGAAGACGGTCTTTCCCGTCCCGGTCATCCCGGTCCGAACCTGGGAGAACGGCATCGTGGGAGGGAGGGCGGCGCGCGCGGGGAGTGCGGCGGCGCTCGCGGCGAGCGCGGCAGCGCACGCCACCAGGCACCGGATCGTCGACGGGACAGCCACGAGACTTGAGCGTATCACGCGATTCCGCGTCACATTCGGTCCGGAACCTCGATTCCCATCAGGCCGAGGAGGTCCGTCATTCCGTCCAGGTACCGCCTCGTGACGGCGGCGCGCACGCGACGGATCGCGGGGTCGTCTTCCTTCGCGACCGGAGCGCGGTGATAGAACGAATTGAAGGCCTGGGCCAGGACGTAGGCGTGCTTGGCGACGCTCGCGAGCTCGAGGGATTCGACGGCCTGCCTGAGGGTCGCTTCGGTGCGGGACAGAAGCAGCGGAATCTCCCAGACCCCGGCGACCTCGTCGGCGGGAAGGGCCGAAAGGTCCGCGTTTCCGGACAGCCATGCGGCGTCGGTCTCGTCCGTGCCGCGGCGTTCCGCGAGCTTGGCGAGGATGTTGCGCGCGCGCACGACGGAGTACTGGAGATAAGGTCCCGTCTCGCCCTCGAAGGCGAGCGCGTCGTCGAAGTCGAACGCCACGACGCGGTTCCGGGAGAAGCGCAGCATGTAGTAGCGGAGCGCGCCCACCGCGATCCGCCGCGCGGTTTCCTTGGCGGCGGCCTCGGCCTCGTCCGGATTGCGCTCCCGCACTTCGTGGAGCGCGCGCTTCTCCAGGGCGTCGAGCAAATCGTCGGCGCGCACGCCGAGCCCCTTGCGTCCGCTCATCTCGAGGTACGGTTTCTTCAGATCGTCCTCGGTGAGAGGGAAGCCGGGGAACATCGCGGCGACTGCGGAAGGGGTCAGCGCGACCATCTCGTACGCGAAGTGGACCGAGCGGTCGGCTTCACCGGTGAACCCGAGGCTCCGCAGGCCCGCCGCGACGACGCGCTGCAGATAGGACTGGCGCGTGTCGATCACGTTGTAGACCGTCTCGGCCGCGCCGAAAGCCGGAGCGTTCGGAGCGCCGTCGCCGCTCGTCGTCGCCCAGAGCGGGTATGCGGCGGGCTCGGCTCCCCAATCGAAGGGCGCGTACCTGAAGTCTCGTCCCAGCCGCCCGAGCTTCCAGAGCTGGTAGGCGATGTCCTTTCCGACGTACGTCACCGTGCCGTTCGACCGCACGATGACCTTCTGGTCCTCGCCGGCGCCTTCCTCGACGCAGGGAAGATCCATTACCCAGCAACCGGCGTTCTTGCCGGCGTCGAGGCGATGGACGGCCCCGGCGGCCTTCAGCAGCTCGAACGCATCGGCCCAGAAGTGCAGGGCCAGGATGTCGCTTTCCTTCGGGAGGAGATCGTACCGGGCCCCGATGCGGTCCATCGTGCGGAGGTGATGGCGCACCATGCGCTCCGCCACGAACGCGGCGAGCGCGGCCGTCGCATCGCGGCCCTCTTCCATGGAGTGGAGAGTGGCCTGCCGCTCTCTGAGCCGCTCGGCGTCGCCCTCGTACCAGCGCGTCACCTCCGCGTAGAGATCCCACGCCACGTAGTCGAAGCGCTCTCCGCGCGAGCGCAGCGCCGCATCGTCGTATCGCGCCTTCACGGCGTCGAGGCCTTCGCCTCGAAGCGTCAGGAACCCGACGACGAGGTCCGCGACCTGCACGCCGGTGTCGTCGATGTAGTTCTGCACCTCGACGCGCCGGCCCAGTCTCCGCAGGAATCGTACGAGGGTGTCGCCCAGCACGGCGTTCCGCAGGTGGCCGATGTGAGCGGCCTTGTTCGGGTTGATGTTCGTATGCTCGACGATCGACTTGCCCGAGCCGGCGGCGCCGGTCTCCGGCCGCGCGACGAGCCACTGGCGCAAGCAGGCAGGGCGATCGAGGAAGGCGTTGAGGTAGCCGTTCCCCGCGGCTTCGAGCCGGACGATGCCGTTTCCCGGGACGAACGCGGCGGCGATGGATTCGGCGAGCAATTTCGGAGCCCGCCTTGCCGTGCGCGCGAGATCGAAGCACACGGGAGTCGCAAAGTCACCCTGCGCGGCCGTCGGTGGGTAGGCGATCGGGACGTCCCCGACGGCCAGTCCGCAGGATTCGGCAGCGCGCCGGATCGCGTCCTGGAACGCACGCTCTGGCGAGAGGGGCGGCGACATCCTTTATTGAGTCTATTGGGTCGAAGACGACAGGACGGGCTCGGACAGCACGGCAAGGCCTTCGCGCGTGACGGCCTCGATGCGGTACCGGTAGACGACGCCGGGACGGGCCGTCGCGTCGACGAACGAGTACGCGGCCGGACCGCCGTCCTCGCCGACCGCGGGGATCCACACCGGGTTGAGCCGCGTCGCTTCTGTGCGGTCTGCGCGGGTGCGCAGCACGTTGAACCCGAGCAGCCGGCGCTCACCGGCCGTCTCCCAGGAGACGAGCGCTCCTCCCGAATCGCCGGGCTGCACGCCGACCGGTCCGAACTCCGTCGGGAACCCCGGCTCGAACTGCGCCGCCCAGGAATACCGGCGAGCGGGACGCCCCTCGGGATCGAGATTGCGCACGAGAAGGATCGCCTCTTTCACGTCGTGCACGGGAACGGTCGCTTCTCCAGCGCTCTCGGCGTCGAGTGCCATGGCAACGCGCCGCATCTGACCGTCGTCGTGCACGAGAAGCAGGTCGGCGCCCCAGCGGGATGCGACGTCGCCTTCGAACCGGATCGTCACGCCGCCGGCGCGCTCGTCGGGGCGGATCATGATCGCCGCCTGGCCCATGGGCCCGACCGGCGGCTCGTTCTGGACGGACAGCGCGGGGAGGGCATCTTCGGTCGCCGCGAAGACCGGCCCACTCAGGCGCGGGGCGAAGCCGAAGTGGCGCCCGTCGTCCCTCGGACCGGTCAGGAGCGACCAGACGTGGAACTCGCGGAGCGCGGCGTCGATCGAATCGCCGGTCGCCCGGCGCATGGCCCGGTCGAGCGCCGCCTGATCGGAGCCGCCCCGTCCGAGCTCTTCGACGGCGAGCTTGACGGCGGTCGGCCCGTACGCGGCGTTCAGGAACTCGAACCACGCCGCGTTGCCGGCGGCCGCATCCGTATCTTGTGTGACCAAGCCGTCGCCCTCGGACGCCAGCTTGCTCTCGATGAGCGCGATCAGACGGTCGTCGGCGCTCCCTTCGATCGAGAGCGTCGCCCACGAGGCGAACGCCTCGCCCCACGACGGATCGAGGCCCGCGGCCACGGCAACCGCGTGAGCGTACTGGTGCTCGGCGGCGCGGCGAATCGAGTTGCTGCTTCGACCCGCGGGATCGAGCAAGATCCGCGTCCTCAGGTTACGGCCCGCGACCGGCACGGAGACGCTGTCGGCAGCCGATCCGAGGCGAGACAGCACGAGGTCCAGGGGGCCGGGAGGCGGAAGCTCGAGCTGTCCGACGAGAAGACGCTGCGCTGCGGCCAAGCCGGCGAACGCATCGTCCAAGGCATCGGCGCGCGCGGCCGGGGCAAAGTCGTCAAGGACCTGGACCCGATCGACGACCGCGGCCGGACGTGAGGCCCCCGGCTTCGATCCGAATCCGTCGACGTCGCCGCCTACTCGATCGAGGCCATCGGCGGCGAGGATCGCGATAGCGCGTCTTTCGGCGGCCGAACCGTGCCGTCGATCCGAGCGGATCGATTGCACCTGCGGTGTCAGGCACGTCGTGGTGGTGCCGGCTGCGAGCGTCGCCGCCGCTTGCGATCGCGACGACGAGCGCGTAGGCACGAGGTCGGGAAGGAGGGAGCCCGTCGCGGCCCACAAAGGCGACACGGCGATGCCGAGCGCCGCCGAAGCGACGACCCTGTGCAGGACGCTATTGCGCCTTGAAGACACAAAACCCCTCAGCATCAAAGTTGGAATATAACGGCAGATCCCGCCACCGTCAACGTCAAATGGTTGAAATGGCGCGGTTTATGCGGTTTCCGTGACGCAGGCAACCACGACCGTGACGTTGTCCTCTCCGCCGTGACGGTTGGCTTCCCGGATCAGCTCGCGGCACGCGGCTTCCGGCTCACGGCGGTGGGCGCTCAAAACGGCCTGGATCTGAGCGTCGGACAGCATGGTGTTGAGGCCGTCCGAGCACAGGAGGAAGACGTCGGAAAGCTCGATGTCGAGGCTCGTCAGGTCGACCGCCACATCGGGCCTGCTGCCGAGCGCGCGGGTGACGATGTTGCGCATGGGATGGCGCTGTGCCGCATCGTCGTTCATCAGCCCCAGCTTGACCTGCTCGTTGACCCAGGAGTGGTCGCTCGTCATGCGCGTGAGGCCGTCGCCGCGGAGCCGGTAGAGGCGGCTGTCGCCGACGTGTCCGACGACCGCTTCGCCGCCGGCGTGAATGAGCGCGACGAGAGTCGTGCCCATGCCGCGCTGCTCTTCGTGCGTCTGGATCGAATCGCAAATGCGCCGGTTCGCTTCGACCACCGCGTCCCGGAGCCAATCCGCCGTCTCCTCGACGCCCAAGTGGCGCTCCCGCGCGTCCTCGCGCCGCACGACCTCGCGCAGCGTGTCGATCGCCATGCGCGATGCGACCTCTCCCGCGGCGTGGCCCCCCATGCCGTCCGCGACCGCGAAGAGCCCGTGCGCGGGATCGAGGAGGAAGTCGTCCTCGTTCGATTCCCGGCGGCGCCCGACGTCGGTGAGCCCGAATGCGCGGAGCTTCATCGCGCGGTTCCCCGTCCGGTCGTCCGCCGCGTGTCCGCCACGCGGCCAGTGCGCAGCTCCTCGAGCTTGGCCTGGGCCACGCTCTGGGCCGGGTCGTGCTCGAGCACCTCGACGAGGATGTTCTCCGCGTCCTTGAACTGACCGGCCCGCAGGTGCGCGAACGCGAGGTTGAGGAGCGCGACGGCGTTGTCCGCATTGAGCTGCACCGCGCGCCGGAACGCCGCGATGCCCTCTTCGACCCGCCCGACCTCGCACAGCGCGACGCCCCGGAAATTGTGGAGATCGGCGTACTTCGGCCCCAGCGCGACTGCCTCGTCCAGCTCCACGAGGGCCTTTTCGAACTGTTCCGACCGGAGGAGCGAGATCGCCGCCCGATAGTGCCCTTCGAACTTGTTGGGAGCGGACAGAAACGCCTCGCGGAAGAACTCCTCGGCTTCCGACACCATGCCTTCGCGCAATCTTTGAAGCCCCTTCTCGTACGGCTCCGTCAGACGCCGCATACGCAGGGCGAGCGCCGCGCCGAACGCGTCGATCGCCTCGTCGTCGCGTCCCGCCCGCAAGAGGCAGAAGGCGAGCGCCGTGCGGGCGTGATCGTACTGGGCGTTGCTCGCGATCGCGAGCCGGTACTGGGCGATCGCGTCGTCGGGCCGGTCCAGGCCCTCGTAGGCGCGGCCCAGGTTGTAATGGATGTCGGGGAAACCCGGTGAGATCTCCGTGGCGCGCTGATACTCACGCGCGGCGCCTTCGAGATCTCCCGCGGCGGCGAACCTCTCCGCGGAGTGCATGTAGGTCTGCGTCAGGAAGTAATTGGCCGTGCGCCGGTCGCTCTCGGAGATCCCGGGGTCGTCCTTGAGCGCTCTCGTGAAGAAGTCGACGGCCTGTTTGAACTCGTTGCGATAGAAGTGGTAGATGCCGGATTTCACATGGTAGCTTCCCATGAGATTCCGGACTTCCTTCAGATGGCGCATCGAGGCCCCTTCGTCACTTCTTCCGGAAAGAGATGGCCGCCTTTTGCGTGCGCAGCTCGAACGTGCGCTTGGCCATTCTACGGATGATCTCGGGAACGTTGCGGTCGCCGCCGAGGATCTTGAGATCCTTGTTGTTGAGGCGCGAGACGAAGTTCGTCGAGATGGACGGCGGCGTGCGCGGGTTGCGCGCCAGGTTGAGCGTGACGGCGTAGTTCTTCGACCACTCGCGGTTGATGCCCACCAGACGCAGGATCTCGTCCGAGACGTTGCGCATCGCGGCGATGCCCTCGACCTCGGTCTCGGTCAGGCGGGGGTTCTTGAGGACCGACAGCGACACGACCTTGTTCGTGTCCCGGACCAGGATCAGCCGCTCCTCGCGGCCGCCCTTCATCGCCAGGATGGCCTTCTGGGCCGTATTGAGCGTCAGGATCCGCTTGAACGCGCTGCGGACGACGGGGTCTTCGTGCTGCGCGAACTCTTCGGCGTCGACGATCTCGCTGGCCGCGAACAGCTCGCCGACATCGATCTCGAGGATCTTCGCGAGCTGCTCCGCGTCGATCGTCTCGGGGATCTCCGCGTCGGTCCCGGAGGCTGCGACCGAGCGCTCGGCCTCTCCCTGGAAGAACTTGTCGATCAGGTCGAGCAGGCGCCCGCGCTGGTCGGCGCGCAGCGCCGGATTCACCGACAGCCGGTCGACGAGGCCCGGCGTCGAGAGGAGGCGCTGCTGGTTGGTCAGCACCAGGTCGAGCACCGCCGCGTTTCCCTGGGACGCGAGGACCGCGAGCGTCGCCGCGTCGGAGTTCGCGTGGAACGCGATGCGCTCCGCGAGCTTCTCGTCGCGCGCGGCGGTCTCCGCGAAGTGGCGCAGGACGATGGCGTCGCAGTTCGGATCGCCCAGCACCTCGCCGATCACGTCCGGTGTCAGCGCCGCGAGGCTCGCGGCGGCGTCCGCGCGCACGTTGTCGTCTTGGTCCTCGCGCAGCGTGAGGTAGAGGCGGGTCAACACCGCGCGCGGCAGCGGGAGCGCGCCGCGGGCCGCCGCCGAGCGCACGGGCAGCGGGGCGGCGCCCGAGACGATGC
>CAZYHZ010000041.1:0-12218 GCA_964647625.1 uncultured Acidobacteriota bacterium
AGCTTCGGAGTTCGGAAGCTTTGAAAGAAAAAGGGGACTGTCCCTCTGACAAAAATTGGAAAGCTCTGATTTCCCTTTGGGTGGAAAAAGGGAGTGTCCCCTACTGATGCTCGGCGCGGAGCAGATCCATCACCGTCTTCACCGGGGTGAACGTCGAGAGCGGAACCTCGACGAAGACCGTGATCCAGCCGGACATCGCGCCGTTCCATAGGCCGGGGCGCTCGAGGGCGAGAAGCTCCCGCCCTTGATGGCTCTTCTTCGAGACCATGACGGCGCGCGGATCGACGAAGCGCTCGAGGTCGAAAGGTCTCCCGGCCGCATCGAGCATCCCGCAGACGAGATCGACGGGATTGAAGTGCGTCGATTTCTTGACCATCGCGCGTTGCGATAACGATGCGGGATCGACGAGGCCCGGCTCGACGATCTGCCGCGACATGCGCCCCGCGCCGTCACGAACCCAGTACGGTCCCCCGCCCGGCTCGCCCGTGTTGGCCACGACGCCGCAGATCCGGATCGGGCGGTCGAGCTCGTCGAGCAGCGGGGCGCCTTCGGAGCCGATCTTCAAGACCTCGCGCGCGAACCCCTCCGCCTCCGCGCGATGGGCCGGGTCGACCTGCGATCCGCGAAGCCGCGCCACGTGCAGATGGATCGTGCGTTGAAGCTCGACGAGGAGCCCGCCCAGGATCTTTTTCCAGCGGATGGTGTCGCTGCGCCGCGAGTCGGGCTGCACGTTGTCGATGTTCTTGACGAACACGACATCTCCCGAAAGATCGCCGAGGTTCGCAAGCAGGGCGCCGTGGCCGCCCGGCCGCAGCACGAGCCGGCCGTCTTCGGTCACGAACGGTCCGCCGCCGGGTGCGCCCGCGACCGTGTCGGTCGAAGGCTTCTGTGTCGAAAACGTCAGCTCGAATCGAGCGCCCGCCGCCCGCTCGAACCGCGGGAGCACGCGGTCGACGAGCGCGCGAAACGCCGCGAGATGCTCGGCGGATACGGTGAAGTGCACGCGGCAGATTCCGTTCGCGTCCCGCACGACCTCGGCCGCCTCGACCAAATGCTCCTCGAACGCCGTCCGAGCGCCCTCGGGATACCGATGAAACGGGATCAATCCCTTCGGCATCACCGCGTAGCCCAGCCCGTCGGTGCCGAGGAGGGCATCGGCAATCTCCTCGCCGGCGCCGGAGCGCCGCAGCGCATCGAGATCCGACCCGCGCGACGACAGCTCCGCGCGCAGCGCCTCGGCGAAAGGCAGGCGGTGAAGCCCTTCGAGCAGCGGCCCTACCCCTTGGCCCGCGAGCACGTCCTGGAACATGCGCGTGGCCGCGCCCGATGCGGGGACGAACTTCGAGCAGCGGCCCTGCCGCGCCGCCTCGTCGTGCACCGCGATCAGCTCGCTGCGGCGGTGCTCTGGAATCGCTTCGATGCCGTCTCCGATCCGGCACGCGCGCTCCAGGTGCAGATAGGAGGCCGGGGCTTCGATCGATGCGAGCTGCCGCTCGAGTTCGGCCTCGGAGATCCCGCGGTCGCGCAGTTGCGACCGCTGAGCGTCGGTCAGCGGCGACATGGCGCGATCGCCGTCGATCCTAAGGTGACGCGCGTGGCGGGCATCACGTCATTCTAGTCGATGACCTTGGGGAGGTCGTACCGCACGATGCGACGGAACACCTGCGCCTCCGGAATCGGGGACAGCGGATAGAGGGTTCGGAGGCCGACGGGAAACGTCCGCTCGCTCGGCTCGCCCACGCTGTACCAGCGCCCCCCGCAATCGAGGACCGTGCCGCTCGTCCATTCCCGCTTCGGCCGCGACGCGACGACCACGAGATCGACGCCGTCGATCCCCACCCGCGCTCCGCGCACCAACCGGTCGGACACCTCCGGACCGGCGCGCTCGGCGAGGTCCCGCTCGACACGCGCCCGGTCACGACGGTGGCGCCATCGGCCGGCCAACGCCTTCCCCGCGGCGATCAACGGATCGCCCCGCTGCTCACCGACCGCGGCGGCGACGCTCCGAACGAGCCCGGTCAGCGTGAGATACGACGACAGCCAACCGAGCGGAGTGGCCAGCGCGAAGACGATTCCCGAAAGCATCGTCATCGCCACAGGGGCCGCGACGGTAACGTCTTGCCCTCCGGCCGCTCCGCTCGATTGGCGCGCCGCGACCTCGAGCATCGCCGCGTTGTTGGCGGAGGCGGCGGTCGAGGCGAACCGGAGGAAGCCGATCTCGCCGATCACGACACCGAGCAGGAGCGTCCCCACGGCCGCGACCGCGCCCCGCGCGGCGGTCATTGGGCTCTCGCCTGCTCCTTCGGCGCGCGCTTGACGCTGACGTTCCGGACGACCGTCCCGTCGGGGAGGACCTTGGCCGTGCCCGTCATCTCGTCGCCGTGGACCGCGTACGCCCAGACGCCGCGGAAGCTGGGACGCGTGAACTCGCTGGACCACTCGTGAGTGTCGGGCCGGTACGTGAAGTAGAGCTGGTACATGCGCAGCTCGGCATCGTCGACGATCCGCGACGCACGCATCGCGACGGTCGCGGGCTGCGTCGGGACGTCGATGAACTCGTAGACGACCGATTCGTCCTTGCAGTACTCGGTGCCCTTGGCGTTCGTGCAGGTCGAGCGGCCGGCCCAACGCCCGAGGATCTCCGACTTCGGCGCGGGAGGTGCCGTAGCCGCCGCCTCCGCCGACACGGGAGCGTCTTGAAGCGCCAGCACGAGCGCCCATGCCGCGAACATCCCCGTGACCATGGAGGTAATCTAACCGCTTCGCCCCGGCAGCGCGAACGTCAGCGAAGCCCAGAAGCTCTCCCACGCCGCCCCGGCATCCGGGGGCGCGGCGATCATGTGGACGGCCTTGATCAGCCACGGCCCGGAGCGCGGGAGCTCGAAGACCGCCCGGCCGTCCCGATCCGAGCGCACCTGCTGGGGCCGCTCGCGATCGACCGCATCGAACGCGAAGACGAGCGCGCCTTGAAGCGGAAGCCCCCGGTAGAGCAAGCGAACCGGCAGGCGCGAGCCCGGGGCGAGCGTCGTTGGGTCCACCTCCGGGATCAGCTCGAGCGTCAACCCCACCGGCTTGGTGAAGCCGGGCGCACCCAGGCCGCCCACGGCCAAGAGCGCCTTCGCGCAGCGGGAGAACACCTCCGGGCCGGGTGCCACGGGCGGCAGCCCCTCGAGCGCGAGGTAGTCGCGGAATTTGTCGGCATCGAGCGCGATCGGCGACCGGAAGCTCCGGTACGCGAGGACGAGGCCGCCCGCCGTCGCGGGGCGCAGGATGCCGGCCGGGTCGGCTCCGTCGACGCCGAGAACCGGTGAGACCGAAGCGCCGCGGACGATCGAAAAAGATTCGATCTGGGATTCGTTTCGCGGCAGCGTCTCGCCTTCGAGATGCTGGCCCACCTTCAGACGAACCTGGACGAGCTGTCCGGCCGCGGGGGTGAAAGCGGACGGCTCGATCCAGAAATCGTGGGCGAGCGCCTGCGTTGAGACGAGCGCCGCCGCGAGAACGAGAATCCGCATGCTACCGAGCACCGGCTCCGCCCGGAGAGCCCGGGATCGGCGTCTTCAAGTACGGGAACGTCGAGTCGAAGAAGCTTGCATCGACGTAGGCCCCGTCGGTGAACTCGAGCGATCCCGACGGCGCCGACGACGCGGGAAGCAGCGCGCCCATCGCGACACGAAGCTCGATGTCCACGACGTCGTCGCCCGGCCGCCGGCCGTTGGGGAACCCGGCGAGATCGCCGCCCAAAGCACCCAGGTTGTTCTGCTCGGCCGCCGGCTTCGCCGCGATCGAGGTGTTCAAGCGCATCATCTCCGCCGGGGTCCGCGTCTTGTTCAGGCCGTCGAGGCCGGTCAAGAACGCGGCGACGAGATCGGTGCGCGGGAACTGCGTCGGGGCCCGCACGCCGGCCGCACCGAACAGGATTTCGATCAGGGCGGGCAGCGTCGGGTGCGTGACGTAATCGAGGAACTGGACGTCGTCTTTCGGCTCGCTCGCATTGAACTTGTCCTTGTCCTTCAGGCCGATGACGACCTCGTTGACGAGCGGAGCCGACAGTCGCGAGACCTGATCGAACCCGCGCACCTTCTTGTTGTCGTCCCTGTGCGGAAGGCTCGCGGTGATCCACGATCCGAAGATCGGGCTCGCCGGGCCGGAGACGAGACAGGCCTTGGGCACTTCGAGGACCATCGCGGTGACGTTCTTGTCGGCGAGATCGTCGTGCCCGCCGTGAATCGCGCCGATCGGGGCCGCGATGTTGACGAGGTCGAACGTCTCCCCGAGGTTGACCACGAACGGGTCCTTGCGCTGGCCGACGAACACGCGGCCCGTGTCCGAGCAGCCGGGAATGTCGATCGTGTAGATGTACTGGTTCGCATAGGCGTCGTAGTTCGGAAGCGTCTTCTGTCCGATGTTGTCCACGGGCTTCACGAACTGATCGTTGCCCGTCGCGTGGTCGCTGGCGCGGCCGACCTCACGCTCGTGGCTCTGCGCGTCCTTGTGGATCACGGTCAGCGTGTACGATTCGTCGACGTTCAAGGCCGAGGCGTCGCCGACGCCGATCGGACCCGCTTGGATGAGCGGGATCGCGACGGTCTTCTGGTTCCCCGCCGGGCCGATCGGGAGCGAGATGTTCTTGCGGGTGTTGCGGAACCTGAAGCGGAAGATCAGGTCTTCCTTGGCGTCGCCGTTGTTGTCGACCTTGATGTCGTAGATGGCGTCCGAATCGAGGGCGAAGTAGTTCGGCCCGCCGTAGGCGTCCTGGAGCGGAATGTAGTCCGCGACGAAGGTGACGTACGCGTCGCGCCCCGACTCGTAGCTATTGAAGACGTAGAAATCGGTTGCGTCGACTTTCGGCGTTTTCGTGATTGCGGGGGCCTCGCGATGGCTCGAGGCCAGCGCCAGGCCGCCGGCGAAGACGAGGCCGGCGACCGCCAGCGACGCCTTCAGACGGATCCGAGTCTCAGCATTCATGACAGTGGCTCCTTTGGGCACTTTCGGGTGCCGCTTAGAAATCATCACTGGGAGGTACGCGACCGGACGCGTCTTTGGATTTACGGAGCGGGGAAAAAACGCTTACGTGCGGATCAAACGGCGAGGACGTACGCGGCAACGGCCGCAATCGCCATCGCCGCGAGCGGCGGGGCCGTGATGACGAGCAAGCGGCGGCCGCCGACGATCCCGAGCATCGTCAGCTTCACGACCATGTTGACCAAGAACGCGAGCAGGATCGCCAGGAGCGCCTGGCCGGGCTCGATGCTGCCGGCCGCGGAGAGCGTGGCCGTGGCCAGGCTGGCGGCGTGGACGTCCGTCGTCCCGACGACCGCCGCCGTCGCGATGGCCCCGTATCCTCCGAACGCCCGCGAGGCGACCGCGGCGATCACCAGCACGACGGCGAACCCCGACGCCATCAGGAACGCGGACTTCAACTCCAGCGGATTCGACAGCTCGAACTCCGCGCCCGGAGCGGTCTCGGGTCCCCGCGAAAGGAACTTCACCGCCGCGAAGGCTGCGACGGCGCCGACGACGATCGCCGCGCCGAGCATGATTCCGGCGCGCTGGACGAGGTTGCGATCCGCGATGCCCACGATGAACAGCTGAGCGATCGCCGAGGCGACGTTCGCAAGAACGATCCCCGTCGCGAGCGAGCCCGCGAACGACGGCTGGGAGGCCGCCCGCTTGGACAGGGTCAGCGTGGCCGCGGTGGACGAGACAAACCCGGCGAAGAAGCCCGCCGCGGCCAGGCCCCGTTCGGGCCCGAGCGCACGCACGGCGATGTAGCCCGCGAACCCCAGCCCCGCGATCAGGACGAACAGGAGCCACAGCTTCGCGGGGTTGACGATGGCCCACGGATCGACCGGTTCGTTCGGGAGCAGCGGCAGCACGACGAGCGCGATCACGAGGAAGATCAGCGCCGCCTTGACCTCTTGATCGGTCAGCCCCTTGTGCGCGAAGTCGTGGATCTTCGCCTTCAGCCAGAGCACCGCGACGACGATGACCCCGAGCATCGCCGCGAGCTGCGGCTCGCTCACCGCCAGCCATCCCAATCCGAACGTCATCACCGCGGCGATCTCGGTCGTCGTTCCCACGTCGCGCCCACCCTCGACGGGCCGCACGTACGCGGCGACCGCGATCGCCGCAACGAACGCGGCCGCGACGAACGCGAACCCCGGGCTTCCGAGGTGGGCCGCCAGCGCGCCGAACAGCGCGATCAGGGAAAACGTCCTCGCGCCGAACGGGATCGCGTGGTCCGTGCCCTTGAACGCGCGCTCACGTTCGATGCCGACCATGAGCCCCAGCGCCAGCGACAGGAGGAACGGTTTGGCGATCTCGAACACGTCGTCGCTCCTTCAGCGTTGGATTATGCTTCGTTCTTGCGAATTCTCGCCCACGCCTCCCCTGCGGCGCTCGAAGACGAGCTTCTGGACCGGATCGGGGCGCTGAAAGGCGCCGACCCCTGGGCGCGGGTGCTCGTCGTCGTGCCGAGCGCTCGCCTTGCGGACCACCTGGCCCACCGGCTGATCGGGCGGTTCGGCGCGCTGCTTGGCGTGCTCGTCGTCCATCATCGCGCGCTGCCCCGAATCGTCCTCGAGTCCGCCGGCAAGCCCGCCCCGTTGCCGCTCGACGAGGATCTGGCCGCCGGCCTGTTCGAGCGCGTCCTCCATCGGGCCCCGCCCGGCGCCTTGCGGGATTTCGCGCGGAGCCGGCCGCAGGCGGGAAGCGCGTTGCGCGAGACCCTCGACGATCTTCGCGAGGCCGGTCTCCCCGTCGAGACGGTCTCCGAGATCGTCGGGCCGGAAGCGCCGGAGGTTGTGTCGCTGTATGCGAGATGGTCGCAGGCGCTCGATGAGATCGTGCGCGCGGGGGCAGCGGCCGACGACGCGGGGTCGGCACTCGCGGCGGCTCCGGCCGCGGCGGCGTTCGGGGCGAGCTTCGACGCCGTCTTCCATCACGGAGCCTACGACCTGATCGGCGTCCGCACCGAGATCGTCCGCGCGCTCGATCGCGGCCGCGAGGTCGACTTCCTGCTTCCCGCCGGCGTGGAGGAGATCTCCGGCGAGTTCGGGATCGGCCGCGCGCACGCGATCGACCCGGCCGCATCGATCACCGCCCTCGATCGCACGCACGCGCCTGCGCCGCCCTACCGGCTGAGCGCGCAAGGTGCAGCCGCGGAGCTCAAGGCGGCGGTCTACGAAGCTCTGGCAGCCGTCGGGGCCGGCGCGGCGCCGGCCGACGTCGCGATCGTCGCGCGTTCGTTCGCGCCGTACACGCCGGCGCTGGATGCGCTCTTCCAGGATCATCCGCTCGAGTGGCAGACGTCCTACGCTCAGCCGCTTCGCCGCGATCCGGCGGTGCGCGCGTCTCTCCACGCGATCGACGGCGAGCCCGGGACCGCCCGGAGACGATGGAGCGAGCACGCGAGCGAATTCGCCGTGCGGTCCGCCGATGCCGTCCCCGACGCCTTCGCGCTCCGGCTCGAATCGATGAGCGGCATCGAGCGGATCCTGGGCGACGACCGCCTCGTCGATGAAAGCGAAGCGCGCGAGTGGCTTTCGGCCCGCGTGGACGCCGCGACGATCGCGCCGGCGGGAGCGGGGATCGGCGGCATCCACGTGCTCGACGCCATGCAGGCGCGAGGGCTGACGTTCGGGCACGTGCACCTCATCGGCATGAACGCCGGAGTGTTCCCGCGGATCGCGCCGGAAGACCCGTTCCTCTCCGATGCGGCGCGCATCCGCCTCCGAGAGGCGACCGGCAGGCCCCTTCCGATCGCCTCCGAGAGCGATGGAGAGGAGCGGCTGCTCCTCGCGATGGTGCTCGGTTCCGCGCGGAAGAGGATCCACGTGTCGTGGCAGCGCGCGGACGAGGCGGGGCGTCCGTCGACCCCCTCTTTGGCTCTCTCCGCGATCGAAGCGCATGACGGCGATCGCGTGCTCCCGTCTCACCCGCTCGCCCGCCTCGCCGCATGGGCGCGCACGCCGGCGATTCTCGATCCCCGCGACGAGACGATGCTCGCGGCGCTGTCGGCCGCGTCCGAGGAGGACGCCGAGGCGGCTCTCCGGCTGCTGCGACCCGAGCTGACCCACGGGATCGCGCTCGTCGGCGCGACCGAATCGTTCGAGATCGCCCCAGGGCGATACGACGGACGGATCGGCGTTCGCGCGCTCGACGATTCGATCTCCGCGTCGGCGCTCGAGCGGCTCGGCCGCTGCCCGCTCCAGCATTTCTTCGCCGACGTGCTGAGGGTTCGTCCGCCCGAGCCGCCCGATGCCGGGCTCCTGGAAGACCCGCGCAGGGTCGGCGAGCGGATTCACAAGATCTTGGAGATCGTCTTCAGGCAATTGCGCGACGAAGGGGCCTTCGAAAAGCTCGGGCTCGGGGAGCGCATCGAGCGCGCCCGGCGTCTCCTCCGGGACGCCTGGACGGAGATGTCCGCCACCGAAAGCGCCGAGCGATCCGAGCGCTTTCCGGTCCTTCTGCGCATCGAGCGCGAGGCCTGGCTTGCCCGGCTCGGCGATTTCTTGCGCGACGACCTGACCCGGCTGAAGACCGATGGGCTCGTGCCGAAGGAGCTCGAATCCAAGATCGCGGATCCCATCCCCGGCGGACCGAGCGGGATCGCCGTCCGCGCGCGGTTCGATCGCGTGCTCGAGGGTGGACCTGCTCCGGTCGTGTCCGACTACAAGACGGGACGGAACCTCCGCGACCGGATCGCTCCAAAGGCGATGCTCTCCGGCAGGTCGCTTCAGGTACCGATCTACTCGCTGCTGTCCGGAGGCCCGGTCGAGCTTCTCGGCGTCGGAGTCGACGGCGATCCCGAGGCCGCGTTTTTTCCGGGCTTCAAGTCCGACGACGAGCGTGAGGGTGTCCTGGAGACCCTGCGCGTGGCCGCGGATCTCGCGGTCAACGGACGGTTTCCGCTCCGGACGGGCGACCACTGCCGCCGGTGCGACCACCGGCCCGCCTGCCGTCGCACGCACCCTCCGACGGAGTACAGAGAATCGGGGGCCGACGACAACCGCGACGCCCGGGATTGCTGGTCGAAGAATGCGAAGCAGCCGTCGATCGCATCGGTGCGAAAGGGCGCATCGTGACCGCGCCACGGCGTCCATCCGACGACGAGCGGAGAACCGCGGCCGCGACCGACTTCTCGAGGAACCTCGTGGTGTCCGCCGGCGCCGGAACCGGGAAGACGACACTCCTCGTCGAGCGCGTCCTCGCCACGATCGGCTCCGGCGAAGCGCCGCTTTCGGCCATGGCGGCGATCACGTTCACGGACAAGGCGGCCGGAGAGCTGCGGCAAAAAATCGCAGCCGGCCTCACGGCGCTTGGCGACCTCGCCGAAGGACGAGACGTCGAGCCGTCCGGCGCGGCCGCGCGCGCGTTCACTTGGCTCGAGTCGGCGGGCGTTTCGCCGCCGCAGATCGCCGAGCGCGTAAAGCGAGCCGAGCGCGGGCTCGACCGAGCCGTCATCACGACGATTCACGGATTCTGTTCCCAGATTCTTCGGCAGTACCCGCTCGAGACCGGCCTGGCGCCCGGATTCACGATCGATCGGGGGCTCCGCGGGCGACGTGAGGCCCTCGAGGAATGGACCGCCTTTCTCGACGACGAGATGGGACCGGACGGGCGCCGCGCAGTCCTGTGGGCGCGACTTCTCAGGCACTTCGACCTCGACACGCTGGGGGAAATCGGACGGGCGCTCGGCGGCGGCGCGATCCCGGAGGACGCGCTCACAGGGACGCCGCGACCGTTCGACCTTCATGCGGCATGGCGCGAACCGGCGCGCCAGCTCTCCTCGGAGATCGACGACACGATGGCCCGCGTCGCCGGATTGACCGACGCGCCGCGCGAATGGCTGACGGAAGCCGCCCGGGCCCTCGCCGCATTCGCCGACGACGGCCCGGCCGCGGCGCGTGCCGCGATCGAGAGCGCGAAGCGCCTCTCCCGCGACATGAGCAGCGTGCGCACGAAGAAGGTCTCTGACACCGACGCGGCGACGCTCGAGGCGCTCGAGGGTCGCGCGTGGCCGTTCCTCGAGGGACTGCTCGATCACGCCCCCGACGTCGAGAGCGATCTGTTCGATGCGCTGATCCCGTTCGTGCGCAGGCTGCGGTCGCGCTGCATCCGCGCGGGACTCGTTGATTTCGACGGCCTCCTGGTCCGGACGCGCGATTTGCTCCGCGACGACCCCCGCGTGCGCGCGATCGTGAAGCGCCGGTTCCGTTCGATCCTCGTCGACGAATTCCAGGATACCGACCCGATCCAGTACGAGATCATCTTCTTCCTCGCCGAGCCGCTCGAGGACGCGGCCGCGGACCCTTTCGCCACACACTTGGTTCCCGGCCGCCTGTTCATCGTGGGGGACGCGAAGCAGTCGATCTACCGTTTTCGAGGCGCCGACTTCGCGGCTTACCAGAGGTCGGTGCGCCACGTCGTCGAGCAGGGCGGGCGGCAGCTCGCGCTCAGCTCGAACTTTCGTTCGCTCCCCTCCGTGGTGCGACCGATCAACGCCGTCTTTTCGTCTCCGGCCGTTTGGACCACATCGGATTTCCTGCCCCCCTACGAGCCGATCGACGCGGAGCGGGCCGCGGTCGACGGCAGCGGAGTCGAGGTGTGGACACCCGCCATCGCTCCGAAAACGCTCGCCGACGAGCGCCGGCGGGTCGAGGGACAGATCATCGCGTCCGAAATCGCGGCGCTCGTCGGCAACGGAACGTGCGGCTACAAGGACGTGCTCGTCCTGTTTCGCGGCTTCTCCTCGATCGTGCCGTATTTGCGAGCGCTGCTCGACGCGTCGATCCCGTTCGTCGTCAGCGGCGGCCGCGATTTCGTCCTACGCACGGAGATCGTTCAGGCGATGGCCGTCCTGCGCGCGGTCGCGGATCCGGAGGACGAGGTGGCGCGGCTCGCGTACCGGCGCTCACCCGCGGGAGGCGTGCCGGACACCGAGCTGTTCTCCGAAGCGACGGGGGCTTCCGGCGAGAGGCCGGCACTTGCGGCGGCCGACGCGCGGCTCGTCGAGCTACGCGAGAAGGCCGCGGACCTTCCGGTCGATGCGGCCATCCGATACGTCCTCGAAGCTTCGGGGATGCTCGCGCTGTCGGCGCTGGCGTTCCAGGGGGCGCAGCGCCTCGCGAATCTCGAGAAGCTCCTCCGGGGTGCCAGTGAGATCGCCCGGGACGGACGGCGCAGCCTCGTCGAGACGCTCGATGCGCTGGAAGAAGGGTTCGAAGCCGAGGACGAGGGCGATTCGCCGCTGGCGGATGAAGACCACGACGCCATCCGCGTGATGACGATCCACAAAGCGAAGGGGCTCGAAGCGAAAGTCGTCATCCTCGCGGACACCGCGGCCGAAAGAAGAGGACGGCAACACAGGAAGATCAAGGTCGGCACCGTTCCGACCGGCGACGGCGACCACATCGTTCTCGAGACCGGGTCGTTCCGCAGCTCGGCGGCGATCGCGCTGTCGCTCGATGAGGCGCCACACGAGGCCGCCGAGGAGACGCGGCTTCTGTACGTCGCGCTCACGCGCGCGCGCGACCGTCTGATCGTGCTCGGGGGCGGGAGGCAGAACACGCCGTGGAGCAAGGCGATCGCCGGCTGGACGGACGGCGTCACACGCCGCGCCATCGCTCCGGCAGCGTCGGCGACGGGACGATCGCCCGCGCCCTCCACCCCGAGCGAAGCCGGGGCGGCGTTCGAGTCGGCCGCCCGCGCCGCGGTTCAACGGGCGACGCCGGCCCTACGCTCCCCCAGCCTGGCCGACGAGTACGACGCGCCCCACGTTGCCGGCGCCCTCGATCCCGCGCTCGCGCGCCAGGTGGGGAGAATCGTTCACGCGCGGCTTGCCGGCGTCGACATGGAAGCCCGCGGCCGCGCCGCAGCGGAAGCCGCGTCCATTCTCGATTCCCGCGCCGCCGCCGCGCTCCGCGAGCGACTGCGAACGCTCGACGTCGTCGGACGCGAGGTCCCACTGCTGTTCGGCGAGTCCGAAGCCGCCTGGCGCGGCACGATCGACCTGCTCTATCGCGATGCCGACGGAACGCTCGTCGTCGCAGACTTCAAGACCGACGCCGAAGACGACGGCGCCGCCGACCGCCATCGAGCCCAGCTTTCGATCTACGCGCGCGCACTCTCCCGCGCGTTCCCGGACATCCGCGTTCGCGCCGAGCTGTGGATGCTGCGCAGCGGCCGCATCGTCAGGGGACAGTCCCCTTTTT
>CAZYHZ010000041.1:12318-37276 GCA_964647625.1 uncultured Acidobacteriota bacterium
GCCGAGCTGTGGATGCTGCGCAGCGGCCGCATCGTCAGGGGACAGTCCCCTTTTTCTTATTAAGCTTCGCACTCCGGAAGCTTTATAAGAAAAAGGGGACTGTCCCCTATTTGTCTTTTGAGTGGAAAAAGGGAGTGTCCCCTATCAAAAGTTTGAATGTCGCCCTACGCCTCGAGGCGATAGCCGACGCCGGGGACGGTTTTCAGATAGCGCGGGTCCGACGGGTCCGCCTCTATCTTCTGTCGGACCCGATGGACGAGCTGCTTCAAGATCTGGCGATCGATCGTCGAGCGGTGGCCCCAGACGTGGCGCAGGAGCTTCTCCGGTCCGACGGTCCGGTTCGGCGTGGTGACCATAAGCTGGAGCAGCCGGAACTCGAGCGTCGTCAGACGAATCGGCGCGGCGCCCGACACGGCCGCCGTCTGCATGTCCGGATCGAGCACGATCGCTCCCGTCCCGACCGCCGCGGGAGGGTCCGACGCGGCGCGACGCAGCAGCGCGCGGACTCGCGCCAAGAGCGTGCGCGGACTGAACGGCTTCGGCAGATAGTCGTCCGCACCGAGGTCCAGCCCGCGCACGACGTCGGCTTCCTCGCCGCGCACGGTGAGCATCATCACGGGGGTCGCCGACCGTTCGCGGATCCTGCGGCAAACCTCGAACCCGTCGTAGCCGGGCAAGTTGACGTCGAGGATCACGAGGTCGGGGTCGTCGGCCGCATGGCGCGCGACCGCCGCCGGGCCGTCCGCGGCCTCGACGATCGTGTAGCCGCCGTCGCGCAGCACGAATCCGATCAGCTCGCGCAGCTCTCGGTCGTCGTCGACGACGAGGATCGTCACGCGGCTCCGCCGAGCGGAAGCTTCACGGCGACCCGCGTCTTGCCGCTGCGCGAGCGCGCGTCGATCGCCCCGCCGTGCCGCTCGACGATCGATTTCGCGATGTACAGGCCGAGCCCGACACCGGAGGATTCGGGCTCGTCCCCCATCGACCGCACGAACGGCTCGAACATCTGGGGCTCGACGTCATCCGACCATCCGGGTCCTTCGTCCTCGACGTAGAGGCTCACGCGGTCGACCCCGACGTCGCCGCCGACGCGGATCGTCGTCCCATCGGGCGCGAACTTCCCGGCGTTCGCCAGAAGATTGACGAAGATCTGCACGAGCCTCGGGCCGTCGCCTGCGACGACGGGGAGCGGGTGCGGCAGCTCGACGTCGATGGTCTGGCCCCGCTGCTCGGCCAGCGGCCGGACCATCTCGACCGCCTCCTCGACGACCTCGTCCAGGTGAACGGGCTGGCGGCGCAGGCTCGCGCGCCCCGCTTCGATGCGCACGCTCTCGAGCAGGTTGTCGATGAGCTGCGTCAGCCGCAGCGCGCCCCGCTGGAGCGACACGATGAGACGCCGCGTCTCTTCGGGCGAAAGCGACGGCAGCCGCGACAGCAGCAGCTCGAGCGATGCGAGCTGCGCCGCGAGCGGCGTCTTGAATTCGTGGGAGATGTTCGCGAGGACGGCGTCGCGCAGCCGGCGCGCGGCCTCGACCTCGGTCTCGTCGCGCAAGAGCTGAACCTGCCTCTCGCCGCCCGAGACCGAACTCGTCACGACCATCGTCTTTCGCCTTCCGTCCGCCAGGGCGAGATGCTCCGTCGCGCGCGCCTCGCCCCGGAAACGCGCGTCGAGGATCGGGCAGTTCTCCTCGCAGGGCCGCACGCCGTTCACGGGCTCGGGCCGGAGGACGTCGCCGCAGAACTTTCCGATGGCCTGCCGCGGGGCCAGCCCGAGCCCGGTCGCCGCCTGCTCGTTCATCCGGACGATCCGCCGGTCGCCGTCGACCACGAACACGCCCTCGACGATGCCGTCGATCATCGCCTTCGCCTCGGCCTTCTGCGATTCGAGGTCCGCCGTCAGGCGCTTGAGCTTCCGGCGCATCTCGTCCATCGACGCACCGAGGCGGCCGATCTCGGCGAGGCCGGCGGTGTCCACGGGCGTCGCCAGATCTCCTCCGCCGATGCGGGCGGCGGCCTCGGTCAGACGCGTGAGCGGCTCCGCGATCCGCCGCGCCACGACGATCGACGCGAGCGCCGCGATGCCGCCGATCACGATCGCGAGCACCGCGAGCCGCCGCACCAGCTTCAACCGCGCCTCGCGCGCCGGCGAGGTCGGAAGCTCCGTCTCGAGGAACCCCGCGACCTTTCCGTCGGCCCCTTTGAGCGCGCGGACCGTGGCATAGACCGCGAGCGCATCGAGCCGGCGCGCTTCGGGAGGGCCCTCGTGGAGCTGACGCGCGCGCAGCGGCAGCTTCGGGTCGCCGAGATCGCCGATGCCGCTCCTCGCGTCGACGATGCGCGCGGTGGCTCCGATCTCCTCGCTCAGGCGCGAGGCGAACGACGCATCGAGCGACTTCGATGCGACCGCGATGAAGGACGCATCGTCCGTGAACGGCGAGGCGGACGCGATCTCGAGCGAGCCCGACGGCGACGTCGCGAGCGCATAGCCCGGCGCCTTCGTGCCGCGCGCCAGATCGGTCCAATCCGCCGCGGTCCCGGCCGATGCGATGACGCGCCCGGCGTGGATGACGGCGCAGCCGGTCAGCCCCGAGGTCACCCGAAACCGCTCGAAGTCGCGGGCCCGGTCGGCGGGCGCTGCTCGATCGGCCAGCAAGCTCGCCATCGACGCGACGGTCTCGGCCTGGGACGCGATGCCTCGCTCGGCGCTGGCGGCGGCGACGCGAACGCGCTCGAGCGCCTGCTCGTCGGTGAATCGTCGCAGCAGCGCCGCCGCGGCAAACGCCAGGCCCGCCACGGCGACGAGGGCGAGCGAGACGTTGAGAGCGATCAGGACGAGGCCGAGGCTCGATCGCCGCATGGCGTCATGCTACCAGCCTCACGCTCGAGGCCGGACCCTCCGTTCGACGACCGACTTGATGACGAGCGTGGCGATCGCGACCAGGGACAGGAGCGACGCCACCGCGAAGGCCGCCGAGAATTGATACTCGTTGTAGAGGATCTCGACGTGCAGCGGGATCGTGTTGGTCAGCCCGCGGATGTGCCCGGACACGACCGACACCGCCCCGAACTCCCCCATCGCCCGCGCATTGCACAGGACGACGCCGTAGAGCAGTCCCCACCGGATCTTCGGCAGGCTGATGTGGAAGAACGTCCGCCAGCCGCCCGCGCCGAGCGTGAGGGCGGCTTCCTCCTCTTCATTCCGCTGGCTCTCCATTAGCGGGATCAGCTCCCGGGCGACGAAGGGGCTCGTGACGAACAGCGTGGCGATGATGACGCCGGGAATCGCGAACACGATCTTCACGTCGTGCGCGGAAAGCCAGGGACCGAGCAGGCCGTGGGCGCCGAACAGCAGCACGAACACCATGCCCGACACCACGGGCGACACCGCGAAGGGCGCGTCGATGATCGTCGTCAGCAGCCCCCGCCCCGGGAAGTCGAACTTCGCGATCGCCCAGCCGGCCGCGATCCCGAAGACCACGTTGATCGGGACGACGATCGCCGCCACGAGCAGCGTGAGCCCGATCGCCGACCGCGCCGTGGGGTCGACGACCGCCGCCCCGTACGCCGCGATGCCCTTCTCGAACGCCTTCGCGAACACGGCGACGAGAGGAAGGAAGAGAAACAGCGCGAGGAACGCGAAGGCCGCGCCGATGAGCACGACGCGGACCGCGCGCGGCTCGTTGCGGTGCTCCGCCCGTCGTCCGTTCGCCCCCGTCACGCCCCGGCCCTCCGGAGCCGCGCCGCGCCGCGGCGCACGAGCGCGTTGATGCCGAAGAGGGCGGCGAACGACACAACGAGAAAGACGAGCGCGACCGCGGTGGCGCCGGCGTAATCGAATTGCTCGAGCTTGATCATGATGAGGAGCGGGGTGATCTCCGAGACCATCGGCATGTTGCCCGCGATGAAGACGACCGATCCGTACTCGCCCAGGCCCCGGGCGAAAGCCAGCCCGAACCCCGTGAAGACCGCCGGCAGCACGCCCGGAAGGACGACGCGCACGACGGTCGAAAGACGCCCGGCTCCCAGGACCGCCGCCGCGTCCTCGACCTCGGGCTCGAGGGCCTCGAGGACCGGCTGCACCGTCCGCACGACGAACGGCAATCCGATGAACGTCAGTGCGACGACGATCCCCAGGGGCGTGTAAGCGACCTTGATCCCGTACGGGGCCAGCCGCTCTCCGATCCAGCCGTGCTCGGAGTAGAGAGACGTCAGCGCGATGCCGGCGACCGCGGTCGGAAGCGCCAACGGAAGATCGACGACCGCGTCCACGAAGCGCTTCCCGGGAAACTCGTAGCGCACGAGGACCCAAGCGACGAGCATCCCGAAGACGACGTTGATCGACGCTGCCACGAACGCCGTTCCCAGGCTGAGGCGATACGCCGCCAGCGCCCTGGGCGAGGACACCGCCGCCCAGAAGGCCGCCGGACCGAGCGACGCGGATTTCAGGACGAGCGTCGCCAGGGGGATCAAGATGAGCAGCGACACGTAGCCGACCGTGAGCGAGATCGCGGGGCGAAAGCCCGGAAGGACGCGGCGCTCCGCCGGAGTCACCGCGCAGCTCCGAATATCTGGTCGAAGACTCCGCCGTCGGCGAAGTGCGCTTTCTGCGCCCGGCTCCAGCCGCCGAAGACCTTGTCGATCGTGAACGTCTCGATCTTCGGGAACTGGCTCGCGAACTTCTGCGCGATCGCGGCGTTTCGCGGCCGGAAGTAGTGCAGCGCGGCCAGCTCCTGTCCCTTGTCGGAATACAGGAACTTCAGGTATGCGGCGGCGACGTCCTGGGTCCCGTGCTTCGCCGAGAGCTTGTCCACGACGGCGACCGGCGGCTCGGCGAGGATCGACACCCTGGGCGCGACCAACTCGAACTTGTCCTTCCCCAGCTCGCGCATCGCGAGCAGGGCCTCGTTCTCCCAGGTCACGAGCACGTCGCCGATCCCGCGCTCGACGAACGTCACGGTCGATCCGCGCGCCCCCGTGTCGAGCACGGGGACGTTCTTGTAGAGGCGGCCGACGAACTCCTTGGCCTTCGCGGGATCGTTGCCGTTCGCGCTGAGCGCGTATCCCCAGGCCGCGAGGTAGTTCCATCGCGCGCCGCCCGACGTCTTGGGATTGGGCATCACGACCTGGATATTGGGCTTGACGAGATCGGGCCAGTCCTTGATCCCCTTCGGATTCCCCTTGCGCACGAGGAACACGATCGTCGAGGTGTACGGGCAGCTGTTCTCGGGAAGCCGCTTCTGCCAATCGGGCGCGACGAGCCCGGCCTCCGCCAACGCGTCGATGTCGTACGCGAGCGCCAGCGTCACGACGTCGGCCTCCAGCCCTTCGGTCACCGCGCGCGCCTGCTTCCCGGATCCGCCGTGCGATTGCTGGACGGTGAGTTCGTCCCCGGTCTTCACCTTCCAGTCGGCCGCGAACGCGGTATTGACGTCCTGGTACAGCTCGCGCGTCGGGTCGTACGAGACGTTGAGAATCGTCACCTTCTTCGCGTCGGCCGGCGCGGTCGCAACCCACGAAACGAAGAGAAGCACGAGCGCGAATCGAGATTCGAAGCGTCGCGTCATCGACGGCACCTTTCCCCGGTCACGGCGCGGACCGGACGACGAGAACGGACGGCATGGATTCGGACTCGAGCAGCCTCCCGACCATCCCTCCGATCGTCCCGGTCGCCTCGGCGCTGCGCGGCGGCGAGCCGACGACGACGAGGCCGTAGCCGCCGCGCCGGACCTCGTGCTCGATCCTCGACAGCGGCTCCCCGTGCAGCACGGCGGTCGTCGCCTTGACGCCCGACGCGAGAAGCGTCTTCACGCCGGCGGCCACGAACCGCTCCGCCTGCGCCGCGGCCGCGCCGTCGCGCCGCTCGCCCGGCACGACGATGAGCACGGTCACCTCGGTTCCGAAATGACGCAGAAGCCGGCTCGCGAACAGCACGTCGACCTTGCCCTGCTCGCCGCCGGCGACACACAGGAGGGCGCGTGCGAACGATTCCGATCCGTCTCGGAGGACGAGGACGTGGCTGCTGCTCCCCCGCATCGCCGCGGCCACGACCTGCGGCGCCCGATCCGCTGCCGGGGCGACGACCACGAGATCGACCGGATCGCGCTCGGCTTCGTGGCCGATCGCGTCCTCGAGGTCCCCCACGAGCCGCCGCGTCTCGATGCCGGCCGGCCCGGCCGCGCTTGTCTCCTCCGACGTCAGCACCGTCAACCGCGCGTCCGCGTGATCCGCGAGCGCCACGGACTGCACGATCGCCGAGGCATCGCCCACGTCGGGACCCGCGACGGCGAGGAGCCTCAGGCCGGGATGCGGCAGCGCATGAATCCGCCGAAGCCCGACCCACGCCGTCTCGCCCTGCGCCAGCGGATAGCGGCGCGCCTGGTGCTGCGACCGGCTCGCCTCGACGACGATCCCCTCCTCGCCGAACACCGGTGGCGGCGCGATCGTGCGCACACCGGTGATCTCAGGGATCCGGAGGCGCAGCTTTTCGATCGAGCCGAAATACGCGTTCTCTTCCACGACCGCCTTGCCGAGCATCGGCCATTCGAGCGCCTCGGGATCGTCCTTGACCGCGACGTCCTCCGGCCGGAACAGCACCTGCACGCGACCCGCGTCGTCCCGCACGGCGCCCTTGGTGCGCAGCGGGAACAGGCACGGTCCGATCCGCACGCCCTGCGGCTCGTTGATCCCGACGATCAGGTTCGCCGCGCCGAGAAACCGGGCGACGAACTCGGTCCGCGGCCGCGCGTACAGCTCGTGCGGCGGCCCGACCTCGAGCAGGCGCCCCTCGTGGAGCACGCCGATCCGGTCGGCCACCTCGAACGCCTCTTCTTGGTCGTGCGTCACGAAGATCGTCGCGACGCCCAGCTCGCGCTGGATGCGATGCACCGCGCGCCGCAGATCGGCGCGAATCTTCGCGTCGAGCGCGCCGAACGGCTCGTCGAGCAGCAGCACCTCCGGCCGGTGCGCGAGCGCCCGCGCCAGCGCCACGCGCTGCTGCTGCCCGCCCGAAAGCTGATCCGGCATCCGCGCCGCCAGCCCCGCGAGATCGACGAGCTCGAGCAGCTCCTCGCGCCGCTCGTTGCGCTTCGACTTCGCCGTCCCGCGGACCTTCAGCGCGAACTCGATGTTCTCCGCGATCGTCATGTTCCGGAACAGCGCGTAGTTCTGGAACACGATCCCGACCCCGCGCTTCTGCGGTGCCAGCTCCGTGACGTCGCGCCCGTGCAAGATCACGCGGCCGTGATCGCACGGCGTCAGCCCCGCGATCATCCGGAGGATCGTGCTCTTGCCGCTGCCGGACGGCCCGAGCAGCACGAGCAGCTCACCGTCCCCGATCTCGAGCGAGACCTGGTTGACGATCGCGTGGTGATCGATCCGCTTGGTGATCTGATCGAGGACGATCGACATCCGGAGAATCTATCGCGGCGCCGGTGACAAAGGGGTTATAGGGGACAGTCCCCTTTTTCTTATAAAGCCTAAGGCTGAACCCGGCCGCCTAACGCAGCTTCGCCGGCCCCGAAACATCCGGATGCCGACGAACTATGAACCGATAGCGCTTGAGCGCCCACGCGCCGGCATAGTCGACGCCGATCCGCGGCGTCCGCCGCACCGCGCGATCGGCGACCGGCGACCCCGCTTCGAGCCACAGCGGCCCGCGGAGAAACGACGAACCGTCGAGGGCGCGATCGACCGCAAACGCCTTCGTCAATCGCCCCGGCCCCGAGGCGGATGCGTGATTCGGCGACTCCGTCGCGCGGAGCAGGACGGCGGTGGGATCGCCGGCGAGGCCCGTCACGACGTTCAGGCAGTGGTGCATCCCATAGACGAGAAAGACGTACGCGAGGCCGCCGGGCTCGAACATCCATTTGTTCCGCGCGGTCAGTCCGCGGAACGCGTGGCTGGCACGGTCGCGCGGCCCGTCGTACGCCTCGACCTCGACGATGCGGCCGCGCAAGATCGCGCCGTCGGCCAACTCGCGACACAGCGTCCGCCCGAGGAGATCGCGGGCCACCGTCAGCACGGGGCGGCGATAGAACGCTGCCGGAAGGCGCCGGGACGTCATGAGAGCGGGTACCCTTGTCGTGCCCGCATCCCGCAACCCACGGAGGTCGTCATGAAGAGGCTCGGAGTCGTCGCGCTCGTCCTCGCGGCCGTGGCGCTGTTCGTGCTCACGCCGCCCGGGCGGACCGTCGCCCAGGAGGTGCAGAGCGTGTTCGTCACCAATTTCCCGAAGGTGTGGAGCGTCAACGGAACGGTCTCCGTCGAGGGGCCCGTGAAGCTCGCGAAGCTGGCGTCGCTGCGTGACATCGTCGTTCCGCCCGTGAACCCGAAGGATACCGTGCGGCTGATCCAGGGCGGCATCGTCGAGACCGACGGGTTCGCCAGCATGGTGCTCGACCTTCAGGGCCAGACCAAGGGCGAGGTGTTCCGGACGGGAACCGTCGGCGTTTTTCTGCTGCCGGACGAAGAGCCGATCCAGCACGCTTTCGAGGAGAAGGGGGTGATGCAGTTCGCGGAAGAGCTGACCGCCCCCGGCGTCTCGGGGGCGTCGCCGTACTTCGCGTCGAATACGAGGCGGGCGCCGGTCGCCTTCCCCCGATACCGCACGTACTTCTACAACACGAGCGACAAGACCGTGACCGTCAACCTGTTCGCCTACCTGACGAATTGACCGTCATTCGGAGGCGGTAGGTAGACTGTTGCCGGAGGGTCTCCGATGCCCCGTCCCCGAGTCTCGGCCGCCGGCGGATTCGCGGCGCTGGCGTACACGCTGAAGAAGGGCCGCGAGGCCGGCGGGGTCCTCAAGCTCTACAAGCGCATGCGCTCTCGAAACGCGTGCAAGACCTGTGCATACGGGATGGGCGGCCAGCGCGGCGGGATGGTCAACGAGGCCGGGTCGTTTCCCGAGGTCTGCAAGAAATCGCTCCAGGCGCAGGCGGGCGACATGCAGGCGCCGATCGACGAGTCGTTCTTCGCGCGGAACTCGATTCGCGATCTCGAATCGTGGACGTCGCTGCAGCTCGAGGCGGCGGGGCGCCTCGTGTTCCCGGTCGCGTGGCGCGACGGCGACACGCACTTTAGGCGCATCGGCTGGGACGAAGCGCTCGACCGGGTCGCCTCGGACCTGCGCGAATCGCCGCGAGACCAGGTGTTCTTTTACGGGTCGGGCCGGTCGTCGAACGAGGCCGGGTTCCTGATGCAGACGCTGGGGCGCGCGTACGGCACGGCCAACATCAACAATTGCTCGTTCTACTGTCATCAGGCGTCGGGCGTCGCGCTCACGCGGATGTTCGGAACCGGCACGTCGACGCTCGTCCTCGAGGATCTCGACAAGGCCGACCTCGCGATCGTCGCGGGCGCCAATCCGTCGTCGAACCACCCGCGGCTGATCACGAAGCTCGTCGAGCTGCGCGAGCGCGGCGGGACGGTCATCGTCATCAACCCGGTGAAGGAGCTGGGCCTCGTGCGGTTCCGAATCCCGTCGCGCCCGGGCTCGCTCCTCTTCGGCTCCGACGTGTCGGACATCTACTTGCAGCCGCACGTCGGGTCGGACATCGCGGTGTTCAAGGCGCTGGTGAAGGGCGTCATCGAGGGGGGCGGCGTCGATCGCGAGTTCGTCAGGGACCACGTCGAAGGCTGGGATGCCGTCGAAGCGGACGCCCGCGCGACGCCGTGGGAGACGCTGCTCGAATCGACCGGCCTGTCGCGCGCCGACGTCGACGGGACGGTCGCCGCGCTCCTTCACGCCCGGCGTGGCGTGTTCCTCTGGGCGATGGGCCTGACGCATCACGAGCACGGCGTCGACAACGTCGTCGCGCTCGCGAATCTTGCGCTGGCGCGCGGATGGGTGGGCCGCGAGGGATGCGGGCTCCTCCCGGTTCGCGGCCACAGCAACGTTCAGGGCGTCGGGTCGGTCGGGTTCGCGCCCGCATTGAAGGACGCATTCGCGAAGAGGATGGAATCGGACTACGGCATTCCTCCCGCTTCGACTCCCGGCCTCGACACCTATCGCTCCATGGAAGCCGCCGACGCCGGCCGGATGCGCGTCGCCGTCCTTCTCGGCGGGAACCTCTTCGCCGCGAACCCCGATCGCACGTGGGCCGCGCGCGCGCTCCAGAAGATCGGAACGACGTGCGCCATCACGACGAAGCTGAACGAAGGGCACGTGCACGGCCGCGGGCGCTTCCACGTCCTGCTCCCCGTGCTCGCCCGCGACGAGGAGAGCCAGTCGACGACGCAGGAGAGCATGTTCAACTTCGTCCGGCTGTCGGAGGGCGGGTTCCCGGCGCCCGGCCCGGACATGCGAAGCGAGGTCGAGGTGATCTGTGCGCTCGCCGCGCGCGTGCTGCCGCCGGGCCCGTTCCCGTTCGAGACGATGAAGGACCACGACTCCATCCGCCGCGCGATCGCGGCCGTCGTCCCCGGCTTCGAGGCGCTCGCCGGCATCGGCGCCACGAAGACCGAGTTCCAGATCCCCGGCCGCACGTTCCACGAGCCGTCGTTTCCGACGCCGTCGGGCCGCGCGCGGGCGCGGGTCACGCCGCTCCCGTCGTTCGCGCCTTCGAACGGCGAGTTCCGGTTGATGAGCCTCCGCAGCGAGGGGCAGTTCAACACCGTCGTCTACGAAGACGAGGATCTCTATCGCGGGCTGACCCGCCGCGACGTCGTCATGATGGCGGCCGCCGACGGAGAGCGGCTCGGCGTCGCCGAGGACGACGTCGTCGAGGTCAGGACGGAGCTCGGCTCGATGCGCGTGTCCGCCGCGTTCATCGACATCCCGCCCGGGAACCTCGCGATGTACTACCCCGAGGCGAACGCGATCATCCCGCGACGCATCGACAAGGACTCCGGGACCCCCGCCTTCAAGAGCGTGCTCGCGCGCCTGACGCCCGTGCGCTCGTGAGCCGGCGCTTCGATCTCGTCGCCTTCGACGTGGACGGCACGCTCGTCCACAACCCGGAAGGCAAGACCGTCTGGGAGGTCCTGAACCGCCGGTTCACCGGAAGCGACGACCAGAACGCCATCCGCTGGGAGGATTACAAGAAGGGCCGCCTCTCCTATGAAGAGTGGGTCGCGATGGACATCGAGTCGTGGCGCGATGCGGCCGCGACGCGGGACGAGATCACGGGGTGCTTCGGCGAGCTGACGCTCGTGCCCGGCGCGCGGGAGACGCTCGAGACGCTGAAGGGTCGCGGGATGCGCCTGGCCGTGATCTCCGGGACTCTCGACGTCCTGCTCGACACGCTGTTCCCGAACCACCCCTTCGACGAGGTGTACACGAACCGCATCGTGTTCGGCGACGACGGACGCATCTCGCACTGGCACGCGACGCCGTTCGACATGGACGGCAAGGGCGTCGCGCTCCGGTCGATCGCCCTGCGCGAGGACATCCCGCTCTCCCGCTGCGCGTTCGTCGGCGATCACGCCAACGACCTCGCCGCCGCGCGGCTCGCGGGGTTCTCGATCGCGTTCAATCCGAAGAGCCCCGAGCTCGAAGCCGCGGCGTCGGCGATCGTGCGATCGAACGATCTGAGGGACATCCTTCCGCATCTCCTCTAGGCCATCCTCCTAGAAAAAAATTGGAACACGGCGACGATGTCGGCGACACATGTGTCGGTCGGCGGTTACGGGTTACGCGGCGTTGTCCGCGTCCCGCGCGTCCGGGGTCCGCGTTTCCTTCCCTCGGTGGGATGGGCCCGATTACATCCTTGCATTCCTTGCCTCTGGCACATCCGTTGCTGTTTCCTCCCCGCGAAATCATCGAAAAGCGAAACGACGCAACGCGAGGAGGCGAACGTCATGTGCAGATCCGGTTGGGTGGGGAGGATGGCCGTCGCCGCATTGCTGGTGAGCGGATCCGCGGTTGCCGCGGAGCCGCACGTGCGATTCCGGCTTCACGAGCCGTTTCGGGTCGGGAGCCACGACTACGACTCCGGCGTGATCGCGCTGAACAACGTGTCGTCGCTGACGCCGTCGCGCTCGATCCTCGAGGTGTGGGTCAACGGCGAATGTCTGGGGATGATGACCGCGCACCAGAGCCGCGCGGAAGCGGCCGCGCCCGAGAGCGAGGCGCTGTTCCGCCGCGACGACACCGGCCGTCTCGAGATGGTCGGCTTCCGCGTCGCGGGGCCGGAGGGCGCGACGTACCGGTTCCCGGTGAGCGACGGACACGCCGGGTCGTCGCCGGCCGTCGCGATCGCGATGAACTGAAGGGTCAGCGGAGGCTTGCCGCCGCGCGGAGCAGGGCGCAGACCGACTTCCCGTCGGTGATCTCGCCCGCCTCCGCGAGGCGTATCGCTTCCGCGAGCGGGACGCGCTCGACCGTCAGGACCTCGTCGTCCTGGAGATTCGAGCGTGAGGCGGTCAGGTCCCGGGCGAGATAGAGAAAGATCTTCTCGTTGGTGAAGCCCGGCGTCGTCCAGATCCATCCGAGCGCGACGAGATCCCCTGCGAGGTAGCCGGTCTCTTCTTCGACCTCGCGGCGGGCGCAGTCTTCCGGGGCCTCCCCGGGATGATCGAGCTTCCCGGCGGGCACTTCGAGCAGCCACGAGCCGGTCGCGTGCCGGTACTGGCGCACGAGAACCGCGTTTCCTTGCGAATCGACCGGAACGACGGCAACCGCTCCCGGATGGCGGATCAGCTCGAGCGTCACCGTGTGGCCGTTGGGAAGCGCGACTTCCTGCACCGACAGCTCGCGGATGACCCGGCCTTCGTAGACGGTGCGCGACGAAACGACGACCGGATCGCTCATGAAGACCCCCTGTTGAGCAATAATATCGGGCCTTTCGACGGAGCGCCCCATGCGGTCACCGATCTATCTCGACTACAACGCCTCGACACCCGTGGCCCCCGAGGTGCAGGACGTGCTCGCGCGCGTGCTTCGCGACGTTCACGGCAACGCGCTCTCGACGCACGCGTACGGGATCGCCGCGCGGAGCGTGATCGAGCGCGCGCGCGCGGAGGTCGCCGGTTCGATCGGGGCGCAGCCGGACGAGATCGTCTTCACGAGCGGCGGCACCGAATCGAACAACGCTGCGATCGCCGGCGTCGCCAGCTCGCTCGCCGATCGCGGGCGGCACATCGTCATCACCGCCGTCGAGCACGCGTCGGTGGCGAAGGCCTGCCAGGTCCTCGAGCGCCGCGGCTGGGGGATCACGCGCATCCCGGTCGATCCCGACGGTGTGATCGACGCGCGCGCGGTGGAATCCGCGATCCGCCCCGACACCGTGCTCGTCTCGGTGATGCACGCCAACAACGAGACCGGTGTCGTCCAGCCGGTCGCCGCGGTCGCGCGCGTGACCCGATCGAAGGGCGTCGCGTTCCACAGTGATGCCGCGCAGACTTTCGGAAAGATTCGGGTCTACGTCGACGAGCTGGGAGTCGACCTGCTGTCGCTCGCCGGGCACAAGGTCTATGCCCCACAAGGAATCGGAGCGCTGTACGTGAGGCGCGGGACGCCGTTCGCGCCGTGGATGGTCGGCGCCGGCCATCAAGGCGACCGCCGCTCGGGGACCGAGCCGATCGCGCTGTCGGCCGCGCTCGGCGCGGCCGCGGCTCTGGTGTCGACCCACCTCGAAACGTGGAGCGCGCACCTGCAGGCGATGCGCGACCGTCTCGAAGCGACGCTGCGCGCAAGCTTCCCCGGGCTCGTCGTTCACGGCGCGGGCGCCAGGCGAATTCCGAACACGCTGTACGCCGCGTTTCCCGGCCTCGACGCGAACGAGCTTCTCGGACGGATGGAGTCCGTCGCGACCGGCTCGGGCGCCGCGTGCCACTCCGGCGTGCCCACGCCTTCAAAGGTGCTGCTCGCGATGGGCGTCAAGCCGGAGATCGCGAAGGCGACGCTTCGCCTCACGACCGGCCGCGGCACGACCGTTGCCGAGATCGATGCGGCCGCAGCGGCGATCGCCGGGGCGGCGCGCGAGGCTCGCGGGAGCTCCATCGCGTGAGCCGTGACGTCGCGCATGACGGCGCCGGCGCGTTTCGCGTCCGGTTTCCGTTCGACCGGCGATTGGTCGATCTCGTCAAGTCGCTTCCGCGCCGGCGCTGGCTCGCTGACGACAAGGTGTGGTCGATTCCCGACGACGACGTGGTTCTCCTGGTCGACCTCCTTCGGCCGGAAGGGTTCGCGTTCGACGACGCGGCTCGGACGCGTTACGCCGAGCGAGGAGGCGCCCGGCCGCTCTTCGGCGGCTCCGCGCCGGGGGCGCCCGCCGGGGCCGACGGCTCGGACTGGACGGTCGCGAGGCTGAATCGAGAAGTGAAGGCCGTCCTTGCGGCGGCGTTCCCTCAATCGGTCTGGCTCGTCGGAGAAATCAGCGGCTTCAACCGCTCGCGGCACAAGAAGCACGTCGGCTTCTCGCTGATCGAGCGCGACACGGCTGGCGAACAGGCGTCCCAGGTGCAGGCGATCCTGTTCGAAGGCGCAAGGCGCGAGATCGAGCAGAAGCTCGCCCAGGCCGGAAACCCGTTTCCCCTGGAGGATGAGATCCAGGTCCGGGTGCGCGTGCGCATCGATCTCTACGAGGCGTGGGGCTCCTATCGCGTCCAGGTCGAAGACCTCGACGTCACCTTCACGCTGGGCGAGGTCGCGAGGCGCCGCGAGGAGATCCTCCGCAAGCTCGCGGCCGAGGCGCTCCTCGAGAAGAACGCGCTTCTCCCCTTCCCGGCGCTGCCGCTCCGCGTCGGGCTGATCACGAGCCTGGGCTCCGATGCCTACCACGACGTCCTGCGCACGCTGCGCGAGAGCGGGTTCGCGTTCGAGGTCACAGTCCACGGCGCCCGCGTTCAGGGGCGAGCGACCGAGGGCTCGGTGCTCAACGCGCTCGATTGGTTCCGCGCGCGGCAGGGTTACATCGACGCCATCCTCATCTGCCGCGGCGGCGGGTCGCGGACGGACCTCGCGTGGCTCGACACCGAGGCGCTCGGCCGCGCGGTAGCGCTGTTTCCCATCCCGATCGTCAGCGGCATCGGGCACGAGCAGGACGTCTCGGTCCTCGACCACGTCGCCCGGCGCGCGAAGACGCCGACCGCGGCCGCTGCGTTCGTCGTCGATGCGGTCCGCGATGCCCTCGCCCGCGTCGAGGAAGCCGGCCGCGCGATACTCGAGGAGACCCGCTCGCTGCTCCTCACCGAGCGGCGCAACCGCGGCTTCGCCGAGCAGCGCCTGGCGCGAGCGACGATGCGGCGCATCGAGATCGCCCGGGCCGCCCTCGCCGCGTCGGCGCGCCAGCTCGGGCAGGGCGCGCGGCGGGATCTCGAGAACGAAAACCGGCGCGTCGGCGAGGCCGGACGAGCCCTGGCACCCCGTGTCGCGCGGGCCTTTGCCATGGAAAGCGAGAGGACGGCCGTGCGTGCCCGGCGGCTCCACCTCGTCGATCCGCGCCGTGTCGTCGAGCGCGGCTATGCGATCGTGAGAACGGCCGACGGCCGCGTGGTCGTCGATCCTCATCAGGCTCCGGCGGGGGCGCGCGTGACCGCCGAGCTTCGAAACGGAAGTCTGGCGCTCGTGGCCTCGGGAGCGAACGATGAGCAAGGCGAAGGGCGGTAAGGCGGTCTCGTACGGCGAGGCGGCGGGCCGGCTCGAGGAGATCCTCGGCCGGATCGAGGAAGGCAAGGTTGACATCGACGAGCTTTCGGGCCTCGTCGCCGAGGCGGCGTCGCTCGTGGCCCTGTGCCGCGAGAAGATCCACGCGGCCGAGATCCAGGTGAAGACGATCACCGAGCAGCTCGAGCGCGACATGACCGAGCCCGAGGATGCCGGCGGAAGCGGCGACACGGACGAGAGCGCCCGCTATTGAAGACGGCGAACGACATGTTCCGCGGCCGGCTGATCATGGCGCCGATGACGCGCGGCACCGATCTGCCGTTCCGCTTGCTCGCCGGGGAGTGGGGTGCCGAAGTCTGCTGCGGCGAGATGGCCTACGCGCAGCGCGTGTCCGGCTCCGATCGCGGCGATCTTCCTCTCCTGAGGCGCCACGCGAACGAGCGCGTGTTCGGCGCGCAGCTCGCGGGGAAATCGCCCGAGGTGATGGCCGAGGCCGCACGGACGGCCGTGGACCAAGGCGCCGATTTCGTCGACGTCAACTGCGGTTGCCCGATCGACGAGGTGACGCGGCGCGGCTTCGGCGCGTCGCTCCTGCAGCGGCCGTCGAAGGTGGCCTCGATCGTGACGGCGATGAAGGCGGCCGTGTCGGTCCCGATCACCATCAAGCTCCGGCTGGGCTGGTCGGACGGCGAGGACGCGTATCTCAAGGTGGCCCGCGCCGCCGTCGAGGCAGGCGTCGATGCGATCACGCTCCACGCGCGCAGCCGCGCCCAGCGATACCGGCGCCCGGCCGAGTGGGATCACGTCAAGACGCTGGCGGAGGCCGTGCCGGTCCCCGTCATCGGGAACGGCGACGTGTTCACCTGGCGCGACGCGAAGCGTCGCATGCACGAAACCGGCTGTACCGCCGTCATGGTCGGCCGCTGGGCGCTCGCGAAGCCGTGGATGTTCCGGGAGTTTGCCGAAGAGCGCGACATCGAGCGGACGCCCGAGGAGAGGCTCGCCGTCGTCCGGCGCTACGTCGAGATCTGCCGCGAGTATTTCAGGGACGACGAGAAGGGCCGGAAGCGCATCCGGAGGTTTCTGGTCTTCCATCAGGACTTCTTTCGCCGGTATCGCAGGAATGCCGCGATCGACGCGGTCAACGCGGACGACCCTCGCGGCTTCGGCGAGCCGCCCGCCGACGATCTCGAGGCGTGGCTGTGCCGCGGCGACGAGGCCGGCGTGGCCGCGCTCTCCCGGTGGCTCGTCGACGGGGAAGACGTCGCTCCTCCTCCCGAAGAGCTGAACGCCCGGCGCGCCGTGAAGGTCGCGAGCCTCGGGTGAGGATTGATATGCTGGCCGCCATGACGCGGCCGCCGCTGCAACGCTGTTGGATTCTCGCCGTGACGCTCATCGCTGCGGCCGCTTGCTCGGATCAAGGAGCGGTCAAGGACGACCCCAAGCGCGCGCCGGCCGTGAAAGCTCCCTCGACGGTCGTCAGCCACGCGGACGCTCCGCAGGCATTGCCGCCTGGACACCCACCCATCGACGCCGCGCAGGCGCCCGCGGGCCAGCTGCCGCCGGTACCCGCGGGTGCGGGCACGGGCGCCGCCGGGCTTGCGTGGGATACCCCGAGGGGCTGGGTGTCCGAGACGCCGTCTTCGCCGATGCGCCGCGCTCAGTACCGCGTGCCGGGGAAGGCCGGCGACGGAGAGTGCGCGGTCTTCTACTTCGGGCCGGGCCAGGGCGGCGATCCGATGTCGAACGCGCGGCGCTGGGCCGATCAGTTCACGACGCCGGACGGCAAGCCCGCGACGAACGCTCTCAAGACGTCGGACATCGACGTCTCGGGGTTCAAGGTGCTGATCGTCGAGGTCGCGGGCACGTACAAGGGCGGCATGACGATGACCGCCGCCCCCACCGTCCCGCAGCCGGGCTACCGGCTGCTCGGAGCCGTCGCCGAGGGCCCCGATGCGAACTGGTTCTTCAAGCTCACCGGTCCGGACGAGACGATTCAAGCGCAGAGGGGCGCGTTCGAGTCGATGGTGAGATCGCTCCGGCACGGGGCGTCATAGCCGGATCGACAGGCAGCTGATCCCTCCGTCCATCTTCTGGAACTCCGACATCTCGACGGCCACGACTTCGAACCCTTGCTTCGCGACCGCCGCCGCCAGCCTCGGGAACCCCGCAGGAAGGAGGACGCGGCCGTTGATCGCGACGCAATTGGCCGCGTAGGACTCGTCGCCCGCGACGGGAACGATGGAGAAATCCGCCAGCTCGGGGCGCGAGGCGAGCGCTGCGACGGCGACGAGCCGCTTGTCGTCGAGCGCGGCCAGCCCGGTCTTGAGATGCAGCAGCTCCGGGTGGCCCGTAAGATCGACGTTCGTCGCGCGGTAGCCGGCCGCGCTCAGCAGGCTGGAAAGCTGCGCCGCCCCGGGGGCGTTCGTGCGGTCGGTCAGGCCGATGAGAACGTGGTCTCCGGCCTGACAGATGTCGCCGCCGTCGACCGTGCCCGGGGGCTCGATCGTGCCGAGCAGCGGGCAAAGCCGGGAGAGTGCGCCGCGCATCGCCTCGACCTCGCCGCGGCGGCTCGCAGCACCCGGGCGCGTCAGGATCGCGCCGCGCGGGGTCACGATCGCGGCGTCCTCGACGAACGTGCCATCGGGAAATCGCTCGTCGGCGGGGAGGCGGACCAGCTCGAGGCCGCAGGCGACGAGCGCCTCGCAGTAGCGCGCGTGCTGCGTCCGCGCGAGCGCGACCGACGGCGGGCCGAGCCCCGAGCGGGTCAGCCCCGATGCAAGGCTGTTCGACGGCGGCTGCACGATCGCACGCGTGAACGTCACGACGCCTCCGGAGTCGGGTTACGATCCGCGCCGTGAGTTCCTGGCGCACGTCCCTCCTCGCCTACTTCCGAGGCTTCAGCATGCCATTTTGGGCGGCCAACGTCTCGGAGCTTTTCGAGAGGATCGCCTATTACGGGATGGCGCCGGTGCTCGTCCCGTACCTGATCCAGGTGCGGCATTTCGACCAAACCTCGGCGATCCGAGCCGGCGGGAACCTCGGATTCATCGTGTACGGGCTGACGATCTTGTCGGGCCTGTTCGCAGACTGGCTGGGCTACCGGCGCGCGATGATGCTGGCCTATCTCCTCCTGGCGACGGGTTATCTCGGCGTTTGGGCCGCGCCGTCGTTTCCCCTCGTCGTCGCCGCTCTGGCGCTCATCGCGTTCGGCGCTTCGATCATCAAGCCTGCAATCACGGGGACCGTTCAGCGAACCTGCTCCGAGGAGCGGCGGCCCGTCGGCTTTTCGGTCTACTACACGCTCGTCAACGTCGGCGGGTTCCTCGGTCCGAACGTCTCGGGCGCCGTTGCGCGGGCGAGCGGGTTGGCGCTCGTCTTCCCGGCGTCGGCCGCCTCGATCGTCATCGCGCTGGGGCTGGTCCTCGTCTTCTATCGCTCCGAAGCGAGCGGGAAGGAGACTCCTCGCCGGGCCCTCGGGGGTCTGCTCACCGACTTCGGGAAAATCCTCGCGACGCCGCGGCTGATGAGCCTGTTCGTCCTGGTCGCGGGTTTCTGGAGCCTGTTCTTCCAGTTCTACGGGGCGTTCACCACGTACATGACGCAAGACGTCGGCGTCACGCTGCAGCGGGCGAATTTCATCATCTCGCTCGACGCCTTGCTGATCATCGCGTTTCAGGTCCTGGTCGGCTATCTCACGCGGGCCTGGACGACCGCGCGCGCCGTGTGGATCGCGGCGCTCATCGGCGCTCTCGGCTACGCGGTCATCGGGCTGCGCGTCTCCGCGACGTTTGCCGCGGCCGGAGTGATCGTGTTCTCGATCGGCGAGATGATCTACTCCGCTCATTTCTACAAGTACCTCGGAAGCCTCGCGCCCCGCGGCCAGGAAGCGATGTTTCTGGGCTTTGCGTTCCTGCCGATCGCGCTCGGAAGCCTGACCGCCGGCTGGATCGGAGGGCCGATCGCGGACTGGGCCCGCGGGGCGCTTCATCCCGAGCGCATGTTCTGGGCCTTCGGCGCGGTGGGAGCCGTCGCCGCGGCCGGGTTGTGGCTGCACGCGAGGATCTACGCGGGCCGGAACCTGACTCAGGAGGCATGATGGAAGGACCGGACACCAAGTCGCTGCCGGAAAACGCGTACGAGCCGTTGGCCGAAGGCGAAGTCTACAAGCCGATCGTCCCGGCCGCGACGAAATTCCCCGAAGCGACCAACGTCTCGATCTTCTGGGGACTGTTCTTCTGCGTCGTCTTCACGGTGGCCTCGGCCTACTCCGGGTTGAAGGTCGGCCAGGTGATGGAGGCGGCGATCCCGATCTCGATCCTGGCGATCGGCCTGACGCGCGTGGTCTCGAAGGATCCTCCGCTCCTGCAAAACGTGATCATGACCGGAGTCGGAGGCGTGTCGGCTTCGGTCGTCGCCGGAGCGATCTTCACGCTCCCCGCGCTGTACTCGCTGCAGCTTTCGCCCCATCCCGCCCAGACGATCTTCATCTGCATCGCCGGCGGGTGCCTCGGCGTGTTCTTCCTGATCCCGTTGCGGCGCTACTTCGTGCGCGAGATGCACGGCGCTTATCCGTACCCCGAGGCGACGGCGATCACCGAAGTCCTGGTCACCGGCGAGAAAGGCGGCTCGCAGGCAAAGCTCCTCATTCAGGCGACGGTCATCGCCGGCATCTACGATTTCTTCGTCACGACCTTCCATGTGTGGAAAGAGCACGTCGATTTCCAGTTCGTGCCTTTCATGAAGAGCGCCGCGGACAAGGCGAAGGTCGTGGTCCAGTTCGACGCGATCGCGTTCATCCTGGGCCTCGGCTACGTGATGGGCCTGCGATCGTCGATGATCCTGTGCGCGGGGGGCGTGCTGTCGAACTTCGTCCTCGTCCCGCTGATCTTCTACGTCGGCTCGCACGTCCCCGAGATCCTGCCTCCCGGGACCAAAGCGATCTCGGCCATGTCGGCGAACGAGATCTTCCGGGGGTACGTCCGGTTCATCGGCGTCGGCGCGATCGCGACCGCAGGCATCTTTGGAATCTTGAAGTCGCTCCGCGTGGTCGCGGGATCGTTCGGCATCGCGATCAAGGCGTTCCGGCACGGAGAAGGCCACCTCGATCTCGAGCGCACCGACCAGGACGTCTCGATCATGACGCTCCTGATCGGCACCGTCGTCACCTCGCTGCTCGCGCTCGTGTTCTTCGGCACGCTCTCGGGCGGCCGCTTCAGCGCGGTCGGGGTCGGGCTCGGTTTGATGCTGGTCTTTTCGTTTTTCTTCACGTCCGTCGCCGCGAACGCGATCGCCACGACCGCGCGGAATCCGGTCTCGGGCATGACGATGCTGACGATCATGATCTCGTCGGTCGTTCTGCTGAAGTTCGGGCTCTCGGGCCCGACGGGCATGTTCTTCGTCATGGCGATCGCCGGGATGGTGTGCACCGCGCTGTCGGTGTCGGGACAAACGATCACGGACCTGAAGACCGGCTACTGGCTCGGCTCGACGCCGCGCGTCCAGGAGCGCGTCAAGTTCCTCGGCGTGATCGCGGCGTCCCTCGCCGCCGGGCTGACGATCGCCATGCTCGCGAGGACGTACTTCTTCGGGGACGCGCCGGACGGGACGGCGGCGGAGAAGATCCTCGCCGCGCCGCAAGCCTCGATCATGAAGGCGCTGGTCCAGAGCTTCATGAACCGCGAGCCGGTGGCGTGGGCGCTGTTCGGCGTCGGCTCGGCGATCTCCGTGGTGCTCGAGATGCTTCAGGTGCCGGCGTTGACGTTCGCGCTCGGGATGTATCTTCCGCTCGAGCTGAACTCGCCGGCGCTCGTCGGCGGTTTCTTGCACCATCTCGTCTCGCGCAAAGATCGCCCGGCCCGCGAGCGCGGAGTCGTGATCGCGTCGGGGATGATGGCGGGGGGTGCGCTCGGCGGTGTCTTCGGCGCGGGCTTGCGCATCGTGCCGTGGTGGACCTTCAGCGAGGACTGGATCAAGCTCCGGTTCTACGACCTCGACACGATCTCCCAGCTCGTCTCGATCGCCGGCTTCATCGCCCTCGTCTTCTATCTCTGGCTCGGCGCGAACAAGGAATAGGGGACAGTCCCCTTTTTCTTACAAAATCAGATTCTGCTGGAGCTTCTCCGAATGCGGCCTCGTGAGCGAGCCCGCTTCTTCGTCTGCGGGCGAGCGAGCGCGGAGTGAGCCGCGCGGAACGATCCGCATGCGGCGAACGTCCGCAGGAGGAGAAGCTCCAGCAGAATCTGATTTTGTAAGAAAAAGGGGACTGTCCCCTATTCCGTCGGGTGGGCGAACAGCTTGAACGCGTCGTTGTCGCGCTTGATGCCGATCACGATCGGCAGGCCCTTGATCTGGCACTGGGCGGAGCGGCCGGAAAAGTCGAGGAGGCGGATCGGCTCGCGGCCTTCGAACTTGCGATCGACCAGCGCGTCGATGGCGCCCGGGTCGGAATCGCCCGATTCGCAGGGGAAGCGTGGGACGAGCGTCGCCCCCGTCGCGCTGCGAATGGCTTCGGTGATGTCGAGCTTGTCCTCGGTCGCGGTCTCGCCGGCGAGGTAGAGCACCACGCCGCCCTCGTCCCGATGGCCCTTCCTCCGGCCCTCCGCGGTCGTGCAATCGGCCGGGACGAACTTGGGCCGCACGAGAACGATCGCCACGGTATGGTGCTTGTTGTCGCCGAGGTCGATCGCTGCGGCCTCGCGAAGCAACGATCCCTCGGGGAGGAACGCCAGAAGGCCCTTGGCGCCCTTCCCGGTCGCGGGCAGGTCATACACGTAGTCGGTGTTGGTCTTGTGCGTGAAGGACTGAATGACGACGTTGCGTTGCTTTTCGCGCGGCGGCTTCCGACCCATGGCGACGACGAACGCGGCCTCGAACGCCGCGTCGTCCCACTCCACCCGGCGCGCGAAGAACGCCGTGTCGGGATCCTGGATGGAGCCGTCGGGTGCCAGAGCAACGCGGAGAATCAAGTCGTACGGCTTGGCCGAATCGGAGACGATCAGCCAGGACGCCGGCCATCCGTCCCCTTTCGAGATGGTCCGCAGGCATCGCTCCACGCGCTCCGCGTCGAGGAACGCGCCGAGGGCGACATCCGTGCCGTCGGGCGCGTGGACGACGCGCGCCGACAGCCGGCTCGCCAGCGATGCCGCGAGCGCCGGGATCGCAGCGTCCGCAGGACCCTGCGGCGCCGCTTTCGACGCGGCCTGCGCCGCGGTCGTCATGACGATCAGGGCCACCGCTGCGATGAGTCGTTGCATTCCGGCAACGTAGCTTGCTTTTTCCGCGAGGACAACCGCCTCCTTGCGGCGACGAAACCCGGGAGGCTCGCGGGGCTTGTGCGCGCGACCCGCGACGCCTTAGCGTCGGCGGCGCCTCCCGAGCGAGCGACCCCATGACGATGCCGGCAGAATCAGCGCATGCAGCTCTCGATGGCCGCTTCCTGATCGTCGAAGCCCTGGGACGAGGCGGACAGGGCCGCGTGTTCCGCGCCCACGACCGCGTCCACAGGCGCGACGTCGCCATCAAGGCGCTCCATGCGCCGGAGGACGCGACGCGCGCGAGCACGTCGGCCGCGGAGTTTTCCGCATGGGTGCGCCTGCGTCATCCGAACGTGGTGCGGGCCTACGAAATGCATCATGCTCGCACGGGGCCGCTGGCGCCGCGAACGCCGTATCTCGTCCTCGAGCTGGTCGATGGCGCCCCAGTTCATCGCGCGCTCCGAGCTGGAGCGGAGCCGCCGGCCGTGCTCGAGGAGGTCGCCCGCCGCCTGCTTCGCGCGCTCTCGCACGTCCACGACGCGGGCATCGTGCATCGCGACCTCAAGCCGGGAAACGTGCTCGTGACCCGGTCGCGAGGGACGCTGGGTCGGGTCAAGCTCACCGACTTCGGATTGGCGTCGGAGTCGGGGCGATCCGGCGAGCCGGGCCGGATCTCCGGATCGATCCCGTACGTCGCGCCGGAGACGATCCTCGGCCTTTGCGTCGACGGCCGCGCGGACCTGTATGGCCTCGGCGTGCTCCTCTTCTACCTTGCGACCGGCGAGCTTCCCGTCGCCTCGACCAATGCCGAAGGATGGCTGCGATGGCATCTCGACGGGCCGCCGGCCGATCCCCGGCGGCTGCGTGCGTCCCTGCCCGCGCGATTCTCGGAGCTCGTCCTTCGGCTCACCGCGAGAGCGAAGGATCGCAGGCCGCCGACGTGCGACGCGGCTCTCGAGGCTCTCGGCGGACCCGCTCCGAGCGTCCCGAGATCGCGCATCGCGCGTCTGTCGCCGGCCGAGCGCGCGCGGATCCGCCTCGCCGTCGACGACGTCAGGGGCGGCGCCTCGCGCCAGCTCAGCCTGTCGCGGAGCGACGCGACCCGCGCCGTGCACGTCGAGATCGCCACCCTCGCCGCGTCGTGCGGGATGGCGTGCGCGCGGCTCCACGGACCCTCGGGCCGGACCGCAACGAGCCTCGCGCGTGCGGTGATGACGCTCTTGCTCGAGCACGGCGGCGAGGCGCGCTCGATGATCGAGGCGCACGGGCTCGACCGGGCGCTCCCGATCACGCTGCTCGACGACGTTCCCGTGTGGGATCGCGCGCGGCGCGATGCGCGCCTCCGCGGCTCGCCCCGAGGACCCGCACGGAGCATTGCCGGATTCATCGTCGCGGCTGCCGTGCGGCGGCCCGTGGCGCTTCTCGTCGATCGCTCCGCGCTCGGCGATCCCCTCACCCTGGCCGTCGTCGCCCGGCTCAGGCAGCGCGCCTCCCGCCGGGCCGGCCCTTCGGCCTACGGCGGGCTGTTGCTGGCCGTGCCGGCGTGATCGTCACATGTGCGCGATCACGTTGTCGCCGAACTCCGAGCACTTGATCTCGACGGCTCCTTCCATCTGCCGCGCGAAATCGTAGGTGACTCGCTTCGAGCCGATGGCACCGTCCATCCCGCGCAGGATCGCGTCGGCCGCCTCGTCCCAGCCGAGGTAGCGGAACATCATCTCTCCCGACAGGATCACCGAGCCCGGGTTGACCTGGTCGAGATCGGCGTACTTCGGCGCGGTGCCGTGCGTGGCCTCGAACACCGCGTGGCCGGTGACGTAGTTGATGTTGCCGCCGGGAGCGATGCCGATGCCGCCGACCTGCGCCGCGAGCGCGTCGGAGTCGTAATCGCCGTTCAGATTCAGCGTCGCGATCACGTCGAACTCGGTCGGCCGCGTCAAGATCTGCTGCAAGAAGATGTCGGCGATCGTGTCCTTCACGAGAACCTTTCCGGCTGCCAGCGCGGATTTTTGCTCGTCGTTGGCGGCCGGCTCCCCCTTCGCGGCGCGCGTACGCTCCCACTGCTCCCACGTGTAGGTCGACTCGGCAAACTCGCGCTCGGCCAGCGCGTAGCCCCAGTTCCGGAAAGCGCCTTCCGTGAACTTCATGATGTTGC
>CAZYHZ010000042.1:0-36854 GCA_964647625.1 uncultured Acidobacteriota bacterium
GGCTCGGAGCTGTCCTCGAGATCGATCCCGCGCCCCAGGAACAGCGCTCGGACCTTGTCGACGAACGACTGCGAAGCGCCCGTTTCCATGGCGAGTTTCACGATCGACTCTTCGAGCGTGATCTTTCGCGATCGCATGGCCGCCCGCACCGTTCTCCCCCGAACGCCTCTGATGTACGGTGAATCGAACGGCCGTCAAGGGTCGGGCTTTCCACCCTGCGGCGCGCGATCCGGAAATCCCCGTCAAGGAAAAAACGGCCGAGGACGATTCTACTTTGCATTGCAAAGTAATTTGCAGTATGTTCCCCCCGTCGAAGAACCGACGGAGGATCGATCCCATGAAAACCTCTCGAATCACGGCGCTGATTCTCGCGACCGCGACGGGCCTCGGCTGCCGGCTCGGCGGCGCGACTCCTCTGGGCCGTGCGGCGGCGGCGGGCGATCTGTCCGCGATGACGGCGCTGCTCGCGCGCGGGGCCGACCCGAACCTGTCGGGCGGCTTCGGCATCACGCCGTTGGCCTCCGCCGCGAGGGCCGGACGGGTCGACGCGATCGAGCTGCTGCTGTCCAAGGGCGCCGATCCCCATCGCGGTTGCGGCGTCAACGGGTGGACGCCGCTCCAGCACGCGCTCCACAAGAATCAGCGCAAGGCCGCGATGCGCCTGATGGACACGGTTCAGGCGCCGTCCCCCGAGCTCGACGATGCGCTCTACATGGCGGCCGGCTACGCGCAGGCCGACATGGTCGCGGCGCTTCTGGTCCATGGCGCCGATCCGCGCAAGGATTTCGGCGAAGGCGCCAACGCGCTGTCGAACGCGGTGTCCGGTGCCTTCGACATCGATTTCCACTATCCCGGCTGCGCCGAGCCCACCGACACGGTGCGCGCGCTGCTTTCGGTCCCCGACCTCGCGCTGACGGGAAAGGCCGGCCGCTCCGCGCGGCGTGCCGCCGAGCGCCGCGGGTGCAACGACATGCTGACATTGCTCAAGTAGATCCACGCCTGAGTTGAATGACACGCAGCGGCCCTCTGCGAGAGCGGCCGGTTCTTCCTCAGGAGGCCGCTCGAGCAGCGGAGCGAACGCGGCGCGGCGATCCCCGCCGCGCACCGCGGAGCGTGCCGCGAGAGTCATTCAACTCAGGCGTGGATCTACTTGAACGGGAACGCGGCGCCGAGCTTGCGTGACAGGCGATCCGTGAGCCAGTGCGCGTCCCACCACTCGACGGGACTGACCGGCAGCCCCTGGAGCAGGATCGCGAAGTGCAGGTGGTCGCCGCCGGCGAGCCCGGTGTCGCCGGTACGGCCCAGGATCTGACCGCGCGTGACCGTCTGCCCGTCCTTGACGTCGATCGACGAGAGGTGCCCGTACAGCGACATCAATCCGTACCCGTGGTCGATGACGACCGCATTGCCGTAGATGCCGAAGAACTTGGCGAGCACGACGACGCCGTCGTTGGCGGCCGGAACCGGCGTGTGCGCGACGCCCGCCATGTCGAGCCCCAGATGGTCCTGCTGGTCGACCGCATGGCCGCGATAGACGTAGCTGCGGCGGTCCGCGAAGTGCGCCATCACCTTGGCCGAGCCCATCGGCTGGAACGGCTGCGTCCACAGGAATTTCGGCTGCGACTTTTCCGCGAGCGCGGTCAGCTCTTTGTTGTCGATCTTGCGCAGCTCGCGATTGATCTCGAGGTAGTTCTCGAGCATGCCGCCCTTGTCGGCCAGCTCGGGCGTCTGCGAGAGGATCGGCGGCACGACCTTTTGAAGGAACGCATCGTCGAGCGGGATCGTGTCGCGCCGCAGCGGCTTTGCGAAGAACTTGTCGATCATCGACGCGGACGAGGCGTTCCCCACGTCGTCCTCGGCGACCAGCTTGACCGACGACGCCTCGCCCATGTCGTACGGGACCGCGAACAGGGCGAACCGGTCCTGCGGGCCGCCGCCGGGAAGCGGGAATCCCGGGAAGAACCACGTCCCGGCCCGGACGCCGTCTTTCACGGACGTGTCCCCCACCCGGTAGACGACGGCCTCGCATCCGCCCTGGGCGACGTACGTGAACGACGAGAGCACCGCGAGCGTGGGCGGCGTCAGCCGGACCGGCAGCGTCAGCTCCTTGACGACCGGCTCGGGATGCCGCAGCCAGCTCGCCGCGCGCGACGCGGTCACGCGCACCGTGGCCGGCGCCGCCTTGAGGTTCTTCTGGACGTCACGGCCGACCTCGAGGTGAAACGTCTCGCCGGACGTTCGCGCGCCGCCGAACTGCCAGGAGCACGACGGGGTGTCGCTCTTCGACGCCAGCACCTCCGTCCGGTCGCCCTGGACGAGCTCGACCTTGATCGCGCTCAACCCGCGGGTGGGCTCGCTGACGGAGACGGTGATTGGCGTGCGCACGCCGATGGCCTTCGTCTTCGACGCGATCGTGACCTCCGGCGCCGGACCCGCCCGGAACGCGCCTCGAACGACGACGACCAGGGCCGCGAGAACGATCGCGCCCACGAGGACCTTCGGCAGGAACCCGACACCCGAACGCCGTGCGCCGTAGCTGGGTCGACGGCTCTTCATGACGCCTCCGCGTCGCGCAGGATCGATTCCATCATCGGCACGTAGAACCTCCAGTAGAACGCCGTCTCGGACGGGGCGAGCTTGAGCGCCTCGACGAATCGTCGGACGCCAAGGTAACCGAGGAACGGCACGGGCCGGACGTCCATCGGGTTGTCCGCGAAATCACCCGCGAAATACCAGGCCGAACCCGGACCGTTTCCGGTCCGGCGCGTCACGGCCGCGAACCGATCGGGAAGCTTTCGCGCCGCCAGCCGCTCGCGCCCTTCCGGCCGCAGGTGCCAGACGAACGACGCCAGCCGCTTGGTCTTGCCACCGTCCTCGACGATGTCGAACCAGTACGGGTATGGGATGCCGTCGGCGGCCGACGCGAGATGAGGATCGGAGCCGTCCCGCTCGATCGTCAGGCCGATCGGCTCGGCCTCGAACCCGATGCGAAGGACCTCGCAGGACGTGTCGTCCTTCATCAGCACGTAGCCGGGCCCGTGGAATTCCCACGGCTTCCGCCATTCGCGCTCGTAGTCGTTGCGCATCCACTGCGGGACTTCGTGGACGTCGTCGAGCCGCGCGAAGTACCGGCCGATCCAGCGCGTCCAGCGGACGTCGAGCGCGTCTTCGAGCACGGCGCGGGCGTCGTCCGGTGTCGGGCTTCCGAGCGTGTTGAACTCCGCGATCAGCGTCTTGCCGGCCGCCGGCGCAGAGGCGGCGGCGTGGGCCTCGTCGAGCGTCAACCCGCCGTAGATCTTCGGGCTGCGCTCGAGCGCGGCCTCCATCTTCTCCTTCGATTTCAGATCGTCGCGGTAGACGCCGTAGGTGTCGGCGAGATACACGAGCTTGGCGACGGACACGGCGCCGGCGGTGAGATCGCGCGTGCGCTCCGGCGGATCGCCGGCCACGGCGGGCGGGTAGGCGCCGAGATAATCGCTCTCGACCGCATAGAGCGTGCCGTCGTCCTTGACGACGTTCAGGTGATCGAGGAGCCAGAAGAGCGACCGGTGCTCGAACCAGTTGCGAAACGGGACCGTCTTGTCGAGAACGCAGATCCGGATCGGATGTGCGGTCCGGAACGCGTACGCGGCGAACGGGATGGCGACGACGAGCACGGTCGCGAGGATCGGCCAAGCCCAGCGAAGAGACCTCATCGCGGAAGGCACGGCTCCGCGACGAAATCGGAGACGCGCGCGATCTTTTGGAACAGGATCGAGCGGTCGGGCTCGACGAGCGTGATGTGGCCGAGCTTGCGCCCGGGCCGGGCGGGCTTTCCGTAGAGGTGGAGGTGCGCCCCGGGGATCCCGAGGATCTTCGCAGGCTCGGGGGTCTCACCGATCAGATTGATCATCGCCGCGTGCCCCACGGGGGCGGTCGCCCCGAGCGGGAGGCCGCAGACGGCGCGCAGATGGTTCTCGAACTGGCTCGTCACCGCACCTTCGATCGTCCAGTGCCCGGAGTTGTGGACGCGCGGGGCCATCTCGTTGGCGAGGAGGCGCCCGTCGTGCTGGAACAGCTCGATCGCGAGCACGCCGACGTAGCTGAGCGCTTCGAGCACCTTGGTGGCGATGCCGACGGCCGCCTCGTTCAAGCGCCGGCCGTCGTCTTCGGCGGGGGCGACCGACAGCCTGAGGATCCCCTCGCGGTGCACGTTCTCGACGAGGGGCCAGAACGACGTTTGGCCCGACGCGCTCCGCGCCGACAGGATCGACAGCTCCCGTGTGAACGGCACGAACCCTTCGAGGATCAGCGGCCGGCCGCCGAGCGCGGCGAACGCCTCGTCGAGATCGGCCGGACGCCGCAGCATGCACTGACCCTTGCCGTCGTAGCCCTGCGTCCGCGTCTTCAACACCGCCGGAAGACCGATCCCCTCCACCGAGCGGGCCAGGTCGTCGCGCGTGTCGACGGGCATGAACGGCGCGGTCCCGATGTCGAGCTGCCGGAACAGCGTCTTTTCCCTGAGCCGGTCCTGGGCGACGTCGAGCGCCTTGGGCGGAGGGAACACGGGGACGCGCTCGGCCAGCCGTGTGGCCGCCGCCACGGGGACGTTCTCGAACTCGTAGGTCACAAGATCGACGCGCCCCGCCAGCGCATCGAGCGCGGCGGCGTCGTTCCATTCGCCGACCGTGAGCTTCGCGACGTCGCCCGCAGGCGCGTCCTCGCTCTCGTCGTAGAGCTCGAAGCGCAATCCCAAGGGATATCCCGCCAGGGCCAGCATGCGTCCGAGCTGGCCCGCGCCCAAGACGCCGATGACGCTCATGACTTCCCGGGTTCCGGTCCGTCCACGCGGGGATCGGGGGCGGAGAGCACCGCCCGGGTCTGGGCCTCACGGAAGCTTCGAAGCGCTTCGCGGATCTCGGGATGCTTCTGTCCGAGGATGGCCGCGGCGAGAATCGCAGCGTTCTGCGCTCCGGCCTTACCGATCGCCAGCGTTCCGACCGGAACGCCGGCGGGCATTTGCACGATGGACAGGAGCGAATCGACCCCTTTCAGGGTCTTCGACTCGACGGGAACGCCGAGAACGGGGAGCACGGTCTTCGAAGCCGCCATGCCCGGAAGGTGCGCTGCGCCGCCGGCGCCCGCGATCAACACGGACAGGCCGCGCGATTCCGCGGTCGAGGCGTACTCGAACAGCAAGTCCGGCGTCCGGTGCGCCGACACCACGCGGACCTCGTGCGGGATGCCGAGCTGATCGAGCATCTGGGCCGCGTGCTGGAGCGTCTCCCAGTCGGAGCGCGAGCCCATGATCAGACCGACGAGCGGCTTCATGGGTGGATTATAGGAAAGCGGCCCCTTCATTACGAGTGAGCGGACCTCCGTACGCTTCCGCGGCTTCCCGGAACACCTCGGCCTCGCGGCCCTCGTAGCGGGGGGAGACGTGGAAGATCGTGAGGTGCTTCACGCCCGCCCTGCGCGCAAGCTCCCCCGATTGCCGCGCGGTCAGGTGCTTGCGCTCGAGCGCGAGCTCGCGGTCCTCGTCGAGAAACGCCGCTTCGCAGAGGAGCTGGTCCACGCCGCGGATGAAGGCCGCTGCGCGATCGAGGTTCGACTCCGAGCCCGCGAGGTCCGTCAGATACGCGATCGCTTGCCCCGGGCCCTCCGAGACGAGGGCGTCCGCAAGCTCGCCGAGCACTCCCGTCCCGGCGCTTCCATCCAGCCGCTCGGTCGGAACGACGGTCTCCCGAGGCGCGCCGCGTCGCAGCGCGTCCTTCAGCTGCTGGAGCCACGGGCCGGGGACGAGCCCGCGCCGCAGCAGCCCGTCCTTGTTGACCGAGAGGCGCCGCGCCTCCCGCACGACGACCCCCAGCACCGGAATTCCGTGATCGAAGGATTGGACTTCGACGCGGAATGCACGCTCGTGGTGGACGATCCCCGTCGCAGGCGCCTCCTCACACCGGACCGGCCGCATGCGCGAGGCGGCGGTGTACTCCTCGGCGCGAACCGTGTCGCCGTCGACCTCCTGGACGCGCAGCCGAATCGGGTACGTGTCGATGAGATTCCACGAGTACGCGCCGATCCGCCCCCGAGCGCTCTCGAGGAAACCCGCGGGACCGGTGACGGCGATCGGGTTCGGGGATCGAAGGGCGATCCGCAGCAGGTGATCGAAGCCGACGAAGTGGTCCATGTGCGTGTGCGTGACGACGGCATGCGCCACCCGCAAGAGCTTGCGCACCGGAACGTGCGTGATCGCAGGCAAGTCGAGGATGACCGCGCGGCCTTCGTCGGGCAAATCGACCCAGGCGCCCGGATCGCCTGTCGCGGGGTGCAGCAGCTCGGGGTGGAAGAGCTGCCTCATGGGTCGATGTGCAGCGAGAGCGGCACGTCGGACGACCGATTCTCCCGCGCCGCCTCGAGAAGGATCGCCCCGGACAGGATTCGCCCCCAGAGCTTCGAAAGCGAGAGTTTCAGGACGACATCGACGACCGCCGCACCCGCCCCGGTGACGGCGAGCGCCCGGACCGCTCCGGCGTCCGACTTGAACCCCCAGAGCCTGAGGGCCGGCGAAGCCGCCGCCGCGCCGATCGCGACGTAGGCGCCGACGCGGATCGCGCTCCAGACGTTCCACGAGAAGAGGAGCACCGTGCCGGTACGCGTCGCCGCGCGGAGGAGCGTCGCGACGTACGCGTTCATGTAGTTCAACAGGATCGCGCCGAGCGCCATCGACGCGAGGTTCGCCGTCAGGATCGCGGCGGCGGTGTACCAGATCGCCTCGCGCAGGTGCCTGCGGAGCGTGGCCGACGGGCGGGCCTCGGGACCCACGCCGCTCTCGAGCCAGTCGAGCATCTCGTTCCGGTAGGGAGCGGCGCGCAGGACGCGCTGGTCGGCCGCTTCCGGCTTTCCGATGAACGTGTAGATCGAGGCAAGCGTCGTCCCGGCGGCCCAAGCGCCGACCGTGATCGCCGCCCACACCGGGCCGACGATCGCCCAGGCGAGCAGAAACGCCACCCACCCGAGAGCCGCCTGTGCCGCGGGGAGGCCGATGCGGCTCCCGATCCTCCACCCGACGCGGAAGCCGACCACGCCGGTCAGGAAGCCGAAAACGATGAAATACGGGGGTGTCAGGGCCCACGAGGCCGGCATGGGAGGATTGTGGCATGGAGACTCTCGGGCCGGAGTCCGCTTGCCGCGGCCGTCCCACGCCGGTATGTTGTCGCCGGGCACTCTCATGACGCACCGCCGCCGAATCGTCGTCGCCATTGCCGCGCTGCTCGCATGCGCGCCGATCTTTGCGGCCGGCCGCGCCGCCTGCTGCGGTCCGGTTTCGTCGGCGCCCGCGCCGGCGGCGCACGCGTGCTGCCGCCCCGGTGCCAACACCGTGGCGTCGATGCCGAGGGGTTGCTGCAAAGCGCCCGTCGCCCCGAAGCCCGCATCGCGCGTTCGCGAGTCCGCGCCGATCGTCTTGCCGTCCCTCGTCTCGCCGGCCGGCACGACGGCGGTCGCCGCGGCGCTGGTCTCACCGTCCTCGATGCTGCGCCTCGCGCGGATGGGCCATCGCGCGGAGACGCCGGACGAGTCTCCTCCCGACCGGTTGTCACGCAATCGCGTGCTCCTGATCTGATCCCCAACCGCTGAGAGTGGCTCCCGTGCGGGTCGTGGTGTGCCCGCGCGGCGTGGTCGTTCGTGCGCGCCTTCCGCGCGCGCCGCGGAGCTTGCGTGATGAAGCCAATTCTGGTCTCGATGAGTTTGGTTCTTTGGGCCGGGTTCGCCGGACCGGTGCGCGCGGAAGCGCCCGCCGTCGACCTCGGCTCGCTTCTCGACGAGGCGATGCGCGAGAGTCCGCGGCTGACGGCGATGGAGCGACGCGTCGAGTCGGCCGGTGCGGTCGTCGGACAGCGCGAGAGCCTTCCCGACCCGGTGCTTCAGGCCTCGTACACGAACGACGGACTGAGCGACTTCACGCTCGGAACCTCGGAGTTCGCGAACCTGACGATCGGCTGGGAGCAGGAGGTTCCACGTCGCGTCGCACGCGATCGGGCCGCCGCCGCCGCGGATGCGGACGCGCAGGTCGTGCGTGCTTCGACCGCCTCAGCGCGCGCCGCCATCCGGGCTCGCGTCATCGAGCTGTACACCGCGCTCTGGCGCGCCGATCGCACACTGGCGCTCCTTGCGGAGGGCCGCACGCTGCTTCAGGCCGCGGCGTCCGCCGCTCAGGCACGCTACGAGTCGGGCGAGGGAATCCAGGAAGGCGTCATCCGGGCGCAATCGGCCTTGCGCACCATCGACCTCGAGATCGACGAGACCGGACTCGGCAGGCGCCAGGCGGAAATCGCGCTCGCGGCCGAGATCGGCCGGATGGACGACGCGACATTCCCCGCAGTGGACGATCTTCCCGCGATCGACGGAAAGCTGGACGTCGAGTCCCTGCTCGCGTCGGCCGGCGCGGCATCTCCGGAGCTCGGCGAGTCCGCGGCGCGCGAGCGTGCGGCTCAGGCCGCTCTCGAGGAGGCGCGAACGCAGACGAAGCCCGGCTACTCGTGGATGGCCGCTTACCAAAACCGGGGCGGGCTCGATCCCATGGTCATGGGCGGGGTTTCGATGCGCCTTCCCGTCCGGAAGAACCGGAACCAGGATCGGTTGATCGCGGGTGCCGGACTTGCCGCCGAGGCCGCCGCCAAGGAACGCGACGACGCACGAATCCGCGTGGCGGCTCGTATCCGCTCGCAGGCCGCGGAGATCGCTTCCCTCGACGCTCGCCTCTCTCTCTATACCGAGGCGATCGTCCCGCAGCGGGTTGCCGCCTACGAGTCGGCGAATGCGGCGTTCTCCTCGGGCCGCGCCGAGATGTCGCTCGTGCTCGACGATCTGGAGCGCTCCGTGCGCGCCCGCGAGGACGCGCTGGCGCTCGAAGCGCGCCGGGTCGAGGCCGCGGCCTCGCTCGAAGCGATGACGGGAGCGACGCTGCTTTCGATCGCGCCGGGGAGGCCGCTATGAAGAAGGTCGCTTTCGGGGTCGCGCTCGTCGCCGCGCTCGTCGCCGCGCTGACCGTCGGGTTCCTGGCCGGCCGCGGCGGGCGCGCGATGCCGTCCGACGGGACGGGATCGGCCCGCGCCGGGCTTTACCATTGCCCCATGCATCCCCAGATCGTCTCCGACAAGCCCGGCAAATGTCCGATCTGCCAGATGACGCTCGTCCGCACCGCCGACGCGACGGCCGGAGCGTCTCCGGTCGAGGGGCTCGCCTCGCTCCAGCTTTCGGATCGGAAACGGCAGGCTCTCGGAGCGCGCACGGTGGCGGTCGCGCGCGAGCCGTTCGTCAAGGAGATCCGCGCCGTCGGCCAGGTGGCGATCGACGAGCGGCGGATGCAGCACGTCCACACGAAGATCCAGGGCTGGATCGAGCACATCCACGCGGGCGCGGTCGGCGACACCGTTCGTCGCGGCGATCCGCTGCTGACGATCTATTCCCCCGAGCTCCTGGCGAGCCAGCGCGAGTACCTCGTGGCGCTCGACCAGCGCGCGCGCGTCGCCTCGTCGTCGGCCGACGTCGTCGCCGAGGCCGACCGGCTGGTCGAGGCCGCCTCGCGCCGGCTGCTCCTCCAGGACATGACGGAAGAGCAGATCGACGCGCTCGCCAAGACGCGGGAGGCGCAAAAGATCGTCACGCTCTACGCGCCGGTGTCGGGAACGATCACGGGGAGAAACGTCAGCCACGGCGAGCGGATCGAATCCGCGACGAGCCTTCTCGACATCGCCGACCTCGAGCGCGTGTGGGTCCTGGCGGAGATCTACGAGTCGGAGCTTCCGTTCGTCCGCGAAGGGCAGGAGGCGACGATCGAGCTGTCGTATCTGCCCGGCCGCACCTTCACCGGAAAGGTGTCGCTCGTCTCGCCGCTCGTCGATCCCGGGACCCGGACGGTCAAGATTCGCATCGAGCTCGACAATCGCGATCTGGCGCTGCGGCCCGGGATGTTCGCCAGCGTCATGCTGCGCGCCGATCTCGGGAAGCGGCTCTCGGTGCCGAAGGACGCGCTGCTGCGCTCCGGGACGCGGACGGTGGTTTTCGTCGCGGGAGAGGGCGGCGCGTTCGAGCCGCGCGAGGTCGCGGCCGGCCTCGAGCTTCCCGATCGCTGGGAGATCGTGAAGGGCCTCCAGGAAGGCGAGAGCGTGCTCGCCTCGGCGAATTTCTTCATCGACGCCGAATCGAAGCTGCGCTCGGCGCTCGCGAGCCCCGCGCCATGACGAAGGCGATCATCGCGTGGTCGGCGCGGAACCGGCTCCTGATCCTGCTCGTCACCGTGGTGGGCGTCGCGTTCGCGGTCGAGCTGCTCCAGCGCATGCCGATGGATGCGATCCCCGACCTGTCCGACACGCAGGTCATCGTGTACTCGCGGTGGGAGCGCTCCCCCGATCTGATCGAAGATCAGGTCACCTACCCGATCACGACCGCGCTCCTGGGGACGCCCAGGGTGAAGGCGATTCGCGGCTTCTCCGATTTCGGCTACTCGTTCGTCTACGTCATCTTCGAGGACGGCACGGACCCGTACTGGGCGCGAAGCCGCGTCGTCGAATACCTGAGCAAGACGCTGCCGCGCCTTCCCGAGGGCGTGCGCACCGAGATCGGGCCGGACGCGACCGGCGTGGGATGGGTCTACCAGTACGCGCTCGTCGACCGCAGCGGGCTGCACGACCTCTCCGAGCTGCGATCGTTCCAGGACTGGTATCTGCGCTACTGGCTGCAGGGGGTCCCCGGCGTCGCCGAGGTCGCGTCGATCGGGGGGTTCGAGAAGCAGTACCAGATCCTGGTCGATCCGAACCGGCTGCTCGCGACGAAGCTTCCCGTCGAGCGCGTGCTCGAGGCCGTGCGGTCCGGAAACGCCGACGCCGGCGGAGGATTGATCGAGATCGGGGGCGCCGAGTACATGGTCCGCGCGCGGGGCTACGCGCGCTCGCGCGAGGACATCGGAAAGATCGTCGTGGGCGCCGACGCCAACGGCGTGCCGATCCTGGTGCGCGACCTCGCGACCGTCACGGTCGGGCCGGCCGCGCGCCGGGGCATCGCCGAGCTCGACGGCCGTGGAGGAGCGGTCGGCGGCATCGTCGTCATGCGCAGCGGCGAGAACGCGCTGGCGACGATCGGCCGCGTGAAGGCGAAGATCGAGGAGGTGAAAGGCTCCCTGCCCTCGGGAGTCGAGATCGTGACGACCTACGACCGGTCGTCCTTGATCCGGGAATCGATCACGACGCTCGAGCACGAGCTGGTCGCCGCGCTCGTCATCGTCAGCTTCGTGATCCTTCTCTTCCTGTGGCACGTCCCCTCCGCCATCGTGCCGATCGTCACGATTCCCATCGCCGTGCTCCTGGCGTTCATTCCGATGTATCTCATGGGGATCACGTCGAACATCATGTCGCTGGCCGGGATCGCGATCTCGATCGGTGTCCTGGTCGACGGCGCGATCGTGGAGGTCGAGAACGCCTACAAGAAGCTCGAGCTGTGGCACCACGGCGGACGGAAGGGCGACTTCCACGCGGTCCGCCTCGAAGCCCTCCAGGAAGTCGCACCGGCGGTCTTCTTCTCGCTCCTGCTCGTCGCGGTCGCGTTCCTTCCGATCTTCACGCTGGTCGATCAGGAAGGACGGCTGTTCAAGCCGCTCGCGTACACGAAGACGCTGGCGATGGGCATCGCCGCGCTCCTCGCGCTGACGCTCGACCCGGCGCTCCGGATGTCGTTCACCCGCATGGATCCTTGGACGTTCCGGCCACGATTCCTCGCCTCGATCGTCAATGCCTTGACGGTCGGTCGGTACCATCCGGAAGAGCGGCATCCGATCAGCCGCGCGCTGTTTTCGGTGTACGAGCCGGTCTGCCGGCTGGTGCTGCGCTTCAAGAAGACGACGATCGCCCTGGCTCTTGCCGCGGTGGCGACGGCGGTGCCGGTCTATCTGCACCTCGGACGCGAGTTCATGCCGCCGCTCGACGAAGGGACGATGCTCTACATGCCGATCACGCTTCCCGGCGTGTCGGTCACCGAGATGGACCGGCTGCTCCAGACGATGGACGCGATCCTCGCCGACACGCCCGAGGTCATCCGCGTCTTCGGCAAGGCCGGCCGCGCGGAAACGTCCACGGACCCCGCGCCGCTGTCGATGGTCGAAACGACGGTGCTCTTGAAGCCGCGATCGGAGTGGCGTGCGGGGATGACGCGCGAGAAGCTCGAGGCCGAGCTTCACGACAAGCTCCAGTTTCCCGGGGTCACCAACGCGTTCGTGATGCCGATCCGGAACCGGATCGACATGCTGGCGACCGGGATTCGCACGCCCGTCGGCGTGAAGGTCTTCGGCCCCGATCTCAAGACGATCGAGTCGCTCGGCGGCTCGATCGAGAGCGCGGTCCGGGACGTGCGGGGCACGCGGAGCGTCTTCGCGGAGCGCACCGCCGGGGGGTACTTCATCGACGTCAAGCTCGATCGCGACGCGCTCGCCCGCTACGGCATCTCGATCGCGAGCGCGGAGAGCGTCGTCTCGACGGCGATCGGGGGCGAGCCCCTGACGAAGACCATCGAGGGCCGCGAGCGCTACGGCGTCGCCGTCCGGTACCCGCGCGAGCTGCGCGACGATCCGGCGCTCCTCGGGCGCGTGCTCGTCGCGACCTCGAGCGGGGCCCAGATCCCCTTGTCGCAGATCGCCTCCATCACACGCACCGAAGGCCCGTCGATGATCCGCGACGAGAACGGGATGCTCGCGGGATACGTGTACGTCGACGTGACCGGCCGCGACATCGGCTCTTGGGTCGAGGACGCCAAGCGCGCCGTCGCCGCGCGGGTTTCCCTTCCGACCGGCTACACGCTGCAGTGGAGCGGACAGTACGAGAACATGGAGCGCGTGACGGCGCGGCTGAAGTTCGTCGTGCCGCTCACGCTGTTCCTGATCGTCATCCTTCTCTACCTGAACACCGGCTCCGCCGCGAAGACGTCGATCGTGCTGCTGGCGGTCCCGTTCTCCGCCGTCGGTGCGGTGTGGCTGATGTTCGCGCTCGGCTACAACGTGTCGATCGCGACCTGGGTCGGGCTGATCGCGCTCATGGGGCTCGACGCGGAGACGGGAGTGTTCATGCTGCTGTTCCTCGATCTTGCGTGGGACGAGCGCGTCGCCGCCGGGCGGATGACCTCCCGCGCCGACCTCGACGACGCCATCATCCAGGGGGCCGTCAAGCGCGTGCGCCCCAAGATGATGACCGTCATGGCGGCGTTCCTCGGGCTGCTGCCGATCATGGTGTCGAGCGGCACCGGCGCCGACATGATGAAACGCGTCGCCGCTCCGATGATCGGGGGCTTGGCCACGTCGTTCCTTCTGGAGCTTTTGGTCTACCCGGCCGTGTACGGCCTGTTTCGCGAACGCACTCTGGCGCGTATGCTGCGCTGATGGAGGATCCGACATGAGAATGCGAGCACTGACGATCCCGATGGTGTTGTCGCTGGTGATTTCCGGCCCCGCTCTCGCCGCCGAGAAGATGGCCGCCGGCAAGGCCGAGCCGAAGGCGAGCGCGGTCCAGGGCGAGATCCTCGACATGTCGTGCTACATGGGCCACGGCGGCATGGGCGAAGGACACGCAGGCTGCGCTGCGAAATGCCTCAAGGGAGGCCAGCCAATGGGTCTGCTCGGAACGGACGGGTCGGTCTATCTGCTCTTCGCCGACCACAGCGACGCCGCCCCGTACGACCAGGCGAAAGATCTCGCCGGCAAGAAAGTCGAAGTCACCGGCGACGTCAGCTCGAAGGGCTCCATGAAGGGCATCACGGTGCATGGAGTGAAAGCGCTGTAGCAGGGCGCGAATAGGGGACAGTCCCCTTTTTCTTACAAATTCGACGGCGCATCGATGTCGCCGACGGCGGCCTCGTGAGCGAGCCCGCACATTCCGTTGCGGGCGAGCGAGCGCGGAGTGAGCCGCGCGGGAAAGTCCGCAAGCGGCGAACGTCCGCCGGAGGGGATATCGATGCGAAGTTGAATTTGTAAGTAAAAGGGGACTGTCCCCTATTTGACGCCGGCGCGCTCGGCGGCTTCGTGGGTCTTCATGTGCTCGCCGATCCAGCGTGCCATGACGTCGGCCGGCATCGGAGCGAGCGTCAGGCGGATCTCACGATCGACGCCCTCGCGCTTGATCGTCAGAACGACCGATTGCCCGGGCTTCCATTCCTTCCGGGCGGCGGACAACGCCTCGCCGTTTCCTTCCGCGAAGCGGACGCCGTTCAGTGCGTAGAGGATGTCGCCCGCCTGAAGCCCCGACTTTTCCGCGGGGCTTCCCGGAATGACCTTGGTGATGCGGTAGCCCCCGGTCGGCAGCATCTCGTCGCCGTATTCGATCCCGACCCATCCGCTCGTCTTGAGCGTCTCCGACATCTTCGCGATGCACTCCTGGAGGGGGATCGTGCAGCGCTCGCCCGCGCGCACCGACCCGGCCGCGAGCATGCAAACGGCCGTGACCGCCCAGAAAGAGTGCCGCATGGGGGCATGTTAATTCCCTGGGCGGGTGGGCGCCCCCCCTCCCCGGTAAAAAGATGTCTGTGTTGTCAACGCCCTGTAAACCGCCCTTCGGGGGCTGCTAGTCTCGACGCATGGGAATTGGTGGGTTTCTCCGGCGTCATTCCCTCCTCGCCGGCCTGCTGGCGGTGATAGCCCCGCTGACGATCCTGGTGGTCGTCCAGTTCGTCTGGCTGCTCAGGCTCGAGCGGGCGCAGGCGATCGCGCACGCGGCGGCCCTCGACAGCTTCCTCGGCACGGTCGCCACCAAGGTGGAGTACTTCTACCGCGAGATGGCGGAGCGGACGCTCAACGTCCCCGCCGGGCTGTTCCTCCAGCACGACATCGGGAAGGCCGCCTACTACTGGAAGCAGCGTCCGGTGAAGGGCGTCAAGCGGCTGTTCCTCGTCGATCTGACGCAGACCGAGTTCGGGAACTTCCTCGCATTCGACGCCGAGCGCGGGGAGCTGTACTCACCCGCGGCCTCGGACGAGTCGCTGGCGATGGTGCTCGCGGCCAACCCGCTTCACATCCTGAACCAGCGGCGCCACCCGATCGCGCAAGCGTCGCTGACGGTCGACGAGCGCAATACCGACTACCGCATCATCCTCAACCCGATCCTCGACGATACCGGTCACATCGTGGGACTCGCCGGGATGATCCTGGACGAGACGTATTTCCGCGCAAAGCTCCTGCCCCAGCTCATCACCGGAACGCTGGACAAATACCTTCCCTCGGTCCCGGACGGTGCCCTGGCCGTGACGGTCAAGGACGAGGCCGGCCGCACCGCCTTGACGATCGGCGACGGCCAGGGGCGCGGCATCGCCGCGCGGGTGCGCCTCGGGTTCGTGTTCACGGATTGGGAGCTCGAGCTTCACACGCCGCGGGCGACGCCGCGTCAGTGGGCCCACGCGGGGTTTGCGTTCAATGCGACCCTGGGAGCGCTGCTGGCCCTGGCGCTGATCGGAGGGGTCACGTTCGCGTTGCGTGCCGCGGATCGCGCCGTGCGCCTGTCCAAGATGAAATCCGATTTCGTATCGAACGTCTCGCACGAGCTGCGAACGCCGGTCGCATCGATCCGTGTGTTCGGCGAGCTGCTGCGGAGCGGCCGCGCGAGCGAGCCGGCGAAGGTCCGCGAGTACGGCGAGCTGATCGAAGGCGAAGGCCGAAGGCTGACCCGCTTGATCGACAACATCCTCGACTTTTCCCGGATCGAGTCGGGCCGGAAGGAATACCGGTTCGCGCCGGGCGATCTGCGCGAGGTCGTCGAGACCGTGATCCGGACGTTCCAGATGCGGCTCGATCCGCGCGAGTTCACGATCCGGCTCGAGGCCCCGGCCGCTCCGCTTCCACCCGTTCGCATCGATGCGGACGCGATCGCGCAAGCGTTTCAAAACCTGCTCGACAATGCGGTGAAGTATTCCGGCGACTCCAAAGAGGTCGTCGTCGGCTTGAGCGCGGACGACGGCCGCGTCGCGATTGCGGTTCGAGACTACGGCATCGGAATCGCCGGCGAGGAGCAGCGAAAGATCTTCGAGCGGTTCCACCGTGTGGGGACGGGCCTCGTCCACGACGTCAAGGGCTCGGGCCTCGGGCTGTCGATCGTCCATCACATCGTGGCCGCCCACGGCGGCGACATCGGCGTCGTCAGCGAGCCCGGCCAAGGCAGCACGTTCACCATGCGGCTGCCCGCTCTCGCCGCGGAGGCCTGATGCCGAAGGTGCTCATCGTCGAAGACGACGCCGCGATGGCCACGGCGCTTCACGACGGCTTCGTCTACGAGGGGTACGAGGTCGTGCTCGCGCGTGACGGCGAGGCCGGGCTGAAGGCGGCGCGCGGCCAGACCGCCGACGTCGTGATCCTCGACGTGATGCTGCCGAAGATGAGCGGCCTCGACGTCTGCAAGCGGCTACGCTCGGAAGGCAACGGCGTGCCGATCATCATGCTGACGGCCCGCGGGCAGGAAATCGACAAGGTCCTCGGCTTGAAGCTCGGGGCCGACGACTACGTGACGAAGCCGTTCGGCTTCATGGAGTTGACCGCGCGAGTCGAGGCCCTGCTTCGCCGCAAGACGGGCGCAACGCAGGCGATCGGCATCTACGGATTCGGCGATGTCGTCGTCGATTTTGCCAAGGCCGAGCTTCGGAAGGGTGGGGTCCCGGTCGAGGTGACCGCGCGCGAGCTGAAGCTGCTCGAATACTTCATCGTTCATCGCGGCGAGGTCGTCCCCCGCGAGCGGCTCCTCGACCAGGTCTGGGACTACGACGCCACGCCGTTGACGCGCACCGTCGACATGCACGTCGCGAAGCTTCGCAAGAAGATCGAGAACGACCCGGCCGATCCGCGGTTCATCGTGACCGTTCACCGCATGGGCTACAAATTCACGGGTTAGGGGACACTCCCTTTTTCCACCCAAAAGGGGACATTCGTCTTTTTCTTACAAATTCAGATTGGAGCGAGAGACATGCGGCGTCTTTGGTTGACACACGTCTCTCGCTCCAATCTGAATTTGTAAGAAAAAGACGAATGTCCCCTTTTGGGTGAAAAAAGAGAGTGTCCCCTTTCGCGCCGCTACTCCTTGGGAGGGGTGGTGGAGCGGGCGATCGCGTCGTGCTCCTTCATGTGGTCGGCGACCATCGCCTGGTAGACGTCCTCGGGCATCTTGCCCAGGGTCGCGGTGAGGTCCTTCTTGAACCCGTCGCGCTCGACGGTGTAGTTGACGACCGAACCGGGCTTCAGACCCTTCCAGGTCTTCCCGACGAGCTCCGAGTTCGCCTCGGTCATCTGGATTCCGTTCAGCGAGTAGAGAACGTCGCCCGCGGCGAAGCCGGCCTTCTCGGCGGGGCTGCCCTTGAAGACGCTCTCGATGACCATACGGCCTTCTTCCGACTCGTCGTACTTGATTCCCAGCCAGCCGCGGTTCTTGGCCTCGGCCATGTGGGCCAAGCACTCTTCCTTGCTCATCGTGCACTTCGCGTGATCTTTGGCGGCATAGGCCGCGGCCTTTGCGTGCTCCGCGCAGTCGGCGCCGCCGGCCAGCACCTGGCTCGCGAGTGCGAACATCGCCAGGGGGGCAACCAGAACGATTGAACGACTCATGGGGAGGCTCCTTCTCGTTCACGCCTTCGCGACATGCGGAAGCGCTCTTGACGCACGAACTTACGGAAGGGCGGCGTAAATGTCGGACCGCGCGAGGTAAAGAATGGTCAAAGTTGTAAGGAAATCGTAAACGGTGGACTAGACCGCTTCCCGGCGAATCGCGTCCATCAGCTCGACCAGGAGGTACAGGACGATCGGGCCGACGAACAAGCCGATCAGGCCGAATGCGATCAAGCCGCCGAGGAGCCCGAGAAACAGGAGCGTCGTCGAGAGGTTGGCGCCGCCCTTCGCGAGATAGGGCCGGAGAACGTTGTCGATCGTCCCCACGACACCGGCACCCCAGACGGTCAAGATCAGGGCTTTGAATGGATGACCGGTGGCGGCCAGCCAGATCGCCACGGGTGCCCAGACCAGCCCCGGCCCGGCGGGGAGGATGGCCACGAAGAGGGTCGCCGCCCCGAGCGGCAAGGCGTTCGGCACCTGAAGCGCCAGGTAGGCGATCGCGCAGAGGGTCGCCTGCACCGCCGCGGTCAGTCCGGCGCTGATGAACACGGTTCGCGTCATCAACCCGAGATCGCCCATGATCCTGTCGGCGGCTTCCCGCGGGACCGGCAGGATGCCGGCGATCCAGGCCACCAGCGCGTCGCCGTTCGCGAAGAACGGAAACATCATCCCCAGCATGATCACGAACGAGAAGGTCAGATACAGCAGCCCGCCCACGACGCCGGGAGTCTTCGCGGCGACGAAGGCGCCGATCTTCTTGACGACCTCTTGCTGGGCGGTCTTGAGCTCGAAATCGGTGTACCCGAACAGATCCGCGGTCTGCGAGACCTTCTCGTCCAGCTTCTGCAACTTTTCGTTCGCACCGATGTCGGTCTTGCCTTCGGCGTACGTGTCCTGGACCCAGTTGTAGACCTGGACGGACACCTTGACCGCTTGAATGCCGGCAAGCACGGTCGGAACCACGACGAAGGCCGCGACCGCGAGCGTGACGATCGCCGAGGCCGCCCACCGGCGTCCGCGCAATCGCGCGGTCAGCCGCCGGTGCGCCGGCTTGAACGTCGTGACCAGGACCGCCGCCCAGATGAGGCCCGGAAGGAAGGGCTTGAGGACCAGCCACGCACACCACAGCACGGCCAGGAGCAGGAGGACCAACAGGGGACCGCGAAGATCGCGTTGCATGCGCGCAGCGTCCCCGACCCAAATTCCCCTGTCAAGCCGGACCGTCAAGGGCCGTTTTTGCTGGCTTCCGCGGATTTGACCCCGCTATGGTTTGCGCCGGAGGGCCGGCGGACTTAGTTATTGATGTGTCGTGTCGTTGACGAAGGGGCACCCGTAGGCCTCTGAAGGAGTCTCAGGCGATGTCTTCCTCCGGCGAATCCATCCTGGCGCGTGCCAAGTCCTCCATCGACACCGCGGGCTTCCGCGAACAAAGCTGGACGGGATCGTTCGCCCAGTACCTCGACGTCGTCCGCCGCGAGCCGCGCGTCACGCGCACGGCATTCGAGCGCATCTACGACATGATCCTCGACCAAGGCACGCGGGAGTACGTCGACAACCGGAAGAAGATCACCCACTACACGTTCTTCGACGACATCGCGCACGCGGGCGAGGATGCGATCTACGGGCTCGACATCCCGCTGATGAAGCTCGTCAACATCTTCAAGAGCGCGGCGCAGCGCTACGGGACCGAGCGGCGCGTCATCCTGCTCCACGGCCCGGTCGGCTCGTCGAAGAGCACGATCGCGCGCCTCCTGAAGAAGGGCCTCGAGGCGTACTCGCGCACGCACGCCGGCGCCCTGTACACGTTCGGCTGGGTGCGCGACCTCGACAAGCGCGACGAGGTGACGATGTGCCCGATGCACGAGGAGCCGCTGCACCTCGTGCCGATGGAGCTGCGCACGGTCGTCCTCCAGGAGCTGAACGCGTCGATCGCCCCCGGCGACTACAAGATCGGGATCGAAGGCGACCTCTGCCCGTTCTGCCGGCAGGAGTTCCGCGACCTGATGACGAAGTACAGCGGCGACTGGACGCGCGTGCTCAATCACGTCCAGGTGCGCCGCCTGCTGCTGTCCGCCCAGGATCGGATCGGCATCGGCACGTTCCAACCCAAGGACGAGAAGAACCAGGACTCGACGGAGCTGACCGGAGACATCAACTACCGGAAGATCGCCGAGTACGGCTCCGATTCCGACCCGCGGGCGTTCAATTTCGACGGCGAGTTCAATATCGCCAACCGCGGCATGATCGAGTTCATCGAGGTCCTGAAGCTCGACGTGGCGTTCCTCTACGAGCTGCTCGGCGCGTCCCAGGAGCATCTGATCAAGCCGAAGAAGTTCCCGCAGACGTTCATCGACGAGGTGATCCTCGGCCACACCAACGAGCCGGAATACCGCCGCCTCCAGAACAACGAGTACATGGAGGCCCTGCGCGACCGCACGGTGAAGGTCGACATCCCCTACATCACGCGGCTGTCCGAAGAGATCAAGATCTACCGGAAGGACTACAACTCCGGCAAGATCCGCGGCAAGCACATCGCCCCGCACACGATCGACATGGCGGCGATGTGGGCCGTCCTGACCCGGCTCGAGGAGCCGAAGAAGCACAACCTCTCGGTGATGCAGAAGCTGAAGCTGTACAACGGCAAGTCGCTTCCGGGCTACACCGAGGACAACGTCAAGGAGCTGCGCAAGGAAGCCGCGCGCGAGGGGATGGACGGCATCTCGCCGCGCTACGTGCAGGACAAGATCTCGAACGCGCTCGTCGCCGAGCTCGACCAGCGCTGCGTCAATCCGTTCATGGTGCTGAACGAGCTGGAGGCGGGGCTCAAGGGCCACTCGCTGATCACGAGCGAAGAACAGCGCCAGCGCTTCCGCGAGCTGCTCGACGACGTCCGCCGCGAGTACGAGGACATCGTCAAGAACGAGGTCCAGCGCGCCATCGCCGCCGACGAGGCCGCGATCTCGCGCCTGTGCGGCAACTACGTCGACAACATCAAGGCCTACACGCAGAAGGAAAAGGTCCGGAACCCGTACACCGGCCAGGACGAAGAGCCCGACGAGCGGCTGATGCGCTCGATCGAGGAGAAGATCGACATCCCGGAGAACCGCAAGGACGACTTCCGCCGCGAGATCATGAACTACATCGGCGCGCTGTCGCTCGACGGCCGGAAGTTCGACTACCGCACCAACGAGCGCCTCCACAAGGCCCTCGAGCTGAAGCTGTTCGAGGACCAGAAGGACTTCATCAAGCTGACGAGCCTGGTGTCGTCGGTGATGGACCGCGAGACACAGGAGAAGATCGACATCGTTCGCGGGCGCCTGGTCCGGGATTACGGCTACTGCGACTCGTGCGCCAACGACGTGCTCCACTTCGTGGCGAGCATCTTCGCCCGCGGCGACGTCCGGGAACGGTGAACGGAAACCTCCATGCCCCGCATCGAATCCGACGTCAATCGGTTCCGTCAGATCGTGCGGGGTCGCGTCCGTGAGGAGCTGAAGAAGCACCTCGGCAAGACCGAGCTGTTCGGACGTCAGGGCGGGCGCGTCGTCTCGATCCCGATCCCCCACCTCGAGCTTCCGCACTTCGTCCACGACAACGGCGGCCAGAACGTCGGCCAGGGCGAGGGTCCGGGCGAAGAGGGCGGCAACCAGGCCGGCGACCGGCCCGGACAGCACCTGCTCGAGGCGGAATTCTCCGTCGAAGAGCTGGCGACGATGCTCGGCGAGGCGCTCGAGCTGCCGCGCATCCAGCCGAAGGGAAAGGACGAGATCGCCTCGTCGTCGGGCCGCTACACGGGGATCGCGACCTCGGGCCCCGAATCGCTGCGCCACTTCCGCCGCTCGTACCGCCAGGCGCTGCGGCGCCTGATCACGTCGGGGACGTACGATCCGACCAATCCCAAGGTTTCGCTCGACCGCGCCGACCGCCGCTACCGCACGTGGAAGCCGCGGCCGCTCCCCAAGGCGAACGCCGCGATCATCTACGTGATGGACGTGTCGGGCTCGATGGGCGACGAGCAGAAAGAGATCGTCCGGACGGAGAGCTTCTGGATCGACGCGTGGATCCGAAGCCACTACCAGGGCGTGCGCACGGTCTACATCGTCCACGACGCCGCGGCGAAGGAAGTCGATCGCGAGGTGTTCTTCACGCTGCGCGAATCGGGCGGCACGGTGATCTCGTCGGCCTACGAGCTGGTGATCCGCATCCTCGAAGAGCGCTTCCCGGTCGAGGACTGGAACCTGTACCTGTTCCACTTCACCGACGGCGAGAACTACAGCCGGCAAGACTCCGACAAGTCCGCCGACATGCTCGCCGACCGCCTGCTTCCCGCCGTGAACCTGTTCGGCTACGGCCAGGTCGAGGCGCTCGGCACGCGGGGCGACTTCATCGACGTGCTGCGCGCGCGCTTCAACGGCGATCAGCGCGTGGCGCTGTCGCGCATCCCCGACCGCGACGCCATCGTCGTCTCGATCAAGGACTTCCTGGGCCGGGGCCGGTAGCGATGGCCAACCACATCTCCCCCGAGCTGCGGCAGGAGCAGGACCGCATCGAGCAGATCGCCCGCAGGATGGGCCTGACCTTCTTCAAGGTCGTCTTCGAGATGGTCGACTGGCGCGAGATGAACGCGCTCGCCGCCTACGGCGGCTTTCCCACCCGCTATCCGCACTGGCGCTGGGGGATGGAATACGCCGAGCTGGCGAAGAGCTACGAGTACGGGCTGCACAAGATCTACGAGATGGTGATCAACAACGATCCCACGTATGCCTATCTGCTCGAGGGCAACGCCGTCGTCGATCAAAAGCTCGTCATGGCCCACGTCTACGGCCACGCCGACTTCTTCGTCAACAACGTCTACTTCGCGCACACGAACCGGAAGATGGTCGACGCGATGGCCAACCACGCCACCCGCGTCCGCCGCCACATGGAGCAGCACGGCGTCGAGGCCGTCGAGAAGTTCCTGGACGCGTGCCTGTCGGTCGAAGAGCTGATCGATCCGAACGCCGTCTTCCGCCCGCAGCGCCGCGCCGAAGACGTTCCCGTCCAGGAGCCCGAGCCCAAGGACCCCGGCCGCATCCCGACCAAGGCCTACCTCGACCGCTACGTCAACCCGCCGAGCTACCTCGAGGCAAAGCGCAAGCAGGTGAAGCAGGCGCGCGAGGACGCCAGGCGCTTCCCGCCTCATCCCGACCGCGACGTCATGGGCTTCCTGATGGGCGCCGCCCCGCTCGAGCCGTGGGAGCAGGACATCCTCGAGATCGTCCGCGACGAGAGCTACTACATCCTGCCCCAGCGCCAGACCAAGGTGATGAACGAGGGCTGGGCCAGCTTCTGGCACACGCACATGATGACGTCGCACATCCTGCGCGACTCCGAGCTGATCGACTACGCCGACCATCATTCCGGCACCGTCGCGGTCACGCCCGGCCGCTTGAACCCCTACAAGCTGGGGCTCGAGCTGTTCCGCGACATCGAGCGCCGGTGGAACATGGGCCAGTTCGGCCCCGAGTGGGAAGCCTGCGACCGCATGGCCGATCGCCTGCGCTGGGATCTGAAGCTCGGCCAGGGCCGCGAGAAGATCTTCGAGGTGCGCCGTCTCTACTGCGATTCGACGTTCCTCGACGCCTTCCTGACGCAGGATTTCTGCGAGCGCCAGGGCCTCTTCCTCTCGAAGAAAAATCCAAGGACCGGCAAAGAGGAAATCGAGCCGTCATCCTTCGAGGAGGTGAAGCAAACCCTCCTCTTTCATTTCACCAACGGCGGCCGCCCCGTGATCGAGGTGCTCGACGCCAACTACGGGAACCGGGGCGAGCTGCTGCTCGTCCACCGCCACGCCGGCGTCGACCTGCGCACCGACTGGGCCAAGGAAGTCCTCGAAAACCTCACGCGCATCTGGAAGCGCCCGGTCCGCATCGAGACCCAGATCGGCAAGAAGGCCGTCCGCCTCGGCCACGACGGCAGCAAACCGATCCAAGAAGACCTCGAGCAGGCCGCGATGAAGACGAGGTAGGGGACACCATCTTTTTGCGAATAGGGGACAGTCCCCTTTTTCTTATAAAGCTTCAGAGGTGCGAAGCTTTGTAAGAAAAAGGGGACTGTCCCCTATTCGCCCCCGATCAATGCGGCGCCAGAGCAACGCCTCTATACACCGTGTTCGTCCCCGCCGTCATGAGCGGCGTGATCGTCGGCGATAGATTGACGAAGTCATCCACGCAGCTCACGAGCCGGCTCGGCGACTCCTGCGTCGTGGCGAACAGCGCCACGTTGCCGTTCGGCTTGACGTAGCCAGTCACCCCGAAGACGCCGGCCGTCAACCCCGAATTGAACGTCGTCGTGAGCGTCCACGTCGTCCCGTCGAACGTCCACTTCTGAATGCCGCCACCCGAAGCGATCGTACGGTTGTCCGCCACGTAGAGCGTGTCGGGCCCGGCCACGTTCGAGTTCAAATCGAAAAACAAGAACTCGCTGGGCGATGCCACGGATGTCGGCATGCCAGGCAACGGAGTGCAGGACTGGCCCCCCACCGTCGGCAATCCGGTGCCCACGGTAAACACGTTGGTGAACGGTGTCGAGCCCGAGGTCCCGTAGAGCTGGCCGGCAAAGATTCCGAGCTGCCGGATGTTGATCGGGTTGGGGTCGAGCCCTGTGCCCCCCGACATCCCCAGCGGGAGGTAGACGACGCCCGAGCTGCCGCCGGACACCCAGAATCGGCTCCCGTCGTCGGACACAGCGCCCCGGATATTGACCGTGCTGAACGCCGAGGGCATCCGCGACGTCGTGTCGATCGATCCCGCGGCGTCGATCCGACAAACCACCCGATTGATCGAAAACGACGTGCTCGACGAGACGGACGCCGTGCCGACCGCAGCCGCGTATCCTGCCAACTGGAGGTACGCCCCGTTCGCCGATCGCGACAAGCCGCCTTCCGACGTGGCCGTCCCGGTCAACGTGCACTGCTGGTTGGATCCATTGACCGCCGTCGGGAGCGGGCTGATCGAGGCCAGCGAGCCGCTCCCGGGTAGCCGCTCTTCGAGAAACACCGCCGCCGCGGACGCGGAGAGAGCGGCCGATCCGTCGCCCACGCGAACCACGACGATCGACGGAACGCACGACCCCGATTCGCATCGATTCCCGCCGCCCGCGTTGCACGTCGTGCCGTCGGCGAGCGGCTGGTTGCTGGGAACTCCTCCGATGCAGAGATCGTTCGTGCACACGTTGCCATCGTCCGGGAGATCCGAGTTATCCGCGACCGGCGTCGTGCCCCCAGTTCCATCGCACTCGTTGACATTGCAATCCCCGGCCGTTTGGCTCGAGGTCGGCGTCCCGGCAGCAACGTTCTGGAATCCGCAGTCGCCGCTGATGCACACCGCGGTGACGCACTCGCTTCCCGACTGCGGACACGACGCCGCCGTAGCGCAATGCCCACCCGTGACGAGGTAGAACAGGCTGTTCCCGCTCGCTGCGCCGTCGGTGCTGCTCGTCGCCGACGTCTGGTCGATCACGTTCGCATTCACGACGACTCCCCCCGGCGAGGGCGCGCGATACACCTGGTACAGCGTCGTGCCTCCGCTCCAGCTGAGCGAGACGGACGTCGGCCCGGTCCGCGATGCGCTGAGAACGATCGTGTCGGCGGAGACGGACGTAAAAACCGTCAGGGACAGCACGGACGCCAAGAGCGCCAAGAGCAACGTTCGCATGAAGTACCCCCGTGGACCGGCAGAATGTACGCTGGCTGAGCGGGGGACATTCCTCTTTTTCTTACAGAACTTCGTTCTTCTTAAGCTCTGTAAGAAAAAGGGGACTGTCCCCATTTTCGTATACTCCGCCCCAGTGACCGACCCGGACGCTCCCGCGACTCCTGCTTACAAAGACCGTTCGACCGGTCTGGTCGTGTTCGGCGCACTGACCGTTTGCATGGGCGGCCTGTGCGGGCTGTTCGTCCCTTTGCTGATGTTCGGTCACGCTGCGGCCTCCCGGACGGCGCACGTGCGGGTGAGCTGGGCCACCCACTTGTTTGGAATTTTGATTTACGGTCTGCTCGCGATTGCGCTGGTCTGGCTCGGCATCGGCTCGATGCTTGCTCGCCGCTGGGCGCGCGCACTGTTGCTCGTCTTGTCGTGGTCCTGGGTGCCGGTCGGTGCGTTCGTACTCCTCGGATGCGTCTTGTTAGTCCCGACTCTCGCGAAGCTATCTTCGGCGTCGCCCCCAGCGTTCCGCATTATGACGTCCACGATGTTCTTGGTCTTCGGATTCGCCTTCGTCTTGATTCCGGTGATTTGGGTCTCGTTCTATGGCAGTCCGCACGTGAAGGCCACATGCGAAGCGCGCGATCCCGTCCGGCGCTGGACCGATGCGTGTCCTCTCCCGGTGTTGGGTTTGGCGCTGTGGCTCGCGGTGTCCGTACTGTCCATGGTGTGGGTGCCGGCGCTTGGTCACGGCATCGCGCCGTTTTTCGGAATCTTGCTTTCTGGAATTCCGGGCAAGCTCTACATGTGGATACTGGGCGCTATCTGGAGCGTCGCCGCGGTTCAGGTCTATCAGCTCAAGAGGGAGGGCTGGTGGCTGGCTCTGGCGGCGTGGACCGTGCACTACACATCGTCGATCATCACGTTTGCCCGTCACGACATGGTGGACGTGTATCGATTGATGGGCACGCCACAAGCTCAAATCGACCGGTTGAACGTGACTGGCCTTCTCTCGGGCCATTGGATGAGCTGGTCGGCAACGCTGATTGCCGTGCTGAACCTCGGGTACTTGGCTTACGTCGAGAAATTCTTCCGAGGAGGGGCTGTGGGGACTGTCCCGCAATCCGGGACTGTCCCCCCTGTTTAGTGCGTCGCCGGCACGTCCCGCCACGGCCCGGGACTCAACCCCCACACGCCCCGCTTCTCGCGCTTCGCCTCCGCCTGGGCCTCGTGAAACTCCCGCTTCATCGAGAACTCGAACCGCTCGTAGACGTGCGCGTACCCCTTCCGCAGCAAGTCTTCGTTGAAGTCCGTCCCGTCGCGCAGGATGACGTAGCGCAGCAGCCGACCGTACCGATCTCGATCGCCTTGGTGCGAGTCGCTCTCGAGCGTCACGGTCTCGCCGCCGAGCTTCGACCGCGCGTAGTCCCGCGCCGCGTACCCCGCGTCGCGATAGTCCCGCCGCTCGTCATCCAGCTCCGGCGCGTCGATCCCGAGCAGCCGGACCTTCTCCGCGTGGCCGTCGATGCGCACCGTGATCGTGTCGCCATCGTGCACCGACACCACCTTGCCGGACTGGGTCGAGCCGGTGAACAACAGCGCGGCCGAGAAGAGCGCATTGAGGATCATGGGCGGAGTATAGACAGCCGAAGCCGGTTCGCCGGCGGCGCCGCCGGCAGGGGTTGCGTCCAGGTAACCCTTTATCCACTCACCCGCCCTGGCGCGTCGTACATAATCAAACCATGGCCGATCGAATGCTCTCCGCCTTCGGCAAGTACCTGAAGATCTTGCGCGATCGGCGCGGACTGTCTCTGAGCGACGTCTCGACCCTGACGAAGTCCTACCCCGAGCCGATCGGCAAGGGCTACCTCTCGCGGGTCGAGCGCGGCCTCGCCCGTGTCGGCTTCTCGAAGATGGTCGCCCTCTCGCGCGCCTACGAGGTCTCGCTCGACGCCCTGGGCGAGAAACTCGCGCTCGATCTCGAGGTGGACGAGCTGAAGAATGCGCCGAATACGAGTGGGAAGACGTTTGGGGAGTTACTGGAGATCGGGCTCGGATTCAATCAGCGAGGAATGAAGTGGCACTGCTATGCGGCGATTCGCGACGCGTTGCCCCGAGCAGGTTCTGATCCTCTGCATCAGGGAAATGCGACACGGCGTGAGCAGGCGGTGCGTGCTGTGCTTTCGCATGGAGTGGCCGCCCGCGCGACAGGCCGTTATTCGGTAGCCTTGAATGAGTTTCGATTCGTCATGGAGAATCTGGATGCATTGAACGTGGAGAGTGTCTCGGTCGTTTTCGAACAGACTGCAGTCGTTCGGATGCGACAAGGTGAGTTGGTGGCAGCACAGCGGCTCGTAGAGCGCGCCATTGAGCTTGCTCGCGAGGCCCCACTCAAGCGAAATCTGGGAGATGCATTGGCCACGCAGGCGAGCGTGGCCTTTAGTAGCAAGAATTTCGAATCAAGTATTGAGGGCTTTCAAGCGGCGTTTGCAGCATACAAAGCAGCTGGGCGGCATGTTGACTGTGCACGCACCATGAACAATCTCGCGCGAACCTATTTCAGTGCCAACCGACCGAAAGCCGCGCGCCGGGCTTTATTGTCAGCCGATAAACTCGCAACTGCGAACAAGGCTGAGTCCATTCGAGCACGGGTCCGGATTCTCTTGGGTGAGATTGAGTCGGTCGAAGGGAATGACCGGAAGGCTACGGAGCGATGGCGTGAAGCCCTGGACCTCGCACGCGGAACACGAGACAGCGCTGTTCAGTTCGACGCCGAATTCCAGTTATTCAGACAGTCCGTCCAACAAGGCAATCTGACTATGGCAAATGCTCTTGGCCGTCGACTCAGCCGAATGACCCCTTGGTTGTCGCGAACGGAATCTGATGTGGACGAGTTTCTGCAGCTTTATGAGATGCATCGCAAGCCGAAGCAGAGGGGCGTTGCGCGCACGCAACCCGCAGTTCTCGTGGGTCGCAACACAACACCTCCTAGCGTCTTGTAGCTCTCCCATTCACGCGGTATTCCCTCACCGGTCCCGCATGCGGGTGGAGGGCATATCAAATGAATTCAATCGTCCGTGTTGCTGTCGTGTTCCTGCTTTCTTGTTGGCTCGGCATGTCGGCCTCTAAGGCCGATCAGCAGCAATCCAGCGTGAAATGCAGGCAATTCGTGGCGAGCGGAATCTCTGAGTCTCCGCTCGCCTGCGCAGTGGACGACTCGGTCCCTGTTGGAGGCACAGTGCCACGTGAAGCGCGGTCAGGAATTGGGAGTACAACGCGTGCGATTCTCCGATTGTTTCGCTCGATATCCGGATTGAAATCAGCTCAATCGCGGCAGCGAAACACCCTCACATCCACCCCCTAACCCCCCGCGGGGAGCGTGACCCTCCTGCCACGCTCCCCGCGCCTTCCGTCATAACCACGCTCGGCTGGGTGATCGTTGAAATCCGATTCGCTCCGATGGTGCGTTGGTGGCCTTGCGGCAAACCCAAGTTGGGCGGGAAGGCCGTCTTTGAGGCCTTGGAAATTGTAAGTGGGAGTTTGGTGGAAGTGAGCTTAAGCCGCGTCGCTGTGTAGAGTGCGCTTCAGTGAACTGCGACTCGATCTCATCGATTTGGTGGAACGCTCGCGGCCCCGGCCACGCCAAGCTTTCCGAGCATCGCCGCTGCTTGTCAGCAAAAGAGGTTACGGTCTCGCTATAGACTGCCCCGCAATGCGCCTCTATTCCGGCCTCTCCACTGACTTCATCAGCGACTCGGTTCACAACCGGATTGCAGCAAAGTTGAAGGATGCATTCGTTCGAGAATTTCGGTACGCACCCTCGCCGTCTGAGGTTAATTCGTGGCAGAACTCGCTGCGAGCTGTGGCGCAGGTAATCGACCACGCGCGGTTCCATGATCACGGCATACTCCTGGAATACCAACTGCCGATGACCAGCAAGCGGCTGGACTGCATGGTCACCGGTCAAGACGGCGACAAGAGGGACAACGCGGTCATTCTTGAATTGAAGCAGTGGCAGCGGTGCGCGGACGCGGGCGCAGATAATTTAGTGACAACGCGGGTAGGCGGTGCCGAGCGCGACGTTCTCCATCCGGCAACGCAGGTCAATCAATATCAGCGATACCTTGAAGACTGTCATACGGCGTTCTACGAAGCCCCGGCACCGATCCGCCTCGCATCCTGCGCATACCTCCACAACTACAACGCGGAGGCTGATGACACGCTGTTCGCAGACCGTTTTCGCTCAATCTTGGATCGATCGCCGGTATTCACTGCCGACGACGTCGATGTTTTGACTGATTTTCTCACCTCGCGTGTCAGCGAGGGGCATGGAGAACCAATCCTACGCCGTGTCGAGCAAAGCCGATTCCAGCCGAGCAAGAAGCTGCTCGAACATGTGAGTGAGGTCATCAAGGGCAATCCGACCTATGTGCTCCTCGACGAACAGCTCATCGTCTACGAGCGCGTTCTGGCAACAGCCCGCGATGGATTTACCGAACGAAAGAAAGCGGTACTCATTGTTCAGGGCGGTCCCGGAACGGGAAAATCCGTGATTGCGATGAACCTCCTCGCAGATTTGACTGGACGCGGGTTGAACGCCCAGTACGCCACGGGCTCGCGCGCCTTTACGGAGACCCTTCGGCGAATCATCGGAAGTCGAGGCTCGGAGCTATTTCGGTATTTCAATAGCTACGTCGACGCCGAAGTCAACGCCGTTGACGTGCTCATCTGCGATGAAGCCCATCGAATTCGTGAGAACAGCAACAGTTTGTATACGAGGAAATCCGACCGTAGAAAGACACCTCAGGTGCACGAACTCCTCGATGCGGCCAAAGTGAGCGTCTTCTTTGTTGATGACAAACAGGCTGTACGTCCAGGCGAGATCGGCACAGCAGAGTATTTGCGCTCGCAAGCAATGTCGGTCGGTTGCGAGCTGCGCGACTACAAGCTCGAGGCGCAGTACCGATGTGCCGGATCCGACGCATTCGTCAATTGGATAAACAACACGCTCGGCATCGAGCGCACACCAAATGTGATTTGGGAAGGCGACGAAAAGTTCGACTTTCGGATTTTTGATTCGCCCGACGCGCTCGATGCGGAAATCCGACGTCTGGATTCGCCAGGTCGGTCGGCGAGAATGACAGCCGGCTTCTGCTGGCCGTGGTCGAAGGCGCGCGCCGACGGCACCCTGGTTTCCGACGTCGTGATCGGTGACTTCCGACGACCGTGGAATGCGAGACCCGAAGCTAGGAAGCTTGCGCGCGGAATTCCAACGTCCAATTTTTGGGCTCGTGACGCTGGCGGAATCGACCAAGTCGGCTGTGTCTATACTGCGCAAGGCTTCGAGTTCGATTATGTCGGCGTCATCTTTGGTACAGATCTCACTTACGACCCGGACAAAGCCGATTGGGTCGGTAGCCCCTCTCAGTCGTACGACACCAAAGTGAAACGGAGCGGCGACCGGTACTTGTCCTTCGTGAAGAACACTTATCGCGTGCTGCTCTCGCGGGGGCTCAAGGGCTGCTATGTCCACTTCATCGACAAGAACACGGAGAGATTCGTTAGAAGTCGGGTCGAGTGGCGAGTCTCCGACGCGCTCGGAAGAGTGGCTGAACCCTGAATAGGGTCTACAGAACCCCGTTTGGGCGAAAAGCGCATCGAAATCTGGCGCTGAAATGACGCCGCACTCGCCCTCCAACCCGTCGTATATTCGTTCCCAATCCCCGGGGGGAAACGACGATGCGAAATCTCCTTCGAACCTCGTCCTCTAGCTCCGCTCTCTTCGTGCTTCGCCTGGCCGCACTAATCGGCCTCAGCTTCTTCTTCCCGACAGCCGCAGCGCTCGCCGCCGGACCCGACGCTCCCGACGCGCTCTGCCAGCCGGGCTTCTATAGCGCCAACGGACAGGACACACCCAACGCGTGCCAAGCGTGCCCGGGTGGGACCTTCGCGTCCAGCTCGGGCTCGACTTCGTGCTCGACGTGTCAAGCCGGCTACTACTCGGCGTCGGGGTCGGCGTTCTGCTCGCCATGTAGCGCCGGCTATACCTCGGCCGCCGGCTCCTCGACGTGCACCGCGTGCGTCGCGGGGACGTATTCGGCGTTCCAGGGGTCGGGTTCGTGTACGGCATGCGTGCCGGGGACGTTTGCGCCATCGTCCGGTGCGACGAGCTGCTTCGCGTGCCAGACCGGGACGTACAACAACTCGTTCGGGTCCACCGGCTGCAGCACCTGCTCGGCCGGCACGTACGCGCAGTCGCTGGGGTCGACGTCGTGCAGTCCGTGCAACGCGGGCTCGACGTCGTCGTCGGGGTCGTCGAGCTGCCACCCGTGCGCTTCGGGAACCTACGCGGCGTCGCCGGGCTCGCCCTCGTGCTCGGCGTGCTTGCCGGGGACCTACACCTCGGCGCAGGGCTCGACGAGCTGCACTCAGTGCAACGCCGGGACGTTTGCGCCGAATCCGGGCTCGACCACGTGCAGTCAGTGCGGTGCGGGGACCTACTCGAATCAGGGCGCGCAGACGTGCACCGGGTGCGCGCAGGGCACCTACCAGCCCAGCGGCGGGCAGGGAAGCTGTCTCTCCTGCTCGTGCAACGACGCCAACCCCTGTACGTACGACACGTGCAGCCCCGTCAGCGGCGCATGCGCGTTCCTCGCGCCCGACGTGGATCTCGATGGGTTCACCGATCTTTGCGACAACTGCCCGAACGATCCCAACCCCAGCCAGTCCGACATCGATCACGACGGCATCGGCGACCGGTGCGACTCCAATGACGGCTTGATCTACCAGATCCGCACCGCGAAGACGCAGGTCGATTGGCAGGCCGAGGCCGGGACGTCGTGGAACCTGTACTTCGGGGACCTCTCCGTGCTGCGCGCGACGGGCGTCTACACGCAGCTGCCCGGCTCGAATGCGCTCGCCGACCGTGTCTGCGGGCTGACTTCGGGCTCGAGCCCCGACACCGTCACGCCCGGCTCCGGCCAGGTCCGGTTCTCGCTCGTGACCGGGGTCAGCGCGGGCGTCGAAGGCTCGCTCGGCGACGACAGCACGGGTACTCCGAGGGCGAACGCGAATCCGTGTCCGTGAAGGGTAACGATCCTCGGTTGCGTGGCCGAAACCCAGAACGCTTGGGCTTGCCTTGTGCGGCCGATGTAATTACAGTAATTACATGGCTGTCGTGAAACTCAAGATTGCTCGAATTGGGAATTCGAAAGGGGTACGCCTTCCGGCGGCCTCTCTGAGACGTTACCGCATCGGCGAGGCAGTGCTCATGGAGGAACGAAGCGACGGCATCTTGCTTCGACCAATGGGATCTTCCGTTCAGAAGCTGTCCTGGAAGGAAACCGCCGAAGAAATGGCCAAGGCTCGAGAAGATTGGTCGGACTGGGATGTGACCGTAGGCGACGGATTGGAATCCGTTCCGTGGTCGAATACCGGGCGGGCTACGGCGGCCGAGCCTACTCGGAAATACAAAACGAAACGATCGCCGAAGCGGTAATGAAACGCTACGAAATCCGTTGGGCGGCCCTCGATCCGATCGTCGGAGCGGAGATGTCCAAGAGAAGGCCGGCGGTCATCGTGAGCCTCGACGACTTGAATAATCGATTACAGACCGTGACGATCTGCCCATTGGCTACAGAGCTCCATCCGACCTGGCGCTCGCGATTGTCGGTCAAGTGCGCAGGACAATCAGCGGAGATAGCGGTCGATCAAATCAGGTCGGTTAGCAAGCGTCGACTCGGCCGTCGAATGGGTTCAATCTCCCAGGCGGAAGCGGCCGCACTTCGACGTACCATCACAGAAATGTTCGGAGAATAGCCCCCGCCCGGCGTGTTACGCTCCCGCCTTCATGACATCGTCGGCGCGCAAAGGCGCGACGCTTCTCGCGCATCACCTCTACGACTTTGCCGAGTGCGAGCACCGCATCGCGCTCGACGCGAAGCTCGATCGCAAGTTGAGGACGCCGCACGACGCGGCGATGCAGCTGCTCTTAGAGCATGGGCAGTGGCTCGAGCGGCAGATCGTCGAGCCGCTGGGCTATCCCGCGGTCGAGGTTGAAGACGGCGATTGGGACGGGGCGGCCACGCGCACGCGCGCGCTGATGCGAGAGGGCGTCGCGGGGATCGATCAAGGCGTGTTGCTCGGCGATGGGCAGTTGGCTCGGCCCGACCTGCTCGAAAAAGTCGCGGGCGAGTCGGCGCTGGGCGACTTCCTTTACGTGCCGGGCGACGTGAAGTCGGCGCGCACGACGCGCAGCGATGCGGTGTTCCAGGTGGCGTTCGCGGCGGTGCTGCTCGAAGGCGTGCAGGGCGTGCGGCCGGAGTCGGGGTTTCTCATTCTTGGCGATGGGCGGAAGGAGATGCTCGACCTTTCTGCGATTCGATGCACCGTCGACGATGCGATCGCGCGCGCCGAGGCGATCGTCGAGGGTGAGGCGGCATCATCTCCGTTCTTTTCGGCGGCGTGCGCGCGGTGCCGCTGGCGCGATGCGTGCCTGCCGGAGCTACAAGAGGCGCGCGATCTGTCGTTCGTGTTCGGGATGACCAGGGCGCGGCGGCGCGCGCTCGTCCGCGCGGGCGTCGGCACGATCGACGAGCTGGCGGCCGCCGAGGTGCGCACGCTGGTGGACGCCGGTGCGCCGTCGGATGGGTTGGAGCGCATGCGGGCGCAGGCTGAGGTGCTGCTCGATGGGCGCGTGGTTCGAAAGGCGGCCGTGGGGTTGCCGCGCGGCACGCGGCGCGAGGTCTACCTGCGGATCGAGACCGACCCGCTGGATCGTGGGGAGCCTTTCCTATTGAGCTGGGCCGAGGCGGCGCCCGCCGGGCCGATCGGCACCGCGCGAGTCGCGATCGTGTCGAGCCCGGCCGAGCGGCGGGCGGTCACCGTCGAGATGCTCGATGTGCTCGAGTCCCCCGCCCTCCGGGGTGAGCCGATCTACATCTATGGTGCGGCGACCGCGGCGGCGTTCGACTCGCTCGCGGAAGAGGCGGCCGTCGAGCCGGGGCGGGCCGGCGATCTGGCCGGGCGCTTCGTGGACCTGGCGCCGTGGGTGCGGCGGTCGATGGTGCTTCCGGTCTTCGGCTACCGGTTCGACGAGGTGGCTGCGGTCGCCCGCGAGCTGCCTCGACCATCCCCTGGAGAGGCCGGCGACGCGTTGTTCGTCCTCCACGCCGGCCTGTCTGCGGCGGAGGACGCCGAGGCGGTGCGACGGGCTCTCGAAGAGGCCGGATGGGATGGGCTTGAATCGCTCTGTGCGGTACGGGGGTTGTTCCGGTGAACCGAAATCATGGGGACAGTCCCCTGTTCGCACGGCTCACAAGGCTGCTGCACAAGGAGAACAACGCGATCCTGCTCGGGCATCGCGACCTGATGACCCTGCCCCTCGACGAGCGGGTCGAGCGCGGAGACAGCCTGGCGGGGCTTCGGTTTCTCGGAGAGGCGTCGGGCGACCGGATCTCCCTGCGCTGCGACGACAACCTCGCGAAATTCCGCGCGGGCGATTCCCTGCGCCTCAGCCACGGCGAGCCTTTCGAAGGAGTCCGCGGCGCCGGCGTGATCTACGAGTCGTTCGATGACAAGACCTCCACCCTGGTCGTCTCGCGCGACCCGTTCCGGAGCGGCGGGTCGTTCGATCCGGGTCGCCCGCTGCAGCTCGACCCCGAAGCCCAGTCGCTGACCGGGCTGGCGCTCGAGGCGCTGGCCGGGCTCGAAGCCGGACGAAGCGCCGCGGCGCGAGCCGGGCGGGACATGCTGGCTGGGGTGGCGCTGCGGACGACCGACCGTCGCATCGCCGGCCAAGCCGAGGGCATGGCCCGAGGGCTGAGCCCGGCTCTCAACGAATCGCAGCGCGAAGCCTTCGTCGATGCGGTCTCCGGCTCGCCGCTCACCCTCGTCCAGGGCCCGCCCGGAACCGGCAAGACGTACGTGCTGGCGCGGATCGTCTCGGCCATGGCGGCGCTCGGGCAGCGGGTGCTCGTGGCGTCCTACACCCACCGCGCCGTGAACAACGCGCTGCGCATGATCGCGCTCGCCGACCCGCGGCTGACCGTGATCAAGGCGGGGAAATCCAGCGGTGCGGACGACCTGCGAGGTACACGGGTCTCGCTCGCCACGAGCATGAAGCGCCTGCCGGCCGACCGGGGCGCGGGCCACGTCGTCGGCGCAACCCTGTTCGGGCTGAAGGCGGTATGGGACGAAGGCGCGTTCGATGCCGTCGTCATCGACGAGGCGGCGCAGGTGCCCCTGGCTTACGCCGCGTGCGCGCTGCTCGCGGCGCCCAGGGTCGTGCTCGTCGGCGACCACCGCCAGCTCGGACCCATCGTCCAGGGGCGCCACCCCGATCCGCTGGCCATCACGTCGGTCTTCGAGCACCTGGGGGCGCACTACCCACCGCTGATGCTCCGGACGACCTACCGGATGAACGACGTGCTCAATGCATTTCCCAGCCGCGTTTTCTATGACGGGCGGCTGTCGGCCGAGCCCTGGGTGGCCAAGGCCCGATTCGCGGCGGTGCCGGGCGGACCCCATGACGAGCTGTTCGACCCCGACCGGCCGGCGGTCCTCGCCCTGATCGATCACGAAGGCCACCGCACCCGGTGCGAGCCCGAGGCGCGCGCCGTCGCGCAGATCGTGCTCGATCGCATCGTGAGGCAGAAGGGGGATCCGAGAGAGATCGCCGTGGTCTCCCCGTTCCGCGCGCAGCTTCGACTGATTCGAACCCTGGTCAGGCGCGGCCTGGATGCCGCCGGAATCAGTGGGCCGCTGCCCGTGATCGACACGGTCGAGCGGATCCAGGGCCAGGAGCGCGACCTGGTCGTCGTGTCCTTGGTCGCGTCCGACCCCGACTACCTGGGCGGCGACGCGGCCACGTTCTTCTATTCGGGTAACCGCCTGAACGTCACGCTGACCCGTGCGCGAACCAAGCTCATCGTCGTGGCCAGCCCCCTCGCGTTCGATGCGTTCCCGAAGACCATGGCGGGGCTTGCCGACGTCGAGCGGTTCCGGCGGTTGCGGCGGGAACTGCCCACGGTCGAGCTCGGACAAAAAAAGAGGGGGCCGGTCACAGCCCCCTCCTTCGGACATCGATCGATTAGGTCTTAGTTCGTGCCGGTCGAGGGCTTCGGAACCGGGAGGCCCTTCCGGGTCAGCTCGTCGTTGATGATCTCGCGGAACTGCTCGATCGGCTGCGCGCCGACCAGCATGCGGCCGTTGATGAAGAAGGCCGGGGTGCCCGTGACGCCGAGCTGCGAGCCGTCATCGAAGTTGGACTTGATCAGGTCCTCGTGGGACTTCGCCGTGGTGCACGCCTGGAACTTCGAGCCGTCGAGGCCCACGTCGGTCGCGCGCTTGGTGAGATCGGCGGAGCTGAGGTCGCCCTGCACCTCGAAGAGGTTCTTGTGGTACTCCCAGAACTTGCCCTGGTCCTCGGCGCAGTGCACCGCGACGGAGGCCGGCATCGCCATCTGGTGGAACGGCAGCGGGTAGTCGAGGTAGACGAACTTGACCTTGCCTTCGTACTCCTTGAGCACCTGCTCGACCGTCGGGTGCGCGCGCTTGCAGAAGGGGCACTGATAGTC
>CAZYHZ010000043.1:0-36508 GCA_964647625.1 uncultured Acidobacteriota bacterium
GGGAACCGCGGTCCGGCGCGGACCGACGCGCTCGGGCCCGGCCGGAGGTGACAGGTGGGATGGGGGGGGGTGGACGGGGTCACGCTGCGCGCCGCGTTGAAATCGTCGCTCCGGTCGCTTCTCGAATCCGATCGCGCCGCGCCCCTGCCCGCGGCCCACCGCCCCCGCGTCGTCTTCATCGTCGGCGTCAACGGCGGAGGCAAGACGACGACGATCGGGAAGCTCGCCTCGCGCGAGCGGGCCGCCTCCCGCCGGGTCGTCGTCGTGGCGGCGGACACGTTCCGCGCCGCCGCGATCGACCAGCTCGAGCGCTGGGGCGAGCGCGCGGGCGTCGAGGTCGTGCGCCACCGCGAGGGCGCCGACCCCTCGGCCGTCGTGTTCGACGCGCTCGCCTCCGCCAAGGCGCGAGGCGTCGAGACCGTGCTCGTCGACACGGCGGGACGGCTCCACACCAAGGCGCCGCTCATGGCGGAGCTCGAGAAGATGGCGCGCATCGCCGGCCGCGAGGTGGTGGGCGCCCCGCACGAGGTGCTGCTCGTCATCGACGCCACGACGGGCCAGAACGGGCTCGCGCAGGCGCGGGAGTTCACGAAAGCGGCGGCGATCACCGGGGTCGTTTTGACGAAGCTCGACGGCACCGCGAAGGGCGGCATCGCGCTGTCGATCCGACGCGAGCTGGGCGTCCCGATCCGGTTCGTCGGCGTCGGCGAAGGGATCGACGACCTCCTCGAGTTCGACGCCGAAGCCTACGTCGACGGGCTGCTCGGCGAAGAGGCCGCGTGAGCGATCGTCCGTGGCTCCAGCAGGCGCTGGCGCTCGCGGCCCTGGGAGAAGGCTGCACGAGCCCCAACCCGCTCGTCGGCTGCGTCATCGTGAAGAACGGAGCGGCCGTCGGCCGCGGTTATCACCGGAAGCCCGGCAGCCCGCACGCCGAGGTGGTCGCGCTCGAGGAAGCGGGAGCGGACGCCGCCGGCGCCACGATGTACGTCAACCTCGAGCCGTGCGCGCATCAGGGCCGGACCGGCCCGTGCACCGAGGCGATCCAGAGGGGAGGCATCGCGCGCGTCGTCGCCGCAACGCGCGATCCCAATCCGCTGGTCGACGGCCGCGGCTTCGCCGCGCTCACCCACGCGGGCATCCGGGTGGAGACCGGGCTGCTCGAGCGAGAGGCCCGCGCGCTCAATGCGCCGTTTCTCTCGACGCACGAGCGCCATCGTCCGTGGATCACGCTGAAGGCGGCGCAGTCGCAGGACGGCCGAATCGCGGGCCCCCTGGGCAGCGCGACGTGGATCACCGGGCCTTCCGCGCGGCGCTACGCGCACCGCCTCAGGCTGCGCCACGATGCCGTGCTCGTGGGGGCCGAGACCGTCCGTCGAGACGACCCGAAGCTCACCGTGCGTCTTCCGGGCGTCGTGGCGACGCGGACTCGCGTCGTGCTGGCGCCGCGGCTCGGAGTCGCGCCGGGCGCGCAGGTGTTCGCGCCGGACGAGCCCGGCGCGCCCCGGGCGCGCGTCTACGCGGCGGCGGATGCATCGGGCGGCGACGTCCAGGCTTTCGATGGGATCGCCGAGGTCGTGCGCGTCCCGCATTCGGCTTCGGGTCTCGACCTTCCGGCCGTGCTCGCCGACCTCACCGCGTGCGGGATTCAATCGGTGCTCGTCGAAGGAGGCGGGAAGACCGCGGGGCGTTTTCTGGCCGCGGGGCTCGTCGATGAGATCGTTCTGTTCGTCGCGCCACGGCTCCTGGGATCGGTCGGGACGACGCCGGTGATCGACGCCGACGCAGGAGGGCAGCCCGGCGCGCGATGGCGGATTGAATGGACGTCGACGATCCCGCTCGGAGACGATCTCGTCTTCGTCGGGCGGCCCGGGGCGGAATAGATGTTCACCGGACTGGTCGCAACGCTCGGGCGCGTCCGCGCGATCCGCCGCGCCGCCTCCGCCGCGCGTTTGACCATCGAGAGCGACCTGCCCGTCGGCTCGATGCGGGACGGCGAGAGCGTCGCGGTCGACGGTGTGTGCCTGACCGTCGCGCGGCGATCCGGACGCTCGTTCGAGTCGGACGTCGTCGCGGAAACCTTGAGCCGCACGACGCTGTCCCGGCTCGAAGTGGGCGACCGCGTCCACCTCGAGCGCGCGCTCGCCCTCGAAGACCGCCTCGGCGGGCACCTCATCCAGGGCCACGTGGACGCCGTGGCCCAGGTCCGCTCTCTGACCCGGCGCGGCGGGGACGTCCGGCTTCGCGTTGCGATACCCGGGGGCCTCAGGCGGTACGTGGCGGCCAAGGGGTCGATCGCGCTCCACGGGGTCTCCCTGACGGTCGCCGCACTGGACCGCGGGGGTCTTACGGTCGCCCTCATCCCGGAAACCCTCGCCCGGACCAAGCTCGGCTCGGTCAAGCCCGGGGACGGGCTCAACGTGGAGGTCGACCTGATCGCGCGGTATCTTGAGGGCCTGTTGGGCGCGAGGCGTCGATGACCGAAAAAACAACGCAGCCCCGGTTCGCCACCGTCGAGGAGGCCCTGGCCGACCTCAAAGCGGGCCGGATCGTGATCATCCTCGACGACGAGGACCGCGAGAACGAAGGCGACCTCGCCTGCGCGGCGGAGTTCGTCACCCCCGAGATCATCAACTTCATGGCGACCCACGGCCGGGGGCTGGTCTGCCTGCCCATGACGGGCGAGCGGCTGGACGCGCTTCAGATTCCCCAGATGGTCAAAGAGAACACGGCGCGCCGCGGGACCGCCTTCTGCGTCTCGATCGAGGCGCGGCGCGACGTCACGACCGGCATCTCCGCCGCCGATCGCGCGACGACCATCCGCGTCGCCGTCGATCCCGCGACGCACGCCTCGGATCTCGCGCGTCCGGGACACGTCTTTCCGCTGCGCGCCGCGGCGGGAGGAGTGCTCAAGCGCGCGGGGCACACCGAGGCGGTCGTCGACCTGTGCCGCCTCGCGGGACTGAACCCGGCCGGCGTCGTCTGCGAGATCATGAACGCCGACGGCACGATGGCGCGGCTTCCGGAGCTCCTGCCGTTCGCCGCGGCGCACGGACTGAAGCTGATCTCGATCGCCGACCTCATCCGCTATCGCATGCGCACCGAGCGGCTCGTGACGCGCGTCGCCTCGCCGAGCCTTCCGACCGACCGCGGGGCGTGGACGATCCATGCCTTCCACACCGAGCTCGAAGATCGAACCCACGTCGCGCTGGTGATGGGAGAGCCGAAGCCCGGTCAGCCCGTTCTCGTGCGCGTCCATTCGGAATGCCTGACCGGCGACGTGTTCGGCTCGACGCGCTGCGATTGCGGCGGCCAGCTCCACCGGGCGATGGAAAAGATCCAGGCCGAGGGCCTCGGCGTCATCCTCTACCTGCGGCAGGAAGGGCGGGGGATCGGTCTCGCGAACAAGCTGCGCGCGTACGAGCTGCAGGACCGCCACCACAAGGACACCGTCGAGGCCAACCTGGCGCTCGGCTTCCAGGCCGATCATCGCGACTACGGCGTGGGCGCGCAGATCCTCTACGATCTCGGCATCCGGCGGCTGAGGCTCCTGACGAACAATCCGGGCAAGTACGTCGCGCTGAAGGGCTACGGCCTCGAGATCGTCGAGCGCGTCCCGCTCGAAGCCCCCGCGGTCGACGACAATAGAAAGTACCTGACGACCAAGAAGCAGAAGATGGGACATCTGCTCGAATCCGTATGAACTCTCGACTCTAGACTCTCGACTCTCGACGCTCGACCCGGTGGGTCATGAGTCGAGAGTCAAGAGTTGAGAGTCGAGAGCGGAGAATCCCAACCGTGTTCGACACCCTCTCAGAGCGCCTCCGAGGCGTGTTCGATTCCCTCCGGGGCCAGACGCGGATCTCGGAGGAGGTCCTCGACAAGACCCTCCGCGAGATCCGCATGGCGCTGCTCGAGGCCGACGTCAACGTGTCGGTGGTGCGCGCGCTGCTCGAGTCGGTCCGCGCGAAGGCCCTGGACGAGCAGGTCCTGAAGAGCCTGACCCCCGGCCAGCAGGTCGTGAAGATCGTGCGCGACGAGCTGACCGCGCTCCTGGGCGGGAGCGAAGCCGGCCGCCTGGCGTTCGGCTCGACGAGCCCGACGGTCGTCTTTCTCGTCGGCCTTCAAGGATCCGGAAAGACGACGACCGCATCGAAGCTCGGCTTGTGGCTCAAGAAGGCCGGCAAGTATCCGTACCTCGTTCCTGCCGACGTCTATCGTCCCGCGGCGATCGAGCAGCTCGTCCGCGTGGGCGCGTCCGCGGGCCTCAAGGTCCACGCGCACGACGGAAAGGCATCGCCGCTCGCGATCGCGCGGTCGGCCGTCGACGAGGCGCGGCGCGGCGGATTCGATCCCGTGCTCATCGACACCGCCGGGCGGCTGCACATCGACGACGCTCTGATGGACGAACTGCGCGGCCTCAAGGCGGCGCTGTCGCCGGCGGAGATCCTGTTCGTCGCCGACGCGATGACGGGGCAGGACGCCGTCCGCTCCGCGGGGGAGTTCCACAAGGCGCTCGGCCTGACCGGCGTCGTGCTGACCAAGATGGACGGCGACGCCCGGGGCGGCGCGGCGCTGTCCATCCGCCACGTCACCTCGGTGCCGATCAAGTTCGTCGGGACGGGCGAGCGGCCGACGGAGTTCGAGGCGTTTCATCCGGACCGCATGGTCGGCCGGATCCTGGGGATGGGAGACATCCTCGGCCTGATCGAGAAGGCCGAGGAGGCGGTCGACGCCGCGCAGGCGGCGGAGCTCGAGAAGAAGCTCCGGAAGAACCAGTTCACCCTTCAGGATTTCCGCGACCAGATCCGGATGATCCAGAAGATGGGGCCGCTCTCCGGCGTTCTCGGAATGCTCCCCGGGATGAGCGCGCTCAAGAACGTCGACGTCCACGACGGGGCGCTCGTCGGTGTCACGGCCCTGATCGATTCCATGACCCCGGACGAGCGAAACCGGCCCGAGATCCTGAGCGGGAGCCGCAAGAAGCGGATCGCGAAGGGGTCCGGAAGGTCGGTCCAGGAGCTCAACCAGCTCCTCAAGCAATTTGCGCAGATGCGCAAGATGATGAAGCAGATGCAGGCCGCCCGGGCCGGCGGCCGGGGATTCCGGCTCCCGTTCTTGGGCCGGTAAGCTATATTGTCGGTTTTACCGGCCAGAGAGTCGGAAGGAGAAGGCTCGTGCTGAAGATCCGCTTGAAGCGCATGGGTTCCCGCCAGGACCCCTTCTACCGGGTCGTCGTGTCGGATAGCCGCCGGACGCCCCAGAGCGGCGTCGTGGAGAGTCTGGGCACGTACAACCCCGGGACGGACCCCGTGACCGTCCAACTCGACGTCGCCAAGGCGGAGTCTTGGATTCAAAAGGGCGCGCATCCGTCGGAAACCGTTCGGAGCCTGCTCATGAAGGCCAAGGCGGCGACCGCCTGAGGCTTCGTGGTCCAGCCGTGAAGGAACTGGTCGAGTACATCGCAAAGTCTCTGGTCAATACGCCGGAGGCGGTGACGGTCAAAGAGGTCGCGGGGGAACGGTCGTCGATCGTCGAGCTCCGAGTGGCTTCGGACGATCTCGGGAAGGTCATCGGACGACAGGGCCGGACCGCGCGCTCGCTCCGCGCGATCGTCGCGGCGGCGGGAGCCAAGGCGCGGAAGCGGATCGTGCTGGAGATCGTTGAATAGCAAGTCCGCGGCGCCGCTCGTCCTCGGACGGGTGAAAGGGATTCGCGGCCGCGGTGGTGAGGTGACGGTGATGGTGGTCTCGGGGGATGCGGCGCGCTGGAATTCGATCCCGCGTGTGCTCGTGCTCGGCCGCGAAGGCGGATCCGAGGCCGTCCCGCATTCCGTCGAGTCGGCGCGCTCGTATCGCGACCGTCTCGTGCTGAAGCTCCGGGGCATCGACGATGCGTCGGCCGCCTCGGCGCTTCGCGGATGTACGATCGCGGTGCTCCCGGAAGACCTCCCGAAGCTTCCGGACGACGTCTACTGGTCCGAGCGGCTCGTGGGCATGCGCGTCGACGACGCGCGCCTCGGCCTGGTCGGGCGCGTCGTCGACGTGATCGAAACCGGCGGGGTCGATCTGCTCGAGGTCCGCGATGCGGCCGGCCGGGAGACCCTGATCCCGCTCGCCGGCGCCTACGTGGATTCGGTCGACGACGCGTCGGCGACCATTCACGTGACGATCCCGTCGGACCTGCGCGACCTCAATGACGGCCGCGACACGGAGACGCCGTGAACTTCGACGTCGTCAGCCTTTTCCCGGGCATGCTGTCCGGACCGCTCGAAGACGGCATGCTCGCGCGTGCGCGCCGGGCCGGCCTGGTCGGAGTCCGGGTGCACGACCTGAGGCGCTTCGGCACCGGTCCGCAGCGGCAAGTCGACGATGCGCCGTTCGGGGGCGGGCCGGGGATGCTCCTCAAGCCCGAGCCGTTCTTTGCGGCCGTCGCGTGGATCCGGTCACGCTTCCCGGCCGCGACGGAACGCGTCGTCTTGATGTCTCCGCAGGGGGCGCCGCTCGATCACGCGGCCGCCGCGCGCCTTTCGTCGTACGACCGGGTGATCCTGCTGTGCGGGCGATACGAGGGTGTGGACGAGCGCGTCCGCACGGACCTTGCCGACGAGGAGATCTCGACGGGCGACGTGGTGCTCACCGGCGGGGAGCTGCCGGCGCTTTGTACCATCGACGCGGTCAGCCGGCTCGTTCCGGGAGTCCTGGGGAACGCGGCGTCGGCCGCATCGGAAAGCTACGTCGCCGACCTGCTCGATTTTCCGAGCTACACGCGCCCGGCCGAATTTCGCGGAATGCCGGTGCCGCCCGTGCTGCTGTCGGGCGATCATGCGGCGATCGCGCGGTGGCGCGAGGAGAGCGCGCGTGCGGCGACCCGGCGGAAGAGGCCGGAGCTGATCGAAGGCTCGAATCGAAAATCGGCGTCCGCGGGACGCCGGAGAGGGTTGTCATGAGCGTGATCCGCATGGTCGAGGCCGCCGGCCTCAAGTCGGACGTTCCGGAGTTCCGTTCCGGAGATCACGTCCGTGTCCACGTCCGCGTCGTCGAGGGCGACAAATCCCGGATCCAGGTGTTCGAAGGCGACGTCATCAGTCGCCGGAGCGGGTCGGGCGCGCGCGCCACGTTCACCGTGCGCAAGACCTCCGGGGGCGTCGGCGTCGAGCGCATCTTCCCGATTCACTCTCCGATCGTCGAGAAGATCGAGGTGGCGCGCATGGGTAAGGTCCGCCGCGCCAAGCTGTACTACCTGCGCGATCGGGCGGGAAAGAAGGCGAGGATTCAGGAACGCCGCGAGCGGTAGGAGGCCCATGGCCCTCGATCGCGAGAAGACGTTCCTGAATGCCGAGCGGCTGCTCAAGCAGGGGAAGGCGGGTCCGGCTCTGGACGAATGCCGGCGCCTGGCGGAGGACGCGCCGAAAGACCTGCTGATGCTCAACCGGATCGGCGACTTCCTGGCGAGGAGCAATCGCCCCGCCGACGCGATCGTGTACTACGAGATGATCGTCGCGGACTTCGCCGCGTCCGGGTTCTACCCGAAGGCGATCGCGATCCTCAAGAAGATCATCAAGGTCGATCCCAACTACGTCGCCGCCGTCGTGAGGCTCGGCGAGCTCAACGTTCGCCAGAAGCTCCCCGGCGAGGCGCGCACCTGGTTCCTCCAGGCGGCCGAGGCCTATCTCCGCAGTCGCGATTTCGGCAAGGCGCGCGAGGTGTTCGCGAAGCTGACGCAAGCCGATCCGACGAACCTCGCCTACGTCGCGCGTCTGGCCGATGCCGCCGCGGCGGCCGGCGATCGCGAGGGCGCGGGGCTCGAGTTCGCGGCACTCGGGGGCCGGATGCTCGCGGCCGGAAAGCCCGAGGAGGCCGAGAAGGCCTATCGGCGCGCGGCGGAGCTGCTCCCCGATCGGGTCGAGCCGACGGCCGGACTGGCGCGATGCCGTGCCGCCGCCGGCGACAGGGACGAAGCGCTCAGGCTCGCCGAGAAGGCCTGGGCCACGGGCGGAGCGCCGCCGGGACTCGCGGACGAGATTTTTTCGATGCTCGTCCAGCTCGGGGACACGAAGCTCGCCGCGACGGTTCTGCTCGATCCGCGATCGGATACGCTCTCCGACGAGACCGTCGAGACCGCATTCAAGGCCGCGGCGAGCCGGGGCGATCTCGACGGGACGTGGGCCCGCTTCGAGCCGATGTTCGATCGGGCCGCGCGCGCCAAGCAGCTCGACCGGCTCGCGCAGCGCTTCGATCGGATCGCGCGCATCGAGGACGGCGGAGATCCCCGCGCGCTGGAGAAGCTCGTCGAAATCCGCAAGGGCGAGGGGAACCGTCCCGCCGCCGCAAGGGCCGTCGAGCGCCTGATCCGCGCGTACCAGGCGAAGGGAGACGCGGCCAAGGTCGCGCCCGCGCTCGACGTGTTGAAGCAGCTCGATCCATCGTCACCGCTCCTGTTCGTCGGGAGGACACCCGGAGCGGCGGGTCCCGCGGGAGCGCCCGCGGCCTCTCAGGCCGCCTCGGCGCCCGAGCCGCCGGCGGCGAAGTCGGTCTTCGAAACGCCCGCGGTCCCCGTCGCGCCGCAGGACCAGGAGTTCGTCAGCGGGAACATGACCGAGGCCGAAGTCTTCGAAAAGTACGGGCTCAGGCGCGAAGCGCTCCAGCAGGTCCGGCAGATCACCGACCGTTTTCCCGGGCACCTGCCCGCGCAAGAAAAGCTGGTCGGCTTCCTGAGGGCACAGCCCGATCGCGGAGCGCTCAAGGAGGGACTGGTCGGGCTCGCGATGGCCAAGCGCGCCCTGGGCGACACCGAAGGCGCCCGTCGCGCGGCCAGCGAGGCGGCCGCCATGGGAGTGCTCGAGCCCGAGGTGCGCGCCTTCTTCGAGAGGTTTTCGCTCCTGCCTCGCGAGCAGCCGGCCGCAGCGCCGGCACCGCCTCCGACCCCGTCTCCGGCTGCTTCCGCACCTCCGTCTCAGTCCCCGCCGCCGCTCGCCACGCCGATCACCCGGGCGGAGGAGGAAGACCTCGAGGTCCTCTTCGACGACGCCGACGGGGGCGAGAGCGAAGCGCCTCTGCCCGGCGACGACGTCCTCGAGGAGATTCGCTTCTATCTCGACCAGGGAATGATGCAGGACGCTGCGACGCGGATCGCGCAGGCGCGAGCGGCGGGCATCGACCCCCAGGCTCTCGACGCGCTCGCCGCACGGGTCACGGCGGCCCCGGCCTCGGTTCCCGCGGAGGGCGGCGGTTCGGAGGCGGACGAAGCCGAGCCGTCCGAGCTGCTTCTCGACGAGGCCGATCTGTCGTCCATCACCGACGCGCTCGAGGCTCAATTCGGTCCCGACGCCGCCGAAGGAGCCGACGAGCCGCACGCCGCGCCCGAGAGCGAGCAATCTGTGGACGAGGTCTTCGGGGCGTTCAAGGAGCAGGTGAAGGCCGCGGTCGATGCCGGCGATTTTCGAACGCACTACGACCTCGGCATCGCTTACAAGGAAATGGGTCTGCTCGACGACGCCGTCGCCGAGTTCCGCGTCGCCGCCGGCACGCCGGAGCTGTACCGCGAAGCGTGCAGCATGCTGGGTCTGTGCCACCGGGAGCGAGGGGAGCTCGCCGACGCGATTCGGTGGTATCGCAGCGCGATCGACGCTCCCGGCAGCGACGAGGCACCGCTTTCGGGGCTTCGGTACGACCTCGCCGGGACGCTCGAGCAGAGCGGCGACCTTCAGGGCGCCTACGACCTGTTCTCGCGGATCGTGGCCGACGAGCCGGGATTCCGCGACGTCGAGCTGCGCGTCGCCCGGCTCAAGCGTCTGCTGGACGCTTGACGCGGATTCGCCCTCCCCGCACGGGGGCCGTTATACTCGCCTGGTGAGGATCTACCACCCTGGTCGAGGAGGACACCATGCTCTCCCCGCTTGCCGTCGTCCTGGAAGATGACGTTTCGGCTCACGCCGATGCTCGCTCGGCTCTCGGAAGAGCCGGGGTCGAAGTCGTCGTGGTTCGAACGCCTGAGGAAGCGTCGGCCGTCGTGCAGTCCCGCCCACACGCGATCCTCGCGGTGGCGCCGCGAGCCTCCGTCGACGTCTGGGCGGGTGCGATCGCGCGCCTGTCCCGCGCCCGCGCGGAAGCGCTGCGGTCGCCGTCTCATCCGAAAATTGACGGCGCGTCGGAGCAAGCGGACGCTCTGCGCAGCCGTGTCCGGGAGCTGGCGGCGGCTTCAGGCCCGGTTCTGCTCGTCGGCGAGTCCGGCAGCGGTCGGACCCACGCCGCGCGGAGCATCCACGCCCAGTCGGGGCCCGACGCGCCGTTCGTCGTCGTGACCGCGGAAGACCGCGAGGCGGTCGATGCGGCGCTCAAGGGTGGCCACGGAACCCTGTTCCTTCCCGCGATCGAGGACACGAGCTGGGGATTCCAGGATCATCTCGCGTCATCCGTCGCGAGCGGCGGCGCGCGGTTGATGGCCTCGACGCGCGTCGATCCTGACGATTCCGGAAGCCGCGGGATGCTTTCGCCCGAGCTGGTGAAGACGCTCTCGCGCTCGATCGTTCGCGTTCCCGCCCTGCGCGAGCGCTCCGGGGACGTCGCTCCGCTCGCTCGTGCGTTCATCGACGATCTGCGGCGGCTGAACGGGCTCGGCCCGATCACGATCAACGACGACGCCTCGGCTGCACTGGCGCGCTACCGCTGGCCCGGGAACGTCCGGCAGCTCCGGCACGCGATCGAGGCCGCGGTGACGATCGCCCGGAAGGGTGTCGTCCGGATCGAAGACCTACCGGACGACGTGCGCTCGGCTGCATCGTCGGTGCAAGCGGACCGCCGGTTCCGGGACGCGAAGCGCACGGTCGTCGATGCGTTCGAGCGGGCGTATCTCGAGGATCTGCTCAAGCGCCACGGCGGCAACGTCACGGGCGCCGCGGAGCAGGCGGGCATGCTGCGCTCGGCGCTCCAGCGACTCCTGCGGAAGCACGACCTCCACTCGGCGGACTTCCGCCGCCGCGCCGGCGCCGATCGATTCGTGTCTTGACAGCGGCGCAGCGAGGCGTGCGCTGGCGCCTGATCGTGGACGGGACTGACGACGGCGCGTGGAACATGGCCGTCGACGAGGCGATCCTCGAGGCGTGCGAAGGCGCCGCCTCCAGCGTGCCCACGCTCCGGCTGTACGGGTGGACGCCGGCGGCCGTCTCCCTCGGAAGAACGCAAGACGCCCGGGGCTCGCACGATCCCGAGGCGTTGCGCGAATTCGGATTCGACCTCGTGCGACGCCCGTCGGGCGGGGAGACGGTGCTTCACGAGCTCGAGCGGACCTACGCCGTGGTCGGTGGATTGCGCTCGATTGCGTTTCCCGGAGGCGTCGTCGAGACCTACCGGGCGATTTCGCACGCGCTGATCGCCGGGCTGTCCCGCCTCGGGATCGCGGCGGCGGGAGCGCCCCCACGCAGGCCTCCGGGCCGCGCCGCGACCCCGGTGTGCTTCGAGCACGCCGGAGCGTTCGAGATCGCGGTCTCCGGCCGCAAGCTCGTCGGCTCCGCGCAGGCGCGCCGCCGCACGGCATTCCTCCAGCACGGATCGATTCCGTTCCGGCTCGATCCCGACCGCTTGGGATTCGTCCTCGGCCGCGCGGTCGATGGATCGAAGTTCATCGATCTCGAGCGAGCCTCACGGCGCTCGATCGAATCCGCGGAGCTCGACCGCGCGATCGTCGCCGGATTCGAAGAGGCGCTCGGAGCTCGGTTCGACCGCTCTGCGTTGACCGAGGCGGAATCGCTGCGCGCCGCAGAGCTTCGGTGCTGGAAGTACGACTCGATCTCGTGGACGGCGGGCGGCCGCATCGGGGCGCGCGAGGCGCGCTGGGGGCCCGTGGGCCCTAGGATCTAGTCGCGGCCCCGAGGAGCACGACCTCGGCGGGGCGTCCGTCCTTTCCGACCCACGGCGCCGGATCGACCTTGCCGTCGAGGCCGGACGGGAGCCGCTCGGTGTGTCCGGGCACGGTGCGGATCTTCACGGTCACGGGGCCGTCCTCGGGAGAGGCGATCGTCAGGGATCGGCGCGCGGGGTCGATCGACAGCGACGGCTCGGTCTTCTGCATCTCGGCGAGGTCGTCTTCGGGAACGACGAGCACGCCGTGGTCGTCGAGCGCGTACCGCGCCAGGATCCACGGCAACCTCAGCCGTGCGTGCTCTTCCGCCGAGCAATCGGCGGTCGGCTCCGTCCCCTGGAGGAAGGTCTCGCGAATCGGCTCGGCACAACCGGCCGCGTCCACGGCCCGCAGCCCGGTGGCGTGGTCGACTGTCTGGTGCGTGACGCCGTCGACTTCGGGAAACGGAAGAGGCGGGACCTCTCGGAGCGCCTCCTCCATGAACGACTGCCAGATCGGGAGAGCGGCCTGCGCGCCGGTTTCCTTCGACCCGAGCGTCTTTTTCGTGTCGAATCCGACCCACACGCCGACCACGAGATCGGGGGTGTAGCCGATGAACCAGGCGTCCGTGAAGTCGTCGGTGGTGCCGGTCTTCCCGGCGAGCGGGCGGCCGAGGCTGGCCGCGGCGGCCCCCGTTCCGTCGGTGATCACGCCTTCGAGCAGCGCGTTCATGACCGCCGAGACCTGAGGGGAGAGCACCTCGCGCGCCGCGGGCTTCGACTGCTCGAGCACCGAGCCCTCCCGCGATCTCACGGATTCGATCATCGTCGGCTCGAGGCGCACGCCCTGATTGGCGAACGCGCCGTAGGCGCTCGTCATCTCGAACAGGCTGACCTCGAATGCACCGAGCGCCATCGACGGGTACGGCTGCAGGGCGGTCGTGATGCCGAGCTGGCGGGCCAGGTCGATCACGGGCTGGAACCCCGTGCGGTCGAGGACCTTCACGGCGGAGATGTTCGCGGATTTTTCCAGCGCCTCGCGGAGCGTCAGCAGCCCGTAGTACTTCTTCCCGTAGTTTTCGGGTTGATAGACGCTCAGTGTTCCCGGCTCGACGAACACCGTCGGAGCGTCGAGGATGCGCTCGGACGGCGTCATGCCGCGCTGCAGCGCGGCCGCATAGACGAACGGCTTGAACGACGAGCCGGCCTGGCGGCGCGCCTGCATCGCACGGTCGAACTCGCTCCGCCTGAAATCCATCCCGCCGACGAGCGCGCGCACGGCGCCGGTCAAGGGGTCGATGGCGACCAGCGCGCCTTCCACCTTCGGCTCTTGCTCGAGCGCGAACACGGCGTGCTCCGGGATCTTCGCCGACAGGACGCGCACGCGGACGATGTCGCCCCGGTGGGCCAGCGCCGCCGGGTCGCCGCGACCGGTCCAGGCGATGCCCTCCGCATCGAGGGAGCCTTCGAGGGAGCCGACCTTGATCCGCGCCTTGCCCCGGCTGGTCTGGAGGACGACGCCGTCGTACGTGCCGCCCTCGTTGACGCCCTCGCGCCACGACGCCGACGCCCACGACTCGGGGTCCTTTCCGGGCCCGACCTTGTCGATGCGGCCCCGCCATCCTTGACGCTTGTCGAGCTCGCGCAGGCCCTTGTCGATGGCCGCGTTCGCGATCTTCTGGTAGGCGACGTCGATGCCGGTGCGCACCTCGAGGCCGCCCTGGTAGACGCCCTCCTCGCCGTAGCGGGCCTGGAGCGTCCGCCGCACCTCCTCGACGAAGTACGGCGCGACGTCGATCGCGTCGCGCTTCTGGGTCAAGACCAACGGCTCCCGGCGCGCCTCGTCCGCGCGCTGGCCCGTGATGGCGCCGCTCGCGACCATGCGGTCGAGCACGTGGCTGCGGCGCTTGACCGCCGCGTCGGGGTTCCGGAACGGGCTCAACGACTCCGGGCGCTGGATCAGCCCGGCGAGCAGCGACGATTCGGCGAGGTCGAGCTCGGGTGCGTGCTTGCCGAAGTAGAACTCGGACGCCGCCTCGAGGCCGTACCGGCCGTGTCCCATGTAAACCTGGTTGCAATACATCCTTAGGATCTCGTCCTTCGAGTACTTCCGCTCGATCTCGACGGCGAGGAGCATCTCCTGGATCTTTCTCCGCGGCGTCTTGTCGGGCTTCAGGAAGAGATTGCGGGAGAGCTGCTGGGTGATCGTGCTCGCCCCCTGCTGGAGCGAGAGGGTCGTCAGGTCGTGCCAGGCGGCGCGCGCGATCCCCTTGACGTCGACGCCGCCGTGCTCGTAGAAGCTCGAGTCCTCGACCGCGATCAAAGCCTGAAGGAATGTCTTCGGGATGTCCTTCTGGGCGAGGAGCGTGCGGCGCTGCTCCCCGTAGCTTCCGATCGTCGATCCGTCGCGCGCGAGCACCCGCGTGTTCAGGGGAGGCGTGTAGTGGTCGAGCGCCTCGACGTCCGGAAGGTCGAACTTCAGGCCGTGCCCGAGCACCGCGCCGCCGAACGCCGCGGGAATGAGGAGAGCGCCCAGAAGGAGCGTCCGTCTCTGCGATCGGCTCATGCCGTTCGAGGTTAGCACGCAGCGTGCCCGGCGGAGCTGCGTGGTTTTTCCCACCGGCGGGGTGCCGGATGTAGGAAGCCCGACACGGGACCGTCCGCCGCCTGACACGGTCGTCGGCAGGGCCTTGGGGGCGTCGTCTACGATGCGCGGATGATCGTCTGCAAGTTCGGAGGAACGTCCGTCGCCGACGTCGAGGCGCAGCGCCGCCTCGCCGTCATCGTCGGCAGCCGGCTTCCCGCGGCACCGCTCGTCGTCGTCTCGGCCGTCGCGGGCGTCTCGGACGCGTTGATCCGCATTCTCGATGCGGCGCGGGCGGGCCGCGCGGACGCATCGGAGCGCGAGCTCCTCGCGATCGCCGATACTCACCGGTCGCTCCTGTCGCAAACGCCGGCGAGCGACGCCGCGAGATCGGAGGCCCGGGCCGCAATCGACGAGACCCTCGGCATGCTCGAGGAGCTTCGCCGCGGCGTGGCGCTCCTGGGCGATGCCACGCCGTGGGTCCGCGCCCGCTTCGTCGGAGCCGGCGAGCTGATGTCCAGCCGGATCGTCGTGGCGGCGCTGTCCGGTGCCGGCATCGACGCGGAGTGGGTGGACGCCCGCGAGGTCGTCCGCACCGAAGGGGTCGAGCCCGAGAAGGACCGGCCTGTCGAGGCCGAGATCGCCGCGCTCACTCGCGCCACGCTCGCTCCGCGCGTCGCAGCGGGGCGGGCGATCGTCACGCAGGGCTTCATCGGAAGCGCGCTGGTCGACGGGCGGCTCCGGCCGACGCTTCTCGGGCGCGGCGGATCGGATTACTCCGCGTCGCTTCTCGGCCGTGCGCTCGGCGCACGGGTCGTCGAGATCTGGACCGACGTCGACGGCGTCTTGACCGCGAGCCCCAAGATCGTTCCGTCGGCGCGCCGCGTGAAGGTTCTGTCGTTCGACGAGGCGAGCGAGCTGGCGTATTTCGGAGCCAAGGTGCTGCACCCGAGCACGCTCATCCCGGCGGTGTCGGCCGGAATTCCCGTCTGGGTCGGGAACGCGAGGGCCGCGGACGGCGAGGGGACCACGATCGAGGCCGCCGGGATCGTTCCCGACGACCGGCGATTCGCGGTCAAGGCGATCGCGGACAAGCGCGGCATCACGGCGGTCCAGGTGGTCTCGACGCGGATGCTGATGGCCCACGGCTTCCTCGCGCGCATCTTCGCGGTCTTCGAGGCCCACCGCGTGCCCGTCGATCTCGTCGCGACCTCGGAGGTGTCCGTCTCGCTGACGATCGACGACGACCGCAAGCTCGACGCGATCGCCGCCGACCTCTCGGAGTTCGCGCGGGTCGAGATCGAGCGCGGCATGGCCGTCGTCTGTCTCGTCGGCGAGGGGATGCGCGGCAACGCCGAGGTCGCCGCGGAGACGTTCCGCGTCCTTCGAAACGTCAAGGTGCGGATGATCACGCAGGGCTCTTCGGCGATCAATCTGAGCCTGGTCCTGGAAGAGCGCGATGCCGCCGACGCCGTCCGGGCGCTCCACGATGCGTTCTTCCGCGGCCCGCTCCCGGCGGATGTCTTCGGTCCCACGGCACGGGAACGGGCGGCGCAGGCCGCGACCCGTCCCGGCCGGGCCGCGGACTGGCGCGCGCTCGCCGAGCGGAAGGGAACGCCGCTTTACGTCTACGACCTCGACGTCGTCGACGCACGCGTGGCCCTGCTGAAGCAGCACCTGCCGCTCGCCCGCGGACGGCTTCTCTTCGCGTGCAAGGCGAACGCGCACCCGACGCTGCTGCGGCGGCTCGCGCTCCTGGGCGTCGGCGTCGAAGCGGCCTCGCCCGGAGAGGCGGCTCGCGCGCTCGAGTGCGGGCACGCGGGCGACGCGATCCTCCTGTCGGCAACGAACGGCCGGCCGGCGGAGCTTGCCGAGGCGGCGGCGCGCGGCTGCCGTCTCGCGCTGGGCTCGCTCTCCGACATCGTCCGCGTCGGCCGGCTCGCGCGCGGAGCGTCGGTGCTCTTGCGGATCAACCCCGGCGTCGGCTCCGGCCATCACCGCCACGTGATCACGGGCGGTGCCGAGAGCAAGTTCGGGATCCCCATCGACCGGCTCGAAGAGGCCGTCGGCTCCTGCGGGAGCGCCGGGCTCTCGGTGCTCGGCCTCCAAGCGCACATGGGCTCCGGGATCCTGGAGCCGGCACCTCTGCTGGCATCCGCCCGCGCCGTTCTCGATGCGGCGCGGCGCGTCCCCGGAATCCACGTCATCGATTTCGGCGGCGGATTCGGCATTCCCTACCACGACGGCGAGGCCGAGCTCGATCTCGGGACGTACGCCGAGGGGCTCGCTCGCGAGCTCGGCGCGTTCGAGTCTCAAACCGGCACGCGGCCCGAGACGTGGTTCGAGCCCGGACGGTTCATAGCAGGCCCCGCGGGCTGTCTGCTCGCGCGCGTCACGTGCCGCAAGGAGAGTGGCGGTCACGTCTTCATCGGACTGGATACCGGGATGAACCACTTCATCCGACCGGCGCTGTACGGCGCGTATCACCGGATCCGGAACCTCACCGCCCCGGACGCGCCGGAGGAGATCGTCGAGATCGTCGGCAACGTCTGCGAGTCGACGGACGTGTTCGCCTCCGCGCGGCCGCTTCCGCGCGCGGAAGAGGGGCACGTGCTGGCGATCCTCGACGCCGGCGCCTACGGGTTCACGATGGCCTCGTCGTACAACCTCTGGCCCCTGCCGCAGGAGGTCGTCCTCCCCGGCGAGGCGTGATCGGGCGCTATACTTCGCGGCCTTCGGCGGAGGTTTCCCTTGTCCATCGATCCGGGCCAAAAGCACCGCTGGCTGCGCGAGTTCCGTCTCAACGGCTTCGTCGTCCTTCGCGGGTTCCTTCCTGTCGAGCTCGTCGAGGCGCTGTGGGAGCAAGTGCATCCGCTGGCCCGCGGCGAGAAGGAGAAGGGCGATCGCGGCGACGCGCCCAACAAGCGCGGCACGAACCGCTATTCGTTCGACGTCGGCAAGTACGCGGAGCTCCTGGGCGGCGCGCTCGCCGATCCGCGCTATCGGTCCCACCCGATCATCGAAGAGCTGGTCGAGTCGATCCTCGGTCCGAGGACGTCGTGGGGGCGGGGCTGGAGCCGCGTCGAGTGCGCATGGCAGGGGTCGGAGTACATGGGCTGGCATTCCGATCAGGTGCTCGACGAGACGCCGGAGCCGACACGCCCGAACCGGACGGTCCGCGTGACCTACAACATCCCGCTCGTCGATTTCACGTGGGCCAACGGTGCAACCGAGTACATCCCGGGCTCACACGTGCAGCCCCGGACGTTCTTCGACGAGCCGATCGAGGAGATCGGAAACGTCTACGGAATCCGGCTGGATCTCCGGCGCGGCGATGCCGTCCTGCGCGACGGACACACGCTGCACCGCGGCGCGCCGAACATGATCGACGTGCCGCGCGCGATGCTCGATCAGACCTACCGGACGGCCAAGGCGGGAGCGGCGTGACGCCGGCGTCGCTCGACGTCGACATCTCGGGTTTCGGGCTTCGCTTCGAGGGGATCCCGCCGGAGCTTTCCGACCAGTTTTCCCGGGAGTGGCCTGCGTTCCTGCGCGCCGTTCCGGAGCCGTCGCTCGTGATCCGAGTGGAAGATGCCGAACGCGCGATGACGCCGAGCCGGTTCATGGACGGCACGCTCCGAATCGAGCGGGGGACTCAGGGTCCAAAGTTTCGCTACGACGAGGGTGAAATTGAGCCTGGCGCTCAGGGAGCGCGCGCCGTCGCTAGGCTGGCGCTGGGAGATCCACGGCGCCGGTTCTGGGGTCTTGTCAATCTCGCGTGCGCCGCAGTCAGCTGGCAGCTGACGTCCTGCGGCGGCGGTGCGCTTCATGCGGCCGGGGTGCTGCTCGAAGGACGCGTGTACGTCATGATCGGCGCGTCGGGATGCGGCAAGACGACCTGGGCCCGGACGGCAAGCGAAGCCGGATTGCTGGTGCTCAGTGACGACTGTGTGCTCGTCGACGGGGCTGGGGGAACGCTCGTTGCGATCGGATCGCCGTTTCGCTCGAAGGATTTCCCGTCGCCGGGTCGGGGGCGCTGGCCGGTGGCCGCCTTGCTCGTGCCGCAGCATGCCGCTGCGGCGTCGCTGGCGCCCATCTCTCAGCTGAAGCTGGAGGCCGTGCTCGCGGCCAACGTCCTGTTCGCGTCGATCGCGGGAGGGCGCGACACCGCGACGCAGGCCGCGACGGCGATCGCCGCAGCCGTCCCTTCGCGCACGTTGTCGTTCCGTCCGGATGCGAGCTGGATCGACATCGTCTCCGATCTCTAGAATGATCCCGTGCAGCCCTTCACCATCGTCTCGCCGTTCCAGCCCACCGGGGACCAGCCCCGCGCGATCGAGGCGCTGTCCCGCGGTCTAGGCGAGGGCCGCCGCGATCAGGTGTTGCTCGGCGTCACGGGCTCCGGAAAGACGTTCACGATCGCCCAGGTGGTCGCCGCGGCGCAGAGGCCGACGCTGGTCCTCGCGCACAACAAGACACTGGCCGCTCAGCTCTACCAGGAGTTCAAGCGCCTGTTCCCGGGAAACGCGGTCGAGTATTTCGTGTCGTACTACGATTACTACCAGCCCGAGGCGTACGTCCCGCAATCCGACACGTACATCGAAAAGGAATCGACAATCAACGAAGAGATCGACCGGATGCGCCACTCCGCGACGCGGGCGCTCTTCGAGCGGAGGGACGCGCTGATCGTGGCGTCGGTTTCGTGCATCTACGGCCTGGGATCGCCCGAGGCGTACCACGGCATGATGCTCCTGCTCGCGAAGGGCATGAGGCTCGACCGCGACGCCGCGCTCCGCAAGCTCGTCGAGATCCAGTACCGGCGCATCAACACCGATCTCGAGCGCGGCTCGTTCCGCGTGCGGGGGGACGTCCTCGAGATCTGGCCCTCGTACGCCGAGGACGCGCTGCGCATAGAGTTCTTCGGGGACGAGATCGACGCGCTGTCGCGCATCGACACCGTCCGCGGCAAGGTCGTCGAGCCGCTGGTCCGGCATCCGGTGTATCCCAACTCGCACTACGTGACGCCGCGCGAGACGATGCTGCGCGCGATCGAGGCGATCGAGTCCGAGCTGGGCACGCGCCTCGGCGAGCTCGAGGGGGCGGGAAAGCTCCTCGAGGCCCAGCGGCTGCACCAGCGCACGAACTTCGATCTCGAGATGATGCGCGAGGTCGGCTATTGCCACGGCATCGAGAACTACTCGCGGCACTTGACCGGCCGCGAGCCCGGCCAGGCGCCGCCGACGCTGATGGACTACTTTCCCGAGGACGCGCTGCTCATCGTCGACGAGAGCCACGCGACGATCCCGCAGGTGCGCGGCATGTACCACGGCGACCGGTCGCGCAAGCTGACGCTGGTGGATTTCGGCTTCCGCCTGCCGTCGGCACTCGACAACCGGCCTCTGACGTTCGAGGAATTCGAGGCGCGCCGTGGGCAGGCGATCTACGTCTCGGCGACCCCCGCGCCGTACGAGCTGTCCTTGACCGGAGGCGAGGTGATCGAGCAGGTCGTCCGTCCGACCGGATTGATCGATCCCGAGGTCGTGGTCCGCCCCATCGACGGCCAGGTCGACGATCTGCTCGCGGAGATCCGCGCTCGCGCCGCGGCGGGAGAGCGGACGCTCGTGACGACCCTGACCAAACGCATGGCGGAGGATCTCACCGAGTACTACCGCGAGGTCGGTGTGCGCGTGGAGTATCTCCACTCCGACGTCGAAACGCTCGAGCGCATGAAGGTGCTGCGCGAGCTGCGGAAAGGAACGTTCGACGTGCTCGTCGGCGTCAACCTCCTCCGCGAAGGGCTCGACCTTCCGGAGGTGTCGCTGGTGGCGATCCTCGACGCCGACAAGGAGGGCTTCCTGCGCTCCACGGGCTCGTTGATCCAGACGATGGGCCGCGCGGCCCGCAACGTCCACGGCAAGGTCGTGCTGTACGCCGACAAGCAGACCGACTCGATGCGGGCGGCGATGGACGAGACGGCCCGGCGCCGCGCCGTTCAAGGGGCGTACAACGCCGCGCACGGGATCACGCCGGAGACGATCACACGCGCCCTGGACGAGCTGCTCACCTCGCCGCTCGCCGCCGACTACTCGACCGTGCCGCTCGAGGAAGCGGAGGCCGAGGAGATCTTCGAGGACCAGGAAGCGCTGATCGCCGAGATCAGCCGCCTCGACAAGGCCATGCGCCAAGCGGCGGACCGGCTCGACTTCGAGACGGCGACCCGGCACCGCGACCGGATCCGCTACCTCGAGAGCAAGGGCGCCCTCGCGTGAGGGCGTTCTGGCATCCGGTTTCGGCCCTGTATCTCGACGAGCCCCGGGCGCTGGCCTCGCCGGCGATCCTGCGCCTGATGCTCGCGGGCGAGGGGCGCGCGGCGGTGGTGTACGCCGGCGACCGGATGTGGCCGTCGGTCCGCCACGGGCAGGAGCTTCGCGTCGCGCCCCTGGCGCAACCCGCAGCGTCCGCGGGGGACGTCGTCGTGGTCGTCGCCGACGGCATCCTCGACGTGCTTCGGCTCACCACGTCCGGTCCGGCCCTCCGGGTTGCGGCGGATGCCGATGGGAGCTTCGAGCGCGATGTCCTGGTCCCGGAGCTGATCGGCGTCGTCCCGAGCCTCGCGGGTCGATCGTGGTGGCCGCGTGCGATCGCCCGCATGTGGCTCGATGTCGCCGAAGCGCTGACCCTCTCAGGCGGCGGCCCGGCGGACGCGGCCGAGACCGTCCGCGACAAGTACGACGACCAGGCCGTGCACTACGACCGGCGGTCGTCCACGCTCGAGCAAGGCTTGGGGACGCGCATCGTCGAGCGCGCGTCGCCCGGTGCGAGCGTCCTCGTGGCGGGAAGCGGTGCGGGGAAGGAGTGCTTCGCGCTCGAGCGGCTCGGATACCGCGTCACCGGGGTCGATTTCTCCGCGAGGATGGTCGAGGCCGCCGCCGCCGAGGCCGAAAAGATCGGCTCGACGGTCCGGTTCGTCTGCGCCGACCTGCGAACGCACGAAGCCCCGGCGGGATCGTTCGCGGCGGTGGTGTTCACGTACGACGTGTACAGCTTCGTCCCGTATCGAGCGGACCGGGAGACGCTTCTCGCGAACGTCTCGTCGTGGCTCGCTCCCGGCGGAGCGGTCTTCCTCTCGGGGCGGCGCGTCGCGGGAGCGTGGGACCGGATCGTTCTCACGCTGCAATGGCTGTCCGCGCGCTCGCGCGGTCGCACGACGGAATGGGGCGACTCGCACACGCGCTGGCTGGACGGCGCCGGCCGCATGAGGCGGTCGTTCATCCACGTGTTCACCGATCGACGGCTCGACCGGGAGGCTCAGGCTGCCGGCTTGACGCGCCGGCACTGGGAAGGAGGCCACGGCGTGTTCGTGGCACGCACGTGAAGGAACGCTGGAGCTCGAAAGGCGGAAAGAGCTATCCCGTGCGGCTCGGGAGCCCGCCGCCGATCGAGTTCTTCGACGCAAAGCGCCAGCCGGCCGGGCCGGCGCGATTCGCCATGGCGCTCGGCGACGTGGCCATCGCGATCGAAGGATTGGATGACGAGCTCGCGACGGCGCTCCGGGACCGCTACGGCGTCTACGCCGCCGCACCGGACGAGCCGCGGCCGGATGCACTACGGGTCCGCTTCGCGCGCGAGGACCGCGATTACTTCATCGAGCCGCCGGCCGCGGCGGAATTCAACCCCGTCTGGCTCGCGTGCGACGGCACGCGGATCCGCTACCTCGGCCACCGGCTCGCCGGCTGGTTCGAGACCGCAGGCCCTGCGGGCGAGATCCTCCTCTCGCAGGGCCCCTACGAGCCCGAGCTGCGCGCCCTCGAGAATTTCGTGCGATGCGCCGTCGCGTGGCGGGCGGCGGAGCGAGGCGGCGCCCTCGTCCACGCGGCGAGCGCGGTGCGCGGCGGCAAGGGCTACCTCTTCTTCGGCGAATCGGGCGCGGGGAAGTCCACGCTGTCGGCGGTCAGCAAGCAAGGGCAGGTCGTCAGCGACGACCTCTCGCTGCTCCTTCCCGGCGAGGGAGGCGTCCTCGATCTCGTCGGCAGCCCGTTCCGCGGGACCTACGAGGCGGGGGAGCCCGTCGTGGGCCGTTTCCCGCTGGCGGCCGGGTTTCGCATCGTCAAGGCCGACGCGGCCGCGGTCCGCTCCGCGCCGCGCACCCTCGTGTTCGGGCAGCTCGTCGGCAACTTGACGTTCGTCGCCGAGGCGTTCGGCGCTCGGCCGGATCTCTTCGCCTCGATCGAGCGCGCATTCGCGAAGGTCCCGCTGATGCACCTTCATTTTCGGAAGGACGATTCGTACTGGGACGCAATCGACGCCGCGGGCTTCTGATCACCGCCGCAGAAGCGCCACGAGGTTCGAGCGGTCGTCGGTCCACAGGTACTTCGAGGGGTTCGACTCCGGGTCCGCGGGCAAAAGCACCCAACCGTCGACGTTGCGGATGGGGAAGTCGTCGATGTTCGTTTGGGTGAGCACCGCCCACTTGGCGTAATCCTTCGCCTCGAACTCCTGCTCGGGGGTTCTCGACAGGTCGTATTTCAGGGCGGCCGGCACGTGGAGGTCCGCGGCGATCGCGGACACCACGGGCTCCAGCGCGAGATACCCGTTGGTCAGATGGAGAGCGAGGCACCCGCCGGGCTTCAGCTTGCGCAGATAGAGCGCGACGGCCTCGCGCGTGAGCAGGTGCACCGGGATCGCGTCCGAGCTGAACGCGTCGAGGATGAGCAGATCGAACCGGCCGTCGGCGCACTCCGCCAACCGGCGCCGGCCGTCGCCGAGCACGATCGAGATCTTGGCCGGGCTGTCGGTCAGGTACGTGAAGTACGCCGGGTTCTGCGCCAGGCGCGCGACGGCGGGGTCGATCTCGAAGTACGTGATGTGCTCTCCGGCCGCACCGTACGCCGCGATCGTCCCGGCGCCGAGGCCGATGATCCCGACCTCCGCAATCGGCCCGCGCTCCCGGAGCCCGCGCACGATGTCCCCGAGCGGTCCCGACGGGTGGAAGTACGTCGACGGCACGCGACGCCGCTGCGGGTCGAGCGACTGCACGCCGTGCCGCGTCGAGCCGTCGATCAGGATGTGAAGGTGCTGCGCGATGATCCCCTCCTGACCGTTCTCGTTGGTTACCGTGAGGGCGGGACCGGTCGTCTCGACGACGCGGTGCACGCCGTAGAACGTCCGTTCGCGGAACAACGCGGACCACGGCGAGCGGACCGACGTCCACGTGACGGCCAGCAAGACGCACACCGCGATCGCGAACCGGCGCGGCCACCCGATCAACGCCAGCGCCAGCAGTCCGGGAACGCCGATCGAAAGCACGACGAGCCACCGTGCAGCGGTCGCGGTCGTCGGAAAGAGCCGGGAGATGACGACGGCCGCGACTCCGACCACCGCCGCGGCGAGCACGTCGGCGGCGAAGCGCAAGAGCCGCGCCCGCGTGGGAACGGCTGTCCGCGTCGCGTCCGGGACCAGAAGCGCAGCCATCGCGAGAGCGATCGGGTACTCGGCGATGGAATCGAACAGGAGCGGTGCGGCGAGGGCGTTGAATGCTCCCCCCAGACACCCTCCGACCGCGATCCAGAGGTAGTACTCCGTCAGTCGCGACCGGTCGGGCCGCAGCGAGGCCAGCCGCCCGTGACAGAGCAGGCCGACGCCGGTCAGGACCGCGAGGTGGATCGCGAAGCTGACGCGGCCGAACAGGTGCCCGCCCTCGCGGAACTCCGCTACCGCGAGGAGCAGCAGGAGGCCGACGACCCAGCCAAGGACGGGGATCGACAGGCGAATGCGCGGCGAGAACGCGACGACGAACGTCAGCAGGTAGAGCGCGAGCGGAACGACCCAGAAAAGCGGGATCGCGGCGATGTTCGACGTCATGTATTGCGTGGCGCCCAGGACCACGCTCGAAGGCACGAACGCCAGCGCGACCCACCGCAAGCGCGACGGCCAAGAGATCGAATCGCTCACGGCGCTGGGGTCCGCCGGTCCCGCCGGCGCGGCGCGCCGCGCCGCCCACGCGCCGAAACCGACGAGCAGAGCGACGAGAATCGCGAACCCCCACGACCACACGCCCGCCTGCGAGGCGTGGCCGCCCCCGGCGTGAAGCGGAAGCGCCCGCTCGACCACGAACGGATACGCGAGCAGGCCAACGAAGCTGCCGGCGTTGCTCGCCGCGTAGAGGAAATAAGGATCGGTGGCATCGCGGTGCGTCGTCGCGGAAAACCAGCGCTGGATCAGCGGGCCGGTCGCCGCGAGCGCCGCGTAGGGGAGCCCGAACGACCCCGCGAGGGACAGCAGAAGCCAGGGCGCGGGGGAGGCATCGACGGGCGGCAGCGCGCCCGCGGCGATCGCCGGGGGGAGCGCGAGGAGTGCTGCCGCCAGCAGCGCGGCATGGATCCCCACCTGGCGCCCCAGCCGGAAGCGGCTGCCGAGCACGTGGGCCCACCCGTACCCCGCCAGCAGACCCATCTGAAAGAAGAGCATGCACACCGTCCAGACGGACGCGCTGCCGCCGAGGAGCGGCAGGGTCATCTTCGCGGCCATCGGTTGCACGGCGAACAGGAGAGCGGCGGCGAGAAACGTCGCGATGGCGGCGAGGAGAACCACGAATCGTAGAATGCCATGGGTGGATCACGATCGACTCCGTGAAAAGTTGGATCGGCTGCCGGACCGGCCGGGCGTCTATCTCTATCGCGACGCCGAGGGACGCCTGCTCTACGTCGGGAAGGCCAAGTCGCTGCGCTCCCGCGTCCGGTCGTACTTTCAAGCCGGGGCCCAGCATCCTCCGCGGACCGCGAGCCTCGTCGCCGAGATTCACGACCTCGAGACGATCGTCGTCAACACCGAGATGGAAGCGCTCATGCTCGAGGCGAACTTCATCAAGAAGGAGCGCCCGCCGTTCAACGTCGTCTTGCGGGACGACAAGAACTTCCCGTACCTGAAGCTCTCGCTCGCCGACCTGTACCCGCGCGTCTCGCTCGTGCGGCGCGCGCGGCTCGACCGGAACGCCTACTTCGGTCCGTTCCTCCCCGCGTCGGTGGCGCGGCGATCGCTCAAGATGATCCCGAGGTTCTTCCAGGTCGCGACCTGCGACGAGGTGTTCGACGGGAAGCGGCGGCCCTGCCTCTACTACCACCTCGATCAGTGTTTGGCCCCGTGCGCGGGAAAGACGACTCCGGAGGAGTACGGACGCGCGGTCGCCGATGCGAAGCTGTTCCTGGAAGGCCGGCACAAGGACTTGACGGCCGCGCTGACGCACCACATGAAGGACGCCTCGGACACGCAGCAGTACGAGAGGGCCGCCCGTTATCGCGACACGCTCGCGACGATCGAGCGCCTCGCCGTCCGCCAAGCCATCGACTCGAAGGGGTTCGAGGACCGCGACTCGATCGGGCACTACGTCGAAGGCCGGCAGCTCGCGCTCCAGGTGTTCGAGATGCGGGCGGGCAAGGTCCAGGCGCGCCGCGAGTTCACCTTCGAGGATCTCGACTTCGATCCGGCCAGCTTCTACGCGCAGGTCCTGATCCAGCTCTACGCCGAGACCGAGCCGCCGCCGGAGATCGACCTCCCGGCGCAGCCGGCCGACGCGGACCTGCTCGAAGCGTGGCTTTCCGATCGCGCAGGCCGCAAGGTCGCGTTGCGCGTGCCCGAGCGCGGCGGGCGCCGGCGCTTTCTGGCGATGGTCGAAAAGAACGCCCAGCTCGCGTTCGAGGCGCGCTTCCGCGCGCGTCACAGCCACGGCGTCGAGGTGCTCGAGTCGCTCGCGGAAGCGCTTCACCTCCCCGAGGCGCCGTATCGGATCGAGTGCTTCGACATCTCGAACATCCACGGGACCGACTCGGTCGCTTCCATGGTGGTCTGGGAGGGCGGAAAGCCCAAGCGCGCCGACTACCGCATCTTCAACATCAAGTCGGTTCGAGGTCCCGACGATTTCGCCTCCATCGCGGAGGCCGTGACGCGCCGCTACCGGCGCTCGATCGCCGAGGGGCGCAGGCTTCCCGATCTCGTGTTGATCGACGGCGGCGCCGGTCAGCTCGGCGCGGCGGTTCGGGCGCTCGCGGCGGAAGGATTGCCGACGATCCCGATGGTGGGCCTGGCCAAGCGCGAGGAAGAGATCTACCTCACGACCCACGGCGAGCCCGTGCGCCTCGGCCGCTCGTCGCCCGCGCTCCAGCTGTTGCAGAGGATCCGGGACGAGGCCCACCGGTTCGGGATCACGCGCCACCGCAAGAAGCGGCAGCAGCGGACGATCACGACGGAGCTCCTTCGCATCCCCGGAATCGGGCCGAAAACCTCGAGACGGCTGCTGTCGGCCTTCGGAAGTGTTGCGGGGGTCAAGGCGGCCACCCTCGACGAGGTGACCCGCGTGGCGGGCGGAAAAGCGGCGCGGGCCGTGGCCGAATGGGCCCATCCGGCGGGGGCCTTGGAAACACCCTGACGGCCCCTATATTCAATTCCGATGAAGTTCTGGCGGTCGCTGCCCGGGACGGTCCTGATCGTGCTCGTGCTCGGTCTCGTCGCCGGCGTCGGGATGGCGGGGGTGCAGACCTTCCAGGTCATCCATCCGGCACGGCTGCCGGAGCCGGAGGGAAGTCTCGGGTTCGCCCTCGCCAAGGCCGAGGACGTGCGCTTCAAGTCCGCCGACGGCATTCCGCTATCCGGGTGGCTGTTCCATGGACGCCCCGGGATGCCGCCGATCGCGATCTGTCACGACCTCGGCGAGAGCAAGAACATCGGGATCAATCTCGCGATCGCCCTCAACAAGGCGGGCTTCACCGTCCTCGCCTTCGACTTCCGGGGACACGGCGCGTCTCAGGGCTCGGGCTCGACGCTGGGCATCAAGGAGTCGCGCGACGTGCTGGGCGCGGTCGATTTCCTCGCCGCACTTCCGAAGTCCGACTGCGATGCGCGGCGCGTCGGCATCTACGGCGTCGGGATGGGGGCGCACGCGGCGGTCCTGGCCGCATCGGACCGGCCGGCGGTGCGCGTGCTCGTCCTGGACGGGCTCTCGCCCGATGCGCGGTTCACGCTCGTCCGCCACGTGTTCACCGACTGGCCCTGGGGGCAGCAGCACTTGGGCGAGCTGCCGGCCGAGCTGTTCCGCGCGGAGGCCGGCATCCCGATCGACGGCACCCGCGCGGCCGATGTGCTCCCGACTCTGGACGGCCGCGACCTCCTTCTGGTCGCGCCCGCAGGCGATCGACGGCTGGACGAGTCGATGCGGGCCATGTACGCGACGCTTCAGGACCGCCGCGATTCCGAGAAGAACCTCCTCACGCTGCCCGCGACCAAGGCCTCGGGCCTGACTGCCGACGATCTCGCCCGCTACCACGATCACGTGGTGGAGTTCTTCCGGTCGCGCCTTCCGCTGCCGTAGAGGGTCTCCTGATAAAGTGCCGTGGATGACGCCGATGGCCGCATCGGATCTCGACCTCTACCTCGCCCACGCGCGCGAAGCCATCGATCGCGCGCTCGGCACGGTGGTCCCTCCGCTCTCGGTGCCGCCCGGAGCGCTGCACGAGGCGATGCGCTACACGCTGCTCCTGCCGGGCAAGCGTCTCCGGGGCATTCTCGTCCTCGCGTCGTGCGAGATGCTCAAGGGGCGCGCCGACGATGCGATGCCGCTCGCGTGCGCGGTGGAGATGGTGCACGCGTCGTCCCTGATCCTCGACGACCTGCCGTCGATGGATGATGCGACTCTCAGGCGCGGCAAGCCGACGCTTCACAAGTTGTCGGGTGAGGCCAACGCCGTTCTCGCGGCGGTCGCCCTGTTGAATGCGGCGTACGCCGTCATCCAGGACGCTCCCGCGCTCAAGGATCCGGCGCGCGTTCGAGCCGGCGCCGCGCTCGCCGCGGCCGTCGGGACGGAGGGGCTCGTCGGCGGGCAAGTCGCGGACCTCCAGGCCACCGGCAGCCGGATCGATCTCGACGCGCTCGAATACATCCACAGCCACAAGACCGGCGCGCTGTTCATCGCCGCGGCCGAGCTGGGCGCGATCGCGGCGTCGGGCCGCGCGCGCGACGTCGACGCGCTCCGGATGTACGCGAAGAATCTCGGCCTCGCGTTCCAGATCACGGACGATTTGCTCGATTACAGCGGGAACCCAGAGACGACGGGGAAAGATGCGGGGCTCGACCGCAACCGCACGACGTTCGTCAACCTGTGCGGCATCGACGGCGCGCGTCGGCTCGTCGACGAGCTGATCGGCGCGAGCCTCTCCGCGCTGGCGCCGTTCGGCCGCCGCGCGGACGTTCTCGCCGGGCTCGCGGACCTCGTCCGCGACCGCGATCGCTGACGAGCGGACCCGGGGTGTCCGAACGATACGAAGAGGTCCGCCGCGCGCTGATCGCGCGGGGTTATCTCAAAGGGCCGATCGAGCGCTTCATTCTCGGCCGCGCGGGCGCCGCGCCGGGCCTGCGCGCGGTCGTGGCGGCGAGCGCCAAGGCGGCGCTCCTGGGCGCTCCGATCCTGGGCGGCGTGCTCGCGGCCTCGATCGTGGCGTGGAACCGCGCAGCCCTTGGCCCGATCGACGCCCTCGTGCTGTTCGTCGAGCTCGCCGCCGGCGCGGTGCTTCCGCTGTTCGTGCTCGATCTTCTGGCGGCGCTCTCGGCGGCGGCCTGGACGCGCCGCCGGGGACCGCGCCCGGCGGATGCCATGATCGCCGGGCTCATCGTCGCCGTCCCCGTGCTCGCGTATCTGATCGTGCTCGGCGCCCTTCGCGGCGCCGCGCGACCCGCCACGACCGACGTGCTCTATCTCGCCGCCTCGATCTTCACGGCGATGCTCGTCGCGTGGCTGGCCGGTCTCGTCTCGCTCGCCGGCATCGTGGGCCGCACGGGAGAGGTGCCCGATCGGAACCGGCGGTTTGCGCTCATCGCGATCGCGGTGTTCGTCCCGCTCGCGGGGGGCGTGTTCCTGCTCGCGGGGTTGCCCGCGGGGCGCGATGCCGCGATTCCTCCATCTCCATTCGCGCACCGCGACCCCGGCTCGCGACTGATCGTCGTCGGCGTCGACGGTTTGGACGGGGCACTCGTCGCGTCCGCGCCGGGCGAGACGACAGGGCATCTACTCGACCTGTTCGCCAAGGGCGCCGTGTTTCCGAAGAAGGACGGGCGGGCGGAGCCCGCCGAGACGTGGACGACGATCGCGACGGGAATGCCGGCATCGGCCCACGGGATCCGCCACGCCGGAGCGCACCGGCTCCCGGGCGTCGCGGCGGCGATCGCGCTACCCGAGGACACGATCGCCTTTCAGGGCGCCCTCAGGGCGCTGCTCCCGCTGCGGACCGTTCCTTCCTCGGGAGCGGCCCGGCGCGTCCGGGCTCTGTGGGAGATCGTCGGCCTCGACCGCAGATCCGCCACCGTCGGCTGGTGGGCCACGTGGCCCGCCCGCGGAGTCGACGGCGATCCCGAAGGCGGCTACGTCCTTTCGGATCGCATTCTCGCCAAGCTGCTTCTTGGTGCGCCCGACGATCGAGACGTCGCTCCGGCTTCGCTCTTCGGCGTCCTCCGCGCGAGATTCCAAGCCGACAAAGCGGGCTGGCGCGCGGCGTTCGATGCGAGGCTCGGCCGCCTGCCCGCGAACGTCGCCGGCATCGCTTGGGAGTCTTACCTGATCGACACCTTCGCCTGGGAAGTCTCGTCGCGGCTGCGCGAGGATCCCGCGGTCGGCGCCGCGTTCGTGTACCTTCCGGGGCTCGACCTCCTGCGGTCGCGCGCGCGAGACGTTCCGGGTGCCGGCGAGGCGGTGACGATGTACCTCGGCTGGCTCGATGAGGCGATCTTCGCGAACCTTTCGAAATCGGCGGACCGCATCGTGCTCGTCGCCGATCCGGGGCGCGCGGCCGGAGACGAGGACGAGGGGTTCGTGGCGATCGCGGGCGCCGGCGCTTCACGCGAGTGCGTCGGACCCGCCGTCTCGAATCTCGACGTCGGACCGCTCGTCCTGCGCGCCGCGGGGCTTCCCGTCAGCAAAGAGATGACGGGACGCGCGCCGCGGCGCTGTTTCGAGACGGCCTCGCCGGATGCTCCCGCGATCGCGACGTGGGGACGCCGTGGACCGTCCAAGGAATCGCCCGCGAGCGGCTACGATCCGCAGATGGTCGAGCGGCTCAAGAGCCTGGGCTACGTGAGATGAACAGGTTCTTGCCCAGCGATCGCGCGGTTCGCTTCGGTCTTCTGGCGTGTCTCGCCGTGCTTTTCGCCCACGCGCTCGTGTACAGGTTCCTCTGCGACGACGCGTTCATCTCGTTCCGCTACGCGCACAACCTCGCGAGCGGACACGGCCTGGTGTTCAACCCGGGTCACGAGCGCGTCGAGGGGTACACCAATTTCCTCTGGGTGATCGTGCTCGCCGCGTTCGACGTGGTGAGGGCCCGGCCGGAGCACGTCGCGCCGGTCCTCTCGCTACTGCTCACCGTCGTCCTGTGGGGCCTCGTCGCGAGAGCGTCGTCGTGGATCCCCGCGGGATCGTGGCGGGTGGCCTTCGTGCTTCCGGCGGCCTGGCTCGCGCTGACGCGCAGCGTGGCCGTGTGGTCGACCAGCGGGCTCGAGACGCGGCTGTTCGAGGTCCTCGTCGTCGCCGGTGTCGTCCGCTTGGTGGCCGATGTCGACGCGGCGTCGCGCGGGGAGCGCCGCGCCCCCGTCGCGGCGTTCCTCTTCGCGCTCGCCACGATGACGCGGCCCGACGGACTGCTGATCGGAGGGTCCGCGCTCGTCGCGGCGGCGGCGGCCCTCGCGGTGCGCCGGTCGCTGAGGATCCGTGACGTGATCGCGAGCGCGCTCGCATTCGGCGGCCCGATCGGCGCGCATCTCCTGTTCCGGCATGCGTATTACGGCGAGTGGGTCCCGAACACGTACTTCGCCAAGGTGGGCGGGCGGAGCTGGTGGGACATGGGGGCCGCGTACCTCGCGTGCTGCGCGCTCGAGTACGCGGCGTGGCTCTGGATTCCGCTCCTCGCATCCGGCGTTTCGGGATTCTTCAAAGACGCGCGCGCTCACGTCCCGTTGATCCTGGGCGCCGCGATCGTGCCGCATGCGCTCTACGTCGCGTCGATCGGCGGCGATCACTTCGAGTTCCGTCCTCTCGATCTGTACTTCCCTCTGCTGTTCCTCGTCATGGGGCGCGGCGCGGCGGCGCTCGCCGGCGCGGTGCTCTCCCGCAAAGCGACCGCGGCGTACGCGGTACTCTTGGGCGTCGGCCTCATCGCGATCCCGTGGCAAAGCCACCGGCAGTTCCCGGCCGACTACAAGGTCGGATTTCCCGGCCTCGGCACGGCCGCAGAAAACGTCCGGTTCCTCGAGCCCTCACACGATCCCGTCTACCGATGGCCCGGCGTGAGGTTGTTCGCCCAAGCGCATCGATCGCTCCTGCGCACGCTGACGTCCCGTCTCGTGGCCGTGCGGCAGGAGGAGCACGTGCGATTCCTGGCCACCGTCGTGCCGGAAGGTCGGCGCTTGGGAGCGCTCGTCCATGAGGGAACGATCCCCGCCGACACGCACGTCGCGATGAGCGCCGTCGGCGCGATTCCCTATTACTCGAACCTCCGGGTGCTCGACAAGCTCGGGCTCACCGATGCGGTCGTGGCGAAGTCGGCGCCGGGCGATTTTCGCATGATGGCGCACGATCGCCACGCCACGCTGGCGTACGCGAGGACCGCCGGTGTCGATCTCTGGACCGAGCACCCCGTTCATCTGCTCAACCGGGTCGACGACGAGAACCTCGTGTGGCGACTCCAGGAGGCGCGCACCACCGGCGTCGCGCTGTACTTCGCCGACGTCTCGGACGGGGATTACATCGTCGCCGAGCTGCCTCAGGGGCTCGAGAAGACCGCCCCGCGCTTTCCGCGCCTGGCGTTCCGTCCGGCGTCCGAGGATGCCGCGTACTTCGCGGTGCTCGACGCCGTCATCGCGGCGAGGCGCCGCCGGCTCGAAGCGGTCCCGGACGATCGCGACGCGGAATCGGCGCTCGGCAGCGCCCTGTCCGCACGCGGGCTCGACGACGAAGCCCTCCCCGTGTTCCAGCGCTTGGCCGACGCCGGCGTCGCCGACGGCTGGTACGACCTCGGGACGATCCTCGCCCGCAAGGGCTCCTACGAAGACGCCGCGTCGGCGTTTCGAAAGGCCATCGCTCTCGACCCGTCGATGGGGCCGGCGCGCCACAACCTCGGGCTGGCGCTCGCACGGGCCGGCCACCTCGACGATGCGATCCGAGAGCTTCGCGAGGCGGTCCGCCTGGAGCCCGCCTCCGAGGGGGCGATCTACACGCTCGGCGTCGCGCTTCTGACCGCCGGCGACCGCAGCGGGGTGGCGGAGTGCATCCGCTCGCTCAACGCCTTGAAGTCGCCGCAGGCCGACGCGCTCGCCGAGCGTCTCGGCGCGCGGGCGGCGGATCAGAGCCCGAGGTAGTCCGAAAGACCGAGCTCGGGCACGACGCTTCGGCCCGCGCGAAGCGCCTCGATCGCCGCGGCGTTTTCCGGGCGATCGCGCAGCAGCACCCGCGCGAACGGATCCGCGTACGCGGGGACCCAGCCGGAGTCGTGCTCGAGAAGAGGGACGACCGCCTGATCGGCGTGCAGCAGCACGACGTCGACGCCGTAGCGGTCGGGCGTCTGGCGCCAATCGCCGATCGCGTTGACGAAGCGTGCCCACTCCTCGATCACGGGCAGGGGATAGACGGTGTCCGACCGGCCATCCACGAAGATCGTCGCCTTGGGAAGCTTCCATCTCACGTATCCGCCCCAGTCGTACTCGGCGAGCACGCGCCCGCCGATGCCGTTGGCCTCGAGAAACTTCACGGCGGCAACCGGCGTGAGGACGGGGACCTTCCGGATGCGGAGGTCGAACACACCGAATCGGTACAGCGCGATCGCGAGCGCGGCCGCCGCGAGGCCGGCCCCGGTTAACCGCGACGCGTCCGCGCGCGCGGCGGCGAGCGCTTCGAGCCGACGAAAGACGGACGTCGTTTTCAGGGCGGGAAGCGCGCGCGCCGAGACGAGCGCGGCTGCGATGGCGTACAGAGGCACGAACCGGACGCGCTCGACCGCGGCGGCGGCCAAGACGAGGACCGACAGCGCGTCGAACGTCGTGAGGCGGCGCCGGCCGACGACGATCGCAGCCGCCGTGACCAGCATCGAGAGAAGCACGGGCCACGCCTGCCCGATCCCGGATACGAGCAGCGGGCGCCATTCGGACAGAGACGGCGTGAACCGGCCCCCGATCGTGCCGGCGACCGCGCCCCACACGCGGAAGCCGAGCGGATGCAGCCCGGTCATCGCCGCCGCCGCGAGGGCGCATGGAAGGCTCCGGGTCCACGGCACGCCCGGAGAGAAGACGCGCGCGAGCACGGGGACCAGGCGCTCGGCGATTCCCGCGGCTGCGAGGAGAAAGAGCAGCACGATCCCCAGCGCGAATCCGGCGTGCAGGTTCGTCCAGACCGGCACGGCGAGCGGGATCGCGACGGCCGGCCATCGATCCCCGCGCGCCAGCCGGTCGATCGCGGCGAGAAGAAGCGCCAGGCAGGCGAACGTGAACAGCGTCGGGCGGAACAAGAAATACTCTCCCGAAGCACGGGTGAACAGAAGCGTCGTCACGGTGAGCGACACGAGCCCTCCGCCGCTCCTGAACGAGACGACGGCGATCGTCGCGAGGACGACCGCGATCAACGCCAGCCGCAGGACCACGAGGCCCCGATCGTCGGCGCGCTCGGCGGTCTCGAAGAACAGGAGCCGCGACAGCCACTCGTAGTCGTTCCAGGGCTTGCCGGCCATCGTGAAGCTCGCGGCGTCGACCCGTGGCGGCCCGGATGTCGCGGCGATCTCGCGCCCGGCGTAGAGCGTCACGAACAGATCGGGATCCGCGAACCGCACCGAATCGATGACGACGAGCGCGGTGAGAGCGATCGCCACGCGCATCAGAGCGTTCACGGGGCGGCATGATAAGGTCCGCCCGGAGTGAATCGGAGCACAAAGATCACGTTCGCGATCGCGACGCTGCTCCTCCTCGTCCACGCCGCCTTCGTCCTCGACGGCGCTCGAAACAACGGCGGCGTCTACGACGAGTGCGTCTATCCGCCCGCGGGGCTTTCGTACTTGAAGACCGCGGATTACAGGATCAATCCGGAGCATCCGCCGCTGCTCAAGCTCTTCACGGGGCTCCCGTGGCTGGGGCTCGGGATCGCCGTCGCCGGCAGGCCCGGGTGGGCCGAGGCCGAGGAATGGACGTTCGGGCAGGACGTCCTCTACCGGTCGGGGCTCCCCCCGCAGGCGCTCCTGTTCCGCTCTCGGTTCATGATCGCGCTTCTCTCACTGGCTCTGGCGGCGACGGTCTTCGCCGTCGCGCGGCGATGGAGCGGCGACGCGGCGGCACTGGCCGCGCTCGCGCTGTACGCGCTCGATCCGCTCGCGATCGCGCACGGCGGCCTGGCGACGACCGACCTCGGCGCGGCGCTGTTCTACTTCCTCGCCGCGATCGCGATCCCTTGGGCGATCGCCGGCGACGGCGTCGTCTCGCTCGCCGGAGCCGGCCTGGCCCTCGGAGCGGCTCTCGCGTCGAAATTCTCGACGGTCCCGCTCGCCGCGGGCCTCGCTCTCGTGTCGGGCGTGGGGGCATGGCGGGAGGGCCGCCGGGCCCGCCCGATCCTGCGCGGTCTGGCGATCGCGATGATCGCCGCGGGCCTCGTCGCATTCGTCTACGGACCGAAAGGACCGGCTCCGTTCATCGACGGCGTCCGTTTCCTGCGCCATCACCAGGAGACGGGGCACGGCACGTACGCGTTCGGTCGCTACGCAACCTCCGGCTGGTGGTGGTACTTCCCGGCCGCATGGCTGGTGAAGACGCCGATCCCGATCCTCCTCGCGAGTGCTTCGGGCTGCGCGTGGGTGATCGCTCGCATGCGCCGGCGCGATGCGGAAGCGTCATGGACCGCCGTGTTCGTGGTCCTGTTCGCGGTCCCCGCGCTGGCCTCGCCGATCCAGATCGGAGTCCGCCACCTGCTTCCGCTCGTCCCGTTCCTCGCGGTGTGGGGCGGGGGAGCGGTCGCGCATCTCGTTTCGACGCGACCTCGGGCTCGGATCGCGATCGCCGCCTTGGGCGTCTGGCTCGCCCTGATTCCCGTCTTCGCGCATCCCTACGAGCTCGCATACTCGAACGAGCTTTTCGGGGGACCGAAAAGGACGTGGCGCGTATTGGCGGACTCGAACGTCGATTGGGGCCAGGACCTTCCGCGCCTCGCCGCGGAGCTGAAGCGCCAACCGCTGCGCCGCGTCTACCTCGCGTACGAGGGGTCCGCCGACCCCGCCGCCTACGGGCTCCGGTACTGCCGGATCCCGTCGATCGGGCTCGCGCCGGCGGCCTACGACGACGGCCTCGATCCTTCGGGGCGCGAGTGGATCGCGATCAGCACGACGACGCTTCTCGACGTGATGGTGGAAGGCCACGCGGCGTACGCGTGGCTTCGCGAGCGCCCGATGACGCGCCTGGTCGGAACCAGCATCGCGCTGTACGACATCACGGGCGATGCCGAGGCGAATCGCCGGGTCGCATTCACCGCGATCTCGTTCGGCGAGCTCGACGCGGCCGAGCCCGCGTTACGCCGGGTCGTCGAGCTCGAACCCGGAAAATCCGGACCACTCATAGAGCTGGCGCGGGTCCAAGCCTCCCTCGGCCGGTGGAAAGACGCGGTGGCCACGTGCGGAATTGCCGAAGATCTGGCCCCGCCGCAGGCCGATTTCGAGCCCTGCCGTCGAATCCAGCAAGCACGGTTTTGACATTGCCCAATTCAGACCGTGACCGTACAATTTCCACGCATTTCGGGCGGGTTTGCGGAGAAACCTCGGATGGGTCTGCTCATGGAGAATCCCCGACGCAATCCGGATACCTCGTTCCGGCGCATCGGCGATGAAGGCGGGTTGGTCGTCATCCCCGGGCGAGCGGAAGTCAAGGTGTTGAATCCGGTCGGGATCACCGTATTTTCCCTGTTGGACGGCTCGAGGGACATCGACGCGCTGGCGGCGGCGGTCGTCGACGAGTTCGACGTCGAGATGGCCCAGGCCAGACAGGACGTGATCGCGTTTCTCGCGGACATGAGGCAGGACGGAATGCTCGCAGG
>CAZYHZ010000044.1:0-36304 GCA_964647625.1 uncultured Acidobacteriota bacterium
CGCCGCCGCTTCCGCCGAGGCTCGCCCGCGGAGGGCGGCGCTCCGCCGGGAGACGAGGGAGCGGCGGCGACCTGTGCGGTCTCACCGTCTCGTCGCTCGCCCTCTCTGCTCCAAGCCGTCAGCGCATCCGCAAACGCGCCGGAGAGGACGGGCGCCAGCGAGGCCAGCATGCGCATCGCCGACTCGAAGGCCGGACGCCGCATCAGCGCCGATCTCGGTCCGCGCCGCATCGGACGAGGAGGCACCATCCGGTGGAGCGTTGCGAGCGTTTGCCGGACGTACTCTTGATCCTTCCGCGAGATCCGCAGCCGCAGCGCGATCGGCCGCAGGACGTCGTCGACCTCCGTGCGCGCATCGCGGACGTCTCCGGAGCGGGCGGCGCTTCCATCGAGCGAGAAACCGAGGCGCGGAGCGGCCGCGGCGAACAGGAGCGCCGAGAAGATCTCTCCGGGGGAGACGTCCCGTCCCGCCGTCCACCGCTCGTCGATCGCATCGAGCAGCGCAAGGAGCGCGCGCCGCGCGGGGCCGCCCTCGCCGTACACCGGGACGAGCTCGGGGAGGATCACCTCGAAGACCTCGGTCTCGAACGCGAGCTCGAACGCCCGGCGCCCGGCGCCGCTGCGGCAGAACCGGTTGAATTCCTCGAGGATTCGCGGTGCCGCCGCCTTCGGGATCTCGGTGCGCGTCTGCCGGAGCGCGGCGAGCGTCTTCGGCTCGATCGCGAAGTCGAGCCGTGCTGCGAATTTGATCGCGCGCAGGATGCGAATCGGATCTTCGCGGAAGCGGATGGCGGGATCGCCGATCGTGCGCACCAGGCGGCGGCGCAGATCGCCGAGCCCGTCGGCGTGGTCGATCACGGTCTCGGCGTTGACGTCGTAGAAGAGCGCGTTGATGGTGAAATCCCGCCGCAGCGCGTCCTCTTCCGGAGAGCCGAACACGTTGTCGTCCCGGATCAAGAGGTCGGAATCGTCGTCCACCACCGGGCCGGCCGCATCGATCGGGGCTTCGAGCTCAGCCGGCGCGTCCCCGCCGTCGCGCGCGCGAAACGTCGCGACCTCGATGATCTTGCCGTTCTGGAAGAAGACGTGCGCGAGACGGAATCGGCGCCCGATGATGCGGCAGTTCGAGAACAAGCGCTTGACCTGGCGCGGTGTCGCGGAGGTCGCGATGTCGAAGTCCTTGGGCTGCTTTTCGAGCAGCAGATCGCGGACGCAGCCGCCCACCAGGTAGCCGGTGTAGTCGAACTTCGTCAGCCTTTTCACGATGCGCACGGCGTCGGGATCGAGGTCTTGGAGGGCGACGGGGTGGTGGACGACCTCCGGCCCGCGATGGACCTTGGGCGGGGCGTGGGCCTCGGCCTTCGCCGAGACCTCCGGAGCTTCCGATGTCTTGGAATTCCGCCGCCCGGCCCGCCGCGTCAGCAGGGCCTTGATCTTTTTCAGGACCATTCCGGGGAAACTATAGCCCACCGTCGGGGGAGGTCCCATGGCCAGAACGTGCGTTGAAGACCACGCCAACGTTGAGTATGTTTCCAGGTCATGCGTGCGAAGGATCTGATGAGCCCCGAGGTCGTGACCGTCCGGGAGGACGTCCCGGTCTCCCAGCTGTGCGACCTGCTCCAGGCGGTGCATTCGAACGGCCTGCCGGTGCTCAACGCGCACGGCGACCTCGTGGGGATCGTCACCGAGGACGACGTCCTTTACGGCACGATGGGCGTGTTCGACCGGAACGGGAGCGCCGTCCTCGTGCGCGACATCATGACGTCGCCCCCGGTCTGCGCGACGGAAGAAACCGACGTCATCGAGCTGAGCCGGCTGATGTGGGGCATGCGCATCCACCGGATTCCGATCGTGCTCGGGCGCCGCGTGACCGGCGTCGTGACGACCCTCGACATCGTGCGCGCCGTCGCGGAAGGCGTGCTGACCTCGTGAGCACGCCGTCGCAGCTCATCGCGCTCCTCAACACGCTGACCCACGGCGACCTCGAGGCGATCCGGGCCAAGCTGACCGAGGCCCGCGGCGCATGCCTGCAGCTCGGCCACGACGAGGTCGCGGCGCTCGTCGCCGAGGCGCACGGCGCGCTGTCGGGCGGAGATCTCAAGACGTACCGGAAGAAGGTCGAAACCGCCGTGGCGAGGCTCGGCCACCTGCGTTGAGCGAACGCCCGTTCGTCGTCGCGGCCGTCCAGATGCGATCGACGGCCGATCGCGAGCAGAACCTCGAGACCGCAGGCTCTCTCGCGGCGCGTGCCGCGAAAGCGGGCGCCCGCATCATCGCGTTCCCCGAGAACGTCGCGGAGCTTTTGCCGAGCTCGGCGGCGAGGCCGACGGCGCAGGCGCCGGACGGCCCGGCCGCCCGATTCTTCGCCGAGACCGCGGTCCGCCACGGCGCGTGGATCCTGGCGGGAACGATCGCGCTGAAAACGCACCGCCGGCGCAAGCCTGCGAACGCTTCGATCCTGTTCCGGCCCGACGGTGCGATCGCCGCGGTCTACGAGAAGATGCATCTGTTCGACGTGGCGATCCCGGGACGCGCCGTGTTCGAAGAGTCGGCGCGCATCGCGGCGGGAGACGCGCCCGTCGTCGTGAGGACGCCGCTCGGGTGCTTCGGCCTCACGATCTGCTACGACCTCCGCTTTCCCGAGCTGTACCGCCGGCTTGCGCTGGCCGGGGCCCAGGTGATGTTCGTTCCCGCGGCGTTCACGGCCTACACCGGGCGCGCCCACTGGCTCGCGCTGCTGCGCGCCCGCGCCATCGAGAACCTCGCGTACATCGTCGCCCCCGCACAGTGGGGCACGCACCATCCCGGCCGCGTTTCGTTCGGGCACACCTGCATCATCGACCCCTGGGGACGGATCGTGTCCGAGAAGACGCGGGGCACGGGGATCGTGACGGCGCGGATCGACCTAGCGCGTGTCGAGCGGCTGCGGCGCGAGCTTCCCGTCCTCGATCACGTCCGCGTCGAGCTCCTTTCCGCAACGCGCCGCCGCAACTGATATCCTTCCCCGCCATGTTCTGTCCCGAATGCCGCGACGAATACCGACCGGGGTTCACGCGCTGCGCGACCTGCGACCTCGACCTCGTCGAATCGCTCGAGACGTCGGCTCCCGCCCACAAGCCGGCTCCGGCGATCGTCTCGGAGATTGCGGTCGACGAGCCGATGGCGAACCTCTGTGGCTTTCTCTCGATCGACGAGGCGCGGGACGCGCGCGAAAAGGTCCGGCAGGCCAGCCTGCCCGTCGAGATCTTGATTCGCGACATCGTCGGCGACGACGGCGCGGTGCAGGAGGAATACTGGCTGCGCGCCCGGCCGAAGGACTTCCGCGTGGTGGCGGGTCTCGTGGGCTACGCCCCGCCCACGACGGAGCACGCGGAGGACGAGTTCACCTGCTCCGCGTGCGGCGCGACGGTCCGCGCGTCGGACGACGCCTGCCCGGGGTGCGGTCTCGGATTCGAAGGATGAAGCCTCGCCGCATCGAGGCCGTGCTCTTCGACGCCGGCGGAGTCCTTCTCGACCTCGACTACGCGTTCATCAAGCGGCTGCTCGACGCCCGGCAGGTCGGCGCGACGATCGAGGCGCTGTCCGAGAGCGAGTCCATCGCTCGGACGTCGATCGATCGCCGGGTCCGGGACGGCGGACGGTCGAGCGAAGCGTGGCGCGACTACTTCCGGATCCTGCTCGCGCGCGTCGGCACGCCGGCGGCGGAGCTCGAGCCGATCATCGACACGCTCGCCGAGGCGCACGCGCGGATCGGGCTGTGGACCGTCGCGATCGACGGCGCGATCGACGCGGTGCGTGCGCTCAAGGGAACCGGGCACCGCATGGGCGTCGTGAGCAACGCCGAAGGGCGGGTCGAGCGCGACCTCGCCGGCGCGGGCTTCGCCGGCTTGTTCGAGACCGTCGTCGATTCCCACCTGGTCGGGGTCGAAAAGCCCAGCCCCGAGATCTTCCGGATCGCCATGGATCGCATGAACATCGAGCCCGAAACCGCGATCTTCATCGGCGATGTGCCCTCGGTCGACGTCGAGGGCGCGCGCGCCGCGGGCCTGACGCCCGTGCTTCTCGACCGGCACGACCTCTACGCCGACGTCGACGTTCCGCGCCTGCGCTCGATCGCCGAGCTGCCCGTCTGGATCGCCGCGTCTTAGGTTCTCAGCGCCCGAGCGATTGGAGCAATTGCCGGGGCATCGGGTTTCCCGGCGCCAGCGCGATCGCACGTTGGAGATGCTCGACCGCCTCGTCGCGCGCCCCGCGGCGCGCAAGGAGCACGGCGAGGTTGTAGTGCATCTGCGCGTAGTCGGGATAGATCTCGATCGCGCGCCGCAGGTGGGACTCGGCCTCGTCGACGCGGCCTGCCTCGGCGAGGAACATGCCGGCGCCCGCTTGAAGCTTGGCGGATCGTGGCGACGCCGCGACGTCGGTCACGGCCAGCGTGAGGTTGCTGCTCCACGCGGGCACGCGGGCCCACACACGGCCCGCTCCCGCGATCACGACGATGCCGACACCCGCGACCGCGAGGCCACGCCGCAGGCTGCGCGCGCTCTCCGATGCCGAGACCGCTGCGAATCCAGCGGCCAGGTGTCCGGCGGCCAGACAGACGCCGAGCGACGGAAGGTAGGCCAGCCGCTCGGCCATGACCGTCCCGGTGGGAAACAACAGGTTCGCCGACGGAAGGAAGAAGACTCCCCAGATCAGGGCCGCCCGTGCGAGCGGCCGGTCGCGCTTCATTCCGAGAACGACGGCGCCGCCGAGCGCGGCGATGAACGCGCAGCCGCAGAGGAATCGAACGTCGAGCGCGGAGACGACGCTCGGGATCGCATCGAGCGAGTAGTCCGACACGAGCCGGATGGGAGCCAAGCACAGCATGAAGTACTTGCACTGGACCCACGCGGCGGTCGCGATGCGGGGCCAGACTCCGGCCGCGGCGGCGGGATTGTCGAGCGCGATCGTCCCTTCCGCCGTTTGATGCACGCCGAGCGCGAGGACGCGCAGCGCGACAACCACCGCCAGCGCCGCCGCATAGCGCCCGATCCGGCCTCGCCGTTCCGGGCCGCCGCGTCGATCCGAGAGCGCCTCGTCGGCGAAGAACAGCAGAGGCGCGAGGACGGCGCTTTCCTTGGAGAGGATCGCGGCTCCGTAGGCGAACGCCGCCAGCGACGGCCGCGAGCGATGCGCGAGCCACGCGCAGAGGACGAGCGTCGCCGCGAGAAGCTCGGCCCGTCCGGCGATGTTCGCGACCGCCTCGGAGTGGATCGGGAGGACCGAGAAGAGGAGCGCTCCCGCGAGCGCGGTCCCGTAGTGCGCTCCCGCGCGCCGGAGACACAGCCACGAGAGCGCGGTGACGAGCGCGTGCAGCGCGACGTTGACGGCGTGAAACCCAGAAGGCGCCGGGCCGTGCACGGCCCGCTCGATCGCGAACGTCGCGATCGTCAGCGGGCGGTAGAGACCGTAGTTCTCACCGGGGACGTTCCAGTACGGCTCGAGGAACAGCCTCGGGAGATTCGACACCGAGGCGATGGACGGGTTGTTCTCGACGAGGCGCACGTCGTCGAGAACGAACCCGAGGCGGACGGCCGGTAGATAGGCGAGGACGGCCACCGCGGCGCACAGGAGCGGCCACCGCGGCAGCGTCCTCTCCGGCATCAGAACGTGTAGGCGTAACCCAGGATCAGCCTGAAGTTCGGAGCCCCGTCGGTCAGCCCGGCGCCCAGGGCGCCGCGGAGATGGCCTCGACCGAACGCCGCCCAGTCGACGCCGCCCAGAATCTGCGCCGACGTATCGATGTTGACGGGAGTTCCCGGCACGCTGATGTCGAACCGCTCGGTCTCGATCTCGCTCTCCGCGATCAACGTGACCTGGTTCGCGAGGGGGAACATCGCCGAGATCGCGAGGTCGAAGGACGTCTTTCCGCTGAGCGGCACGCCCTGGAAGTCGCCGTCCCCGTTGAATCTCACGCCCGCGTGAGCGCCGAGGATGAAGCTCTGCATCCGGTACCGCATGCTCCCGAACAGCTCGGTGGAGAACGCGTTGTAGCCGAGCCCGGCCGTGTCGTCTCCCGTCGGCACCGTGATCATCGCGCCGGCGGACAGGTCGAGGTTGGTTCCCACGTTCGGCCAGACCCACTTTCCGTAGGCGTTCAGATCGGTTGCGCCGCTGCCGTCGGATACGCCTGCCGGTGCGTTGGCCTCACCGAAGCCGACACTGCCGCCCACCTCGAGCTGCTTGACGGGATGGAACGCCACGACGCCGCGAAAGATGAAAACATCGGGATCGGTGTTCTGGCCGTCGGCATATTCGATCTGGCCTTCCCACCACTGCGATTTCACGAGAGACGCGTCTTGGGCGAACGAGAGGAACAGCCGACTCGTGATTTCGGGGGAGCCCGCCGGCTTGGCCGGATCGGCCGCGAGCGCCGGCGAAGCGGCGGCCACGAGCAATGCGACGAGCAGGACGGGACGGAGGCGGTTCGACACAGCCATGAGATTTCCTTTCATAGAGAGTTGAAGAAGCCGTCGTTTGCGGCCAGTGGCCGCGCGTCCGTTCGTGGTGCCTCAGCGGAGAATCAGCAAGGCATCCGCATTTTGTAGGCTGCACCGGCGGCTGTCAAACAGCCGCGGCGATCGAGGTCAGTGCTGCGTGGTCGCGGCGGCCGCTGAAGACGAGGCGGCCATCGCCGCGGCGACGATCGACGCGTTGGTCCCCGCAGGGAGGATCGGCGGGCCGCACGTGCGCGGAGCCGCACCACCGTGCTTGTTCAGCAGATCGACGAGGAATGACTCTTCGGTGTGGCGGGCCAGGCGAATTCGTCCGGCCGCGCGGGGAACGGCGAGGCAAAACGCCAGCTCACCCTGAGCCGTGTTCAAGAAACCAGCCAGGACCGTGATCCCGCCATCGGTCGAGGTCAGCGTTCCGGTCTTCGCGACGAGGGCCGTCGCAAACGGCGGCGACGCCAACCGTGGAAAAGCTGCCTGCACCGTACCCGGATCGCAACCGGCGACGGGTAAAAGATGCTCGATCTCGAGACCGAGGTTCGACGCCGACGCCCGGAATCCCCGGAGCATCGCGACGATCTGACGAGGCGAGAGGCGGTTTTCCCCGAGCCCGGAGGCCGTCTGGATGTGAACCGGGCTGGACCCGGGCGCCAACCGGTCGGCCAGCAGGACCGACAGATCGTTGGCAGACCCGAGCGATGCAGCGACGCGCTCGATGTCGTTGTTCGAATAGGCGTTGAATCGGCGGAGCGTCTCGACCAGCGCCTTGGAGCGATGCTCGAACAACACGGTCTGCTCACCCGCGGGCTCCGGCTCGAACCGGGCGCCGCCGAGAATCTCGACGGAGGGGATGCGCGCGTGGCGATCGCCCTCTCGCGCGGCTCTCTCGTACCAGCCTTGCCGGATCGCACGATTCCACCGGCGGACGTCGAGCGCCTGACGCAGGCGAGTCGCCATCAGCGTCCCGCGGCGCGCGGGATCGGGGATGGTGCCCTCCGAGCCGTTCTCCCAGCCCATCCAGAATTTTCCGTCGACGACGACCGAGCCCGTCACGCGCCGCACGCCGAGATCGTTCAGCGCGGAGGCGACGAGAAATGCATTGTCCGCCTGAAAATCGGGATCGCCGCTGCCCCCGACGATCAGGTCGCCCTTCAACAGTCCGTGCGACGCGTCGATCGTGCCGCGTGCCGAGAATCGGGTGGTGAACCTGTGGTCGGGGCCGAGACGCTCGAGCGCCCACCACGACGTCGCGATCTTGACGACGGACGCCGGGTTGATCGGTGTGTCCTCGCCGTTCGCATCCGCGACCGTGCCGTCGGCGTTCTCGACGTACCAGACGAGGGCCGGTGTCGAAACCGCACGGCGCGAGGCCCGGTGGTGGACGTTCTTCGATGCAGCCGAGACGGGGTGAAGCGCGAACCCGGCGGCGAGGGCGGCGATCAGCGGCAGTTTTCGGATCACGGGGGCTCTCCGGAACGTCTTCTGGGATACCTACGAAAGGTAGGGCGGCCAGGCAGCGCGGGTCAACTCCTTCAATCGAGATCCAGCGGATTTTTTGGCTTTCCGCCAGGGTCGGCCGCGGCCTTCCTCTTGGCTTCGTCGAACTTCTTCTGCAGGAGGTCGTCGAGGTTCTTGGTCCTGTCGAAAGCCTTCGAAAAGGCGTCTTCCCGGCGGGCCGCCCCGGACTTCACGTCGGTCATCGCTTGCTCGAACGTCGCGGACAGATCGGTTTTCGGACGCTCCTCCGAGAGAATCGTCCCGGTCGCCGCATCGACGACGAGCTTGGTCTTACAGCAGGGGCAATCGACTTCGACTCGTCCGGCCACTCGTCGATTGTCCGCCGAACGCCGAATTCGGTCAAACGAGAAAGACGATCGTGGCGCCCCAGCCTCCGCGCTCCGGCGGCGCATCGGCGAACGAAATCACGCCGGGATGGCGCGCGAGCAGGGCCCGGACGATCTCGCGCTGCGCCCCGATCCCGCGGCCGTGGATGATCCGGACTTCACGAAATCCCCGGGCACGCGCCGCTTCGAGATACGAGGCGACGACGTCTTTGACATCGCGGGGGGAAAAGGCGTGGAGGTCGAGCGAATCCTCGATGGGGAGCTCGACTTCATCCGAGAGGTCGTCGTCCACCGGCGCTCCACGTTTCGTTCAGCCCTGCTAGAATGACACTTTTGGGCCATGCTCGAGCACGTTTCCGAGCTTCTGGAGTCAAGGATGTACCGTCTCGTCGCACGCGGACTGTTCCTTTCCGCCCTCACGATCCTCGCCCTTTCCGCTTGCGGGAAGAGCGCGGACAGCGCCCCTGCACAGGCCGGCGCCTCGTCACCGGCCGAGGGCTCGTCTGCCCCCGCAGCCCCGGGAGCGCCCTCCGCCGGTGAGGGTGTCGCCTCGCCCCCAGGCGCTCCGGATTCGAAGGGCACGCAGCTCACCGACGCCCGCCGCCCCGTCGCCACGGTGAACGGCGTCGGAGTGCCCGGCGTGAAAGTCGATTCCGTCTATCGAATGAACCGCATGATGCTCGAGCAGCGCGGCCGCCAGCTTTCGCCCTCCGACGACCAGATCCTGCGGGAGCAGAGCCTGGAGCAGGTCCTCGCGGACGAGCTGCTGCATCAGGCCGCCGTCGCCCGCGGCATCGCGGTCAAGCCCGAAGAGGTCGACGCCCAGCTGAATCAGATCAAGCAGCGCGCGGGCACGCCCGAGAACTTCCAGCGGATGCTGCGGGAGTCGGGGCTCAGCGACAAGGAGATCCGGGGCGAGGTCGAGCGGAACATTCGCACCGACGGCTACCGGAAAACGCTCATCGCCGGCAAGACCGTCAGCGAGGCGGACGCGAAGAAGTACTACGACGAGAACGCGCCCAAGGGAGTCTTCAACGTTCCCGACCGCGTGCACTGCCAGTTCATCCTCGTGAAGTCCTCCGACAAGGATCCCGCGCCGGCGCGAGCCGACGCGAAGAAGCGCGCCGACGAAGCGGCCAAGCGCGCCGCGGCCGGCGAGGATTTCGGCGCGTTGGCCAAGCAGTACTCCCGGGACCCGTCGGCCTCGCGCGGCGGGGACATCGGCCTCATCCCGAAGGGCGTCATGTTCCCGAAGTTCGAAGAGGTCGCGTTCGCCGCGAAGCCCGGCACGATCTCCCCGGTGTTCGAGACGCCGAACGGGTTCAACATCCTCAAGGTCCTCGAGAAGATGCCGCCCTCGACGCAGACCTTCCAACAGGTCAAGCCCGAGCTGATGCGCGAGATGAGCCGGATGATGGAGCAGGACGTGGTGCGCGCGAAGGTCAAGGAGCTCGCGGCCACGGCGAAGGTCATCATCCTCGATCCGTCGTACCAGGCGCCCCAGACGGCTTCGGCCGCGCCCCCGCCCGCGACGACGCCCGCGAAGGCGCCCTAGTCGATCTCGTCTACGGGTGCTTCGTGGGAGACGCGTCGCGCTCCTTCGATTCGGTCTCGAAGAATCGGTAGGCCGCGTAATCGCGCGTGGATGCCGAGGTCGGCTCGGTGGCCTTCGGCGATACGGCCCTGAACGCCGCGTACCGGAGCTGGGTCGGGAACGTCAGGTGGTCCCGGCGCGTCTGGAAGAGCACACGACCGGAGAACCCGATCGCCTTCGGACCGGTGCGGAAGCCGGCGACGTTGAACGATTGCGACCAGCGGTCGAACAGCAGCTTGAGGCGCTCCGCCTGGTGCCCCGGCTCGGCGCGGATCTCGACCGGGGTCAGAGTCGTCGCGTCGACGAGCGCCACGCCGTCCCACTGCCTGATGTCGCGGCCGTCGGTGTAGGGGATCGCCCCCTTGAACTCGAAGACGCGGACCCAGTCATAACCCTCGAACCGGTCGCCACGCTCGCGATACGCGAAGTAGGACTGGTTCGCCTTGCTGAACAGGAACACCCACTCGTAGGCGGGAGGGAAGGCCTCGGCGTCATCGATCTCGGTCGTCGTCACCGTGCCGTCGCCCCTGATCTTCTGTCGGAACTCGCGGATCGATTGCCCGTCGCCGCGCTCGAGCAGGTAGCCGTACGTCTTGGACGTCTCGCTCTTGGCTTCTTGGTCCTGGAACTTCGCCTTTCGAACGGTCTCGGTGCAGCTGAACTTGACCGCGTATCTGAGGTAGGTCTCGGCGACCGCGGCGAGCTTGGTCGAAAGGTCGGAGGGGACTCCCCAGGGGGACCCGTCGTCCGGGAGGAGCGTCATGTACGCCGGATCCATGCCTTCTTTGTCGGCCGGCTTCCCTTCGCCGGGAGAGGGCGACGGGGACGGCGATGGCGGCGGGGGCGGAGGCTGCGCGATGTCGTGCTCGGGAGGCACCGGAGGAGGCAGAAGCGCGAGCAGGACGACCGCGAACACGTGAAAAATGACGTTCATGCGGCGATTCTAGCCCGTGCGCTTGCTTGACACCCCAGATATCGAATCCTAACGTGCGGTCCGTGCCCGCCCCCAGGGATTACTACGAGGTTCTCGGTGTGTCCCGGCAGGCCACCGACAAGGACATCAAGGCGGCGTACCGCAAGCTCGCCCGCAAGTATCACCCCGACGTGAACCCCGGCGACAAGTCCGCCGAGGAGAAATTCAAGGAAGTCTCCGGAGCGTTCGCCGTCCTGTCCGATTCCGACAAGCGCGCGAAGTACGACCGGGGCGGCCACGCCGCCTTCGAGCCCGGCTTCGATCCGTTCCAGGGCACGACCATCGACTTTCAGGACCTCGGGCTCGGCGATCTGTCGGACATCTTCGAGCTGTTCGGCGGCGGACGCCGCGGCCGGGGCGCCCGCAGGGCGGCGCAGGGAGAAGACCTCCAGCTCGAGATGCGCCTCCCGTTCACCGATGCGATTCACGGCACCACGGTCGAGGTCACGATTCCGCGCGGAATCGCCTGCACGCAGTGCGGGGGCCGCGGGAGGCTCTCCTCGGGCGGTGTTTGCCCGACGTGCCGCGGCGGGGGCCGCATCGCGCACAACGAAAAGGTCAAGGTTCGCATTCCGACCGGGATCGACGACGGCGAGCGCATCCGCATTCCCGGCAAGGGGAACGACGGCCTCGCGGGCGGGCCGCCCGGCGACGCTTACGTCAACGTTCGCGTCGAGCCGCATCCGATGTTCCGGCGCGACGGGAACGATCTCGTGTGCGAGGTTCCCGTCGGCGTGGTCCGGGCCACGCTCGGCGGTGAAGTGGAGGTTCCGACGCTCGACGGGCGGGCGAAGATCAAGATTCCGGCGGGAACGCGGGGCGGGCAGCGGTTCCGGCTGAAGGGGCGGGGAGTCCCCGGCCGCGGCGGACGCGCGGCGGGCGATCTCTACGCGCTCGTGCAGATCGTCACCCCGCGCAACCTCGACGAGCGATCGCGCGACCTCCTCGAAGAATTCGCGCGCCTCAACCCCACCGCGTAGCGTCGCCCGGGATGATTCGACTCGCTCACCCGATTTTCGTCCACGCGACGATCACGTTCCTCGTGTTCGGAGGCCTGATCGAGTCCTACGGAACGTTTCGCCGGCGCGAGAGAGCATCGCGGTTCGGCGGAATCCTCACGATCCTCGGAACGCTGGGGCTCGTTCCCACGATCGTGGCCGGCTTCCTCGCGGAGAACGCGCTGATGCTGAGCGCCGCAGGAGCGTCCGCCGTCGACGATCACGAGCGCTTCGGCCTGATCGTTCTGGGGATCTTCATGCCGCTCCTGCTCGTGAAGGGGTGGGGCCGCGGGCGGCCACCCGAGAGCCTGCGAACCGTTTACGCCGCGGGCCTTCTCGTCGGAGTCGCGGCCGCGCTGACGACCGCGTATCTGGGCGGGGTCATGGTGTACGAGCTGGGCGTCGGCGTAGGAGCGCCCTGAGCGCGTGTCCCGCGATCTGCGGGCTCTCCCTGAGCCGTCTCACCGAATACTCGTACCACTCCTCGCCGTACGGAACGTACACGCGCAGTCTGTGGCCGGAGGCGATCAGGATGCGGCGCAGCTCTTCCTCGACGCCGAGCAGCATCTGGAATTCGTACCGGTCGCGCGTCAGGCCGTGCTTGCGGACGAGCCGGAGCGCCTCGAAGACGAGCCGCTCGTCGTGGGTCGCGATCCCGACGTAGGCGTTCCGCTCGATCATGCGCTCGAGAGCGAGCGTGAAGCTCGACCGGATCAGCTCGGGATCGGTGAACGCGATCGTGCGCGGCTCGAGATAGATCCCCTTGCAGATCCGGAAGTTCGCGGGCTCGGCCGTCAAGGCCTCGACGTCGTCGATCGTCCGCCTCAGGCGAGCCTGGAGGACGACGCCGACGTGCCGGGGCCACTCCGCACGCAGCGTCCGGTAGATCGACAGCGTTGCATCGGTGCACTGGGCGTCTTCCATGTCGATGCGCACGAATCCGCCGGTCTCCGCCGCGGAGCGGACCAGGAGGCGCATGTTCTCGAGGCAGCGCTTTTCGTCGAGCAGGAGCCCGAGCCCCGACAGCTTCACCGAGACTTTCGTCTCCGGCAGCTTTTCCGCCGCGATCTGCCGCACGAGGTCGACGTAGGCCCGCGTGGTCTTTTCGGCCTCGTCGAGCGACGAGATGTACTCGCCGAGGATGTCGAGCGTCGCCATCGCGCCTTCGCGTGAAAGCTCCCGGACGACGCGGAACGCATCGGACACCGAGGAGCCGGCGATGTAACGTTTCGAGAAGACGCCGACGATCGGCTTCGGGACGGCCGGCAACAGCGCGCCGACCGCTCGATCGAGAAGGCTCATGCCGGGCGGTTCGCCATCAGGCTCACGATCTCGCCGTCCGCGGGAAATCGTCCGAGCGCCTTCTTCGAGAAGATCTTCTGTCCGTCGACGGTCACCTCGAACACACCGCCGCTTCCGCTGATCAGCTCAGGATCGACGTTCATCTTGCTCTTCAGCTCGGCCGCCAAACTGACGGCCCGGGGCTTGTAGTTTCACTGAGTGCAATACTCGATCTGGACCCTCATGGACGTCCTCCTCGCGCCGCGCCCATCGTACCAAAACGGCGGCATTCACGATGATACGATCCGTTCGTGCCGACTCTTCAATTTCTGGGCGCGACGGGCACGGTCACCGGATCGAAATACCTCATCGAGCACCGGGGCTTCCGATTGCTCGTCGATTGCGGCCTCTTCCAGGGATTGAAGGAGCTGAGGCTTCGCAACTGGAGCCCGCCGCCGTTCGATCCCGAAACGCTCGGGCTCGTGCTTCTGACCCACGCGCACCTCGATCACAGCGGATACCTGCCGGTCCTCCTCCAGAAGGGATACACCGGAGACATCCTGACGACGCCGGCCTCCCGCGACCTGTGCGCGATCCTGCTGCCGGATTCCGGACACCTGCAGGAAGAAGACGCGCGCTGGGCGAACAAGAAGGGGTACTCGAAGCACCACCCCGCGCTGCCGCTCTACACCGAGCTCGACGGCCGCGCGGTGATCCCTCACGTTCGTACCATCGCGTTCGATACTGCCAGGGAAGTCGCGCCCGGGATCACGGTCACGTACCGCGCCGCGGGGCACATCCTCGGCGCCGCGATGATCGAGGTCCGGCTGTCGAACGGCACGGGCGACAAGGTCGTCCTGTTCTCCGGAGACCTCGGGCGACCCGGCCAGCCGATCCTCCCCGATCCCGAGCCCCTTCCCGCGTGCGACCACCTGCTGCTCGAGAGCACGTACGGAAACCGCGACCACCCCAAGGACGATCCCGGCAAGCGCCTGGCGGAGCTCGTGAACGACACCATCCGGCGCGGCGGCACGCTCTTGATTCCGGCGTTCGCGGTGGGCCGCACCCAGCACGTGATGTTCCTGCTCAACACGCTCCGCGAGGAAGGGAAGATCCCGGGCGACGTCCCGATCTTCGTCGACTCGCCGATGGCCATCGAAGCGAACAAAATCCTGATCCGGCATCCGGAAGCCCAGGACGCGGAGATGCGTGCCGCCGAGGCGAAGGGGTTGGACGTCATCGGGATGCACGACGTGCGCTTCGCCACGACGCCCGAGGAATCCAAAGCGCTGAACGGGATCGCGTACCCCGCGATCATCATCTCGGCGTCGGGCATGGCCGAGGGCGGCCGCATCGTCCACCACCTCGCCTACAAACTCGCGGATCACCGCTCGACGGTTCTGTTCGTCGGCTATCAGGCCGCCGGCACGCGCGGCCGCGAGCTTCAAGACGGAAAGCCGTTCCTTCGCATGTACGGGCGCGAGATCCACGTCAAGGCGAGGATCGAGACGCTGGACGGCCTGTCGGCTCATGCCGATCGCGGCGAGATCCTCTCGTGGCTCGGAAGCTCCCCGGCTCGCCCCGGCCGCGTGCACCTGGTCCACGGCGAGCCCGAAGCCCGCGACGCGCTCGCCGCCTCGATCCGCGAGCGCTTCCGCTTCGACGTCAACGTTCCGTCCTACCTCGACAAGGTGGAGATCTGATGCCGTACTACGTCCGCACGATCCTCGTCACCGGGACCGAGGCCGAAGTCGGGCCGCTCCGCCACGAGCACGTCGCTCACGTGTCGGCGCTGGCGGCCGCGGGCCGGATTCGCGCCGCAGGCGGCTTCTCCCGCGGCGACGGTTATCTCGAGATCTTCGAGGCCAAGGATCTGTACGAGGCCGAAGCCATCGCACGATCGAGCCCACTGGTCGAGCAGGGCCTCGGGACCTACATGCTCCGGGAGTGGGAGGAGCTTGCGCTCTAGTGTGGTGTGACGGAAGTCTTGTCATGCCGCGTTTGCACTTCTCTCTCCAGCTTCAAGGCCCCAAGACGCGACTCGCGGCGGCTCTTGCGCCCATCCCCTCGAAGCTGTCGAGTAGAAGTGCAAACGCGGCATGACAAGACTTCCGTCACACCACACTAGAGCGGAGGGTCCACCCAGCGGCCGTTCGTCCTGATCAGCTCGACGAGCCGGTCGGCAGCCTCGGCGGTCGGGATGTCCCTGGCGACCAACTCTTTCCCTACGAAGAGCGCGATCTTGTCGTCGCCCCAGCCCACGTAGCCGAAATCGGCGTCGGCCATCTCGCCGGGGCCATTCACGACACAGCCCATGACGGCGATCTTCAGGCCCTTCAGGTGCGCGGTGCGCTGCTTGATCATTGCGGTCGTCGATTCGAGGTCGAACAGCGTCCGGCCGCACGACGGACAGGAGATGAACTCGGTCTTCGTCATGCGGATGCGCGCCGCCTGGAGGATGTTGAAGCCGAGCCGGCGCGCTTCCCGCGCCGCCGGCGTCTCGATGTGAACCGCGTCGCCGATGCCCTGGCACAGCAGCCCTCCGATCGCAGCCGCGGGCCCGAGGATGGCATCGGCAGCTCGCGCGGCCGGGCGATCGATGAGGACGATCGGGATGCGTGTGCCCGCCTCCGCGAGGCGCGCCGCGAGCGCGCGGTAGCTTCGAAGCGGGCCCGCATCGAGCGTGGGGTCGAGCGCCAGGAGCGCCCTGGCAGCCGACGCTCTGGCGCGTCCCGCGATCCCGGCGGCCGCGGCGACCGCCGGCTCGGAACCCTTCATCGAGCCGACCTCGAAGAGAACGGCGGCGCGCGATGGCTTCGACCGCGCGAGCAGGCGGTCGACCAGGCCGTTCGCTTCCGCGTCGATCGGGACGTGAACCCGGTACGCGGCGTCGAACAGCGCCGTCCAATCGGAATCGGTCAACTGCGGAACGAGCGCCGCGTCGACACGGGCCGAAAGCGACACGCGCGGGGCGACGAGCTCCATCGATCCCCGGAGCGCTTGGATCGCGGGAACGTCCTCGGCGGTCGCAACCTGCACCGAGACGATCTCGGCGCGCGTCTCCTCGGGGACCCGGACGCCGGCCTCGCCGTCGAGCTCGGCGCGGACGGCGTCTCGGTCCCGGACGGACGCGCGCAGCGGGACCTCGACCTGGACCGGCTCGCCGGCGCCCAATCGCCGCGGCCCGAGCGCAACGCGGGACGCATCCCGCGGAAACGCGATGACGGTGTCGTCGAACCGCGTCGTCTCCGCAAGGTCGCGGCGCGCGTTGTACGGCGCGACCAGCGCGAAGGCCACCGGGACCTCGGCGACGGGGTCCTCGGTGAGCGAGACCCGAACGGTGTCCCCGATGCCTTCCTCGAGAAGCACGCCGATTCCGAGCGCCGACTTGATGCGGCCGTCCTCGCCGTCGCCGGCCTCGGTCACGCCGAGATGGAGCGGGTAATCCATGCCGGCGTCCGACATTCTCCGCACCAGCAGCCGGTAGACGTCGAGCACGACCGACGGGTTCGACGATTTCATCGAGAGGACGAGCTCGCGATAGTCCCAGTCCTCGCAGATGCGCACGAACTCGAGCGCGGATTCGACCATCCCTTCGGGAGAATCGCCGTATCGATTCATGATGCGGTCGGACAGCGAGCCGTGGTTCGTCCCGATGCGCATCGCGACGCCGAGCGCTTTCGCGCGCCGGATGAGGGGCGAGACCGCTTCGTGGATCCGTTGAAGCTCGGCGTCGTACTCGGCGCTCGAGTACTCGCGCACGGCGAACCGCTTCTTGTCGGCGAAGTTGCCGGGGTTGATCCGGATCTTCTCCACGTGCTCGACGGCCTTCATCGCTGCGGCGGGAGTGAAATGAATGTCGGCGACCAGCGGGACGCGAACGCCGAGGCGCTTCATCTCGGAGCGGATGCGCGGCAGGTTTTCGGCATCCGAGGTCTTGGGGACGGTCACGCGTACGATTTCGCAACCGGCCGCAACGAGCCGCGCGATCTGCCCGACGGTGGCCTCGGTGTCCGTCGTGGCCGGAGTCGTCATCGATTGAACGCGGATGGGGTTGTCGCCGCCGATCGCGACGTCGCCCACGTGCACGACGCGCGTCCGGCGTCTCCGGTAGCCAGGAAGCCCGGGCTGATTCATTCGAATACCCCGCAGTCATTGTAGGGATCGCGCGCGGAGCAGTCGAGACGGGGCCGACGGTCGAAAATTGGCACTGGCCCCGGACGGAAAAAGCACGAATACTCTCCGGATGCGGGATTCCCAATGAACGGGCGGCAAAGGCTGTTTTCCATCATCATCGGCGTCATCGGCTCGGTGGCCAGCTCGATCGCGCTCGGGCGTTTCATCATCCAGATCGGCAAGAACGCGCTCGAGCTTCCGGACCTGGTGACGGCGCAATCGTTCTATCAATCCGTCGGAAAGGCCTACAGCGCGGGGTTCGTCGCGGGGTTCGCGCTGTGCTTCTCCCTCATGCTCCTCGCGGTGGCCGTGGGAACGTATTTCGACGATCGAAAAACCGCGAAGGCGGCGACCAAGACGCGGTCTGACACGGCGACCGAAACGGTCCCGATTCCGTTGGGAGATCCGGCGCCGTAAGCGTAGGCTGGGATTGGAGGCCAGGCCATGCTCCCCTTCCGGCGCGTCCTCGTCACCACCGATTTTTCCGAAACCTCGCTCGAAGCGCTTCCGATCGCCGCCGAGATCGCGAGCCACTTCGACGCCGAGCTGCTTCTCGTCCACGTGCTCCCGGTCGACTCGCCGACGCCCTGGGACATCCCCCCGTACGCGGATTTCGGTCTCGCCTCGCTCCCGCTTCCCGAATACGAGTCCCACGTGCGCCAGGAGGTCGACCGCCGGCTCCTTCAAGTCGCCGCGAAGCATGCGGCGGGCGCCAAGGTCCGCTGCCCCGTGAGGCGCGGCGATGCGGCGGCCGAGATCGGGCGGGTCGCCGCGGAGGAGAAGGCCGACCTCATCGTGCTTGCGACGCACGGGTGGACCGGCTGGCGGCACCTCGTCTTCGGATCGGTCGCCGAGAAGGTCCTGCGCGAGGCTCCCTGCCCGGTCCTGTCGGTTCGCTCCTCGGCGCGGTAAAATCACCTTTCATGGGTTCTCGAAATCGCCTCAAGAGCGTAGCCGCCGTGCTCCTCGCGGCCGCCGCATCGGTGGACGGCCGGATGCTCTACGAGACCAAGTGCGCGGCGTGCCACGGGAAGGACGGTATCGCGAAGCCTCCGGGGAAGGGATCGCGGAACTTCAGCGATCCGGCGTTCCAGGGGGCGTTGACCGACGATGCGATCGCGGCGGTCACCCTCGACGGCCGCGGCAAGATGCCCGGATACCGCAGCAAGCTGACCGGAGAGCAGGTCGGCGCGATCACCGCCCACATCAGAACGCTCGGACCCGCCAAGTGATGCGACGGATCGGCCTCGCCGCCGGCCTCGTGCTGGCGGCGATCACCTCGTGCGGCGGAGCCGCGCCTCCGCCGGCCCCGCAGGCTTCGTCGCGGGCCGGCGAGCCGCCGCTGCCGGAAGGCCTGTCGCCCGAAGAGCGCCGCGACATCGACGTCTTCCGCAGGGCGTCGGCGTCCGTCGTGTTCATCACGAACTACACCCGCCAGTTCGACTTCTTCTCGTTCAACGCCGTCGAGACCAAGGCCGGAAGCGGCAGCGGATTCGTGTGGGACCCAAGCGGCCACATCGTGACGAACTTTCACGTGATCGAGGACGGGACGAAGTTCTCGGTCACGCTCGGCCAGGACGAGTACGAAGCCGCCGTGGTCGGCGCGGCGCCGGACAAGGACATCGCGGTCCTGAAGATCGAAGCGCCGGCTTCGCAGCTGACGCCGCTCGTCGTCGGGCATTCGGCCGATCTCGTCGTCGGCCAGCGCGTGCTCGCGGTCGGGAATCCGTTCGGCTTCGATCACACCTTGACCACGGGCGTCGTGAGCGGCCTGGGGCGGGAGCTGAGCTCGCCGTCGGGCCGCCGCATCCGCGACGTGATCCAGACCGACGCGGCGATCAACCCCGGAAACTCCGGCGGGCCGCTTCTCGATTCGTCGGGGCGCCTGATCGGCATCAACTCCGCGATCTACTCCCCGAGCGGGGCGTCGGCGGGGATCAGCTTCGCGGTGCCGATCGACACGGTGAGCCGGCTCGTCCCTCAGCTCATCCGATACGGCCGCATCAAGCAGCCCGGCATCGCGGGAGCGACCTTGCTTCCCGACCATTTCGTTCGCGGGACGGGGATCGACGGCGTCGCGATCTACCAGGTCGAGGACGGCTCGCCCGCCGACCAGGCGGGCCTCAGCGGGATCTCGGTCACGCGCAGCGGCCGCCCGCGCCTCGGCGATCTCATCGTCGCCGTCAACGGCAAGCCCGTCTCGAACCAGCAGGACCTGTTCGACGCGTTCGAGACCGCCGGCGTCGGGGCGACCGTCAGCCTGACCGTGAAGGACGCTCGCGACCGGCGCCGCGATGTCCGGCTGAAGCTGGCCGATCTCCGATGAGCCGCGAGGCCCCGATGCCCACGAAGCCTTCGAAGACGCTGGAGACCTTTCCCAATCCGTCCCCCGGCCGGGATTACACGATCTCGTTCACGTGCCCGGAGTTCACCTGCCTGTGCCCCCGAACCGGGCAGCCCGATTTCGCGACGATCGCGATCCGGTACGTCCCGGGCCGCGTCTGCGTGGAGCTCAAGTCCCTCAAGCTCTACCTGTGGTCGTTCCGCAACGAGGGTCATTTTCACGAGGCGGTGACGAACCGGATCCTCGACGACCTGGTCCGGGTGCTCCGCCCTCGCGCGCTCGAGGTCGTTGGGGATTTCCTGGTCCGCGGGGGGATTCACACGGTCGTCACGGCGAGGGTTCCCGACGGCAACCGTAAGTCGCGGACCCGCGCGACCATTTTTGACGTGCGCGGATGATATATTCGACTATGTTTCTCATTCGAATTGGGGAATCGGTCTCCAATCGTATTTCGTAAGGGGGGTGCCGCATCGACGACAAGGTCCGCGTGAACCAACAGATCCGCCTCAGTCCCGTCCGTCTCATCGGCGCCGAAGGAGAGCAGGTCGGCGTCGTTCCCATCGAAGAAGCCCGGCGCATCGCGGAAGAATCGGGGCTCGATCTCGTCGAGGTCGCCCCGGACGCCCGCCCGATCGTGGTCCGCATCATGGACTACGGCAAGCACCGCTTCGAGGCGGCCAAGAAGGTGCGCGACGCCCGTAAGAACGAGACGCGCATCATGGTCAAGCAGCTCAAGCTGCGTCCCGGCATCAGCGAGCACGACCTCGAGACCAAGCTCACCCACGCCAAGCGCTTCCTGGGCGAAGGCGACAAGGTCCGGGTCACGATCATGTTCCGCGGACGCGACCTGCGCCGGCCGGAAAACGGCCGCCGCGTCCTCGACCGGGTGATCGAGATCCTCGCCGATTCCGCGGTCGTCGAATCGCCGTACGGAGAGATCGTCAATCGCGACATGAGCATGACCTTGGCCCCACGCAAGCATTGATCTCTCCCGCGGCTCCCCGCGCGACGTTTCCCTACCCGATCGTCGAAACCGTGCTCGGCAACGGGCTGCGTGTCGCCGCGGTCCGGATGGACACGCCCGGCCTCGCGGCGCACCACGTCGCCGTCCGCACCGGCTCTCGCAACGAGATCGAGCCGGGGCGGACCGGGTTCGCGCACTTCTTCGAGCACATGATGTTCCGGGGGACGCCGCGGTTTCCCCCGGACCGCTACAACGGCGTGCTCGCGCGCTGGGGCGCGGACGGCAACGCGTTCACCACCGACGATTGGACCTGCTACCACGTCGTCGCCGCCTCGGCGGCGCTCCCGTCGATCATGGACCTCGAATCGGACCGGTTCATGAATCTCGCCTACGACCTCGAAGCGTTCCAGAAAGAGGCCGGCGCCGTCCTCGCCGAGTACAACAAGAACGCGTCGATCCCGTTCAACGCGCTGTTCGAGAAGCTGCACGACACCGCCTTCGTCGCGCACAGCTACAAGCACACGACCATGGGGTTCCTCGAGGACATCGAGCGGATGCCTCAGCTGTACGATCACAGCCTGGACTTCTTCGAGCGGTGGTATCGCGCGGACAACGCGGTGCTCGTCGTTGCCGGAGACGTCGAGCCCGAGCGGGTGTTCGCGGAAGCCGAGAAACACTACGGCGCGTGGCGGCCCGGCGTCGCCGCCTTACGGACCCCGATCGAGCCGAAGCAGACGTCGGAGCGATCGGCGCACCTCTCGTGGTCCGCGCCGACGCTCCCGCTCCTGGCGATGGCGTTCCACGTCCCGGCGTTCGATCTCGAGAAGCCGGACGGACGCGCGCTGGACGTTCTGGCGCAGGCGCTCTTCGCCCCGACGAGCGCGCTCCACAGGGAGCTGATCCTGGAGCGCTGTTGGGTCGACTGGATGTCGGCGGGGGCCGAGGATCGCCGCGATCCGGGGATGTTCGTCGTTCTCGCGCGCGTGAAGGATGCGGAGCGCGTCGCGGACGTGCGCGGGCGCATCGAGGCGACGCTCCGGGACGCGGCTCACGCGGCCCTCTCCGAAGAGCGCCTGGGCGAGGTCGCCTCACGCCTTCGGTACGGAACCCTGGCAGGGTTGATGACGCCGGAGGACGTCGCCGTGACCGTCTGCCACTACGCCCAGCTCACCGGCGCGACCTCCGCCATCGACAGGTCGTTCGCCCTGCTCGACTCGGTCACGCCGGACGACGTCCGCGGCGTCGCGGAGCGATTTCTCGGAGCGGACAATCGCACCGTCGTGACCCTGGCGCCGGCCGAGGGCGCGGGTCCCTCATGAAGACCGTCTTCCTCCCGAGGAAGGGCGCCCCGTTCGTCTCCTTCCGTCTCGCGTTCGAGGCCGGAAGCAGTGACGATCCGCCGGGGAAGGAAGGGGCCGCCGCGTTGACCGCAGGCCTCCTGGCGGAGGGCGGAACCAAGACGCATTCCTACGAGGAGCTGCTCAAGCGGCTCTACCCGATGGCGGCGGGGGTCGGCGTCCAGGTCGAGCGGGACACGATGGTCGTGCACGGAACGGTCCATCGCGATCACCTCGACCGTTACTACGAGATGTTCCTCGAGTCGGTGGCGGCGCCCCGGTTCGAGCCCCGGGAATTCGAGAGGCTCAAGGACGATCAGAGAAACGCCATCGTCTCGGGCCTGCGCGCGGTGGACGATGAGGGGCTCGGCCAGGAATCGCTCGCAACACTGCTCTATACCGGCCATCCCTACGGCCGTCCGGTCGAGGGCACCGTGTCCGGGATTGCGTCGCTTACGCGGGACGACGTCGTCGCGTTTCATCGCAGGCGCCTGACGGGCGACCGTGCGACGCTGGGGCTATCGGGCGATCTCCCGGAGGGCTTTGCCGATCGCGTCGTTCACGACCTGCGCGCGTTGCCCGAGTCCGAGACACCCGTGAGTCAGCGGCCGGAGGGGCGCACACGCAAGGGGTTCGACCTCCTGGTCGTCACCAAGCCGGCGCGGGCCTCGGCGATCTCGATGGGCCACACGCTGTCGATCACGAGGGCCGACGACGATTTCGTTCCGCTGTTCGTCGCGAGCTCGTACCTCGGCGAGCACAGGACATTCAACGGACGCCTCATGGACATGCTGCGGACACGCCGGGGGCTGACCTACGGCGCCTACAGCTACGTCGAGCACTTCGTGCAGGACGGCGCGTCGACGTTCGCGCTGCCGAACGTCGCGCGGCGCCGCCAGGCGTTCACGATCTGGATCCGGCCGGTCGCCGCCGCCCACGCGCACTTTTCGATCCGTGCCGTCGTGCGCGAGCTGAGGCACCTGGTGCGGGACGGATTGACGCCTGAGGCGTTCGCGTCCACGCGCGAGTTCCTCCTCAATTACAGCAAGCTCTGGGTGCAAACCCCGAGCCGCCGGCTGGGCTTCGCCATGGACGGAGCGTTCTACGGGCGCCCCCCGCTCATCGACGAGCTCGAAGCCCGCCTTCCCGCGATGACCGTCGACGAGGTCAACGGCGCGATCCGCCGTCATCTGAGGCCCGAGGACCTGGCGATCGCCGTCGTTGCCGACCCGGATGAAGCGGCGGCGCTTGCCGACGCGCTGGCCGGAGACGCCCCGTCTCCGATTGAATACGAAACCGAGACCTTGCCCGAGGTTCTGGCCGAAGATCGCGAGGTTGCCGGGGAGCCCGTCCGGATCGAGCGCGAGCATTGCCGGATCGTCCCGGCCGACGCGATGTTCGAGCGCTGATCGAAAAGCGGACACTTTTCACCCCGCGGCCGGGACCGTCCCCCCAAGCCGTTTCGCCCCCCAACGCCTGCGATCTAGTATCTTCGGCCCCACCGATCGACACATCACGAGGGGAGGAGACGACATGCGCATCGCCGCACGGATCGCCGCCGCCGTTTCACTGACCGCGCTCGCGGCGCTTGCCGCGGCGAAGGATGCCGCCCCCGCGAGCGTCACGGGCGAGGTGATCGACTCCGCGTGCTACATCAAGTCGGGCGCGAAAGGGGAATCCCATCGCACCTGCGCTCAGAAATGCGGGGACGCGGGCATTCCGCTGGCGGTTCTCGAGGACGGCACGGGAAACGTGGTCTGGATCGCCTCCGTCGACGACATGGAGACCCCGAACGCGAAGCTGCGGCCGTTCGCGGGCCGGCGCGTGACGGTCGAAGGGACGTGGGCCGAGCGCGGCGGTGCGAAGCTCCTCCTGCTGAAATCCGTCAAGGCCGCGCCCCCGTCGTGACCGGCGCGTCTCGCGCCTTGATCGCCGCTCTGGTCGTCGCGGTCGGGGCGCTCACCGCATGGGTCGTCCTCCAGGAAGTCCGTGCGCACTGGCAGCGCGCAGCGCTGGACACGCCCGTGCAGCGCGGCCGCATCGTCGCCGAGCGCATGGGCTGCTTCGGATGCCATGGACCCGGGGGCGGCCAGCCGGCGCAGAACCCCGGCGCGAAGGGCGGCGAGGTGCCGGGGTGGACCGGCGGCACGTGGATGATGTGGAACCACGACGAGGGCGACGTCCGCGCGTGGATCGTCGATGGCCGGCCGGCGCATCGCGAGCGGGACGCGGGCGCCCTGATCTCGATGCCCGCATTCGGGAAGCGGCTCTCCACGAAGGAGACCGACGATCTCGTCGCATACGTCCTCGCGGTCTCGCAGTTCGGGCCGATCGACGACGAGCAGGCGAGCGCCGGACACGAGGTCGCATTCAAGCTCGGCTGCTTCGGGTGCCACGGCTCCGAGGGGCGCGGCCTCGTGCCCAACCCGGGCTCGCTGAAGGGCTACATCCCGCCGTGGGACGGCGACGATTTCAAAGAGCTGGTCCGGGACGATTCCGAGCTCGCCGAGTGGGTCGAAGACGGCATCTCGAAACGGATGCGCGCAAATCCCGTCGCGCGCCGGATCCTCGAGTCCCAGGCGATCGTGATGCCGGCCTATCGCGAGCACGTGTCGCAGGACGAGATCCGGCAGCTCGCCGCGTTCATCAAGTGGGCGCGCGCCAACCCGCGGACGGGAGCGCGGCAGGAGTCGAAGCCATGATCGTCCGCCGGGGCATCGTCGGCGCGCTCGTGCTGACGTCGGTCGCGTGCGCGGGAGACGGAGTGCTCGAGACGGCGGCACCACCGCCGCCGGCTCCGACGCTGAGCGCGCTTCAATCCGCGATCTTCACGCCGCGCTGCGCGCTTCCCGGCTGCCACGCCCAGCCGATGCCGCAACAGGGAATGGACCTGTCGGCGGGCGCGATGTACGCCTCGACGGTGAACGTCGACTGCGCCGAGGTGTCGGGATACAAGCGCATCGCGCCCGGAAACCCCACCGACTCGTACCTCCACATGAAGATCTCGGCCGACCCGCGGATCGCGGGCGTACGGATGCCGGCCGACGGGACGACGCTCAGCGCCGCGGAGATCGACGCGATCGGTCAGTGGATCCAGGCGGGGGCGAAGAACGACTGATGGCACGGACGCTCGCGGCGATCGCTGTCTGCCTCGCGGTCTGCGGATCGGCGCGCGCGGAGCCGGTCCTCGCGGCGCGCACGGGGCTCGGCTGCGCGTCTTGTCACATCAATCGCACGGGCGGGGGAGGCCGGAACGCCTACGGTGCGGGCTACGGCGCCATGAGCCTGCCCTGGACGAAGCTCGCGCCCGCCCACGGCCTGTTCGACGGCCAGATTCACGAGCGCGTCCGCGTGGGCCTCGACGCGCGCGGAGGCTACACCGCGACGTTTCGCGACCAGGGGCCGTACATCGGCGAGCTGAAGCTGAGCGAGGCCGAGGCGTATCTGGCGGCCGATCTCTTGAAGGATCAGCTGTCGGTGTATCTCGACGAGCACGTGGCGCCCGGCGGCGCCTCATCGCGCGAGTTCTTCGCGCTCTACGCGATCCCGCGCGCGGGGTTCTACGTCAAGGGCGGGAAATTCTTTCTCCCGTTCGGACTGCGGTTCCAGGACGATGAGGCCGCGACGCGCCGGACGACCGGGTTCACGTTCGAGACCGCTGACATCGGCGGCGAGGTCGGCATGGACAGCGGGGCCTGGTCGACGTCGTTTTCGATCACGAACGGAACGTCGGGCTCTGCTGAGACCGACAACGGGAAGCAGTACTCGTGGATCGGGGCGCGCGTGTTCACGCCCGGCCGGATCGGGCTGTCGGCGTCGTTCAACGATCTCCCGAAGGGGGCGAGCCGGTCGCTGGCCGGTGTCTTCGGGACGTACAAGGCCGGGCCGATCGTCATCCTCACCGAGGCCGATGTCATCCGGGACGCCGACGGCGTGAATCCCGAAAAGTACGGCGGTGCCGGGCATCTCGAGATCGACGGCTTGGTGCATGCCGGGCTGACGGTCCGCGCGTTCGCCGGCGCGGGCGATCTCGACCGCGACGACGGCCTGCGGCGGAACGGCCAGTGGGGGGTCGGAGCCGACTGGACGCCTCTGCCGGGGCTTCAAATTCGCGCGCTCTACCGAGCCCGGAACGGGCCGTCTGCGGTCGCCGGCGCGAACGACGACCAGGCGTGGATCGAAGCTCACGTCTATTTCTGACGACCGGAAGGTCCGTGCCGCGGTTGCCGGATGAGCGTATGCTCAATCGTTACCGTTTCGGAGGCACGAACATGGCTCCCACCAATGCGGCCAATCGCCCGGGGCAAGGCACCGAGCGGGTCCGCGAGCACCTCATGACATCGCTTCATCTCGGCCGGCTGCGCCCCGGGGACCGCGTCGCATCCGTCCGCCGTCTCGCGGACATCACCGGGCTCAATCGCAAGACCGTGCACCGTGCCTACGGAGCGCTGGTGAAGGAAGGATTCCTGGACGTGCGCCCCGGGGCCGGGACGTTCGTCGCGCTCCCCGCGGGGCTCCGCGGAAACCAAGACGCGCTGACCCGCGCGATCAATCTCTGCCGCGGCGAGGCGCAAACTCTCGGGCTTTCCGCGCCGGCGTTCGCGGATTTCATCCATGGCGCGTTGAACGGCGGCCTACGCGGGCTTCCGGTCGTCGTCGTCGAGTGCAACCTCGAGCAGATCGACATGATCCGGAGAGACGTCGGCGCCGGGCTCGGGGTCGCGGCCCGAGCGGTCCTGCTTCACGACTTTTGCGCGAACCCGCAAGGATCGCTCGCCGGAGCCTGGGGCGTCGTCACCACCGACTGCCACCGCGCCGAGGTCGAAGCCGCCGCGCGAACGGTCGGCCTTCCCGTCTATCGCGTCGCCCTCGACCCCGTGTTTCCCCAGACGATCCTGAGATGGGCGGCGACGCGCGACGTGGTGATGGCCGTGCGCGACGACCGGTTCGGCCACGTGTTCCTCCGATTCCTTGGTCAGCTCGGGGCGGATCCGAAGACGCTCGCGCGCATTCGGATCGTGCCTCCCGCCCGCCTGCGCGGAGCGCTTCGCGAGGCCGGAGAAGACGCGGTCGTGCTGGTGTCGGCGTTGGCGCTCGATGAGGTGTCTTCGAAGCTGCCGCCGAACGCGCGGCACCTCGCGGCCCATTGGCGCCTGGCCCAGGGCACTCTCGAGCGCCTTCGCGCGGAGCTCGCCTTCGACCTCGCCGCCAAGCGCGCGGCTCACCACGCCTGAGCAGCAGCAAATAGCCCGACCGCTTGCTTTCACCCCTTGGTCCGCCGAATATACGCGGCCGATGGCGAGCCGTCCGCATCGACTGGAGCCTCTCGATTTCGCCCGGCTGATCAACGGCGATCACGACCGGCCGCACGCCGTGCTGGGATCCCATCTGGCGACGCGCGCGGGTGCGTCCGGCCGGATCGTCCGTGCGTTCCATCCGGATGCGATCGCGTGCGATCTGATCCGGGGCGACGAGGCCTCTTCGATGGACGCGCTCGGTGGAGGCGTCTTCGAGGCGTTCGTCCCGCAGGCCGCCTCGCCGTTCCCGTATCGCGTGCGGTTCGGCTTCGGAAGCGGCGCGGCGTGGGAGCGGGACGACCCGTACCGGTTCGAGCCGACCGTGGGAGAAGTCGACCTCCATCTGTTCCACGAGGGAACCCACCGGAGGCTCTGGGAAGTTCTCGGCGCCCACGTGCGCATCCTCGAGGGTGTGGCGGGTGTGTCGTTCGCGGTGTGGGCGCCGAACGCGAGGCGCGTGTCGGTCGTGGGCGATTTCGCGCGCTGGGACGGCCGGCTGTTCCCGATGCGCCGGGTGGCCGAATCGGGCGTGTTCGAGCTGTTCGTCCCGGGGCTTCCCGCCGGCGCGGTCTACAAGTTCGAGATCAAGACCCGCGAGGGGATGCTCCGCCTGAAGACCGACCCCATGGCGCGCGCGATGGAGGTCCCGCCGGACAGCGCCTCGCGAGTGGACGTGTCCTCGTACGTTTGGGACGACGCGGAGTGGATGAAGGCGCGGCGCACCACCGATCACGTCCGCGCTCCGCTGTCCGCGTACGAGGTGCACCTGGGATCGTTCGCGCTCGGGATGGGCGGCGGCGAGCGGACGCTAAGCTACCGCGAGATCGCACCCAGGCTCGTCGAGCACGTCAAGAAACTGGGATTCACACACGTGGAGCTGATGCCCGTCGCCGAGCATCCGTTCGACGGCTCGTGGGGCTATCAGGTCTCGGGATACTTCGCGCCGACGTCCCGCTTCGGGAGCCCGGACGACTTCCGCTTCTTCGTCGACCACTGCCACGCGAACGGGATCGGCGTGATCGTCGACTGGGTGCCGGCGCATTTCCCGAAAGACGACTTCGCGCTCCGCCGCTTCGACGGCACCGCGCTCTACGAGCACGACGACCCTCGGCAGGGCGAGCATCCTGACTGGGGGACGCTGATCTTCAACCTCGGGCGCCCCGAGGTGTCCGGGTTCCTGATCGCGAACGCGATCTACTGGCTCGCCGAGCTCCACGTCGATGCGCTCCGCGTCGATGCAGTGGCCTCGATGCTCTACCTCGACTACAGCCGCAAGGAAGGGGAGTGGATCCCCAACCGCTACGGCGGCCGAGAGAATCTCGATGCGATCGAGTTCTTCCGAAAGCTCCACGACGTGCTCCGCGAAGAAGCGCCCGGCGCGTTCACGATCGCGGAAGAATCGACGTCCTGGCCGCTCGTGACCGCGCCGGCCGCGGACGGGGGCCTCGGTTTTCTCTTCAAGTGGAACATGGGCTGGATGCACGACACGCTCGAGTACTTCGGCGTCGATCCGATCGGCCGCACGTGGAACCACGACAAGATCACGTTCGCGATGATCTACGAGTACAGCGAGCGTTTCATCAACCCGCTCTCGCACGACGAGGTCGTGCACGGTAAGAAATCGCTGCTGTCGAAGATGCCGGGGAACCCGCCCGACATGTTCGCCAACCTGCGCCTGCTTCTCGCCTACATGTGGACCCGGCCCGGCAAGAAGCTCCTCTTCATGGGCAGCGAGCTGGCGCCATGGTGGGAGTGGAACGAGACGCGCGGGCCCGAGTGGAACCTGAAGGACGAGCCGTTCCACCGCGGCGTCTTCCGCGTCATGACGGAGCTGGGGGGGCTCTATCGCGACAACGCGTGCCTATGGCGCCACGATCACGACGCCAACGGTTTCCACTGGATCGACTGCCTCGACCGGGAGAATTCGGTTCTGTCCTACACGCGCCGCGACGGCGAGGACTTTCTCCTGACGGTGTTGAACCTGACGCCGGTATCCCACGTGAGCTACCGCATCGGCGCGCCGGCGCCGGGACGTTACCGCTTGGTGCTCAACACAGACGACATCGCGTTCGACGGCACGGGTCTGGCGGTCGAGACGGAAATCGCCACCGACACCGAGCCGATGCACAACCTGCCTCAGTCGCTCTTGCTGCGATTGCCGCCGCTGTCGGCGATGGTGTTTCGGCCGATTACGGGGCCGGCTACAACGCTGGCGAAGAAGCGAATCATAAGAAAGCGGCGAGCCGACAGGAGGTCGAACGACTAAGGAGAAGCTACGGCCTCGCATTTGGTCGACTGTGCTCGAACCACTTCGTCGATGGCGCTCAGAGCAACTGCGAGTTCGTAGACTCCGCTCCCCCAGCCTTGAAGCGTCGCAGTCCCCGCAGTGATTGTGAACTTGGAGTTATTGACAATGCGGTACCAGTTCTCGCCGAGTGTGTACCAATTCACCGCCCCCCCGGAATCTCGCGTTCCTTCGGTCAAGAAGAGAAGCACGGTTTCGCCTTCGGTGAACGTCGGCTCATTGACGGCTTGCCTCCAGAGGAGTTTCTCGTTCCCGGCGGCGTAGACAGGGCCGGACTCGAGCGCGACTGTGATTGAGTCCCTGCGCGTTTGATTACCTTTTAGTACGGCGCGAACGCTGACATCCACCAGCGTGGAATAAGGCCCCCGCGGGTCCTCGTGAATGGCGGAAACCGTGCCCACGATGACGAGATCGGCGAGCCACGCCAGCCTCCGTACGTAGCCGCTCGAGCCGGGCTCTGGGTCAGCCTTCAGATCGACCCCAACCGTTCGCGCGCATTCGAGCTCCCGCTCCGTCCAGTCGAATCGAATCGCGGACACCGTTGTCCATAGCATCAGCACCGTGGCGACCACTATTGCGCCACGACGGGGCACGATCTACCTCACCAGCCCCTTGATCACGTTCAACGCCGACCCCGCCTTGAACCATTCGATCTGCTCGGCGCTCATCGTGTGCCGAAGCGCGATCCGATCCTGGCCTCCCGCCGCGTGGTGGATCACCGCCGTCAGCTCGCGGCCGGGTGCGATGTCTTTGAGGCCCACGATGCTGATGCGGTCGCCGTCTCCGACCGTCTCGTAATCCGCGGGGTTCGCGAACGTCAGCGGGAGGATTCCCTGCTTCTTGAGGTTCGACTCGTGGATGCGCGCGAACGATCGGACAATCACGGCGGCGCAGCCCAGGAAGCGCGGCGACATGGCCGCGTGCTCGCGGCTCGACCCTTCACCGTAGTTCTCGTCGCCGACCACCACCCAGCGCACACCCTGCGCCTTGTAGGCCCGCGCGCGCTTGGGCGTCGTCGGGTCGGGCTCGCCGGTAAACGCGCTGATCGCGCCGGTGAACATGTTGTCGGAGATGTTGTCGAGGTGGCCGCGGAACCGGAGCCAGGGGCCGGCGGGTGAGATGTGGTCGGTCGTGCACTTGCCCTTGGCCTTGAGGAGAACCGGAAGCTCGACGAAGTCGCGGCCGTCCCACGGGGCGAAGGGTGTCAAGAGCTGCAGACGCTTGCTATCGGGGGCGACCTCGAGCTTGATCTTCGATCCGTCGGCCGCGGGTGGAAGGTAGCCCGCATCGTCCTTGACGAACCCCTTCGACGGTAGCTCGGGCGCGGGCTTCGGTGCGCTGAGCTTGAACGACGACCCGTCGGCGGCCGGAAGCGTGTCCTTTAGAGGATTGAACGAAAGCCGCCCCGCCAGCGCATAGGCCGCGACGATCTCGGGGCTGCCGATGAAAGCAAGCGTCTCCCGGCTGCCGTCGTTGCGCGCGGGAAAGTTGCGATTGAACGAGGTCACGATCGTGTTGCGCGTGCCGGGCTTGATCTCGTCGCGCTTCCACTGCCCGATGCAGGGGCCGCACGCGTTGGCCAGCACCTGGCCGCCGACGGATTCGATCTCGCCCATCTGGCCGTCACGCACGATCGTGGCGCGGATTTGCTCGGAGCCCGGCGTGACGAGAAACGGAGTCACCGCTTTGATTCCGTGGGCCTTTGCCTGCTGCACGACGTCGGTGACGCGCGAGATGTCTTCGTACGACGAGTTGGTGCAGGAGCCGATCAGTGCCACGGAGATCGTATCCGGATAGGTCTCCTTCACGACCGCGGCCGCGACCTCGGAAACCGGCCGCGCGAGATCGGGTGTATGCGGCCCGACGAGGTGCGGCTCGAGTGTATCGAGGTCGATCTCGACCACGCGCGAGAAGAACTTAGCCGGATCGCGCTCGACCTCCGGATCGGGCGTGAGCAGCGCGACGTGCGTCTTGGCGAGTTCGGCGAGCGCGGCGCGGTCGGTCGCGCGAAGGTAGCGGTCCATCGAGGCGTCGAACGGGAAGATCGACGTCGTCGCGCCGAGCTCCGCGCCCATGTTCGCGATGGTGCCCTTGCCGGTGGCGGAGATCGACGCCGCCCCCGGGCCGAAGTACTCGATGACCGCGTTCGTGCCGCCCTTCACGGTCAGGATTCCGCACAGACGAAGGATGACGTCCTTCGGCGAGGCCCAGCCGGAGAGCTTCCCCGTCAGACGAACGCCGATCAGCTGCGGGTTGCGAACCTCCCACGGGAACGCGGCCATCACGTCAACCGCGTCGGCCCCGCCGACCCCCGATGCGAACATGCCGAGGCCCCCGGCGTTGGGCGTGTGCGAGTCGGTGCCGATCATCATCCCGCCCGGGAACGCGTAGTGCTCGAGCACGACCTGGTGGATGATGCCGGCGCCGGGCTTCCAGAAGCCGATGCCGTACCGGTTCGACGCCGTGCGCAGGAAGTCGTAGACCTCGCGGTTCTCCTCGAGCGCGCGGTTCGTGTCCTTCTCGGCGCCCTCGCGCGCCTGGATCAGGTGATCGCAGTGGACCGTCGTCGGCACGGCGACGCTCGGAATGTCGGCCTGGGCGAACTGCAGCAGCGCCATCTGCGCCGTCGCGTCCTGCATCGCCACGCGATCGGGCCGCAACTGAAGGTAGCTCTCTCCCGCCCGCAGATCGGCGGTCGTCGGATCATCCAGATGTCCGAAGAGGATTTTTTCGGTCAGCGTCAGCGGTCTGCCGAGGCGCTTGCGCACCGTCTCGAGCCGCTCCGCCGATCGTGCGTAGACCTTCGATACGAGATCAGGCGAGCTTTCGATTTCCTTCATGCGGAAATTGTCGCAGAAAAAAGACAACGCCCGCCACTTCACCATGAAGGGGCGGGCGCTTTGAAAGAACCGCCGGCCTGTCGGGGGGGGAAGACCGGCGGTCCGCTGTTACGAAGTCATCAGTACGGGCACGGGTCGTCGATCACGCCGAGGATCGACCCGATGAGTCCGAGCAACGAGGCGTTGATCGAGATTTGGCCCGTGCCTTTTGGGTTCTGAACGGTCGGCGTGACTCGCGTCCATTGGGTCGTCGGATTGCCGTGATTGTGGTCCCGCTTGGAGGGCTCGGGCTGCGTCTGAGCCGGCGCGGAGCCACCGACGGTCTTGAGGCCGACGAATTGAGCGTCGCCGCTCCGGCCGCTGGCCATCGTGGGGCTGCCCGCCATCATGAGGACGAAGCCCGCTGCCATCGCCGCCACCGCCATCCGCTTTGCCTTGTCGCTCGCGTTTCGCATCGGCCTCTCTCCTGCGCCGCCCTGCTTGTTCGCTGTTTCGTTGCGGCTCGATGGTCAAGATGAGCTCTGTACAAAGAGCCGCCATGGCGGTAACCGTAAGGACGAGGATGTAATCGGCGGAGACGCCGACAACCCAAACGCGCGGTTTTCGAAGGGTTACGGGACGGTGCTTTCGGCGTGAAAAGTTGAAGGCTGTCCGCGCAGTCGGCAGACAGCGATTACGGTTCAGGCGGGACCGAACCCGGAAAAATTTTAGAAAATTTTCTCTAGCGGAGGCTGAACTCGCGCATTTTGCGGTAGATCGTCGCCCGCGAGATCCCCAGGAGCCGCGCGGCGCGGTCCCGATTGCCTCCGGCGGCGTCGAGCGCGCGCCGGATTTGCTCTTCTTCGGTCTTCACCATCGACAGAATCGGGCCGGTCGCTGCGGGCGTTCCGAAGAGCATGCGCGCCAGATCGCTGTCCGCTTCCAGAATTGCGCGCGTGATCGTCGCGTCGCCCGCGAGGAGAATCACGCGTCGCAGCGCGTTTTCGAGCTGGCGCACGTTTCCGGGCCACGGATAGCGCTCGAGCGCGTCGAGCACGTCGCCGTCGATGCGCGGCGCGCCGCGATTTCGCGCGCTCGCGATCATCTCGAGAAGGTGCCCGGCCAGGAGAGGAACGTCGCCGATCCGCTCTCGAAGCGGCGGCAGCTGCACCGGAACGACGGCGAGACGGTAGTAGAGGTCCTCGCGGAACCGGCCCGCGGCAACCTCGCCCTGAAGGTCCTTGTTCGTCGCGGCGATCACGCGGACGTCAACCTTGATCGCCTGATCGCCGCCGACGCGGCGCAGCTCGCCCTCCTGGAGGACGCGCAGCAGACGGGCCTGCATCGCCGGCGACATGTCGCCGACCTCGTCGAGGAACAGCGTACCTTGGTGCGCGTGCTCGAACAGGCCCGCGCGATCGCGCTCGGCGCCGGTGAACGCTCCCTTGACGTGCCCGAACAGCTCGCTCTCGAGAAGCGTCTCGGGGAGCGCCGCGCAATTCTCGGAGACGAACACTCGATCCTTTCGCGGTCCGTTGAAGTGGAGCGCACGGGCGACCAGCTCCTTGCCCGTTCCGCTCTCGCCCTGGATCAACACCGTGACGTCGCTCGCGGCGATCCGCTCCAGCACATCGAAGACCTTCTGCATGGCCGGCGAGCGCCCGACGATCTTGCCGTAGCTCGAGCGCTCACCGACGACGGCCCGCAGCCTTCGGTTCTCCGCTTCCAGCTCCGCGCGCCGCCGTGCGTTCTCGAGCGCGAGCGCCGCGTGATCGGCGAACGCCTCGACGAACCGGAGGTCGTCTCGCGAGAACGGCTTCCCCTGGCGGCGGCTGTCGAGGTAAACCGTGCCTACGATCTTCCCGCGAGAGCGCAGGGGAACGCACATCAGCGAGCGGATCCGGAAGAGGTTGACGCTCTTGAACTCCTTGAACCGCGCATCCTGACCCGCATCGAGCGCCAAGATCGACTCTCCGGCTTCCGCCTGCGCGACGATCCGCCGGCTGACCGCCTCGACGTCCGTCCGCGTCTCCTGCTCGAGATTCTTCGACAGGCGGACCGAGAATTCGTTGGCGCCACGGCCGGAAAGGAGAATCATTCCGCGCTCGGCTTCGACGGCGCTCATCGCCATTTCAAGGATCGACTCCAGCAGCGCCTCCGGATCGGTCTCGGAATTGAGCGTGCGGATCATGTCGTAGAGCGTCTCGATGCGCCGGATGTCGGCGGGCTTCGGCAAGGACGCCAGCATCCGCCGTACTTCCGGCTGATCGAGAAAGTCGCGCCGCCAATCCGCGTCCTCTATTCGCTGCGCGGCGAGGTGGATAAGTTCGCCACCTTCAATCCGCCGAGGCGCAGCTTCTTCCGGGTCGCCGAGCGCGTCGAAAGCATCTGCCGTCGCGAACAAGGCCCGCGCATAGAGAATTGGGGCGACGGGCGCTCCCTCGGCCGGCCTGACGGGGGCTAGCACGGTCACGACATCCCTATACCGCCCAAGCGAAGAGTAGGCGCGCGCAAGCGCCAGCCTCAGAACGAGACTCGGATGTTGCCGCAGGTTCTCGGCTTCAGATTCAAGGAGCGCCGTGGACTCCTGGATAATCGGCGGAAGCGGATCTTGGCACGAAGGGTGGCCACGCCACATGAGTTCCGTTACGAGCGCATCGAGGAGGAGTAACGCACCTTTCGCCCGAAACGCCGACAATGTCCCATCAAGAAGGCTCCTAATTTCATCTGCGCTGCCGCCCGTTTCGAGCAACGCCCGAGCGAGTGCCAACCGCGCCGCGCGCAACCACAATTCCGGTGTCCCCGGCATCGCGGTTTCGATCGCAATGGTAATAACCGATGCGGCCTCGGCGGCTCGCCCGGCATCCAGCAGAGCCTCACAGCGAACGGCAGCCGCGGTAATCCCAACGAGAGGCTTGGCCGTATAGCGTGCAAGTTCCTCGGCGGCGAGAGCGCCGGCGGCTGCCTTGTCGAAGCGCCCTGTCAGCAGCTGCATCCTCGCGTTCTGGTAGCTCGCACGGATTGTGGACTCGGGCCGCTGCAGCCTCGCGGAGATGGAGGCGGCGTCGCGAAGCGTGCGCTCGAGGGCGTCAAACTTGCCCGATCGTTCCTCGTTCCAGGCGCGTGTGAACAGGATCAGCAGCAATGTGTCGGGGCTGTCGTTGTCGCGAGCCAGGGATTCAGCGTCTCGGCACCTGGCATCGGATCCCGGTTCGTTCAGTCGCCAACCGGAAGCCGCTGCCAGCAGCAGCGCTTCGGCCCGCACATCGACGGGAATCTCGCCGGCAGAGATCGTCGCTCGCCCGGCAACCTCGAAGGCGCCGCGAAAATCGTTGCGCTGCATGCGTGCATGGGCCATCGTGACGAACGCCAGCGCTTCGGAGTCTCCTAGCCGGCCGGCTGGATCATCGGCCACGATCGCACTCGCGGCGCGCTCGGCAGCCTCGAGCTGCCCTGCACTGAACAATGCCCTCGCTCTCCTCGCCCGTGCCAGCGCACGCGTTCCTTCATCTTTAGCGTGTCGTGCCGCCCAGCCGTAGGCCTTCGCGGCGGCGGGGTGGCGCGTCGCCAAACGTAGCGTGTCGGCGAGCTTGAGCCAGGCGTCTCCGCGGCGGGCGTCGCGGCGAGGAAGAGCCGAGAGCGCAAAGCGATAGCGCTCGGCGGCGCCGGTCCAGTCCTTGGCGATCGCCGCCGCGGACGCGGCACCGAGCGCCGCCTCGATCGCACGATCGGTTTCGCCGGCTCCGCGCCAGAGCCGGGCGAGGCGCCACGCGTTGGTGCCGAACACGTCGTTCTCGGCCGCTGCGAAGTGAGTCGCGGCCAGCGCGTGAAGCTCGCGCAGCCGTTCAGGCGGTGTCGCGGCGCGCGTCGCCTCCGCGACCC
>CAZYHZ010000045.1:0-4996 GCA_964647625.1 uncultured Acidobacteriota bacterium
TCGACCACGTCGTCAACAAGAAGGCCGAGGTGATCCGCGTCTATCTGCCGCCCGATGCCAACACGCTGCTGTCCGTGACCGATCATTGCCTGCGCAGCCGCCAGTACGTGAACGTCATCGTCGCCGGCAAGCAGCCGGCGCCGCAGTGGCTGACGATCGACGAGGCGAACGCCCACTGTGAGGCCGGGGCCGGCGCGTGGCGGTTCGCCTCGAACGACGACGACGGCCGGCCGGACGTCGTCATGGCGTGCTGCGGCGACGTACCGACGCTCGAGACCCTGGCGGCGGTGTCGATCCTGCGCGAGGAGCTTCCCGATCTTGCCGTCCGCGTCGTCAATGTCGTCGATCTGATGAGGCTTCAGCCGCCGCACGAGCATCCGCACGGAATGACCGACGACGCCTTCGACGCGCTGTTCACCGCCGACCGCCCGGTCGTCTTCGCATTCCACGGGTACCCGTGGCTCATCCACAGGCTGAGCTACAAGCGGCGCAACCACGACAACATCCACGTCCGGGGCTACAAGGAGAACGGCACCACGACGACGCCGTTCGACATGACCGTGCTGAACGACCTCGACCGGTTCCACCTCGTCATCGACGTCATCGATCGCGTCCCGGGGCTCGCCGCGCGCGCCGACGCGGTCCGGCAGGCGATGGTCGAAAAGCGACGGGAGCACACGCGCTACGTGAGGGAGCACGGCGAGGACATGCCGGAAGTGCGGGACTGGCGGTGGTGAGATCGGTTCTGCGCGAGCCCCTCGCTCATTTCCTTCTGATCGGCCTCGCGCTGTTCCTGGTCTTGGGACCGGCCGGCCGGCCGGCGTCGCCGGCTTCGACGGTGATCGTCATCACGCGCGCCGACATCGACGCGCTGTCCAAGGATTTCGCGCGGACGTGGCTGCGGGCGCCGACCGCGCCGGAGCTCGACGGCTTGATCCAGGATCGGGTTCGCGAAGAGGCCGCCTGCCGTGAAGCGATCGCCCTGGGGCTCGATCGCGACGACACGGTCGTCCGGCGGCGGCTGCGCCAGAAGCTCGAGTTCGTCACGCAGGACAACGCCCCGGTCCCGGAGCCGTCGGAGACGGACCTCGGCGATTATCTGAGCGCGCACCCGGACGAGTTCCGGAAGGCTCCCGGGAGCACGCTTCCGGCGCTCTCCGAGGTCCACGACGCCGTGCGCACCGCATGGATTTCGGCCAAGCGTCTCGACGCGGCGGAGGCGTTCTACACGAAGCTGCAATCGAAGTACTCGGCGAGGATCGAGAAGTGAGCCGGCGAATCGCCATCGCCCTCGTCATCCTGCTCGCCGCCGCGCCGGCCTCCGCGCACGAGCTTCGTCCGGCGTACCTCGAGCTGAGGCAGACCTCGCAAGACGCCTACGACGTCTTGTTCAAGGTCCCGGCGGGCGGCGAGAGCCTGCGGCTCGGTCTGTACGTCGAGTTTCCCGACGACGTCAAGAAGACCAGGGAGCCCGCGAACGAGTATGTCAACGGAGCGTTCGTCGAGCGGTACGGGATCGTGCGCGCGGGAGGGCTGGCCGGATCCACGATTCGCATTCGCGGGCTCGACGTGACGACGGCGGAGGTCCTCGTGCGCCTCGAGGGCAAAGACGGCCGCTCGCAGGTCGTCCGGCTGACGTCCGCCCGTCCCGAGCTCACGGTCGAGGCGTCGCCGACGGCCTGGCAAGTCGCCCTCACCTACATGCGTCTCGGGCGCGATCACATCGTGCTCGGCGTCGATCACCTCCTGTTCGTGCTCGGCCTGCTCTTGATCGTGCCCGACCGGTGGATGCTCCTGAAGACGATCACGTCGTTCACGGTCGCCCACAGCCTGACGCTCGCTGCGGCGACGCTCGGCTACGCCTCCGCTCCCGTGGCTCCGCTCAACGCGGCGATCGCGCTGAGCATCCTGTTTCTCGGTCCCGAGATCGTGCGGTATCGGCGCGGCGAGACGAGCCTGACGATCCGTCATCCGTGGATCGTCGCGTTCGCGTTCGGGTTGCTCCACGGCTTCGGATTCGCGAGCGGTCTATCGACGTTGGGCATTCCGAGCGGGGAGATCCCGTGGGCGCTCCTCTGCTTCAACCTCGGCGTGGAAGCCGGGCAAATCGGATTCGTCCTGCTGGTCCTGCTGTTGATGCGCTCGCTCGCCAACCTCGAGTTCCGGTGGCCGCCGTGGGTCGAGCCGCTTCCGGCCTACGCCGTCGGGTCGCTCGGAGCGTTCTGGACGATCCAGCGAACGTGGATGATGCTTCGGGGGCCTTCGTGATCGTGAAGCCGGCTCGCCGTCTCGCCGCCGTGCTCGGGGCCGCGCTCGTCCCCGCCGCGGCCTACGCGCACCAGCGGGGGGGCGAGGCCATCGGGTTCGTCGGCGGACTCAAGCATCCGATCTCGGGGCTCGATCACGTGCTCGCGATGGTCGCGGTCGGTCTGTGGGGCGCGCAGCTCGGAGCGCCCGCGATCTGGCTGCTGCCGGTGACGTTCCCGATGGTCATGGCGTTCGGAGGGATGCTGGCGTTGATCGGGATCCCGCTCCCCGGCGCCGAGATCGGCATCGCTCTGTCGGCGGTCGCCCTCGGCGCGATGGTGATGGGAGAGAGGCGGCCGCCGCTTCCGGTGGCGGCGGCCCTCGTCGCTTTCTTCGCGATCTTCCACGGCCACGCGCACGGGACCGAGCTGCCTGCGGGCGCCAACGGGCTTCTCTACAGCGTGGGGTTCGTGATGGCGACGGGCTGCCTGCACGCTGCCGGGATCGCGATCGGCACGATCCACCGCTGGCCATGGGGACGGGTCGCGCTGCGCGTGGCGGGTGCCGCGGTGGCGCTTGCGGGGTGTTTCTTCCTGTGGCGCGCGCTCGCGTGAAGGGGCCCGCTCGAGCGATCCTCGTCCTCGCGGCCGGATCGGCGGCGGCTTCGCCCGCCTCGGCCCACCTGATGAACACCGGGTTCGGGCCGTTCTACGACGGGCTCGCCCATCCCCTCGTCAGCCTCGAGGACGTCCTCGGCGCGGTCGCCGTCGGGATCTGGGCGGGGTTGGCCGGTGCGCGATCGGGCCGCTTGGCCGCGATCGCGTTGCCGCTGTCCTGGCTCGCGGGAATGCTCCTGTCACGCGCCGTCACGCCGCCGTCGGCATTCACGGCGTTGATCGCTCTCCTGACCATCGCGACGGGTGGCGCGGCCGCCGCGGAGCTGAAACCGCCCCCGGCGGCGCTCGCCGCGCTCACCGGCGCGATCGGGCTCGTCCACGGCTGGGGAGGCGGCGAGGGTGCTGCCTTGACCGGGTCACTCGGAACCGCGCTGACGGTCTTCGTGCTGACGACCGTGCTCGCGGGGACGGTCGTGACGATCCGCGGTCACGTGCTGCGCATCGTGGTGCGGGTGGCCGGCAGCTGGATCGCCGCGACCGGATTGCTGATGCTAGGCTGGTCGCTTCGCAGGGGCGCGCCATGAATTCGATCCTCGCGGGCGACATCGGCGGGACGTCCACACGGCTCGCCGTGTTCGAGCCGGCCGATGGCTCGATCCGCGCGGTGGCGCAGGCGCGCTATCCGAGCCGCGAGTTCGGCAGCCTCATCGAGATCGTCGCTGCGTTCAAGAAAGACAATCCCGCGCGGGTCGATGCCGCGGCGTTCGGGATCGCGGGGCCGATCCGCGGCGGGAGCGTCGAGACGCCGAACCTCCCGTGGATCATCCGTGCCGCCGATCTCGCCGCCGAGCTGTCGCTGCCGCAGGTCACGCTGCTCAACGATCTCGAGGCGAACGCGTGGGGCGTCTTCACGCTCGGACCGGACGACGTCATGACGCTCTCCGCCGGCGATCCGGCCCCCGACGGAAACGCCGCGATCATCGCGGCGGGCACGGGGCTGGGCGAGGCCGGCTACCACTGGGACGGCTCCCGGCTCCGGCCGTTCGCCTCCGAGGGCGGCCATGCCGACTACGGCCCGCACGACGAGCGAACTCTCGCGCTGTACAAGTGGCTGAGGCGGCGCTACGGTCACGTCAGCTGGGAGCGTGTGGTGTCGGGGCCCGGCCTGGTCAACATCTATTCGTTCCTGAGGGACACGGCGCGAGGCGACGACGATGCGGCCCTCGCCGCTACGCTTTCGGGCGCGGACACGGCGGCCGCGATCTCGAATGCGGCCCTGGCGGGGACGAGCGCGCTCGCCGTGGAGGCGCTCGACCTGTTCGTCTCCTGCTACGGCGCGGAGGCCGGAAACCTCGCGTTGAAGCTGAAGGCGACGCGCGGCGTGTGGATCGGAGGCGGGATCGCTCCCAAGATCCTCCCGCGCCTTGCGCGTCCCGGGTTCCTCGAGGCGTTCCACGACAAGGGCCGCTTTCGCGAGTTCCTGGAAGCGATCCCTGTGAAGGTCATTCTCCAGGACGCCGCGGCCCTTCGCGGCGCGGCCTGGCACCTCCTCGCCGCATGAGCCGCCGGTTGGTCGTCGGGATCTCGGGAGCGTCGGGCGTCATCTACGGCATCCGCCTGCTCGAGGCTCTCAAGGGCCGCCCGGACGTGTCCACGCATCTGGTCGTGACGAAGCCGGCCGAGCGGACGATCGCCGAGGAGACCGAATGGGACCTCGCCGACGTCCGCGCGCTCGCCGGCGTCGTGCACCCGGTCGGCGACGTCGGCGCGTCGATCGCCAGCGGCTCTTTCCGGACGATGGGGATGGTCGTCCTGCCGTGCTCGATCCGGACGGCCTCCGCGATCGCGTACTGTCAGGCCGACAACCTGCTCACGCGCGCCGCCGACGTGACGCTGAAGGAAGGGCGCAAGCTCGTGCTCGTGGTCCGCGAGACGCCGATGCACCGCGGGCACTTGAAGACGCTTCTCGAAGCCGCCGAGAACGGCGCGACGATCCTTCCCCCGATGCCGGCGTTCTACACGAAGCCACAGACAATCGCCGAGATCGTCGATCACACCGTCGCGCGCGTCCTCGACCAGATGGGCATCGAGCACGCGCTCTCGAAACGATGGGGATAGGGACAGTCCCCTTT
>CAZYHZ010000045.1:5096-36123 GCA_964647625.1 uncultured Acidobacteriota bacterium
GTCCCCTTTAGAGCGCTTTGTTCGAGCGCATCCGCGAAACGATCGCCTGAATCACCTCGTCGACCTTCTTTCCCGATTCTCCGGTGTCGGTCCAGGTTTCCGACTCGCCCGACCAGACGAGGGCGTCCTTCTCTCGCGAGGCGTCGTAGAAATTCGTCTCCAGGGTGACGACGTTGTCGACCGTCGTGTACCCGGGGCTCGCCATCGCCGTGTAGCCCACGGAGTAGTACGACGACCAGCTTCCGTAATAAGACGGCCCCCAGCCGTAGCCGACGCTGACCGTCGCGGGCGCGTGGATGGTCGTGATCTCTTTCGCCGACGCCAGCCGCGTCACCAGGACGTGCGTGACGCCCTCCTTCTTCATCCGCGCGATGATCGCGTCTTTCTGTTTGTCGAGGCTGGTTCCATCGGGCGCCCACAGGTACCCCGAAACCGCCTGGTATCCCAGGTTCTCGAGCTTGACCGAGAACGAGTCTTCGTAGAGCCGCCTCAGCGAGGGGTTCGGCGACACGCCGAGGACGAGGACCTTCTTCACACCCTTCTTGTCGAACCCCGGGAGCGTCCACGACTGGAGCATCTTCGTGGTCGTGCACGAGGCGGCCAGGATCGAGGCGAGCAGAATCAGGGTGAGCGAGCGCGATCGAGCGGACATGTGTGCCTCCTTGAAGCGCCCGCTATCATGCCACCGGAAAGGGGAATCCCATCCCATGACGAAGCCGCTTCGGGTCCTCGTTCTCGGCGTCAACGGGTTCATCGGCACGAGCCTCACGGCCGCGGTTCTCAAGAGCCGCGACTGGGAGCTCTATGGGATGGACGTCTCATCCCACAAGCTCGGAGAGATGGTCGCCCACCCGCGCATGCACTTCGTGGAAGGCGACGTCACGATCAACCACGAGTGGATCGAGTACAACATCAAGAAGTGCGACGTGATCATCCCGCTCGTCGCCATCGCCAACCCGACGCAGTACGGCCGCGACCCGCTCCGGGTCTTCGAGCTGGATTTCGAGGCCAACCTCGAGATCGTCCGCCGCTGCGTCAAGTACAAGAAGCGGCTCCTGTTCCCCTCGACGTCCGAGGTGTACGGCATGTCGCCCGACGCGGTCCTCGACGAGCAGACCTCGACGCTCGTCTACGGCCCGATCGAAAAGCAGCGCTGGATCTACGCCGCGAGCAAGCAGCTCCTCGACCGCGTGATCTACGCCTACGGCATCCGCGACAACCTCGACTACACGCTCTTCCGTCCGTTCAACTGGGTCGGGCCCCACCTCGACAACGTGCTCGAGCCGAAGGAAGGCAGCAGCCGCCTGTTCACGCAGTTCATCAGCAACGTCATCCACGGCAAGCCCTTGCAGCTCGTCGACGGCGGCAAGCAGCGCCGCTCGTTCACCTACATCGACGACGCGATCGACTGCCTGATGCGCATCATCGAGAACAAGGACGGCGCCGCCACGCGGCAGATCATCAACATCGGCAATCCCGAAAACGACGTCTCCGTCGAGCAGCTGGCGCACCTGATCCTCGAGGTGTTCGGCGAGTATCCGGACTACCGCGAGCGCGCCCGGAACACGAAGGTCGTCACCGTCTCCGCGGACGAGTACTTCGGGAAATCCTACCAGGACATCCTCGCGCGCGTGCCATCGATCGAAAGGGCCGACAAACTCCTGGGATGGCGCCCGGCGACCGACCTCAAGACCGCGATCCGGAAGACGCTCGACTTCCACCTGAGCCGCAAGGACTGGGAGCTGGGTTAGACCGCGTCGCCCTGCACCGCGAGCGTCCCCGATCTCCCGGGGACCGTGCCCACGGCGACGCGGCAGCGCGGCACGCGCGCGGGATCGAGCGCGGCGTGATATTCGGACAACGGGCACGGCTCGTAGCCTTGCGAGAGCCAGATGCCGAGCAGCTCGTCGAAGCTCCCGCTCTCGCGGCCGCCTTCGATCTCGGCGTGAAGGGTGAAGACGTGGCCGGTCGGGGATCCCGGCTCCGTCGCGGCGGCGAGCGTCGCGACGGGCGTGGGGTTCGGCAGATCGGCGCGGCCGATCAGCTCGTCGAGCGTCGGGAGTGTCGTGGGAAGCTGGATGCAGCCGGCGACGTCGCCGTCGATCACCGGCCAGTAGGGGCCGCGGCCGCGACTGTCGGAGGCGTACCGGAACCCCGATTCCGCCTCGATGCGGTAAGCATCGGCGTTCATCTGCCAGCCCGCCGCGCCGTGAACGTGGGCGTCGCGCCCGAAGAGCTCTGAGAAGCGAGAGCGGGCGAGGTCGATCTGACGCTGCGTCCAGGCGCGATCCCGGCCGGCGACGTTGTCCTGCCAGCCAACGTGATCCCAGCAATGGATGCCGACCTCGTGGCCGGCCGCAGCGACTCGGCGCATGTCATCGGCGGCCTTCTTGCCGATGTCGGGGCCGGGGAGCAGTGTTCCGTAGAGCAGCGTGCGGATGCCGTAGTGGCTGACGACCGACGTGCGCTGGACCTTCGAGAAGAAGCCGGGGCGCAAGACCCGCCGGATGGCGCGGCCCGTGTGGTCCGGGCCGACGCTGAACAGGAACGTCGCGCGGACGTTCCGGCGGTCGAGGATGTCCATCAGCACGGGAACGCCCGTGCGCGTGCCGACGAGCGTGTCGACGTCGACTTTGAGCGCGAGCTTCATGCGGGAAGGGCGACGGGTCGTCCTTCGATCTGGCGAGCGAGCGCTTCGAGGTCCACCGGCGCGCCGCCTCGCGCAGCCTCGAGAATCCGGAGCGCCGCCCCGTCTCCGCATACGACGTAGCAGCGGCCGTGTGCCCCGTACAGCCGGCCGTTTGTCGGGACTTCCGGGGCCGTCTGGACGCGCGCGGTGCGGTAGATGAAGACGGTCTCACCCTCGAGCGTCGTGAACGCGCCGGGCCAGGGAGGGGCCACAGCGCGGACGAGGTCGTGGATCGCCGCCGCGGGCCGGCCCCAGTCGATTCGGCCGTCCTCGGGCGTGCGGCCCCCGAACGTCGTGGCGCCCGCCTCGTCCTGCGGAACGGCCCGCGCGGTGCCGTCGAGGAGGCCGGGAAGCGTGCGATCGAGCAGGCGCTCGGCTGCGTCCGTGATTTTGCGAAACACATCGAGCGCGCGATCGTCCGGGAGGATCGAGACCGGTTCCTGGCCGACGATGTCGCCCGCGTCGGCGCGAGCGGTCATGTGGTGGAGCGTCACCCCGGTCCGGGTCTCGCCGTTCAAGATGGCCCAGTTGACCGGCGACCGGCCTCGATAGCGGGGCAACAGCGAGCCGTGCATGTTGAGCGCGCTTCTCCCGGCAATTCGCAGGACGGTGCCGGGGATCATCCGGCGGTAATAGAAGGAAAAGATGAAGTCGGGCTGCGCGGCGGCGATCCGCCCGGCGAGGTCCGCGTCCTTCGGGGATACGGGCGTGACCACGGGAATGTCGTTGCGCCGCGCGGTCTCGGCGACGCTCCCGAACCACACGTTCTCGTTCGGATCGTCTTCGTGGGTGACGACGAGCCGAACGTCGACCCCGCGCGCGAGGAGGACCGACAGACAGCGCACGCCGACGTCGTGGTAGCCGAACACGACGGCGCGGCTCACGCCGCCGGCTCCTTCCGCTCGAGCACCGTGCGGACGACGAAGCGGGGCCGCTGCCGGACTTCCTGGTAAATGCGAACGAGGTATTCACCGAGGAGGCCGACGCCGAACAGACAGATGCCGAGCAGGAAGAACGCAATGCCGAACAGCGTGAAGACGCCCTCGACCTCGGGGCCGACGATCAGCCGGCGCAGCGCCAGCACGATCACGAGGATGAACGAGAGCCCCGTAACGACGAGGCCGACCATCGAGAAGATCTGCAGCGGCAGGACCGAAAAGCCGGTCATCAGGTCGAAGTTCAGCCGGATCAAGCGGTACAGCGAGTACTTGGACGCACCGGCCGCGCGCTCGGCGTGCGCGACCTCGATCTCGCGCGGCTTGCGGGCGAACGAATACGCAAGCGCCGGGACGAACGTGTTCGATTCCGGGCAGCGGTTGATCAGGTCGACCACGCTGCGGTCGAACGCGCGCAGCATCGAGCCTTGGTCGCCGATGTGGATGCCCGTCGTCCGCTCGCGGATCGCGTTGATCACGCGAGAGGCGACGCGCCGCCACGCGGGGTCCTGGCGATGCTTCCTCACGGTGCCCACGTAGTCGGCGCCGTCTTCGATCTCGGCGAGCAGGCGCGGGATCTCCTCCGGCGGGTTCTGGAGATCGGCGTCGAGCGTGACGACGCACCGGCCGCTCGTGTGCTGGAACGCGGCGAGGATCGCCATGTGCTGGCCGAAGTTGCCGTTGAGCAGGACGACGCGGGTCACATCCGGGCGGGCCTCGTGCTGTCCGCGCAACAGCGCGACCGAGCGGTCGACGCTGCCGTCGTCGACGAAGACGACCTCGTAGGGCTTCCCGATGCCGTCCAGCACGCGGTACAAGCGGTCGAAGAGCGACGGAAGGACCGCTTCCTCGTTGTAGACGGGGATGACGATCGACAGGACCGGCGTCACCTTCGGTGCGCCCTCAAGATCTCGGCGGACGCCGTGCACACTCGATCGACGTCGCCGTCGGCCATGGCCGGGAAGAGGGGGAGAGTCACGGTCTCGCGGCCGATGCGCTCGGCGTTCGGGAAATCGCCGTCCTTGTAGCCCAAGGCGCGGTACGCCTTGAACAGATGCATGGCCGGGTAGTGAACGCCGACGCCGATCTCGCGCTCGCGCATTTTCCGGATGAAGTCGGCCCGGGTGAGGGTGACGTGATCGAGCGGCACCAGCGGGGTGAATGCGTGCCAGCTGTGGCCCTCGTCGGATGGGGCCGGAAGGGCCATCGGCGGGTCGGTGCGGAGCCGCTCGAAGTAGCGGCCGACGAGCACGCGGCGGCGGGCGTTCCAGGCCTCGAGGTGGGGGAGCTGGCCGACCCCGACGCGCGCGGCGACGTCGGACAGGTTGGACTTGCCCCCCGCGAAGTACACCTCGGCCTCGCCGTAATCGTCCTTGGTCAAGCCGTGGAAGCGGTGAAGCTCGATGGCGGCGAGCTCATCGTCCACGGCCCCGACGATCGCGCCGCCCTCGATCGTCGTGATGTTCTTGTTCGGATGGAAGCTGAACACGACGAGGTCGCCGAAGCTTCCGATCCGGCGGCCGCGCCATCGGCTGCCGATGGCGTGCGCCGCGTCCTCGATCACGCGCAGGCGGCGCCTCTTGGCGATGTCGTAAAGACGGTCCATGTCGACCGCTCGGCCGCCGAAGTGGACCGGCATGATCGCCTTCGTGCGCGCCGTGATCGCGCGTTCTACGGCGTCGAGATCGACATTGCGCGTCGGCAGATCGACATCGACGAAGACGGGCCTGGCCCCGACGCGAGAGATGACGTTCGCCGTCGCGACGAAGCTCATCGCGGGCGTGATGACCTCGTCTCCGTCGCCGATGCCGCACACGCGGAGGGCGATCTCGAGGCCCTCGGTGGCGGACGTGAGCACGCGAACGGTGCGGCCGCCGAGATACTGTGACAGCCCGGTTTCCAGCTCGCCGACGTACTTGCCCGTCGCCAGCCAGCCGGAGCGCAGCACGTCGGCCACGCCGGCGATCGTCTCGTCGTCGACCGTGGGTCGGGTGAACGGCAGGAATGCCAAAGGGGCCTCCTTGGAGAGCCGAAACGTTATGCCATCCGGAACCCGGCGGGCAAGTTCGGGGAGGAACCGGAGTTCGCATAGACTCGGCGGGTGAGCCGCGCGCAGCTTCTCTGCTTGGGCGTTCTGCTGTGCGTGCTCTCGGTCCTGGGCCTTTCGCGGGGCCTGTGGACCCCCGACGAGCCGCGCGAGGCCGGGATCAGCCGCGAGATGGCCGGCCGGCCGGCCGTGATCCCGACGCTCAACGGCGAGCCGTTCGTCGAGAAGCCTCCGCTCTACTACTGGACGGCGGCGTTGGCGCTCCGCGTCGCGGGCGGACCGTCCGTCCGCGCGCTGCGCGCCGTCAGCACGCTGGCGGCGCTGGGAACGTTGGCGGTCACGTTCCTCTGGGTGAGGCGCGCGGTCTCCGCCTATGTGGCCGCGATCGCCGCCGTGCTGTTGTCGACGTTCGCCGCGTTCGTGATCTCGACGCACTGGGTGCGGATCGACATCCTGCTGACACTCTTCTGCACGATCGCGATCGCATCGGCATGGGAGCGGATCGCCGGAAGGGGAGGAGCCCTGCCGCTCGTCGGTTTCTACGGCGGGCTCATCCTGGCTCTCTGGACGAAGGGGCTCATCGGTCCCGTGCTCGTCGGGGCGGGGCTCGCCACCTACGCGGCGTTCTCCAGGAGCGTGCGCGTGCTCGCTCCGCTTCGTCCGGTGCCCGGAGTCGCGGTGCTCGGTGCCGCCGTCGCGACTCTTGCTCTCGCGATCGCCGCGGGCGGAGGTGTGGAAGCGCTTCGGACCTGGCTGTTCGTCAACCATGTGCAGCGCTTCGTGCATCCGGTCGTGACCGGTCACGAAGCCCCGATCGCGTACTACGCCTGGAGGCTCCCCCTGGCGATCATGCCGTGGCTGGTCCCCGGCATCGCGCTTCTGAATCCGCGCGGATCCGTGTGGCGGAAGGAACGGCCGGAGGCGACTCTCGCGCGGTTTGCCGGCGCGATGACGATCGGCGCGCTCGCCGTATTGACGGCGTCGTCGTCGAAGCGCGAGGTTTATCTGCTGCCCGTGCTTGCGCCGATCGCCCTGTTGATGGCCATCGCGGTGCGCGACCGGATCGAGGCCGCGTCCACGGCGTCTGCGCCCGGATTTTGGGCGCGCACGGGAATTTGGCTGCAGGCCCTGTTTCTTGCAGCCGTGGGGATGGCTCCCGCGATCGCCCTCGGGCTCAAAGAGCGAGCGTTGACGGTTCCCGTGGCGCTGGCGGCGCTCGCCGGATTGCTGACCGGCTCGACCCTACTCGTCGCCGTCGCGCGCGGGCAGGTCGAGCGCGCGTTCTGGACGGGGGTGGCATCGTTCGCGGTCGCGCTCGCCGCGACGTTCCTGCTGATCGTTCCCCGCGTCGATGCCGTCAAGGACTTCGGCCCGTTCATCCGCGAGGTCGATCGGCTGCTCCCTGCCGGGCGGCCGGTCGCCGTGATCGGCGCCGACGAGACGATGCTCGGCATCATCCCGTTCTTCACCGGCCGGCATCTCGTCCGGATCGACGCGAGCGACGCCGTATCGTCGGAGTTCGTGCTCGTCCAGTCCTCGGGAGTCGACCCCGGCCTCGGCGCTGTCCAGGATCTCTTCGAGCGCATCGCCGCGCGGGACTTCGGCGCGCGCCGCCGCATGGCCCTCTGGCGCCGGCGTTAGGGGACACACTCAAAAGGGGACATTCGTCTTTTTCTTACAAATTCAGATTGGAGCGAGAGACATGCGGCGTCTTTGGTTGACACACGTCTCTCGCTCCAATCTGAATTTGTAAGAAAAAGACGAATGTCCCCTTTTGAGTGTGTCCCCTAGGCGATCGTGACGTCCTGCGATAGGTAAACGTCCTGGATCGTGTTGAGGAGCTTGACGCCCTCGGCCATCGGGCGCTGGAACGCTTTGCGTCCCAAGATCAGCCCGGTCCCGCCCGCGCGTTTGTTGATCACGGCGGTCGTCACGGCCTCCGCGAAATCGTCGGCCCCCGACGCTCCACCCGAGTTGATCAGCCCGGCGCGGCCCATGAAGCAATTCGCGACCTGGTAGCGGCATAGATCGATCGGGTGGTCGCTCGAAAGGTCGGTGTACATCCTCTCGTCGAGCTTGCCGTAGCTCGATCCGCCGGTGCCCATCGCCTTGAACCCGCCGTTGTTCTCGGGAAGCTTCTGCTTGATGATGTCCGCCTGGATCGTCACGCCGAGATGATTCGCCTGGCCCGTCAAGTCCGCGGACAGGTGGTAGTCCTTGTCCTTCTTGAACGCCGGGTTGCGGAGATAGCACCACAGCACCGTCGCCATGCCGGCCTCGTGCGCGGCGTGGAAGGCCTGCGCGATCTCGACGATCTGGCGGCCGCTCTGGTCGGAGCCGAAGTAGACCGTCGCGCCGACAGCAGCGGCTCCCATCTCCGCGGCTTCGCGGATCGTGCCGAACAGGATCTGGTCGGCCTTGTTCGGGTACGTCAGCAGCTCGTTGTGGTTGATCTTCACGAGGAACGGGATCTTGTGCGCGTAGCGGCGCGCGACCGCGCCGAGCACTCCGAACGTCGATGCGACCGCGTTGCAGCCGCCCTCGACGGCGAGCTTGACGATGTTTTCGGGATCGAAGTAATCCGGGTTCTTCGCGAACGAGGCGCCGGCCGAATGCTCGATTCCCTGATCGACGGGGAGGATCGACACGTACCCGGTCCCGGCGAGGCGGCCGGTCCCGAAGATGCGCTGCAGATGGCCGAGCACCCGATTGTTCCGGTCGGAGGGCGCGTAGATGCGATCGACGAAGTCCGGCCCCGGTAAGTGCAGGCGATCCCGGGAGATCTTCGGCGACTTGAATCCGAGGTAGTAATCGGCCTTGTCGCCGAGCGCGGATTGGATGCTCGTGGTCATGATGCGGCGCTCCTCGAAGTGCGCCATTCTAGCAGGGCTAACGCGACAGCCCCGACGCCGCGGCTTGGTCGAGAAGGAACGTCGCGGGTGCGTCTCCCATCGTGGCGAGCGCGATCGGAAGGTCGGACTCGACGTCGCCCAGTGCGTTCAGGATTGCTTCGGCCTTCGACCGCCCCGTGGCGAATACGACGATGCGGCGCGCCGCGGTCAGCGTGCGCAGCGTCAGCGTCATGCGCCGCGGCGGGTCCTTCGGGGAGTCGGACAGCGTCGCGACGTCGCGATCCCAGGCGCGCAACAGGGCGTGCCCGGGAAACAGAGATGCCACGTGCCCGTCGGGCCCCATCCCGAGAAGCACGAGATCGAGCGCCGGCGGCCGGCCTGCGGCGCCGGCCAGGGCCGCGGCGTACTCGGCGGCGGCGTCGTCGACGTTCGGATCCTCGGCGCGCATGCGGTGGACGTGATCGGCCGGGATCTTCGCCGCTTCGATCAGGGCACCCTTGGCGAGATGGAAGTTCGATTGGGGGCTGTCCGGCGGCACCGCGCGCTCGTCGACCCAAAATAGGTGCGTTCGCTGCCAATCGATCGCCGCCTTCGCAACCGGGGGCAGGAGCGCTTCGGCTGCCGAGCCGCCGGGGACCGCGAGCGTGAACACCCCGCGCGCGGCGATCGCCTCGCGTGCGGCGGCCTCGGCGATCGCGACGAATCGCGCGGTCAGCTCGGCCACGGCTTCAACGACGACCTCGGACGGCATGGCCCTTTGAGGCTAACATGGTGCGCGCTCCCGCACGGTAAGGAGATCCCTCATGCAAGTCGGAATGATCGGCCTCGGGCGTATGGGTGGAAACATGGTTCGCCGGTTGATCCGCGACGGGCACGCGTGCGTCGTCTACAACCGCTCGCAAGGCCCGGTCGACGATCTCAAGAGCGACGGCGCCCGGGGCACGACCGATCTCACCGAGTTCGTGAAGATGCTCGAGCCCCCGCGGACCGTCTGGCTGATGGTCCCCGCGGCCGTGGTCGATCGCGTCCTCGACGATCTGGCTTCGCGCCTGAGCTCGGGCGACGTCGTGATCGACGGCGGGAACTCGTACTACCGCGACGACATCGCGCGAGCCGCGAAGCTCTCGTCGAAGGGGATCCACTACGTCGATTGCGGAACTTCCGGCGGCGTGTTCGGTCTCGACCGCGGGTACTGCCTGATGATCGGCGGCGAGAATGAGACGGTTCGCCGCCTCGATCCGGTCTTCAAGAGCCTGGCGCCGGGGCGCGGCACGATCCCGGCGACTCCGTCGCGCAAGAGCTCGGGCTCGACCGCCGACCTCGGATACCTGCATTGCGGGCCGCACGGCGCGGGGCATTTCGTCAAGATGGTCCACAACGGAATCGAGTACGGAATCATGGCGGCGTACGCCGAAGGACTGAACATCCTCAAGCACGCCGACATGGGCCGGAAGTCCCGGGAGGCCGATGCCGAGACGACGCCGCTTAGGAACCCCGAGTTCTACCAGTACGACTTCGACCTCGGAGACGTCACCGAGCTGTGGAGGCGGGGGAGCGTGATCTCGTCGTGGCTGCTCGACCTGACCGCGGGTGAGCTGGCGAAGAGCCCCGACCTGTCGACATTCTCGGGCCGTGTATCGGATTCGGGAGAGGGACGCTGGACGATCATGGCGGCCATCGACGAGGGCGTCCCCGCGCACGTCCTGACGGCCTCGCTGTACGAGCGCTTCTCGTCGCGCGGCGAGGCGGACTTCCAGAACCGCGTCCTTTCGGCGATGCGGAACGCATTCGGCGGACACGACGAGAAGAAGTGAGCGAGCTTCCCGACGGAGTCGAGCCCGCACCGATCCCGGAGCCCAAGGACGCGGCGCTCGGCATTCTCGTGCGCAGGCACGGCGGTGCGATCGAAGCGCTCTTCGGCCGCCGGTCGCGACGGTCGCGCTTCATGCCGGGAAACCTCGTATTTCCGGGCGGACGGCTCGAGCCCGGGGACGAGCCGGATCGGGCGGGGGCCTTCGAGCGATGCGCCTCGCGCGAGATCCTCGAAGAGACGGGCGTCGCCGTTCCGGTCGACGCGTGGCGGGCGGCGGGAGAGCGCACGACGCCGCCGATCTTTCCGGTGCGTTTCCGGACGCGCTTCTTCGTCGCCGAGCTTCCAACCTCCGCCGGGCTCCCGGCCGCGCCTCCGTCCCCCGATGAGATCGAAGCGCTCACGATCGAGCCGGCGCACAAGGTGCTTACGGACTGGGAGGCCGGCCGGGCTCTCGTCCCGCCGCCGGTCCTTCCGATCCTCCGCCTGCTCGCGGCGCGCGAGCGATGCGACCCCGCGGCGATCGCCGCGCAGATCGCAGCGCGGAACGCGGAGGAGGACGCGCTTCCCCGGATCGAGTTCCTGCCCGGCGTGTGGGTGCTGCCGGTCGTCTCGCGCACGCTCCCGCCGGCGTCCTGCACGAACGTGTGGATGCCGGGCGGCCCGCGATTCGTGGTCGTCGATCCGGGATCCGAAGACAGCCGGGAGATCGAGCGCCTTCTGGCGGTCATCGCGCGGCGCGCCGCCTCGGGAGATGCCGCTCACGCGGTCGTCCTGACCCATCACCATCGCGATCACGTCGGCGGGGCGGCCGCCGTCGCGAGCGCGCTGGGCGTTCCGCTGCTCGCTCACGCCGAGACGATCTCGCGCCTTCCGGAGATCCCGAGGAGCGTTCCGGTCCGCGCGCTCGCCGACGGGGACGTGCTCGACCTCGACGGGACCTCGCTCACGGTCCTCCACACGCCGGGCCATGCCCCCGGCCACATCGCGCTCTTCGACGGCAAGCTCCGGGCGCTGTACGCGGGCGATCTCGTCAGCGGCCTGTCGACCATCCTCGTCGGCTTTTCGGACGGCGACATGGACGCCTACCTCGCATCGCTTCGCCGCGCGGTGGAATGCGATCCGAAGACCGTGCTCCCCGCGCACGGTCCGCCGCTTCCGGGAATCGCGCTGTCCAACGTGATCGCACATCGCGAGGCGCGCGAGGCCGGAATCGTGGCCTCGTTGAACGGCGGCGCGCTCCCGCTCCGCGCGATCGCCGAGGCCGCGTACGCGGACACGCCCGAAACCCCTGCGTTCTTGCGTGAGATGCAAACGCGCGCCCATCTCGACCGGCTCTTGCGCCGGGGCGCGGTCGGAAAGCGCGGAGACTCCTACTTCATCCCGGGCATCTGAATCATGTCGTAGTTCGGCCGCGCGTAAGCCTCCGGGCTCTTGTCGAACAGCTCCTTGCTCGAAGCGTCCAGGAAGAAGTAGGTGCGGCCGTCGAACTCACGGTGCGGCGAGTCGGATCCCGGCTTGAAGCGTTTCTTGGTCACGGGGTCGGTGAGCACGCCGCACGCCGCCGACGGGTCGGCATCGAAGCGGCGCTTGTCCGCGTCGTCCGCGAAGAAAAACGTCTCGTAGTTGACGAACGACCGGTGCTCGGCGTCGAGCACGGCGTTGCGCTTCGGGTCGATCCAATCGGGGATCGTCATCCCGAGCTCCTGGAGCTGAATCTGAGGGTCTTGCACGAAGACCTTGACGCAGGGCCTTCAGCAGAAGCCGATGCTGCGGCCGTTGACGTACACGGGCGGGAACAGGACGTTGAGCTTCCGCTTGGTCACGGGACAGCGGTCGTTGGCCGAGATCGAGCCGTCAGAAAACCGGAGGTGTGGGAACGCGGCGTCCGCGTCGACCACGGCGGGCTCGCCGACGGCAGGCACCACCTCTGCGGTCCGGCTTCCGCAAGCCGCGGCGCCGATCAGAAGGACCGCGGCCAGGGCCGTTCGAAGGGGGGCGCTCACGCCGACATTCTCCCAAATTGCGGACGGCCCGCCGCAGGAAATGTTGCCGCGGAACCCATGCCGGCCGATCCGGTCCCATCTTCGTAGGACGCAAGCTCACCGGAGAGGAGTCGGCCATGTTCGAAAGCACCCTCGAGGCGTCCGGGCTCCACGAGACGGAAAACCACGTCGGCTCTTACTCGATTGCCGCTCTGGCCCATGTGGCGGTGGGTGGGACCATCCTCGCGGTGACCGCGATGATCGTGCATCCCATCCCGCCTCAAGAGCCTCGTCCCATCTTTACGGTCGTCCAGTTTCCTCCGAATCAAGACGACCTCTATAAGCGGCAGCCAAGCACCCCGCCAAAAAAAGGTGGAGGTGGAGGAGTCAAAGCCCCCTCGCGTCCAATCGAGCCCGCGCCCGTCGAGCCTGCGCCACCCAAAGAGACGCCACCCGAGCTTCCGGTGGCGCCGGCCGAGCCGCCGACCAGTGGGATCGGCTCGCATGACGCCGGCGCAGAGGGGCCCGGGCATGGCCCCGGCCACGGACCCGGCGTCGAAAACGGAACCGATGACGGCGTCGACACGACGGGCGGCGGGCCGACGTATCTGACGGCGGAGATGGAGCGCCCCGTGCTCCTCATGAAGGTCGAGCCCGTCTACCCGGAGGTCGCGCGCAGAGCGGGGCTGACGGGCCGCGTCACCATCCAAGCCGTCATCGACGAAAACGGGTCGATCGAAACCGCGGACGTCATCGCGAGCAAGAACCCGATCTTCAATCAAGCGGCGATCGACGCCGTCCGGAAATGGCATTACCGGCCGGCGACCATGAATGGGCGGAGCATCCGCGTGTACTTCACGGTCGTGGTCGATTTCGTCATTCGCTGAGCGGCAATCGGCTCGCGGTTCGCGGATATACTCCGGCGCATGACTGCGCCGCAGGTGTTCACCGCCAGCAGGCTCACGACCGGCAACCTGATCTTTCCGACGCGGATCGAGGTCTCGCCCGACAGCGTCTCGCGCGTGAAGCCGCGGTGGATCGGCGGAAGCGAAGCCAGCATCCCCATCGTCAAGATCGCCTCGGTGTCGATCTCGACGGGTCTCGTCTTTTCCTCCATCCGCATCGAATCGAGCGGCGGCGCCACGCCGATCGTCTCCGATGGCCACTACAAGCGGGACGCCCTCGCGATCCGCGACCTCATTCACGAATATCAGACCGCGCGTCACGCCTGAATGCGGTTCGACGAGGAGGGATCGATGCTCAAAGAGTTCAAGGAGTTCGCGCTCAAGGGCAACGTCGTCGACATGGCGATCGGCATCATCATCGGCGCCGCGTTCGGCAAGATCGTGACGTCGCTCGTGTCCGACGTTTTGATGCCGCCCATCGGCAAGCTGATGGGAAACCTCGACTTCAGCAACCTCTTCTTCGCGCTCAACGGGCAGACATACGCGTCGCTCGCGGCGGCGAAGGCCGCCGGCGCGCCGACGGTCAACTACGGCCTGTTCATCAATACGGTCATCGATTTCGTGATCGTTGCGTTCGTCATCTTCCTGCTCGTCAAGCAGATGAACCGGCTCAAACGGGAAGCTCCCGCCGCCGCTCCGACGACCAAGGAATGCGGATACTGTCTGACCGCGGTGCCGATCAAGGCCACGCGCTGCCCGGCCTGCACGTCAGAGCTCAAAGGCTAGAAACACCGTCAGCGTCGTTTCCATAGGGTCCGATTCCGGGGGGAAGTCACAATGCATCGATCCATCCGTCACGCGTGCATTCTTGCGCTCACTCTTGGCCTGCTCGGAGTGTCCGCCGTTCGTGCGACCTCCGAGGACGAGCGTCCCGGCGAGCTCGGCATCCTGGTCGGCGCCGGCACGGGCGACAGCAAGATCCTGGGCTCCGACCACGATAACGACATCGCGCCGCTGGGCGGCCTGAGGTTTGCGTGGCACTTCGGCCAGCGCGTCTCCGCGTACGTCGACGGAACGTGGGTCGGTTACACCGGCGACAAGGCGCTGTTCGGCGACATCAACGAGTACGCCTTCCGGGCGGGCCCCGAGTGGTACGCCAATCCCGAGTCGAAATGGCAGTTCTTCGTCAACCTGGGCGCCGGCGCGATGAAGCTCGACAGCGATCTCGGTGGATCGGACGGCCGTGGATTTGTCTCGATGGGCATCGGCGGACGGCGAGGCTGGCAGCCGGGGTCGTTCCGGATCGAGCTGCGCGGTGACCGGACGGTGACCTCCGCCGAAGGGTTGAACGGAGCCGACGTGTCCGCCATCAAGCTCGTTGCCGGCTGGTCGTTCGGGATCGGCCCGCTTCCCAAGGACACCGACGGGGACGGCGTCTACGACAAGAAGGACAAGTGCCCGGACACACCGCACGGCGCGATCGTCGACGCGAAGGGCTGCCCGAAGGACTCGGACGGCGACGGGGTCTGGGACGGAATCGACCAGTGCCCCGACACCCCGCACGGCTGGCCGGTCGATGCGAGGGGATGCCCGCTCGACAGCGACGGAGACGGTGTTCCCGACGGCAAGGACAAGTGCCCGAACACGCCGAAGGGTTGCACGGTCAACGCCGACGGCTGTCCGAAGGATTCGGACGCCGACGGAATTTGTGATGGCGTGGACGCCTGTCCCAACACGCCCGGAGGCTGCACCGTGGACGCGCGCGGCTGTCCGTCGGACGCCGACGGCGACGGCGTGTGCGACGGCCTCGACAAGTGCCCGGGCACGCCGCGTGGCGCCAAGGTCGACGCGAACGGATGCCCGCCGCCCCCGCCGCCTCCCGTCTTCATCCCGCAGTCGAAGAAAGAGCTGGTCTTGGAGAAGGTCTACTTCGAGACGGACAGCGCCAAGCTGAAGCCGGAATCCGCCGAGACGCTCGACAAGGTCGCGGCCTCGCTGAAGGACTTCCCCGACGTCAAGATCCAGGTCGCGGGGCACACCGACAGCACGGGCAGCGCGGCCCACAACATGAAGCTGTCCGAGGCTCGCGCCGCGTCCGTGATGGAGTACCTGGTCTCGAAGGGGGTCAACCCGGCGAATCTGTCGGCGAAGGGCTACGGCGAGACCGAGCCGGTCGCGGACAACAAGACGGCCGAAGGCAAGGCGCAGAACCGGCGCGTGGGCCTGAGGCGCCTCAACTGACGGAAAGCCGTCGCAAGGCCTCGAGGAGGCGGGACTTCGGCATGAAGATCTCCTCGAGCGCCTTGCTGAACGGCACGGGCATGTCGAGCCCGCCCAGCCGCTCGACGGGGGCGTCGAGGTCGCGGAAGCACTCGCGGGAGACCGTGGCCGCGACCTCGGCGCCGAACCCCCCCGTCGCCGGCGCCTCGTGGAGCACGAGCGCCTTCGAGGTCTTCCGGATCGACGCGGCGACGGTCTCGACGTCCCAGGGCAGGAGCGTGCGCAGGTCGACGACCTCGATCGAGGCCCCTTCGGCCTCGAGCGTGGCGGCCGCCGCGAGCGCCCAGGGAACGCCGACGCCGTAGGTCACGACGGTGGCATCGCGGCCTTCGCGAGCGATGTGTGCCTTCCCGATCGGCGTCGTGTAGTGGCCCTCGGGCACCGGACCCTTGGCGGAGCGGTAGAGCCCCTTGTGTTCCAGGACGAGCACGGGGTTTCCGTCCTCGAACGCCGCGAGCAGCAGGCCCTTCGCATCGAGAGGCGTTGCCGGTGCGACGACCTTCAGCCCCGCGACGTGCGTGAACCACGCTTCCATGTTCTGCGAGTGGAACGGGCCCGCGCCCATGCCGCCGCCGACCGGCAGACGCAGCACGACGGGAATCGCGGAGCCCCACCGGTAGTGCGTCTTGGCGAGGTTGTTGACGATCTGGTTGAACCCGCACGTGACGAAGTCGCCGAATTGCATCTCGAGCATCGGCTTGAACCCGTGGAGGGCGAGCCCCATCGCCGCGCCGACGGCCGCGGATTCGATGATCGGCGTATTGCGGACGCGCGCCTTTCCGAACTCGGCCGCCAGCCCCTCGGTGCACTTGAAGACCCCGCCGTACTCGGCGATGTCCTGTCCCATCAGGATGACGGCCGGGTCGCGGGCGAGCGCGGTCCTCAGGGCGTCCGCGACCGCATCGACGTAGCGCCGCTCGGGTGCCGCTGCGATCGCGCCCGCGGCGGGAGGTGCGGCAACGATCGCGCTCGGAGCGTAAACGTCGCCGAGCTCGCGGCTCGCGGTCGAATCCGGATCGGGCTCGGCCAGCGCGGCATCGACCAGCTCGTCGATCCTCGCCTTGAATTCCGCGCGGATCGAGCGGCTGTGCTCTTCCGTCAGGGCGCCGCTCTCGAAAAGCGAGCTCTCGAAGCGGGCGACGGGGTCCTTCTTCGCCCAGAGGGCGAACAGCTCCTTCGGGACGTAGGCCACCCCCGATGCTTCCTCGTGACCGCGCATCCGGAACGTCTTGAACTCGAGGAGCGTGGGACCGAAGCCTGCGCGCGCGCGTGCCGCCGCCTCGCCGACGGCCGCGATGACCGCGAGAAGATCGTTGCCGTCGACGATGCGTCCCTCGATGCCGTATCCGATCGCCTTGTCCGCGATGTCCTTGCACGCGTACTGCTCGGAGGTCGGGGTCGAGAGGCCGTACTGGTTGTTCTCGACGACGAACAGGACCGGCAGCTTCCAGACGGCGGCGAGGTTGACGGATTCGTGGAAGTCGCCCTCGCTCGTCGAGCCGTCACCGGTGAACGTCGCCGCCACGCGCTTCTCGCCCTTGAGCTGGGCGGCGAGAGCGAGGCCGTCGGCCACGGGCAGCATCGCGCCCAGGTGGGAGATCATCCCGACGAGGTTGTGCTCCATCGAGCCGAAGTGGAACGTGCGATCGCGCCCCTTGGTGAACCCGCCGTCCTTCCCCAGGAGCTGCCGGAACAATCGGGCGAGGTCGACGCCGCGCGTCGTGAACACGCCGAGGTTCCGGTGCATCGGGAGGATGAAATCGTCGGGCGTCAGCGCCGAGGCGACGCCGACCGCGATCGCTTCCTGGCCGATCCCCGAGAACCACTTCGAGAGCTTCCCCTGGCGCAGCAGGTTCAGCATCTTCTCTTCGATCATCCGGGGGAGCACGATCGCGCGATACAGCGCGACGAGCCGCTCGTTTCCCGCAACCGTCGTGGACATGCGCGAGATTCTACCTTCCGGGGAAAGCGGCGTCCGCGACGCGCCGGACCTCGGCGGCGCACCCCCACGAGAGCGTGACGCCCGCCCCGCCGTGGCCGTAGTTGTGGACGATCACGCCGCCCGCCGTGGTTTCGGCCGCCAGCCGCACCTCGCTCCGCCCCGGGCGCAGCCCGACCGCATGGGAGAGCACGGCCGCACCGGCAAGCTCCGGGACGACCGCCGTGCAGCGCGCGAGGATCTCATCGGCCGTGGCGCTGTCGACGGCGAGCGACCAGTCGCCGACGTCCGTGGTCCCGCCGAGCACCGTGCAATCCGGGCGCGGGATCACGTACGTCGTCGGGCGATCGGCCGAGGCGGCCTGCACGAACCGTTCGGTCCGGCCGGGAGCGACCCGGACGATCTGGCCGCGGATCGGATGGAGATCGTCGTCGTCGACGAGATCCTTCGCCCCGAGCCCCGTGCAGTTGACGACGAGCGGGGCCTCGGAAAGCAGCGGGGCGAGAGCGTCGATCGTGCGCGATTCGAGCCGTCCGCCGAGGGCGATCACGCGTGTCTCGAGCCAGGCGAGATAGAGCGGCATCGTGATCACCGGCGCCGTGAACGCGTGAGCCGAGTCGAACCCGGAAGGAAGCGCCGACGTCACGAGGTGCGGCGCGGGGTCGACGGCCCCATGCCACCACGTGTCGTGGATCTCGCCGGGCTCGTGGAGATCGAGGCCGGAGGCCATCGTGACCCCAGCGCCACCGTCCCGGGCGAGCGTCCGGAATTCTTCGTACGACTCGCGCGCCCAGGCAAGCGCGAGCGCGCCGCGCCCACAGCGGAAGGGGTACCAGACCGCGGCTGCGACGTCGGAGGTCGTCGACGGCGTCCTCTCGCGGGCGAGCACCCGGACCCGGAAACCGGCCTCGAGAAGCCGTACCGCGCTGGTGAGCCCGGACACCCCGGCCCCGGCGACGATCGCGTCGATCATGCGGCCCCTCTCTCCGATCGGGAATGGCCTTGTCGCGAAACGGAGTGGGTGATAATAACTGGCCGTTTGGCGGGGGGCGAGCACATGGGTTTGATTCCGCGCGAAGTCAAGTTCTTCGACCTGATCGAGCAGCAGTCGACGACCGTGGTGAAGGGCGCGAAGCTGCTCCAGGAGTGCCTCGAATCGAACGGGTCCGCCGACGACGTGTACCTCGCGTCCAAGCGGATCCACGACGTCGAGCACGAGGGCGACGAGCTGGTGCACCGCCTGATGGAGCGGCTGAACAAGAGCTTCATCACGCCGCTCGACCGGGAGGACATCCACGAGCTGGTCAGCCGCCTGGACGACGTTCTCGACTACATCGACGCCGTGGCCAAGCGGCTCGTCACCTTCAAGATCGGCGTGCCGACGCACCATGCCGTCGAGCTCGGACGGATCATCGTGCGCGGGGCGGAAGAAACCGCCGTCGCCATCGCGCTGCTTCGGGACCTCAACAAGAGCGATGCGATCATCCGGCAGTGCGCCAAGATCAACCAGCTCGAGAACGACGCCGACCAGGTCATGCGCGACGCCCTGAACGACCTCTTCAACGGCGGCGCGCGCGATCCGCTGGAGGTCATCAAGTGGAAGGACCTCTACGAGCATCTCGAGCTGGCGACCGACAAGTGCGAAGACGTCGCCAACATCATCGAATCGGTCCTCGTGAAGTACTCCTAGGCCGATCTTGAGCCACGGATTTTTCCACGACCTCGGGACGGTCTTCGCCGAGCCGTACGTCGCCGTCATCTTCCTGGCGGCGCTCGGCTTCGACTTCATCAACGGCTTCCACGACGCCGCGAACTCGATCGCGACGATCGTCGGCACGCGCGTCATGCGCCCCGGGCCGGCGGTGCTGTGGGCCGCGTGGTGGAACTTCGCGGCAGCGTGGGTCTTTCCGCTCGCGGTGGCCAACAGCGTGGCCAAGTGGGTTCACCCGGAATTCGTGACCACCGACGTCATCCTGGCGGGTCTGGTGGGCGCGATCGTGTGGGACCTGATCACCTGGTACGTCGGTCTTCCGACCAGCTCGTCGCACGCGCTGCTCGGCGGGTTCGGCGGCGCGGCGATGGCGTTCGCCGGCACGATGGCCGGCGTGCTCCAGACCGGAAAGGTCCTGATCACGATCGAGTTCATCGTCCTGGCGCCCTTGATCGGCTTCGCGCTGGCGCTCGGCTTCGTCGTGATCGTCATCCGGATCTTCTGGAGGTTCGCGGCGAGCCGCGTCGACCGGTGGTTCCGCCTCATCCAGCTCGGGAGCGCGGCAGCATTCTCTCTCGGCCACGGAACCAACGACGCGCAGAAGACGATGGGGATCATCGCCGCGCTCTTCTACGCGACGATCTGGAAGTCGCAGCAGGCGGCCTTCGAGGCCGGAACGATCCATTTCCCGTTCTGGATCGTGCTCGTGTGTCACCTCGCGATCGCGCTCGGCACGATGACCGGCGGATGGCGGATCGTGAAGACGATGGGGATGAAGCTCACGCGCCTTCGCCCGTACGGCGGGGCGTGTGCGGAGACGGCCGCGGCCATCTCGTTGTTCGTGTCATCCCAGCTCGGCGTCCCGGTGAGCACGACGCACACGATCACCGGGGCCATCGTCGGGGTCGGCACGGCACAGCGCTTCTCGGCGGTCCGGTGGGGGATCGCGCGCCGCGTGGTGTGGGCGTGGATCCTGACGATCCCGATGTCGGCGCTCGTCGGCGCGATTTGCTACAAGCTGATCGTCTTCGTGCGCTGATCCGCGTTCGTCGTATACTTTTCGTGCACGTGGAGGACACCATGCTGAAGCTGCATCACCTCGATCGATCGCCGTTCGGATGGAAGGTCCGGATGGTTCTCGCGGAAAAGAACGTCCCGCATCAGCTCGTGATCCCGGAGAACAAGTCCGAGGATCCGGCGTTCGTCAAGCTCAACCCGTTCCGGCTGACGCCGGTTCTCGAGCTCGACAACGGCGCCACCCTCTACGAATCCACCGTCATCAACGAATATCTGGAAGACGCCTACCCCGAGCCGGCGATGCTGCCCAAGGACCCGTACGAGCGCGCGCGCATCCGCCTGATCGAGGACACCACCGACCAGTATCTCTACACGACGATCCGCGAGTTCCGGAGCGCCCAGTTCGAGTACGCGCCTCCGTTTCTCGTCCGGAAGAAGGCCGACGAGGTCGATCACAAGATGCTCGAATCCGCGCGCGTCAAGCTCCACGAGCACCTCGCCCGGCTCGAGTCCGATCTCGCGGGACGGACGTTCTTCGGCGGCTCGATGTACTCGCTCGCCGACGTCGCGCTCGCGCCGCCGCTGACCGCGTCGCTCAAGCTCCTGGGCGTGCTCCCCGACAAGCGCTACCCGCTGATCGCGGCATGGTCGGCGCGGGTCGTCGAGCGTTCGTCGTACGTCACCTCCGCCCCGAAAGAGCCGCTGCGCATCCGCGAGTGACCCTTCCCGGCTGGGTCTGCGTCGGCGCCGCCTCGCAATGGGTGAAGGGACGCGGCCGCCGGGTCGACGTGGACGGATGCGCGATCGCGGTGTTCTGGGACGGCGTCGCGTGGACCGCTCTCGACGATACCTGCCCACACATGGGGGCTTCGCTCGCCGACGGCCGGCTCTACGGCAACGAGATCCAGTGCTCATGGCACGAGTGGCGCTACGACCGTACCGACGGCCACTGCCCCGTGCGCCCGTGGGCGCGCGTGAGGGTGCACGAGGTGCGAATCGAGTCCGGGGACGTCTGGATCAAGACGCCGGAGCCGCCGCCGGACGAGGCACCGCCCGACGACGGTGATCCCGAGTGGCTCGACTGGCCCACGGACCGCTACTTCAAGAAGAGTTAACGGTTCACGGTCGAGAGTCGAGAGTCGAGAGTCGAGAGTTCGGGGCTCTTGACTCTCGACTCTCGACCGTGAACTGTTAACTGTTCCCGCCGCCTAGACGTAGGCGAGGTTGGGGCGGAGCCAGCGTTCGGCGTCGTCGACGGAGACGTCTTTTCGGCGAGCGTAGTCTTCGACCTGGTCGCGGCCGATCTTGCCGACGGAGAAGTATCGCGAGTCGGGATGGGCGAAGTAGAAACCGCTGACCGACGCGGCCGGCTGCATCGCGAAGTTCTCGGTGAGCCGGATCGAGGCGGCCGTCTCGACGTCGAGGAGGCGCCACAGAGTGGCTTTCTCGCTGTGGTCGGGGCAGGCGGGATAGCCCGGCGCCGGGCGGATGCCGCGGTAGCGCTCGTGCAGCAAGTCATCGAGAGTCGGCCGTTCGTCGCGGCCGTAACCCCATTCGGTCCGGGCGCGCGCGTGGAGGTTCTCGGCGAACGCCTCGACGAGCCGGTCGGCGAGGGACTTGGCGAGCAGCGATCCGAAATCGTCGTGATCGGCCTCGAACGACTTCAGGAGCGACGGCATGCCGATCCCCGCGGTCACCGCGAACGCCCCGATGGAATCCACCGTGCCGCCGTCGATGGGAGCGACGAAATCGGCGAGGCACAGGCACGGCTGGGAATCCGAGCCCGAGTTTTGCTGCCTGAGGAAGTGGAACCGGGCGAGCTCCTGGGTGGCGCTCGCGTCGCTCCAGACGATGACGTCGTCGCCGTCGGAGTTCGCCGCGAAGAAGCCGTAGACGCCGAACGCGTGGAGCAGGCGCTTGTCGACGATCGACCGGAGCTGCGCCTGCGCGGCGTCGTAGAGGTCGCGCGCCGCTTGACCGTGCACGGGGTGCTCGAGGATTCGCGGGTAGGTGCCCTTGAGCTCCCACGCGTGGAACAGCGGCGTCCAGTCGATGTACGGGAGCAGCTCGTCGAGGGGAAAGCCGGCCAGCTTGCGCGTCCCGTAGAAGCCGGGGCTCGCGATCGAATCCGGCGAGAAGTCGGGGCGCAGACGGCGCGCGCGCGCGCCGGACAGCGGCGCCGTCTCCGGCGCCTCGCGTCCCGCGAACGCCGCCCGGATGCGCTCGTCCTCCGAGCGGGCCGAGGCGAGGAACGGCTCGCGCAGGGACGGCGACAGGAGCGAGCCGACCGCATCGACCGCCCGCGACGCGTCTACGACGTGAATGACCGGCCCGGGGTATTCCGGTGCGATCTTGACCGCCGTGTGCTTCTTCGACGTCGTCGCTCCGCCGATGAGCAGCGGCAAGTCGAAGCCCTGCCGCTTCATCTCGCGCGCGACATGGACCATCTCGTCGAGCGAGGGCGTGATCAGCCCCGAAAGGCCGATGACGGCGGCGCCGCGCTCGCGCGCCTGGCTCAGGATCGTCTCCGACGGCACCATCACGCCGAGATCGACGATCTCGTAGTTGTTGCAGCCGAGGACGACGCCCACGATGTTCTTGCCGATGTCGTGCACGTCGCCCTTGACCGTCGCGAGGAGGACCTTGGCCCGCGCCGTCGCCGATCCGGCCCGGCGCTTCTCCTCTTCCATGTACGGCTCGAGGTGGGCGACGGCCTTCTTCATGACGCGCGCGCTCTTGACGACCTGCGGCAGGAACATCTTTCCGGCGGCGAAGAGGTCCCCGACGACGTTCATGCCCGCCATCAGAGGCCCTTCGATCACCGCGAGCGGCCGTCCGTAGCGGGTGCGCGCTTCTTCGGTGTCCTCGACGATGAATTCGACGATGCCGTGGACGAGCGCGTGCTCCAAGCGTTTTTCGACCGGCGCCTCGCGCCAGGCGAGGTCCCGTTCCTTCACGCGCGTTCCGCCCTTGACCGACTCGGCGAACGCGACCAGCCGCTCCGTCGCGTCGCTGCGCCGTGCAAGGAGGACGTCCTCGACGTGCTCCAGGAGGCTCTTCGGGATCTCGTCGTAGACGGCGAGCTGGCCGGCGTTGACGATCCCCATGTCGAGCCCCGCGTGGATCGCGTGGTAGAGGAACGCGGCGTGCATCGCCTCGCGCACGGTCTCGTGCCCGCGGAACGAGAACGAGATGTTGCTGACCCCGCCCGAGACGTGCGCGCCGGGGCACTCGCGCTTGATCCCGGCCACGGCCTCGAAGTAGGCGGTCGCGTAGTGGTCGTGCTCTTCGATGCCGGTGCCGACGGTCAGGATGTTCGGGTCGAAGATGATGTCTCTGGGAGGGAACCCGACCTCGCTCGTGAGGATGCCGTACGCCCTCTTGGCGATCGCGATTTTCCTGGGCGCCGTGACCGCCTGGCCCTCCTCGTCGAACGCCATGACGACGACCGCGGCGCCGTACCTGCGAACGAGCGCGGCCTGCCGCCGGAAGGCGTCCTCACCCTCCTTGAGCGAGATCGAGTTGACGACGCCTTTCCCTTGCAAGCACTTCAACCCGGCCTCGAGGACGCTCCACTTCGAGCTGTCGATCATGATCGGGAGCTTGGCGATTTCGGGCTCGGAGCCGACGAGGTTGAGGAAGGTCGTCATCGCGGCTTCGGAGTCGAGCAGCCCCTCGTCCATGTTGACGTCGAGGATGTTGGCGCCGCCCGCCACCTGATCCTTGGCGACGTCGAGCGCGGCCTCGTAATCGCCCGAGGCGATCAGTCGGGCGAAGCGCTTCGAGCCGGTCACGTTCGTGCGCTCGCCGATGACGATGAAGTTCGAATCCGGGCGGATCGTCAGCGGCTCGAGCCCCGACAGCTGGACGAACGGCGTCGGGGTGACGGGGGCGTGCGGGGCCAGGCCGGCGACTTCCGCGGCGATCGCCTCGGTGTGCGCCTCGGTCGTCCCGCAGCAGCTCCCGACGATGTTGACCCAGCCCTCGCGGGCGAACTCCCGAAGGACCGACGCCATCTGCGCCGGCGTCTCGTCGTAGCCGCCGAACGCGTTGGGCAAACCGGCGTTCGGGTAGCACGAGATCGGCAGGGGGGCCGTCCGCTGGAGATCCTCGAGGAACGGTCCCATCTGCTCCGCCCCGAGCGCGCAGTTCAACCCCGTCGCGATCAGCGGGGCGTGCGAGATCGACACCCACGCCGCCTCGAGCGTCTGGCCCGAGAGAGTGCGCCCGCTCTGGTCGGTGATGGTGAGCGAGGCGATGACGGGCACGCGCCGTGCGCCCTCCGCGAACAGGCTCTGGATCGCGAACAGCGCCGCCTTGAGGTTCAGCGTGTCGAACGTCGTCTCGGGAAGGAGGATGTCGACGCCGCCGTCGAGCAGCCCCCGCGCCTGGTCCTTGTAGGCCGCCGCCAGCTCGTCGAACGTGATCGCGCGCAGGGCGGGGTTTTCGACCTCCGGCGACAGCGAGGCCGTCCGATTCGTCGGGCCGAGCGCGCCCGCGACGAACCGCGGCCGCCGCGGATCGGCCTGGGCCGCCGCGCGCGCGGCGCCGACCGCGATCTCGGCCGCCGCCTTGTTCATCTCGTACGCGTAGGCCGAAAGACCGTAGTCCGACAGCGAGACCGCCTGGGCGTTGAACGTGTTCGTCTCGATGATGTCGGCGCCGGCGTCGAGGTACTTCTTGTGGATGGCCTCGATCGCAGAGGGCAGCGTCAGCGAGAGGAGATCGTTGCAGCCCTTCAGGTCCTTCGGGTGGTCGGCGAAGCGCCGGCCGCGAAAGTCGCCGTCGCTCAGGCGAAGCGACTGGATCATGGTGCCCATCGCGCCGTCGAGGACGAGAATTCGACGGCCGAACAGACGCGTCAAGGATTCGAAGGTGTCCGCCATGATCTATGGGAGGCTCCCCGGCAAGGGTAGCAAACATAAGGCGAATGGGACCGGGCGGCACGCGGACGCCCCGGCGTGAGCCGGGAGCGGCGCGCGCCGCGATCGCGCGCCTACTTCGCCGGGCGGATGTCGAGGTCGAGGCCGAGGCGGATGTTCTTGGCGCCGGTCTTGGCGTCGAGGAGCGTCGGAACGACCCGCATGGGGCCGCGCGCGGAATCGACGACCCATCCGGAGTCGGGGATGAGCTGCAACGTCGGAAGCAGGGCCGCGACGTCGATCGGTCCCATCACGGGCAGGCCGAGCATGACGCGATCGAAGCGCAGGGTGGGGACGCGGCGTCCGCTCCCGTCGTCGCGCGAGCCGAGCGACAGGCGCGGCGTGACGGGAACGTCGAGGTTGAGGTCGGGAACCACCAGGCGGAGCGACGTCATCACCCCGCCGTTCGGGCCGGCGTCGGGATCGAACCCGGTGACCTTCAGGTCCTTGAGCTGCATCGTCAGGGTTCGTCCGCTCAAAGGGACGTCGACGTGATCCGGCGCCATCGCCTTCAGGAGACCGTTCAACGCGTCCGTGTCGAGCGTCAGGTCGATCCGGGCCGCGGCGGGTGTGCCGAGCAAGACGGCCAGGGCGAAGGCGGCGAGGCGGGATCGGTTCATCGGAGGTCTCCTTCGGGTTCGGCGTTTGCGGGATTCCCGAACTTGGTCCATTCTCCACCGACCATGGCCATGATCGCCGCTTACGTCCTTGCCGCAAACGTCGCAGCAGCGTCCGCCGCGCCGTCGGCGCCCGCGCCGATCCCTGCGGAGGCGGCGCGGATCCACGACGAGATCAAGAAGCCCGGCGCCACCGCGGTGCTGCTGAGCGTCTGGGCCACGTGGTGCACGCCGTGCCGGGAAGAGTTTCCCGATCTGGTCCACGTGTCGCGCGAGCTGGCCCCGAAGGGGCTCCGCACGATCCTCGTGTCGGTCGATTTCCCCGGGGCCGAAGGCGACACGCGGAATTTCCTCGCGAGCCAGGGCGTCGATTTCCAGACGTACGTGCGCACGGGGAAGGACGATGCTTTCGTCAACGATCTCGAGGACAAGTGGAGCGGCGTGATCCCGGCGACGTTCCTCTACGACGCCAGCGGCAAGCTCCTCAAATATTGGGAAGGCAAGGCCAGCTACCCCGTGATCAAGAAGCGGGCGCTCGAAGCGCTCGCGGCCAAGGAGAAACCATGACCCGAAAGACGACCGCCCTCACCCTCGCCGCCTTCGCCCTCGCTGCGTCGGCCGTGCTGGCGACCGGACCCCTTCCCCTGGGCGCGTCCATCCCGTCGGCCGACGTCAAGATGAAGGGTGTCGACGGCAAAGACGTGACGATCGGCAGCCAGAAGCAAGCCGCGGGCACGCTCGTGGTCTTCACCTGCAACCACTGCCCGTTCGCCAAGATGTGGGAGTCGCGCATCGTCCAGCTGGGCAACACGTATCGGGCCAAGGGCGTCGGCGTCATCGCCGTCAACGCGAACGACCCGACCGTCGCTTCGGACGACTCGTACGACTCGATGGTGCAGCGCGCGAAGGATCGCGGCATGCAGTTCCCTTACGTCGTCGATGCGACCTCGAACGTCGCCCGCGCGTTCGGCGCGACGCGGACGCCGGAAGCCTTCCTCTTCGACAAGGACGGCAAGCTCGTCTATCACGGGACGATCGACGACAACGGCCAGGAGCCGGACAAGGTCGAAAAGGCCTACCTGAAGGACGCGCTCGACGCGGTCGTCGCCGGAGGGAAAGTCCCCGTCGCGGAGACGAAGGCGATCGGCTGCGGCATAAAGTTCCGCGGGTAAATTAGCGGTCCTTCCGTTCCTTGCAGGCGGGCGCCGGATCTGGCTATAGTGCGCGTCCCGCATGAAAAAGGACGCGGAGAACACTTTCGTCTTCCCCCGGTGGGTGGACGAAGCCCGACCGGTGTTCGCCGGGATCGCCCTCGGCGTTCCGGTCCTTCTCGTCTTTCTCGTCTGGTACGGCGGCTCCCCTGCGACGACCGACGTCGGATACGCGCCGACGCAGCCCGTCCCGTACTCGCACGCGCTTCACGCGGGTGAGCTGGGGCTCGACTGCCGCTACTGCCACACGACCGTCGAGACGTCGGCCCACGCCGCGATCCCGCCGACGCAGACGTGCATGAACTGCCACACCGGGATCCGGACCACCTCGGTCAAGCTGCGGCCGGTGCGCGAGAGCCATGCTTCGGGGATGCCGATCCCCTGGGTGCGCGTGCACGATCTCCCGGACTACGTCTACTTCAACCACTCCGCCCACGTCCGCCGCGGCGTCGGGTGCGTCGAGTGCCATGACCGCATCGACAAGATGGAGGTCGTGACCCAGGCGAGGAAGCTCTCGATGGGCTGGTGCCTCGATTGCCATCGCCATCCCGACGCGCACCTGCGCCCGCCGGAGCTCGTGACGCAGATGGACTGGCAGCCGCCGGCGGGCGTCGATCGTGCGGCGTACGGCCGGACGATCCGCGAGCAGTACAAGCTGGCCCCTTCCGAGGATTGCAGCACATGCCACCGCTAGGCGAAAAGAAGGCGCCCGCGATGTGGCGAAGCCTCGAGGACCTCGCCGGCGATCCGTCGGTCCGGGACCTCGTGACGCGTGAATTCCCGGCGTACGCCGACGAGATGCTCGCCCCCTCGCGCCGCGACTTCCTGAAGCTGATGGGTGCCTCGGTCGCGCTCGCGGGGCTCACGGCGTGCCGGCGGTGGCCGGAGGAGACGATCGTCCCGTTCTCGCACCTGCCGGCGGGCTACATGCCCGGCCGGAGGCGGACCTACGCGACGTCGTTCGAGCTGAACGGAGCCGCGACGGGGCTCCTCGTCGACAGCTACGACGGCCGCCCGATCAAGGTCGAGGGAAACCCGCTGCATCCGCAATCGCAGGGCGCGACCGATGCGTACGCGCAGGCGACGCTCCTCCAGCTCTACGATCCCGATCGCAGCACCGAGATCCTGGAGCGCGACTCGGGTGCCGCTGCGGCCAGCCGCTCCCGGGCTGCGTTCGTCTCGTGGGCGGCCCCGCGATTTGCCGCGCTCGCGGCGTCTTCCGGCTCGGGGCTGCGCGTCCTCGCCGAGCCCTGCGCATCGCCCACGATCGCCGGCCTCAAAGCGCGATTTGCGACGAAGTTCCCCAAGGCGGCGTGGGTCGAATGGGACCCGCTCTCGAGGGACAACGCGAGAGAAGGCGCCGTCATGGCGTTCGGGCGGCCGCTTCGAGCTCATCTCGACCTCGGCCGCGCCGACGTCATCGCGGCATTCGATGCCGACATCCTCCACGACGATCCCGAGGCGCTGGCCAACGCCCGCGCGTGGGCCGGCCGGCGGCGTGCCAAAGACGGAACGATGAATCGCATGTATGCGGTCGAGGCCGTCTGCTCGCTCACCGGCGCATCGGCGGACCATCGTCTCATCGTCAAGAGCGGCCTCGTTCCGGCGGCGCTCGCCGCGCTCGCGGCAAAGCTCCTCGACGCCGGCTTGCCGTTCCCTTCGGAGACTGCGGCGCTGACGCCTTCGATCCGACGCCTCGCCGACGGCGCCCCCGACGATCCGCGGATCGCTCGCATGGCGCAGGACCTCCTCGCCGCGCGCGGCCGCGGGGCGATCGTCGTCGGGCCGCGCCAGGGCGCGGCGGCCCACGCGCTCGCCCACGTACTGAACGCGGCGCTCGGAAACACCGGTGGGACCGTCGTGCTGGTCGACGATCCCGACCCCGCGCGCGAGACGCACGCGGCGGCGCTGGCGAAGCTGTGCTCCGACATGAAGGCCGGCCTCGTCGAGACGCTCGTGATCCTCGGCGGCAATCCGGCTTACGACACGCCGTCCGACTGCGGGTTCGCAGAATCGCTGGGGCGCGTCCGCGATACCGTGCGCCTCGGCCTGTACGACGACGAGACGTCGGCGAGGTGCCGGTGGCACCTGCCGCAGGCGCACTATCTCGAGGCGTGGGGCGATGCCGCCGGCTGGGACGGCACGCTCGGCGTCGTCCAGCCGCTGATCGAGCCGCTCTACGACGGGATGTCGGCGATCGAGCTGTGCTCGCTCTTGATCGACGTCAAGGAGGTGCGCGGCTACGACGTCGTCCGGTCGTCTTGGGCCGCGAGGCTCGCGGCGAGCGATTTCGAAAAGTCCTGGCGCCGCGTGGTGCACGACGGCGTGCACGAAGCTCGCGCGGCGGCGCCATCGGCAGCGCTTCGCTCCGGTTGGAGCGATGCGCTGGCCTCGCTCGCCCAGCCCGGCGGCGCCGCCGGCATGGATCTCGTCTTCACGCGCGGGTCCGGCGTTCACGACGGACGATTCGCGAACATCGGCTGGCTCGTCGAGCTGCCCGACCCGATCACGAAGCTGACGTGGGACAACGCGGCGCTTCTGGGCCCCGAAGACGCCAAGACGCTCGGCGTGACCGTCTCCGGCGATCTGGTCACGATCGAGGCCGGCGGCCGCAAGCTGACGCTTCCCGCTTACATCGTGCCCGGGCAGGCGACGGGGACGGTGGCTCTCGCTCTCGGCTGGGGCCGCACGCGGGCCGGACGCATCGGGACCGGCATCGGCTTCGACGCGCACCCGCTCCGGACGAAGGACGCGCTGTGGTGCACCCCGGCGTCGGTGTCGCGCGCGGCCGGACGCGCCGTTCTCGCGACGACGCAGGACCATCACATCATCGATACCCTGGGGAAGGTCGAGCGCGAGGCGCGCGCCGCCACGCTCGTCCGCACGGGCACGCTCGCCGAGTACAAGGCCAAGCCGGAATTCGCACGCGAGATGGTCGAGCTGCCGGACGACGCGCCGCTGTGGAAGCCCCACGAGTACAAGGGCCACAAGTGGGGGATGTCGATCGACCTGACGGCGTGCATCGGCTGCCACGCGTGCACGATCGCGTGCCAGGCCGAGAACAACATCCCGGTCGTCGGCAAGGACGAGGTCCGGCGCGGCCGCGAGATGCACTGGATCCGCGTCGATCGCTACTTCGAGGGCGCCCCCGAGGCGCCGCGCTTCGCGTTCCAGCCCATGACCTGCCACCACTGCGAGAACGCGCCGTGCGAGCAGGTCTGCCCGGTCGCTGCGACCGTCCACGATCACGAAGGCCTGAACGTGATGGTCTACAACCGCTGCATCGGCACGCGCTACTGCTCGAACAACTGCCCGTACAAGGTGCGGCGCTTCAACTGGTTCAACAACCACCGCGACGAGTCGGCCGTCCAGGTCATGGTCTACAACCCAGAGGTCACGGTGCGCGCGCGCGGCGTCATGGAAAAGTGCACGTACTGCATCCAGCGCATCGAGACCGTCAAGATCGAGGCCAAGAACGACCGGCGCGACGTGCGGGACGGCGAGATCGTGCCCGCCTGCCAGCAGGTCTGCCCGACCGAGGCGATCGCGTTCGGAGACCTCAACGATCCGGAGTCGCGGGTCCGCGCGCTCCACGACGACCCGCGTTGTTACGGCGTCCTCGAAGAGGTCAACACCAAGCCGCGCACGCGCTACCTCGCGCGGCTCACGAACTCCGTCGAAGGGCTTTCGTGATGACGGTCGCGGCGATCGAGCCCGTGATGCGCGACAACACGTCGAACGACCCGACGCAGCGGGCGCCTCTGGTTCTCGCGGGGAACGACTACACGTCGATCACCGACAAGGTCTGCAGCATCGTCGAATCGCCGAAGCCCCCGAAGGCGTGGATCGTCGCGTTCACGATCGCGGCGACCTTGACCGGGGTCCTGGGAACCGTCGTGCTCTACCTCCTCACGACCGGCGTCGGCGTGTGGGGGCTCAACAAGCCCGTCTCGTGGGGCTTCGACATCACGAACTTCGTGTTCTGGGTCGGGATCGGCCACGCGGGGACGCTGATCTCCGCCATCCTGTATCTGTTCCGCCAGAAATGGCGGACGGGGATCAACCGGTTCGCCGAGGCGATGACGATCTTCGCCGTCATCTGCGCGC
>CAZYHZ010000046.1:0-35846 GCA_964647625.1 uncultured Acidobacteriota bacterium
CCCGTGCACGGACGACTCGTGCAACCCTCAGACGGGCTGCGTCCACACGAACAACGCCGCCGCCTGCGATGACGGCAACGCCTGCACGACCAACGACACCTGCACGTCCGGTGCGTGCATCGGAGGGTCGGCCCCCGATTGCGACGACGGCAATCCCTGCACCGATGACTCGTGCGACCCGGCGGCGGGCTGCGTCCACACGAACAACGTCGCCGCCTGCGATGACGGCAACGCCTGCACGACCAACGACACGTGCGGCGGCGGGAGCTGTCACGGGGGCTCGGCGCTCAACTGCAACGACGGGAACGGTTGCACGGACGATTCCTGCAATCCGGCGACGGGCTGCGTCCACACGAACAACACCGCGCCGTGCGACGACGGGAACGCGTGCACGACGAACGACACCTGTGGCGGCGGAAGCTGTCACGGTGGCGCCGCTCTCAATTGCAACGACGGGAACGGCTGCACTGACGATTCGTGCAACTCGGTGACGGGTTGTGTCTACACGAACAACACCGCCGCCTGCGATGACGGCAACGCCTGCACGACCAACGACACCTGCGGCGGCGGAAGCTGTCACGGTGGCGCCGCTCTCAATTGCAACGACGGGAACGGCTGCACTGACGATTCGTGCAACTCGGTGACGGGTTGTGTCTACACGAACAACACCGCCGCCTGCGATGACGGCAACGCCTGCACGACCGGCGACACGTGCATGAACGGAGCGTGCACCGGCGGGCCCGCCGCGGATTGCGACGATGGGAACGCCTGCACGGCCGACAGCTGCAACCCGGCGACGGGGTGCACGCACGAGGCGATCGAAGGCTGCGGCGGCGGGTGCGTCATCGTGCCGCTCGCCCCGGCGGACGGTTCGGTGGTTCAACCCGGCGGAGGGAATCGCAGCTCTTCGAATCGCACCGCTCCGACGTTCACCTGGAGCTCGACGTGCCAGCGGCAGTTCCGGCTGGAGTTCTCGAACAGCCCCGCCTTCGATCGTCCCGCGCTGCTCGTTCTCCCGGCGCAGGGCATCACCGACACGAGCTTCACGCCGAACCCGGGCAACTGGACCGCGATCGGCAACCTCGCAAAGACCCGCGGCGGAACGGGCACGGTCTACTGGAGGGTGGTCGGTCAGGGCACGGGCAGCGACGACACCAGCCCGGCCCGATCTCTCAAATTCCAGTGACTCACCGAGAGTCGAACCGGCGCCGTTGCTCTCACGGCCGGTATCAACGGAACGGACGTCTCGGCACGATTGGGCTCGTAGGCATACGAAAAGTCGATGACGTAGTCGCCCGGTGCGAGGCCGTACGGCCCGAGCTCTCGCAAGAGCGGGGCGATGTCGACTTCCGTTCGGTAGTCCTTGCCCGGGGCGACGAGCACGTACTCGGACGGCGCGGACATCGACGGCTCTCCGGACTCCGGGATCAACGGCACGACGTTCCGACTCCACGAGCCCGCTTTGCGAGAGTGGTCATCGGCCTCGGGCGTGTAGTGGACCGAAAGACCCGATCCGAACACCGAGCGTACGATCGCGAGCGGGCGCCGGCCGGTATTCGTCAACACGAGGCTGACCGGAATTCTCTTTTCCGACACCAAGATGAATTCCCTCGGCGTCGTGGCGACCAACGTCGCCTCGAGCGGGAGATCTGACGGCTCCGCCGCAAGTCCGGTCGCGCACGCGAGGAAGAGCAACCCCCAGAGTCTCATCGACTCCTCCGTCGAAAGCTTACTCCGTAAGACAGCGGCCGGCCGCCGAACTGTGAGTAAACTCCGGCGTCGAGCTTCATCGACCCGCCCGGCGAGCTGCCGCACGGGCAGGGATCAACTGGGGGATCATCCACATGGAAACCAAACCGGCGACAGATCAGGCGAGCGGCCAGGCGGGGACTGCCAAAGTCGATCGGGTCGCCGATTACTACCGCTTCCACCGCCCACATTTGCGCCTGGCGAGCCCCTTCGGCTCGGGAGGGTTCGGCCAAGCCGCCGAGGGCTTCGCCCGATTCTTCGGCACCCCGACGTTCCTCGTCGCTCAGACCGTGATCGTCGCGGCGTGGATCGCGGTCAACGTGCTGGGATATGCCCACTTCGATTTGTATCCATTCATTCTGCTCAACCTCGCCTTCAGCCTTCAGGCGGCCTACGCCGCGCCGCTCATCCTCCTTGCCCAGACTCGTCAGGCCGACCGGGACAAGGCGCACGCCGAGGCAGATGCGCAGCATCGCGAAGAGCTGGCCCGCGCGAACGTCGAGCGGCAGGAGATCGCGGCGCGGCAGGCCGACGCGTTACGAAAGCTGCTCGAGGCCAACACCCGCCTCACGGAGCAGGTCCAACAACTGGCCGTTCGAACCGAGACGCTGACGCGCCAGATTCACGAGAAACTCGTCGAGCCGAGGTGACAAATCACGTCGGCGCGCTGTGAAACGGGCACAGTTCTTGTCATGCACGGCCGGGAAATCAAGCGTTTTTCGGCGCAGATCCGCTTGGGCGGGGACCCCGGCGCGTTGGCATCCCGCTTGAACTCTCGGTCCCTGGATGAGAGCCTCGTGAGATCGGGTTCGCGCGGGTTCACGCTGATCGAGCTGTTGATCGTGGTGGCGATCATCGGGCTCATCTCCGCCATCGCCATCCCTAATCTCATGAATGCCGTCGACAAGGGGAAGCAAAAGCGGACGATGTCGGACATCCGCACGATCGGCGCCGCCGTCGAGGCGTACGCCATCGACAACGCGAACTACCCCACCGCCAATAACCTCCCCGCCATCAAGGCCGTGATCGATCCGATCTTCTTCAACTCCATGCCGCTCGTCGACGGTTGGGCCAACGCGATCCAGGCCGATTCGACGCCCCTGGCCTACACGATTTACTCCCAGGGGAAAGACGCCACGGGGAACAATTGCACTCCGGGGCCCACCTCGTTCTTCAACGATGAGATCTGCTACTCCGGAGGGCGGTTCCAGCGGTATCCGGACGGTCCTCAGCAATAGGACCGAGTTCCTTCAGGCGGCGTCCACCGGCGTCGTGCCTCCCGTGAACGCGACGCTCGGGTTTCTCACCCGCAACCACCACAGCCGGAACGACTCGCGCGCGTGCTTGATGCTGAACATGTAGTAGAAGAGCTTGAACAGCAGGAAACGCGAGCGCGCTCCGACGTTGCGGAACACGTCGCCGGCGAGCAACGAGGTCACCGCTTCCTGCACGCGCAGGGGATTCCCGGGGTTCAGCAGCAGGCTGCGCATTCCCGGCGAATTGAACCGCCAGATGAACCAGGAGAACGTCGCGACGCCCCGGCGCACCATGCGCTCGAAGTGAGCGAACTGTGCTTCGGCATCGGGCGCATCGCGCAGCCACGCATCGACGGCGGAGGCGCCGAGCACGCCGCTGTTCATGCCGAGCAAGACGCCGCTCGAGAAGATCGGGTCGACGAACGCGTAGGCGTCGCCGACCATCATGTGGCGCTCCCCGCGCATGCGGCTCGATTGATACGAGTAGTTGCCGGTCGCGCGGGCGACGCCGTCGATCAGCTCGGCGTTTCGCATGCGGTGGCGCATCTCCGGATGGGCTAGCGCGATCGTCTCGAGGAGGTATTCCGGAACGCCGACGGTTCGCTGCTTGAGGTAGGCCGGGCGGCAGACGGCCCCGACGCTCATGGTGCCGTCCTTCAGGGGGATCATCCAGAACCAGCCGTGCTGGAACCAGTAGACGCTGATGTTGCCCTCGTACTCGCCGAGGCGCCGATCGACGTTCCTGAAGTGGCCGAAGATCGCCGCGCTCGCATGGTGCGGGTTCTTCTGCTTCAGCTTGAATTGACCCGACAGGAGCGTGTCCCGGCCCGAAGCGTCGACGAAGAATCGGCACGTCCAGGTGCGCTTCGCCCCTTGCTCGTCGACCGAGTGCGCGACGGGATCGCCGCCGTCCGGGAATTCGACGCTCGTCACGCGGACGCCCTCGACGACCTGCGTGCCCTTCGAGGCGCTGTTCTTCAGGAGGATGTGGTCGAACTCGGAGCGGCGGACTTCATACGCGTAGGGCCGGCTGGGATCGAGCTGGAAGCTGAAGTGGAACTGGTGGTGGCCTTCGACTTCCATCCCCGAGTTGAAATCCGCCCCGGGCTTCTTGATGCCGATCGCGTGGACCTGATCGAGGACTCCCAGCCGCTCGAAGATCGGCAGGTTCCACGGCAGGAGGGACTCGCCTATGTGGAAGCGCGGATGGCGATCCTTTTCGAGAAGCGTGACACGCCAGCCCTTCTCGGCGAGTAGGGCCGAGATGGTCGAGCCGGCCGGCCCACCGCCGACAACCAAGACATCGCAATCAGGCACGCGTCACCTCAAAGAATCGAATTGTGCCCGATCGGCGGACGGACCGAAAGGGAGGATTCCGGCCGCAGTTCGTCGTATAAGAAACGGCCGCGAATCTCGCGTGCGGAGCCATCATGAGACTCTCGTCCCTCGCGTCCGTGGTCCTCGCTTTGCTGGCGGCAAATCCCTCTCACGCGCGCGAGCTGACGTTCGAGGACCGCGTGAAGGCGCAGGAGGCGATCGAGCGCGTCTACTACGCGCACCAGATCGGGGCGACCGAGCCGTTCGAGAAAGCGGTCCCGCGTGCGGTGATCGAATCCAAGGTCAGAACGGCCTTGAAGCAGTCGGTCGCGCTCGAAGAGATGTGGCACACGCCCGTGACGGCCGACGCCCTCGAGCACGAGCTGAGCCGCATGACGCAGGGGACGCGTATGCCCGACCGGCTACGGGAGCTGTACGCCGCGCTCGGCGACGATCCATTGCTGATCCTCGAGTGCCTCGTGCGCCCCACGCTCGCGGGCCGGCTGACGAGGAATTTCTTCAAGTCCGACGAGCGGTTCCACGGCAGGAGCCAGGACGAGTGGTGGGAATCGGCGGCGCCGACGTTCGACGAGTTGGCGGTCCCCACGGTCGTCCCGAGACTGACCAAGCTTCCGGAGCCGAGCCCCGCGACAGCGCTGACGCCGTGCGTGGCCGATGCGTGGGACAACGGGGCGCTCGACGATTTCCCCGACGGCCGGACCGTGCACACGGCGGTCTGGACCGGCAGCCTGATGATCGTGTGGGGCGGGTCGGCCAACACCAACGTCCCGACCGTCAATTTCAACACGGGATCGCGCTACGATCCGGCGACGGACACGTGGACTCCGATGACGGTCGTGAATGCGCCGTCACCGCGCATCTCCCATACGGCCGTCTGGACCGGCTCGTTGATGGTCGTCTGGGGCGGCTACGACGGTGGTCCGATCGGAACGGGTGGACGGTACGACCCCGTGTCGGACACTTGGACCCCGACCTCGATGGTCGGTGCGCCGACGCCGCGCAGCGCTCATGTGGCGGTCTGGACGGGATCCCAGATGCTCCTCTGGGGCGGCTACAACGGATCCGCGCTCAGCACGTCTGCGCGCTACGACCCGGCCACGGACACGTGGTCGTTCATGACCGGCTGGATTGCGGGGTACGGGAGCTCGGTCGTGTGGACCGGCACCGAGATGATCGAGTGGGGAGGGTACGGTAACAGCGGCAATCTGAGCTGGGGCGGGCGATTCAACCCCGCGACGAACACGTGGACATCGACCAACCTCACGAACGCTCCGACGGCGCGAAATGCGCACACCGCGGTCTGGACCGGAAGCGTGATGGTCGTCTGGGGCGGGTACGGCGACACCGGTGCGCTCAACACCGGCAGCCGCTACAACCCGGCGACCGACACGTGGACGGCGACGGCGAACTCGCCTGCGGCGCGCTACAGCCACACGGCCACGTGGACCGGCACGCGCATGGTGGTTTGGGGCGGCTACGACGGGACGAACTATCTCGCCACCGGCAGCCGCTACGACCCGTCCGCGAACACGTGGAGCGCCACGACCGCCACGAACGCGCCGTCGGCTCGAGAAGGGCACAGCGCGATCTGGACCGGGACGCGATTAATCCTGTGGGGCGGGAACTCGTTCGGTCCGTTCAACACGGGCGCCCGGTACGATCCCACCGGAAATTCATGGACGGCAACGTCGACGGGAACCGATCCCGACGCGCGTCACGATCACACGGCCGTCTGGACCGGATCCCTGATGCTCGTCTGGGGCGGCCAGAATGCAAGCGGCGCGTTGAACACCGGGGGCCGCTACGACCCCGCGACCGACGCGTGGACCGATACGACGACGACGAGCGCACCCACGATCCGCTACGGCCACACCGCCGTCTGGACGGGAAGCCGCATGGTGATCTGGGGAGGCGTTTCGGCGGGGACGTATCTGAGGACCGGCAGCCGGTACGACCCCGTGGCCAACTCGTGGTCGGCCGTGACGACGTCGGTGGCTCCGACCGTGCGCGCGTTTCACACCGCGGTCTGGACCGGAACCCAGATGATCGTCTGGGGCGGCTACGGCGGCAGCATGCAGAACACCGGCGGACGGTACGATCCGGCGACGAACGTGTGGACGGCCACGGCCACCGTGGGCGCCCCCACGGCTCGAGATTTCCAGACGGCGATCTGGTCGGGACATTACATGGTCGTCTGGGGCGGATACAACGCGGGCAACCTCGACACCGGCGGACGCTACGACCCCGCGCTCGACTCGTGGGACGCAACGCCCAGCGCGGGTGCGCCGGGCGCGCGCTCTCACCACACCGCCGTCTGGACGGGAGCGCAGATGATCGTGTGGGGCGGCCAGGGTGTCAGTGGCTACCCCAGCCCGGATGCGCGGCTCGATCCCGAGGCCCTCGTTTGGACGCCCACGTCCACGACGGGTGCGCCGAGCGGTCGCAGCGGTCATACCGCCTTGTGGACCGGGAACGAGATGATCGTCTGGGGCGGGGACACCTTCTACGGCAGCGGAGGGCGGTACGACCCGGCCGCCGACACGTGGAAGCCGACGTCGACGGCTTACGCCCCTGCGTACCGTAGCAACCACACGGCCGTGTGGACGGGCAGCGACATGATCGTCTGGGGTGGGTTCGGCATCGGAGGCAACTCCGACGACCTCAGCAGCGGCGGCCGTTACGGGATCGACGTCGACCGCGATGCCGACGGTTACACGCTCTGCGGAGGAGACTGCGACGACGGGAATCCGGCGATTCATCCGGGAGCGGTCGAGTCCTGCAACGGCAAGGACGACGACTGCAACGGCACGATCGACGACGGGGGCGGGGGCCTCTGCGACGACGCCAATCCATGCACCACGGACGCCTGCAACGGCGCCGCGGGTTGCGGGCACGTCACGATCACGCCGCCCGGCGAGCTCGCAGGCGAGGCGATCGCCGGCGACAAGCAGACGATCTCGTGGAACGCCGACGCGCAGGCGGTACGCTACGACGTCGTCCGCGGTGCGCTCGACGGACTCCCGGTGGGCCCCGGCGCGGGCGACGAGACCTGCTTCGACGATCTCACGAGCACGGCCCTGACGGACGCGGCGCTTCCCGCTGCGGGCGCCGGGTTCTGGTATCTCTCGCGGGGGGAGAACGCCTGCGGGAACGGCACGCTCGGCAATCAGAGCAACGGCTCGCCCCGAGTGACGTCGACCTGTCCGTAGGACGCGCGGAGCCTCACGGACAGGCGTCGGGATCCGCCGCGATGTCGGCGTCGCGCGTGCCTCCGGCGCCTGCGATCTCCCTGGGATCCGAGGGGACCTGCGCGAACGAGCCCGAGGCCGTCACGTTGCAGGCCGAAGGCGTGCGGACGAGGTAGTACGTCCCGCCGGCGTCGGGCGGGGCGTTGTCGGTCACGGACGACGAGAACGCGCCCGCGGCGAGACATCCACCGGAGTCGACGTTGGTGAGGCCGCCGGAGGCGCGGAGCGCGCCGAGATCGCCGCGAACCGCGGTGACGAACAGACCTCCGCCCCACCCGCTTATAGTCGCCCGCGAATCCGGCTCCACGGTTCCGAGATCGGGCTTCGACACACGGATCGACGCCACGCTCAGAGTCGACGTCGACGGACAGCTCACCGGGACGACGACGCGCGCGCTCGACGCATCGACCGCGCTGCTGCACGACGGGTTCGTCGAGCAGCGCACGACGAGCCCGTAGGCTGTCGTCGCCAGGGGCGCATCGACGAAACCGGGGTTGTCGCTGAAATCGCGCAGCAGGGTGTCGCCGGCATCGCCGATCACCGAGTTGTTGTTGGCATCGATCCAGAATTGATACTGGAGAATGCCGTTCAAGCAGCTGGTCACCGAAGAGTTCTTTCCCTCGAGGGAAAGGACCTGACCCGGAACGGAAAGGCTCACGGGGGTCGCCGTCAGGGCCGCCGTCAGGCCGGAGCACGCGCCGCAGGGGAGTGCGTTCGCGGTGATGTTAGCGGTATCGACGGCGAGCGTCAGCGCGTTGGCCAAGGCCTGGTCGATGTGGATGTCATCGATGTACCAGCCGTCGTCGCCGACGACGTCGTTGTGGCCGAAGAAGTTCGACGCCAGCGCCGTCGCGCCGATTTCGGACGTGGTCGCGAGAAAGCGAATCCGGATCGCGCGTCCGGCGAACCCGCTCAACGAGAAACGAGGACGGATCCACGTCCCGGGGTTGAAAATCTGCGCCGGGGTGTTGGCCGGCAAGCAGCCCGCGCCGGAGCAGCCCTGCAGGCCCGGACCGTCGCTCGCCGCCCCGATGTCGTTGACGTCGAACGTCTTCCGATAGTCGGTCTGGCCCTGGCGGACAAAGTTGAACTCGGGGAAGCACGTCGAGGACGGCCCGTAGGGGTTGTGGTGCGGATCGGTGGGATCGAAGAAGCTGTCTTCATCGTTGCCGTCGTCCACCGGGTCGAACAGGCAATTGCTGAAGTCGTCGGTGCCCTGCTGGTCGTAGACGTTCTGGTAGGGGTAGATCTTGATCCACGGCCCCTGCGGAACGCCGTTCGAGGCGACCTGGACTTCGACCACGCCGCGGTCCGGGGACTCGCCGGCGGTGACGTTGACGCCGCTGGTGTTGTCGATGAACGACACCTGCTGCGCGAAGTTCAACTCCGGATTGGCGGTGATGAGCGGCAGGAAGATCGCGTTCACGGTCTCGATCGCGTCCAGCTGCTTGAAGCGGTAGGTGTCGCCGGTCGGCGAGCTAGCCGTGTTGTGAACGCCCCAATGCGCCGACTTCACTCCCGAAAACGCGCGGCCCATCCCGGCTCCGGATGATCCGGTGGCGCTCGTGTGAACGTGCCAGTCATTCAGGTTGGCCGTGCTGTCGGTCACGAACCCCAGGTAGCAATCGGTCTCGCGGAAACTGAAGGAGTAAATGTTGTCCGGGTCGTTGTATTGACAGCGGTACCCGTCCGAGAGCGCGTTGGAGTGCTTGTTCTGATCGAGATTGCTCCGCTTGAAGAACTGGCCGATGCCGCCGGCCCCGTTCGTCTCGAAGCCCTCCACGAACGCGGACGTCGTCGAATTGCCCGTCGCGTTGAGGTCGAGGTCCAGCGTGATCGTCGTCGCGCGCGTCAAGGCGTCGAATTTGTTCGAGCGCATCGTGATCGCGAACGTCGCCTGGAGCGTGTCCGAGACGTTCGCGCGGTTCACATTGGCGACTTTGAACTGGAACGCCGGGGTCGTGGCAAGGTTGCTCAACGCCCCGGCGGCGAGCGATCCCACGTTGATCGTGGACCGGCTGATGCACTCGATGTTCGGGCTGTTCGTGCCGAGGGTCGCCGTCAGCTCGTCCACGTCGACTCCGCTCTTGTTGGCGAACTGCACCGCGAGCTGAATCGTCTCGTTCGCGTCGGCGAAGCCGTCCGCATCGCCCCTCCCGGCCGTGCTCGTGCAGTAGCCTTGCTCGGACGGCGTGTGGGCACAGAAAGTCGGTCCTGAGGTGGCGTCGGGATCGCACGGCTTCGAGGTCAGGACGGAGCAGCGCAGGCACTCGGTCGAAGCGGCGCCGCCCGGGCAGTCGCTGTTCTTCGTGCAGGGAGCGCCGTTGGAGGTGCACGTGCTGACGAGGTTGACTTTGTAGGCATTGACCGTGATCCGGCCTGTCGTCACGGTGATCGCGACATCGGATTCGAGTTGGCCTTGCAGCGACGGCTCGATGGCGTTCCGGCACGGCGAGCCGGTCCCGTCGTTGCGGTCGAGGTAGACGGCTCGGACCACGGGAAGCTGCGTTCCGCTTTGCACGACGAACAGCGTGCCCGGCGCATCGTAGAACGTGGAATATGGAATGCTTCCCTTGTAGACCGGGCTTCCAGGGGCGACGGCGTCGAGCACCGCGATCTCGCCCGAGACCTCTCCGGGAGCGTCGGCGATGACTCTGACGGTCACGTCCGCCTTCCCGTTGCCGTTGCAGTCGGTCGTGTCGCCCGGATCGTCGTAGTCGCCGTCTCCGTTACAGTCGTTGCGCGGATGAACCGCGTCGTAGGGCGTCGGATCCGTCACCGTCAGCGAGATGAACCCGTTTCCCTCGTACGCGACGCCGGCCGATGCCTCGAGCACCGCGCAGACCCCTCCGCTGGCACAGTGCGTGTGACTATCTTCGTCCAGGCGCGTTTCCTTCCAGCTCACGACCATGTCGTCGACGGCGATGCCGAATCCTCCGGCAACGGTCGGCACCGAGAATGTCCGCTCGCGCGTGAACATCTCGAGCGCGCCGCGGAACTGGTTGCCGGTGTCGCCGTACAGGTCCTCGAGCGTCGTGAACTGCATGGGCTGGGGAGGTGCCAGGGTCTTGGGCGCAGGGGGATCGCTCTGGGCTACGGCCCGCGAGCAGATGAGAACGCTAACGAAAACGAGCCCCAGGCGCACAACGGCCTCCCGCCTTGTTGCCTGAATGAGTTATACCGACAAGCGCGCGCAATGCCGCGCCGATTTTTTGGCTCGTGCGGGCTCCAAGCGACGACGGGGGCCCTGCCGATTCAAGGGCAGGCGTCGGGATCCGTCGCGATGTCCGCGTCGCGGGTGCCTCCGGCTCCGGCGACCTCCCGGGGATCCGAGGGGACCTGGGCGAACGAGCCCGACGCCGCCACGTTGCAGGCCGAAGGCGTGCGCACGAGGTAATACGTCCCGCCGGCATCGGGCGGGGCGTTATCGGTCACGGACGACGAGAAACCGCCTGCGGCGAGACATCCGCCGGAGTCGACGTTGGTCAACCCGCCGGAGGCACGGAGCGCGCCAAGATCGCCGCGGACCGCCGTGACGAACAGGCCTCCGCCCCAGCCGCTCACCGCCGCCCGGGAATCGGGCTCCGCGGTTGCGAGATCGGGCTTCGACACACGAATCGACGCCACGCTCAGGGTCGATGACGTCGGACAGCTTACCGGGACGACGACGCGCGCGCTCGACGCATCGACCGCGCTGCCGCACGACGGACTCGTCGAGCAGCGTACGACGAGCCCATAGGCCGTCGTCGCCTGCGGAGCGTCGACAATCGACGGGTTGTCGGAGAAGTCTCGGAGCAACGTATCTCCGGCATCGCCGATCACCGAGTTGTTGTTGGCGTCGACCCAGAATTGATACTGGAGGATGCCGTTCAAGCAGCTGGTCACCGACGAGCTCTTGCCGTCGAGGGACACGACCTGACCCGGACCGGACACGCTCGATGGGGTCGCCGTCAGGCCGGCCGTCAGTCCGGAGCACGTGCCGCACGGGATGGCATTCGCGCTGATATTGGCGGTGTCGACCGCCAGCGTCAGCGCCGTGGCCAAAGCCTGGTCGATGTGGATGTCGTCGATGTACCAGCCGTCGTCGCCCACCACGTCGTTGCGACCGAAAAAGTTGAAGGCCAGTTGCGTCTGTCCAACCTCGATCGTGGTCACGAGGAATCGGATGCGGATCGCGCGCCCCGCAAACCCGGTCAACGAGAAGCGCGGGCGAACCCAGGTGCCGGGGTTGTAGATCCGAACCGGGGTATTGGCCGGCAAGCAGCCCGCGGTCGGAGGGGACGAACAACCCTGCAGCCCTGGGCCGTCGCTGGCGTTCCCGATGTCGTTGACGTCGAACTGCTTGCGATAGTCGGTCTGGCCTTGACGGACGAAGTTGAACTCGGGGAAGCACGTCGAGGACGGCCCGTAGAACCGCTGGGGGTCCGTCGGATCGAAGAAGCTGTCCTCGTTGTTTCCGTCGTCCACCGGGTCGAACGTGCAGTTGCTGAAGTCGTCGGTTCCTTGCTCGTCATAGATGTTCTGGTAAGGATAGATCTTGATCCAGTTTCCCTGCGGCACGCCGTTGACGGCGGCCTGGACTTCGACGACGGCGCGGTCGGGCGCCTCGCCGAACGTGACCCCAACGCCGCTCGTGCCGTCGATCAACGAGATCTGCTGGGCGAAGTTGAGCTCCGGGCTCGCGCTGGCGACCGGCAAGAACACGGGATTCGTCGTCTCGAGCGCGTCGAGCTGCTTGAACCGGTAGGTGTCGCCGGTCGGCGAGCTGGCCACGTTGTGAACGCCCCAGTGAGCCGACTTGGCACCGCTGAACGCACGTCCCATCCCGGCTCCCGAAGCCCCGGTCGCGCTCGTGTGGACGTGCCAGTCGTTGAGGTTGGCGGTGCCGTCGGTCGTGAAGCCCAGGAAGCAATCGGTCTCCCCGGCGCTGTTGGTGTTCAGGCCGAACGGGTCGTTGTACTGGCAGCGATAGCCGTCCGAAAGCAGCTCGCTGTGCTTGTTCTGGTCGAGATTGCTCAGCTTGAAGAACTGACCGATCCCGCCCGCGCCGTTCGTCTCGAAGCTTTCCACGAACGGGGACGTCGTCGCCGTGCCCGTCGCGTTGAGATCGAGATCGAGCGTGATCGTCGTCGCGCGCGTCAAAGCGTCGAACCTGTTCGAGCGCATCGTGATGACGAACGTCGCCTGGAGCGTGTCGGAGACATTGGCCCGGTTGACGTTGGCCACCTTGAACTGGAACGCCGGGGTCGTGGCCAAGTTGCTCAACGCCCCGGCGGCGAGTGATCCGACGTTGATCGTGGACCGGGTGATGCACGCGATGTTCGGGCTGTTCGTCCCAAGCGTCGCCGTCAGGTCGTCCACGTCGACGCCGGTCTTGTTCGCGAACTGGACCGCGAGCTGGATCGTCTCGTTCGCGTCGGCGAACCCGTCCGCGTCGCCCTTGCCGGCCGTGCTGGTGCAGGAGCCCTGCTCCGACGGCGTGTGCGCGCAGTACTGCGCTCCCGACGTCGCGTCGGGATCGCACGGTTTCGAGGTCAGGACGGAGCAGCGCAGGCACTCGGTCGAAGCGGCCCCGCCCGGGCAGTCGCTGTTCTTCGTGCAGAGAGCCCCGTTGGAGGTGCACGTGCTGACGAGGTTGACCTTGAACGTGTTGACCGTGATGCGGCCGGACGTCACCGTCACGGTGACGTCCGATTCGACCTGGCCCTGCTTCGCCGGATCGAGCGCGTTCCTGCACGGCGAACCGGTCCCGTCGTTCCGGTCGAGATAGACGGCGTGGACGCGCGGCAGCAGCGTTCCGGATTGCGCCACGAACAGCGTTCCTGCCGAGTCGTAGAACGTGGAATACGGGATGGTTCCCTTGTAGACGGGGCTGCCGGGGGCGACGGCGTCGAGCACCACGATCTCACCCGAAGTCTCACCGGGCGCGTCGGTCGTGACCTTGACGGTCACGTCGGCCTTGCCGTTGCCGTTGCAGTCGGTCGTGTCCCCCGGATCGTCGTAGTCGCCATCCCCATTGCAATCGTTGCGCGGATGCAGGGCGTCGTAGGGCGTCGGATCGGTCACCGTCAACGCGATGAATCCGTTTCCCTCGTACGCCACGCCGGCCGACGCCTCGAGCACCGCGCAGACGCCTCCGCTGGCACAGTGCGTGTGGGAATCTTCGTCCAGACGGGTTTCCTTCCAGCTCACGACCATGTCGTCGACGGCGATACCGAACCCTCCGGCGACGGTGGGTATGCCCACCGTCCGCTCGCGCGTGAACATCTCGAGCGCGCCACGGAACTGGTTGCCGGTGTCGCCGTAGAGATCCTCGAGCGTCGTGAACTGCATCGCCGGAGGAGGCGACGGGGCCTTGGGCGCAGGGGCGTCGCTCTGCCCGAAGGCCCAAGAACAAGTCAAAAGCCAGAGAGACACAAACCCCAAGCGCACGACGGCCCCCCGTCCTGGCACCTGAATGAGTTATACCGACTCCCGGGCGGGATGCCGCGCCTATTTTTCTCTTTTGCGGGTTTCAAGGGACAATCGGCGCTCCGGGGGACGTTCGGAGGCTGCCATTTTCTTGGAGACAGATCCGGGGCCGCTCACGGAGCCTCTGACCGGGCGGCACTGGAGCGCACCCGAGATCCGAGGTCGCGTGGACCGGCGCACCGCGCTGTTCGCCGAGCTCGGCCTCCGGGCGGGCGATAGGGTCTTCATTCACTACGGGAACTCGCTCGAGTTCTTCGTGGATCTCCTTTCGACCTGGATGCTCGGGGCGTGCGCCGTTCCGATCGATCCGCGCTGGACCCCGTTTGAGGTCGAGACGGTCGCCCGGGCGGCCAAGCCGCGGTTTTCGGTCTGGGATCGCGATCCAGCCGCTGAGGTGATGCGTGCGTTCGACGCGGGGCAGACGACTGTGCTCGCCGGCGCTGAAGGTCGAGAGCCGTCGGGCTCCCTCGCCGGCCGGGTCGCCGCCGCCGTGAATCTCGACCAAGATGCGCTGATCCTCTTCACGTCGGGCTCGACCGGCCAGCCCAAAGGGGTCGTGCACACGCACCGCTCGCTGCGGGCGCGTTGGACCAGCCTGCGCGACAACCTCGGATTGAACGCGTTCCGGAACACGCTGACTCTCCTTCCGACCCACTTCGGGCATGGACTGATCTGCAACAGCCTGTTCCCGTGGCTGAGCGGGAAGCACCTGTTCGTCCTGCCGCCGTTTCAGGCCGACATCCTCACCGAGCTGGGGTCGCTGATCGACAAACACGCGATCACGTTCCTGTCGTCCGTGCCGCCGGTCTGGCGGATCGCGCTCAAGACGAGCCGGCCGCCGGCGCGACGCAGTCTGGAGCGCGTCTTCTGCGGCTCGGCTCCGCTATCCGCGGTGTTGTGGGATCAGGTCCGGGAGTGGAGCGGGACGCGGGACGTGCGCAATGCGTACGGCATCACCGAAACGGGAAGCTGGCTGGCCGGCCTTCCGGGACCCGACTTCGCCGCGGAGGATGGGCTGACCGGGGAGCCATGGGGCGGAATCGTGAAAGTGCTCCGGAGCGGCAGCGCCGCCGAGCCGCCCGCGTACGCCGAAGCGGCGGCGGCCGGTGAGAGCGGTCCCGTCTGGGTCAAGACGCCGGCGCTGATGCGCGGATATCTCGAGCGGGACGACCTCACCTCCGCCGTCGTCTCGCAAGGATGGTTCATGACCGGAGACATCGGGAGCATCGACGAGCGCGGGCTCCTCTACCTCAAGGGCCGGGAACGGGACGAGATCAACAAGGGCGGGATGAAGGTGTACCCCGCCGACATCGACAACGTGGTCGAGAGGTTCGACGGGGTCGTCGACGTCTGCACGTTTCCGATCGCGGACGCCCTGCTCGGCGAGAACGTCGGCACCGCCGTCGTGCTCGAATCGAGCGATCCGACGACGCTGTCGCGCCTGCGGGAATGGGTCGAGCGGCACCTGGCGCCGCACCAGCGGCCGGCGCGCTGGTACGTCGTTCCGCAAATAGCCCGAACCTCGCGGGGAAAGCTGAACCGCGCGGCCGTGCGGGACCAGTGCGAGCGGCTCACGCCCGCCATCCTCCACGGCCCGGCGGGTTCCGCGTGACGTCGCTGCGGGACGATCTGATCGAGTTTCTCGCCGGCAGCGCCCCCGGAGCGAACCTGAGCGACGACACGTCGCTCATTCGATCCGGCCGGCTCGACTCGTCGGCGCTCTTCTCGCTCATCCTCTGGATCGAGGAGCGAGCCGGGGCACCCGTCGACGTGGTCCGGGTCAACGTGAGGACGGAGCTCGACACCGTGGAGGACATCGTTCGATATATCGAGGCCCGGAAGCCGAAGGATCGAGGCGCCCCGTGATCGCCGGGGCGTCCGATCCGTACGCGATCGTCCCGTACGAAGCGGCCCACAAGAGCCAAGTCCTCAAGCTTCAGCGCCATCTATGGGGCGCCGACCCGGCGTTGAATCGTGCGTACTTCGATTGGAAATACGAGCAGAACCCGTTTCTCGCACGGCCGATCGCGTGCGTTGCGCTCCACGGCGACGACGTCGTCGGGATGCGCGGAATCTGCGGCGCGCGCTGGCGAGCCGGACGAAGCGGGGCGTCGATCGATCTCCCGTACACGGACGATCTCGTCATAGCGCCCGAGCATCGGGATCGCGGGTTGGCGCGCCGCTTGATCCGCGCGCTGGTCGAGCAGGCACACGCGCGCGGCTATCCGTTCTTGATCAGCCTGCGGTCGGGGCGCCTCACCCTCTTTTCGTCGCTGGCCGAAGGGTATCGCGCGATCGGAGAGTTGCGCGCCGTGGTCCGCACCTCGAGCGAGCCGCGCCGGCTCCGCGCCCTGCGCGGCGCGGCCGGCTCGTGGCCGCTCCTGTGGCGACTGGCGGATTCCTCCTTTTTCTACGCGCCGAGCGAGAAGCGGCCGTTCCTCGCGCTGGACCGTGCCGCGCACCGATCGAGCGACGGTGGGGGTTATTCCGTCGAGGTGGCCTCCGAGCCGCGGCCCGCGGAGATGGCCGCGCTGTGCTCGCGGCTTCCGGCCGATGAGCGCATTCATCACGAACGGAGCGAGGCGTATCTCTCGTGGGTCTTCCGCAATCCGCGGCTCGAGTACCGCTACCTGTACGCCTGGAGCGAGAGGCTCGAAGGGTATCTCGTGCTCGATCGAGTGCGGACGGAGTGGCGTGTCCGGACCCGGGTGAACGTCTCCGACTGGGAGGCCTCTCGCGGCGAGGTCGGCTCGCGCCTCCTGGCCGAGGCGGTGACGCGGGGACGTTTTTCCGAGCTCGTCTCGTGGACGGCGACGGACGCGCCCGAAGTGCGGGAGGCGCTGAGCCGGCTCGGCTTCGTCCCGCTTCGAGCCGAGGGAGAATCGCGGGGGCCCATCGCGCTGCTCCACGCCGATCACGGCGACGACGCAGCGACGTGGACGATCGCCGGACGATCGGCGCTCGACATGGGCCATTGGCGCCTGCGCATGCTGGATCAGGACTGAAATCACGAGCTTTTCTCGGGACCGGGACACGGCTTGACTCCCGGGGGAGGGGGATTCACGTTTCCATGTCGGGGGACCCGATCATTCGGACTTCGAGATTGGCCGTCATCGTGACCGCTGCCGCGGTGGCCTTCGTCGCGGGATGGAGCGGCGTGCGCCGTTATGCGACGCCGCGTCCGGGCGAAGCATCGCTCGAGGATCAAGATCCCATCCACGTCCCCCTCTGGCTGCCCCGGACCGCGGTGCGGCACAAGTCGCGGTTCGCGTGCATGTGGGATGGCTCGATCCCGCTGGCACCGTTCCGCGCCGCCGAGAACCTCGACCGCGCCGTGGGCCGCGTCGCCTCCGACGAAGAGCGCGCCCGCAAGCTCCTTCACTGGACGCGCGATCAGTTCGATCCGGGCCGCCCCGACCCCTATCCGCCGCCCGACGCGACGACCACGCTCGTCGAGATCCGCTCAGGGCGCACGGGCGGCTTTTGCGCGCAGTACGCCTTCGTCCTCGTGCAGGCGCTCCAGTCGTTCGGTATGCCGGCGCGGGTGGTCACGATCGAGGACCACGAAGTGGTCGAGGCGTGGCTCGCGGACCAGGGGCGGTGGACCATGCTCGACCCGATGTTCGAGACGCAGGTGTTCGACGAGCGCGGCGTCAGCCTTTCGGCCATCGAGATCCGTCGCGCGTGGCATGCGGGAAGCCGGATCTCTCTCTCGCCGGGAGAACGGCTCGACGAATCGGTCCACCGATATGCCGCCCGCTACGACCGCATCGCACTCTGGATCCGGAACGCGTTCGTCAGCGCACCGGTGAATTTCAGCGACTTCGATCGATACCGCGTCTGGCTCGTCGCAGCCGGCGAGCGCTCGCCGAACGCCGAGTCCCTCTCGACGACTCACCCCGAAGGCCTCTACGCCCGCCCCGCCGATTTCCCGTACTGACTTCGCGCGCGTTGCGGCTCAAGGACACGGGTTGTCGTTCGGCCGGTCCTTACCATCGCTGTCCTTGCCGAGCTCGAGCCCGGGAGCGCTCGGGCGCGGAGCAACGAGGTAGAACGCGGTTTTTCCGGCAGCGGGGACGAGACTGTCGTCGAAAGCCGGAGTCGTCATGCCGCACGACCGGGCGGCGATCGAATTGGACCCGAGCGCCTGCGTGTACACCGACGTCGCGCGAAGGACGGCCAGATCTCCCCGATAGACGCACCACGTCTGATAGCCGGTCTCCGGGAGCCAGATCAGCTGGGTGCGCGTGCCCCATACGGCGTAGACCTCGCCGTCGTCGACGTCGCAGCGGTCGCCTTGACCGTCGTGATCGAAGTCGGACTGCATCTGGTTGTACTCGGAAACGCAGTTGTCGCAGGCATCGCCCGTACCGTCGCCGTCGCGATCGGACTGAGTCGGATTGTAGACGCCCGGGCAGTTGTCCTTGAGGTCGTCGACACCGTCGCCGTCGGTGTCGGGGCGCGCGCTTCCGGGGACGAGGGGATCGGGGTCGCAGGCATCGCCGACCCCGTCGCCGTCCGCGTCGCGCTGGCCGACGTTGTACGTGTACGGACAGTTGTCGCGGTCGTTCGGGACGCCGTCACCGTCGATGTCGGGGTCCATGGCGTCGGGGATGCCGTTGCCGTTCAAGTCGTTCATCGCCGCGCCGGGAGGCGGCCCGCTCGCTGCGCAGGGCACCTCGAGCCCGCGATCGATGCACATGTAGGGGGCCGCCGCGTAGGCCACGGCGTTCGAAAGCTGTGTGGCGCATACGGCGCCGGCGCTGCCGGTGGCGCACGCCCTCACGGAGTAGTCGTAGACGCGGCCGGCCAACGGAAACGACCGGTCCCAGGCCGCGCACCAGACCGTGGGGAAGACTGCGGGGATCGTGACACTCGACGACAAGCGGAACGCGGGCCGGTTCCGCCAGCGCGTGTCGCCCACGATCGTGCAGTTCCCACCCCCGTGGTCGCACCGCTGGATCTCGTACCACGTCGCGGACGGGGACGCGTTCCAGACGAGGCACTCCGAGCACGCACAGGGCAAATCTTGCCGGTCCGAGCTGCACACCGGGCCGCCGAGGTCGAACAGCGGGGCCGTGTCGCAGTTCTGCGCGCCGGCCGGAGCCGTAAATGAGAACGAGACGATCGCTGAGAGGACGATGAGTGGGACGCGAAATTTCATTCCGGCGTCGCATCAGCAAGTTACCGGCCAATGTCCTAATCGGATTTAGGTTGATTTCCTACGCGGGCTTTACGCAGCATGTGATTCCTGCGTCATGGAGAGGCGCATTTCGATTCGATCGTGAACATTGGATGCGACAATTATTTGTGGCGTGCGGAGGCCCGGCACGGGTCGTACGATCGAAGCGTGAGATCGGCCTCGGCCGCCGCAGCGACCCTCGTTGCCGTGCTGCTTCTCGACGGCTCGGCGGCGCTTGCGGCATCGGCGGCTCCGTCCCACGACGCCTGGTCGAGCGCGATCGCCCGGCGGGGACTCGACCCGGCGTTGGTGCCCAATCCCATCGACGTGACCCCCGAGGTCAAGGCCGCGGCGGCCGCCGTCACCGGAGCCGCCGGCGGAACGATCGAGGAGCTCAAGCGGATCCAGGCCGCGCTCTTCGACAAGACGAAGTTCACCTTCGACTACGACGCCGGCCTGACGGAGACCGCGTCCGAAGCCCTGGCGAGCGGGCACGGCAACTGCGTCTCGTTCACGAACCTCTTCATCGCGATGGGACGCGCGCGTGGACTGAAAGTACGAGCGGGCTACATGACCCCGCACGACAACGGCCGGCGCCGTGGCGACCTCGTCGTGCTCTCGACTCACGTCGTCGCGATGTACCCGCTCCACGATCGCTTCGTGGTTTTCGATTTCTATCGCGTGCGGGAGGACCCGACGACGCAGATCCGGCTTCTCGACGATTTCGAGCTGGCGGCGCTGTACGTGAACAATCGTGCGGTCGAAGCGCTCGCGGCCGGACGATACGACCTGGCGGCCGATCGTCTCGCGGCCGTCCTCAAGTTATTCCCCGATTTTGCCGCGGGATACGCCAACCTCGGCGTGCTCGAGCGGCGCCGCGGCGACGTCGCCGGCGCCCTGGACGCCTACCGGCACGCGCTCGAGATCGATCCGAAGGACCCGGGAATCTCCTCGAACCTGGCCGCGTTGTACATGAGCCTCGGGCGGGTCCGTGAGGCGAAGGCGGCGGTCCTGCTCGCGGATTGGCGGCGAGCGACTCCGTTCACGCTTCTTGCCCGAGGCGACCTGGAGGCGGTCGACGGCCGCTACAAGAGCGCCCTGCGCTTCTATCGCCAGGCGGCACGCCGGGACCCCAAGCTCGCCGAGCCCCACGCGGCGATGGCGCGCGTGGCGCTGGCGACCGGACGCCTCGACGACGCGCGGCGCGAGGTCGCGCTGGCGATGGCGCTCGATCCGGGAAACGACGAGGCGGCGAAGATCTTGCCGCCCGAAGACGGAGACGCGTCGCGCTAGCCGGCGGGTGCCGCGGCCTTGACGTCGTCGCCGACCTGATCACCGTATCGCTTGAAGTTCTCGCGGAACATGCCCGCGAGCTTTCCGGCCTGCGCATCGAACGCCTTGGCATCCGCCCACGTGGCCCGGGGGTTGAGGACGTCGCCCGGAACGCCGGGAACCGACTGCGGCACCCGGAACCCGAACACCGGGTCTTTCTGGAGCGCGGCCTCCGCGATCGTGCCCGCGAGCGCCGCGCGGATCATCGTCCGCGTGTGCGGGATCGCCATGCGGTGCCCGACGCCGTACGGGCCGGCGGTCCATCCCGTGTTGATCAGCCACACGCCCGGGCCGTGCCGCTTGATCTTCTCGCCGAGCATCCGGGCGTAGTCGCTCGGCGGCAGCGGCAGGAACGGCTCGCCGAAACAAGCCGAGAAGGTGGCCTGCGGCTCCTTGACGCCCCGCTCCGTGCCCGCGACCTTCGCCGTGTAGCCGGACAGGAAGAAGTACATGGCCTGCTCGGGCGTCAGCTTCGCGATCGGCGGAAGCACCCCGAACGCGTCGGCCGCCAGGAAGATCACGTTCTTCGGGTGGCCGGCGCGGCCGTCGGCGACGATGTTCTGGATCTGATCGATCGGATACGCGGCGCGGGTGTTCTCGGTCTTCGCGTCGCTGTCGAGATCGAGGGCTCCCATCGCGTCGATCGCGACGTTTTCGAGAACCGTGCCGAACGTCCGCGTCGTCTGGTGGATCTCCGGCTCGTGCGCGGCGTTCAGGCGAATGACCTTCGCATAGCAGCCGCCCTCGAAATTGAAGACGCCCTGGTCGCTCCATCCGTGCTCGTCATCGCCGATCAGGGGGCGCTCCGGATCGGCGGAGAGCGTCGTCTTTCCGGTGCCGGAAAGTCCGAAGAACAGGGCGACGTCCCCCGCGCGGCCCACGTTGGCCGAGCAGTGCATGGGGAAGACGCCACGCAGGGGGAGGAGGAAGTTGAGGACCGTGAAGATCGATTTCTTGATCTCGCCCGCGTACTTCGTGCCGCCGATCAGAACCATCTTCTTCGTGAAGTTCACGACGACGAACGCCTCGGTCCGGGTTCCGTCCCGGGTGGGATCGGCCGAAAACGAGGGGGCGTGAACCACGTGGAACTCGGGGCGATGGGAAGCGAGATCGCCGCCGTCGACGCGCAGGAACAGGTTCCTGGCGAAGAGGGCGTGCCACGGGCTCTCGGTGACGATGCGGATGGGGAGCCGCTCCGCCGGATCAGCACCGGCGCGCAGGTCCTGAAGCCACAGCTCCCGAGCCGACAGGTGCGCCCGCACGCGCTCGTAGAGCGCGTCGAACGTGTCGGGGGCGAACGGCTGGTTCACGCTGCCCCAGGCCACGCGCGCCTCCGTCACGGCGTCGCGCACGACGAATTTGTCCTTCGGCGAGCGTCCCGTGTACGGAGTCGTGTCGACGACGAGGGCGCCGCCGGCGCCGATCCTGCCGGTTTCGCGGTGGATCGTTGCCTCGTACAGGGTCGGGGCGAGATCGTTCCGGTGAATCTTCGGTGCCTTGTCGAGGCCCAACGCTTGGAGCGAGTCGGAGGCGGCCACCGTGCCGGGCATGCAGATCCTTTCGTCGTCGGCCCCGGAGCCTTGGCGATGCCGGCCCCGGGAGGCCTTGAGGCGCGGAAGGATAGCGCGATGGAACTCGGCCTGTCGACCGTCCCGCAGGAGCGGAAAGGGCGCCTTGCCGCTTGACCCGGCCGGTCTGCGAACGCTAGGGTCGCCCGCCATGGACGTCGCCTGGATCGACTCGACCGACCGTCTTTCGGCGTGGCTTTCGACGCTTTCGCCCGGCCCCCTCGACCGGCTCGCCGTCGACACCGAAGCCGACTCGTTCCACCACTACAGGGAGAAGGTGTGCCTGGTCCAGTTGTCGGCAGGGGACCGCCACGCGCTCGTCGATCCATTGGCCGGCGTCGATTTGTCCCTGCTGTCGCAGCCGCTTTCGGATCCGGCGATCGTCAAGATCCTCCACGGCGCGGATTACGACATCCGGCTGCTCTCCCGCGACTTCTCGCTCAGGCTCGACGGGCTGTACGACACGATGATCGCGGCGCGACTTCTGGGAGAGCCCGCGGTCGGGCTGCAGGCGCTTCTCCAGAAATACCTCGATGTGTCCCTGGACAAATCCCATCAGCGCGCCGATTGGTCGAAGCGGCCGCTTTCTCCGGCGATGCGCGAGTACGCGGTCGCGGACACGCGGCATCTGGCCGAGCTGGCGTCGCGCTTGGGAGCGAGGCTCGACGCGCTCGGGCGGGCGGCGTGGATGCGCGAGGAGTGCGAGCGCCTTCAAAGCGTGCGGTGGCGCGATCGCCGAGAGGACGATCCCGAGCCCTTCCTCAGGACGAAGGGGGTGAAAGATCTCGACCCTGCCGCCCTCGCCGTCCTCCGCGAAATCTGGGTCTGGCGCGATGCGACCGCCGCCGCCGCGGACAGGCCCCCGTTCCGTATCGCGCGAGACGAGGTTCTGATCGCCGTTGCGAGGAGACCCCCGGCAATCCTCGATGAGCTTCGAGCGGTTCCGGGCGTTCCGGCGCCGCTGTCGCGCGCGCCGTGGGTCGAGCCGTTCCTCGAGGCCGTGCGGCGCGGGGCGGCTTGTCCGGAGGGAGAGCGGCCGAAGAGAGCGGCGCGCGTCGTGGAGAAGCTTCCCGCTCCGGTGGTCGCTCGCGTGTCGATCCTCCGCGACGCCCGCGACCGCCTCGCGCGCGACCTTCAGCTCGATCCGACGCTGCTCGCGAGCCGGGCGACGCTCGAGGACGTCGCGACCCGCTGGGTCGACGGGCTCGATCCGTGGACGGCGCCCGAGCTGCGGGCGTGGCAGACCGGGCTGCTCCGCGGGGCCCTCAGTCCGGAGGCGCCCCGGTCCGCCTGACGAGCGCGGGCAGGTCTTCGAGCGACCCGATCACGGGGGAGCCGGTGGCGAGGAGCTCCTCGCGGGACGACGATCCGCCGCAGACCAGGGTCACGGCGACGCGCGCGCGCCGGGCGGCCTCGGCGTCGATCGCCATGTCGCCGACGTAGAGCGTCTCGGCGGCCGAGGTGCCCATCGCACGCCGGCAGGCGTCGATCATCGCCGGATCCGGCTTCAGGGCGCCTGCGGTTTCGGGGCCGGAGACGGCGTCGAAGAACGAGCGCATGCCGAGGCGTCCGAGGATTCTCTCGGAGTACGCGGCCGGCTTGTTGCTCGCGACGCTCATTCGAACGCCCCATCCCGCGAGCGTGCGGAGAACGCCGCTCGTTCCCGGAATCTCGTGCGAGAGCTCCTCGCAGATGCGGTCGTAAACGCTCCGGAAGATGTTCGCGGCGTCTTCGCGATGCTCGGTCCCCACGACCTGATCCATCAGGTGAAGCAGGCCGCCACCGACGCGGGTACGGACGTCGCTTTCGGGGAGCGGGGGCAGCTCGTACGCGCGCCGCGCCGCGTTGACGGCGGTCGTGATCGCCTCGTAGCCGTCGATCAGCGTTCCGTCGAGATCGAAGATGACGCCCCGCACGCGGGATGCGCCGGCGCTTTCAGTCGCCGACCGCGACGGGGAAGCGAACGCCCCGCAGCGCGGACGCGTGGCGCTTCAAGTTGAAGCGGCCCTGGTCGCAGCGGAGGCACCCGGCGGAGGTCCGGAACCGTGTGCGCAGCGCGCAGTCGTACGACGGATACCAGACCTCGAAACGGAGGCAGTAGAAGTCGTCGCCGGGCTCGCGCGTGCCGAGCGGAAAGCTCACGTTTCCGTCGTCGCGGCGATCGTCTTCGGGTCCGATCATCGTGCCCGCCTTCCGCGCTCGGCCGAAAAGCACGTCCGAGTCGCCGAGTATACTACGCGTCCGGAGATCGTTTCGTGCAGCGTTATCGCGTCGGAATCGCGGGTGCGACGGGACTCGTCGGACAGCGCTTGATCGCAGCGCTCGGCGCGCATCCGTGGTTCGAGATCACGGCACTCGGCGCATCCGAGCGCTCGTCGGGTGCGGCGTATCGGGCGGCGGCGCGCTGGCTGCTTCCGGCGCCGATCCCCGAGCCCGCCGCCTCGATGAACGTCGGGGGATGCGCCTCCGGAGATTTCCGAACCTGCGATCTCGTCCTGTCCGCGCTCGATGCGCCGGTCGCGCGCGAGGTCGAGCCGGCGCTCGCGGACGCCGGCGTCCCGGTCATCAGCAACAGCTCCGCCTACCGCATGGATCCCCGCGTTCCGCTCATCATCCCCGAGGTCAACGGCCGCCACGCCGACGTTGTGGGCCGGCGCCCCGGCGGCTTCATCGTCACGAACCCGAACTGCTCCGTGATCGGCCTCGCCCTGGCTTTGGCGCCGCTTCACGCCGCCTTCGGAGTCGAGCGCGTGATCGTCTCGACCATGCAGTCCGCCTCGGGCGCGGGCCTCTCCGGCCCGCGTGCGATCGAGCTGATGGACAACGTCGTTCCGTTCATCGCCGGGGAAGAAGACAAGATCGAAGCCGAGCTCGGCAAGCTCCTCGGCGGCGTCGAAGGCGATCTCTTCGCTCCCGCGACGTTCGCGGTGTCGGCGCACTGCAACCGCGTGCCGACGCTCGACGGGCATCTCGAGGCGGTGTCCGTCGGATTGGCCTCCCGCGCGTCCGCCGCCGACGCGATCGAGGCGATGACCGCATTTCGCGGCGACATCCGGGACCTGACGCTTCCGACCGCTCCGGAGCGGCCGATCGTCGTCCGCAGCGAGCCCGACCGTCCGCAAACGAGGCTCGATCGGGAGACCGGGTCCGGCATGAGCGTCGTCGTCGGTCGCGTTCGCCCGTGCCCGGTGCTCACGCTGAGGCTCGTCGTGCTCTCCCACAACATGATCCGGGGCGCGGCCGGCGCGGCGCTGCTCAACGCGGAGCTGCTCGCGGCGCGAGGGTTGCTGCGGCGGAGACCCGCTGCGTGATCGTGATGAAGTTCGGCGGCACGTCCGTCGCCGACGCGGACAGGCTGCGCGCCGTCGCCGACATCGTGAAAGGACGGATCGCGCGCCGGCCGGTCGTCGTGGTTTCGGCGCTGGCGGGCGTCACGGATCTGCTCGAGCGCGCGGTTGCGCTCGCGCGCGGCGGCGACCGCGACTCGCTCGAGCCCGTGATCGCCGATCTCTCGAGGCGTCATCGATGGGCCGTCTCCGCCGTGGAGTCCGCCGCGAGGCGCCACGACCTCGGCCTCGAGATCGATGCGATGTTCGAGGACCTGAGGCAGCTGTTGCGCTCGGTGCGCGTCCTCGGTGAGGGGACGCCACGGGCCGCGGACACGCTGCTCGCCTTCGGCGAGACCTTCTCCTCGCGGATCCTCGCGGCGGTGCTCGAGGATCGAGGCGTTCCCTGCCGGCTCATCGACGCCCGCGACGTCTTGATCACCGACGCGGCGTTCGGGCAGGCCGAGCCGGATGCGGGCGAGGTGGCGGCGCGGGCGCGCCGGCATCTCGTCCCCGCCGTCGAGGCCGGCGCCGTGCCGGTCCTCGGCGGGTTCGTCGGAGCGACGCGCGACGGCCGTACGACGACGCTCGGACGGGGAGGCTCCGACACCTCCGCCGCGGTCGTCGGAGCGGCGCTTTCGGTCGAAGAGATCGAGATCTGGAGCGACGTCGACGGAATCATGACGGCCGATCCGCGCGCCGTTCCCGAAGCGTCGCGGCGCGAGACGATCACGTTCGCCGAGGCGCACGAGCTCGCCTGTTACGGCGCGAAAGTCATCCATCCGCCGTCGATCGCCCCCGCGGTCCGGGCGGGTATCCCCGTCCGTGTCCTCAACACGCTGCGTCCGGAAGGGCGCGGCACGCTCATCGTCGAGGACGCCCAAGCGGCCGGGGACGTGCTGGCGTCCGTCGCGTCCCGCTCAGGGCTGGCCGTCGTGTGCGCGAGCTCGCGGACGCTGCGCACCGATCCGGAGTTCCTGCCGCGGGTCCTGGCGGCGATCGGAGACGGCCGCGCGGTCGCCGACCTCGTCGTCTCTTCGGAGGTGGCTGTGGTTCTCGTCGTGCCCAAGGCCGTGCTCGCCGGCGGGCTCGCCGAAAGGCTGAGCGAGTTCGCCGACGTCGAGAGTCGATCGGGACGAGGAATCGTCTGCATCGTCGGACGGTCCCTCGGGCGAAGCCGTGACCTCCGAGGGAACGTGCTGCGCGCGCTCGCGGCCTGGGATCCCGAGATCGCGGTCACCGGAGCGTCCGCGACGAGCGTGTCGGCCGTGCTTCCCGACGACCGCGTCGTTCCGTGCGTCCGCGCGATCCATCGAGAGTTCTTCGAAGGCGGCGCCTCGTGAGATACGCGCTCGTCGGGTACGGCCGCATGGGGCGAGCGATCGAGGCGGCCGCCTCGGCGCGGGGCCACGACCTCGCGGCCGTCGTCGACCGGACGGCCCGCGGCACGCGCGTCGCGCGCAGCCTCGAGGACGTGACGTGGCGCCGGATCGACGTGGCTTTCGAGTTCACGGAGCCGTCGTCCGCGAAGGGTCACCTCCTGGCCCTCCTTGCGCGCGGGGTCCCGGTCGTGTGCGGCACGACCGGTTGGGACCCCGCCGATCCCGAGGTCCGCAGGGCGGCGTCCCGCGCACGGGCCGGCGCGGTGATCGCCGCGAACTACTCGGTCGGTGTCAACCTCTTCTTCGCCGTGGTCGAGGAGGCCGCGCGGCGCTTCCTGGGCGCGGGCGGCTATGATCCGTGGGTCGCGGAATGGCACCATCGCGGCAAGGCCGATGCGCCGTCCGGGACGGCGCGGCGGCTCGCACGGCTGATCGCAGCGGGCGCGCCGGAGACGCGCATCGTCGAAGGGCTTCCCGAGGGCTCGCTCCCCCCGGGGGACGTGCACGTCGGCGCGATCCGTGCCGGGCTCGAGTCCGGACGGCACGTCGTGGGGTTCGATGGTCCGGACGACCGCGTGACGCTCGAGCATGCCTCTCGCGGCCGGGACGGATTCGCGCGTGGGGCGGTGCTCGCGGCGGAGTGGCTGCGCGGAAAGCAGGGGATTCACGGATTCGACGAGGTGCTCGCGGGGAACCGAAAGCCTCGGGCACGCAGGAGGTCACGATGAACAGAAGCGCCGGCTTGAAGCTCGAAGGGGCGATGACCGCTCTCGTGACGCCGTTCGATCGCGACGGCGGGCTCGACCTTTCCGCCTTCTCGCGTCTCGTCGCCTGGCAGATCGAATCGGGGATTCACGGGATCGTTCCGTGCGGGACGACCGGCGAGGGCGCCACGCTCCGGCCGGAGGAGCACGCGCAGGTGATCGCGAAGGCGGTCGAGGTCGCCGCCGGACGCGTTCCCGTGATCGCCGGCTGCGGCACCAACGACACGCGGACGACGGTCGAAGGCGCCAAGCGCGCGGCGGGGGCGGGAGCCGATGCGCTGCTCGTCGTGACCCCGTACTACAACAAGCCGAACCGATCGGGGATGCGCGCGCACTTCACCGCCGTCGCCGAAAGCTGCGGACTCCCCGTGGTCGCCTACAACGTTCCCGGACGGACGGGACAGAACGTCCCGGCGGATCAGGCGCTGTCCCTTGCGACGATTCCGGGCGTCGTCGGGATCAAGGAGGCGGCCGCCAACCTCGAGCAGCTCGCGGCCATCGTGGCGGGAAAGCCCGACGGGTTCGCCGTGCTGACCGGGGATGACGCGCTCGCCCTGCCCGCCGTGGCGCTCGGAGCGTCCGGCGTCGTCTCCGTCGTTTCGAACGAGGCGCCGAAAGACATGGCGGACATGATGAACGCCGCGCTGCGCTCCGACTTCCGTTTGGCGCGCGAGATCCACTATCGCCTCCTGCCGCTGATGCAGGCGAACTTCATCGAGTCGAATCCGGTGCCGGTCAAGGCGGCGCTCCATCGGTTGGGGCGGTGCGGGGAAACGCTCCGTTCGCCGCTCGGCCCGGCCGAAGAGGCGACCCGGCGCCGGATCGACGAGGCGCTCTCCCACGCCGGCCTCGTGGGAACCGCGGCTTGACCCCGTCCGACCTCCATGCGGCGATCGAGCGCCTCGCGTCGCTCGCCGACCCGCCGCCCGGCGAATGCCGAGCCGTCGCGGCCGCGCTCTTGGCGGCCCTCGAATCCGGGACGTGCCGCGCAGCCGAGCCGCAAGACGGTCGATGGGTCGTCAACGCCTGGGTCAAGAGAGGGATCTTGCTCGCGTTCCGCTTCGGCGCGCCCGTGACGACGTCCGTGCCGCCGTTCCACTTCCGCGACAAGGACCTTCTGCCGACGCAGGATCCGGCGGAAACGGGTCGGAACGTCCGGATCGTGCCGGGCGGCTCATCGGTGCGGCGCGGCGCGTTCCTGGGCGACCGCGTGGTCGTCATGCCTCCGGCCTACGTGAACGTCGGCGCCTACGTCGGTGCCGGGGCGATGGTCGATTCTCACGCACTGGTCGGCTCGTGCGCGCAGATCGGGGAAGACGTCCATCTGTCGGCGGCGGCGCAGATCGGCGGCGTGCTCGAGCCGCCCGGCGCCCTGCCGGTCATCGTCGAGGAGGGCGCCTTCATCGGCGGCGGATGCGGGCTCTACGAAGGTGTGCGCGTCGGCCGCGGCGCGGTGTTGGCGCCGGGCGTCGTGCTCACCCGCGGCGTGCCGCTGTTCGACGCGGTCAACGCGAGCATCGTCCCCGCCGACGCGGACGGCATTCGCGTCGTTCCCGAACGAGCGGTCGTCGTCCCGGGATCCCGGCCGGCCGGTAGCGCGTGGGCCAAGGCCCAAGGTCTGTCGCTCTACGCGCCGGTCATCGTCAAGTACCGTGATGCGTCGACCGACGCGGCCGCGGCGCTCGAGGCCGCATTGCGATGAGCTGGCGCGAAGCCCGCCGGATGGACGGCATCGAGCGGACCCTGATCCGCCGCATCTTCGATTCGGCGCCGCCCGGCTCCATCAACCTGGGGCTCGGCCAGCCGGACGTACCGACGCCGCCGGGCATCCGCTTGGCCGGCATCGCCGGCATCGCCGCCGGGAAGACGGCCTACACGTCGACCGCGGGGGACCCGGCGGTTCGCGCCGCCGTGGCGGCGCGATATCCGGAATCCGCCACCGGCCCGGCCAACGTCGTCGTCACCGTGGGATCCCAGGAGGCCGTCTTCGTCTCGGCCCTGACGCTGCTCGATCCGGGCGACGAGATGCTGGTGCCCGATCCCGGCTATCCCGCATATCCCGTGATCGCCAAGCTCCTCGGCGCGACGGCCGTCGGCTATCCCTTGCGGCCCGAGCGCGCGTTTCGCATCGATCCCGAGGACGTGAGGAGCCGCCTCACCGAGCGGACGAAGCTCGTGATCCTGTGCTCGCCTTCGAACCCGACCGGTGCCATGGATCTCGAAGACGATCTCGAGGCGCTCGCCGCGTTGCTCCACGAGAAAGAGATCCCTTGGCTATCGGACGAGATCTACGCCGGGTTCACGTACGACCGTCCTGCGGCATCGATCGCGCGCTTCGCTCCCGGCGGCGGATTGGTCGTATCGGGCCTGTCCAAGGACCTCAGCATGACCGGCTGGCGCATCGGGTGGGTCGTCGGGCCCGAGCCGATCATCGCCCGCGTCATCGCGGCGCACCAGTACGTGGTGACGTGCGCGCCCAGCGTCTCGCAGGCCGCCGCCTTGACGGCGCTCGGCGAATCCGCGGCCGGAGAGCGCGAGAGCTATCGGACGTTGTTCCGGTCGCGCCGCGGGCTGATGGCGAAGGAGCTGCGCCGCATCGATGGGCTTCCGGTGACGATGCCGGACGGCGCGTTCTACTTCTTCGTCGACGTCCGCACATTCGGAAGCTCTCTCGAGATCGCCGAGGTGCTCCTTTCGAAGCACCGGGTGATCGTGATCCCGGGCGAGGCATTCGGACCGGGCGGAGCGGGATTCCTTCGGATCTCGTATGCCGCCGGCGACGAGGACATCCGGACCGGCATTCGCGCCCTGCGCGAGGTGCTCGCGCGGCGCTGAGCCTCCCGGCTCTTTCAGTCCTTGGGGCTTCCCGCAGCGGCGTTCGCATCGCGCGCCGCGATCGCCTTCTCGATGTTCGCCGCCAGGCCCTTGAGCGCGGCCGTCACCGCGGGATCGTCGTCGCCGTGCTTCTCGATGTACTCGTAGATCGCGCCGACCTCGTAGTCGGTTGCGACCGGAAGCAAAGCGCGGGCCGCGAGGAGGCGGGCCTCTTTGTCCGGGGCCTTGAGCGCATTCTTGAGCGGGCCCAACCCGGCGCCGCCGAGCTGGGCCAGGGATGCCGCCGCGATGGGACGCATGGACGGCTGCCCCTCCATCATGATCTTCTCGAGATAGAAACGGGACTGCGGGTAACGCAGGGCGCCGAGCGCGCCGACAACGTCGCCGGTCAGGCTCGGGTCCTCGATCGCGCTGTCGATCAGCGGCTGCACCGCGAGCGGGGTATGAATGGTCTGGATGGCCTCGATCGCGTGCGCCTTTGCGGCGTGGTTTCCGACCCAGAGCGCGTCGAGGATGATCGGCACGTGGGTCCCCGACAGCTCGGCACGGGCCTGACGCGAGGCGTCCATGGCGGTTTCGAGCACCTCGTCGGTGTATTCGGGTTTCACCGAGTTCATCGCGTTGCGCAGGGCGAGCATCGAGTGATCGCCGAACGTGACGAGCTCGCGCCGGGCGCGGGCCGAGATCTGTTCGTCGCGCTTGCCCTGGGGCCATGCCAGCTTGGCCAGATTTTCCGCCTGACCCGCGATGTCGCCGCCCGCGGCCAGCGCGGCCAGCACCGCCTCGTGCGCGCGGTCGGGCGAGGTCGGTGGCGGCGAGGCGAGGGCTGCGGCTCCTCCGAGCGTCACGGCCGCGATGGCGAGCAGGCGAACGACGAACGATCGTCTCAAGCAAAACCTCCCCTTCGGCACGCGAGTATACGGTGAGCGCGCCGGGCGGGCTATGACGGGCGCCGGGCCCACTCCGGCCCGGCAGCCCCGCCCTTGTCCAGCGAGCCGAGGATGCGTTCCGCGACGTCGGCGAACGCCTTCGCCAGGTCGGAGCGCGGAGAGGACGCGACCACCGGTTTTCCGCGGTCTCCGCCTTCACGGATTTCAGCGTCGAGAGGGATCTCTCCGAGAAACGGCGCCTCGAGACGAGACGCTTCGCGCTTTCCGCCGCCGTGACCGAAGATCTCGGTTCGCTTGCCGCAATGCGGGCAGGCGAAAAAGCTCATGTTCTCCACGATTCCCAGGATCGGAACGTCGACCTTCCGGAACATCGCGACGCCTTTGATCGCGTCGGCGAGCGCGACGTCCTGCGGGGTGGTGACGATGACCGCCCCCGACAGGCGGACCTTCTGGGAGAGCGTGAGCTGCGCGTCCCCGGTGCCGGGCGGCAGATCGACGATGAGGATGTCGAGATCGCCCCAATCGACCTCGCGAAGCAGGTGGTCCAGGGCCTTCATCACCATCGGGCCACGCCAGATCACGGCCTGGTCTTTCTCGACGAGGAATCCGAGCGACATGAATCTCACGCCCCACCGATCGAATGGGACGATCGCGCGCCCTCCCGCGGAGAGCGTCGGCTTTTCGTCGACGCCCATCATCAAGGGAATCGACGGCCCGTAGATGTCCGCATCGAGAAGCCCGGTTCGCGCCCCGCGGCTCGCGAGCGCGACCGCGAGATTGACCGCGACGGTGGATTTGCCGACGCCGCCTTTTCCTGAGGCCACCGCGATGACGTGGCGGACGCCGGGCAGGAGGTCGGAGTCGAGCGCACCCGGAGGGGACGGCGCGGGCGCGCGGCCGGGGCCTGCGGCACCGACGCGGATCGCGACCGACGTGACGCCGGGAAGGGCGGTCAGGCACGCCCGAGCGTCACGCTCGATGGTGCCGGCGACGGCGGGGTTCCCGGGACCGATCGCGATCTCGAAGGAGACGGCTCCGTCGTGGACCGCGAGATTCTGCACGGTGCCGAACGCCACGATGTCGCGCGTGAACCCCGGGTACTTGACCTGGGAGAGCGCTCGGCGAACATCGTCGACCGTCACGGGCATGGGGTGCCTCACCCCGAAGGATCAGAACCGGTAGGATAGACCGAGCGTGTAGCCCTCGTACCCGACGTTCAACGTCTGGTGATCGTTGCCGCCGGATGCGTTCGGCACCACATATTCGCCGACGTCGATGTGCGACACGTCGCGCAGCGTCAAAAAGACCCGGAGCCCTCGGTAGACCACCGCCTGGAGCCCTACGTAGATCTCGAACGACTGCGCGATCTGCGATGACGTATCCACCCTGGAGCCCACACCGACCGGGATCTGCGCGAGCTCGGAGAGCGAGTGGGGCTGAGCCGGCGGATTGTTCGGATCGATCAGCTGGCCTTCGGGCCACGGGTTGGCCATGATCGCGATCAGCTCGTCGCTGGTCAGCGGGACGTTCGGCGAGCCGATCAAGGCGTAGTACGACGTCGTCGAGAGGTACTCGCTTCGCACCCGTCCGCGGACCAGGCCGAGCGACACGCCGGAGATGATCGAAATGTGCGCGGGCAGTGGGAACTCGACGTCGAAGGACGCGCCGAGCCCGTGACCCTCGAAATCCGAGGACTGGCTGACCGTGTCCGGGAGCGGCGTCAGCGCGGCAATGACGTCGAAGTTGTCGACCACGGGGGCGATCAGCGGCGGAAGGCCTGAATTGATCGAGTAGTAGTTGATCCCCAGGGCGCGTTTGTGAGTCAGCTCGCGATATCCCAGGCTCCAGTGCGCCTTGGCCCACTTCGTGTCGAACGCCTGCTTCTGGAACTCGAGTCGGAACTCCTTCGTGCGGATGAGCGCGCTCGACGAGTAGCCGTCGACCAGCCCGTTGTCGTAGACGCCGCCGTAGAGCGGAAACGCCCGGCTCTCACCGAAGATGAACTGACCGGGCTGGTAGTTGAACGAATCGTTCTGCTCGTGCATACCCTCGTACTGGCCGAGGATCGAGCCGATGTCGTTCGGGAGATGGTACGTCGCGCGGAGGATCTCCTGGAACGTCGCCTTCGTGTCCTGGACCAGGGGCTCCGCAACACCGCTCGAGTAGAGGTTCGCGACCTCCTCGTCGCCCTCGAGCATCGACGGCTGCCATCCGGCGAGCGAGACAGTCCACCCACCCCAGCGGTGCAGCGGGGGGTCCTCGAAATGGCTCTTCACGGGCTTGGTCTCGGTCGCGGCCGGTTTCGTGTCGGCGGCCGCGGGTTTCGGCTCCGGCGGAGGCGGCTCCTTGGGAGCGGGCTCGTCCTGCGCGAGGATCGGCAATGAGAAGGTGATCGCGCACAGCAGGGCCAACCCGGAACTCGTCAATCTGGTCATGCTCACCTTTCTGGCGTCGGCTCGATCGCGCGATATCACTGGACGGTATAGGAGAACGTCACGCCCGCGCCGTCATCGCCGGTCGATGCGATATCCTCGCGGACGGCTGTTCCGTTGACCGTCAAGCTGCCCTTCAGCTTGACATCCGAAGGTGTCCACGGCAGGAACCCTCCGCCCTGGGCGTCGGGCTGCTTGCGTGCGCGGACGATGATCGTGTCTCCGGCGTTGACGGTGAAATCGAACGAGGGAGACATCGTCAGCACGTTCGGCGTGTCGACGGGGAAATTATTTGCGATGAGGTAGCGATCGCTTCCCACGTACACGCGTACCCCGTTCTTGAGCTGCTGGCCGTTGCTCTCCGGTTGGTCGCCCAAGGGCGCGTAGTACGAATCGAACCCGGTCATGCTGACAAACGTCGGGTGCGGGTCCCCGGGGATTCCTGACGAGCCCCAACCACCCCTGGGCGGGACGACGACAATTTCGTCGCGAGATCCCGCAGGAATGACCGTGATCGTCAGCGGGAAGTGCCAGGGCACAGGACGTTCCTGAAAGGTCGGGTTCCCGAACGGGCTGCAGGTGTGGTACGGGGACGGGTCGGGCACGCCGTCGCCGTCCTGGTCGTACCAGACCTCGTAGCAGTCGTAGAGGGCCACGACCGACGCACTCCCGGCGAGTGCGCTAAATGTCACTGACGCCGCTCGGGTTTCGGCGCGCGTGGGTTGCGTGTCGTTCTTGCACCCCACGATCGAAAGCACGGAGAGCACAATGGTCGCGGCCATCGCTGGCCAAGAGATTCGCATGCTGAAGACGCCTCCCCGGGAATTCCGCAGATGGACCCCGAAAGCTACAGAAAGTGAAACTTGACGTCAAGTCGCTCGCGCGCCCGACCGGCGCCCCTGCGGGGCGCGCCCCGCAGGGGGGGGTGGGGGCTCCACGGAGGGGCGGCCGCGGCTTACTGTTACACTTCAGTTTCACCGGTTTCACCCACGAGGAAGAGATGGCACGAGCCGAGAGCGCCGAACAGGTGGCCCACGCCGCAAGACGGGTCGAAAGGGTCTACGGCGTTCTCGCCTGGATCTACGACGGTTTCTTCGACTGGGCGCTGGGCCCCGGCCGTCGCTACGCCGTGTCCCGGCTGACGCCGCAGCCCGGCGAGCGGGTGCTCGAGGTCGGCGTCGGCACGGGGCTCTCGCTGCCTCACTATCCGGCCGGCTGCGAGGTCACGGGGATCGATATCAGCGCTCCGATGCTCGAGCGCGCTCGGACGCGTGCGTCGGAGCTGCGCCATTCGTCCATCCGGCTGACGCGCATGGACGCTCGATCGATCGCGTTTCCGGACGCCCACTTCGACAAGGTCCTGGCGCCGTACGTGATCTCCGTCGTGCCGGATCCGCAGCGGGTGATGGTCGAGATGGCCCGCGTGTGCCGTCTCGGCGGCACCGTGATCGTCGTCAATCACTTCCAGAGCGCATTCTCACCGATCGCTGCGGTCGAGCACGCGCTGACGCCGTTGTCGACTTGGATCGGCTTCCGTCTCGACCTGCCCGTCGCCGCGCTCACGCAGACCCCGGGCCTGACCCTCGTCCGCAAAGAGCGGGTCAACCTCTTCGGGCTGTGGCACCTTCTGGAGTTTCGCCGATCGTAAGCCCGCTCAATGCTCGGGATCGGGATGCGGCCCGCGGGACGGCCACGGGGCCCCGGGCGCGGGCTCGCGGATCTCGTGCTCGGCGGTGAGTCGATCGACCCGGCGCATCTGATCCATCACGCTCGAGAACTGACGGTCGATCGTCTCGCTCGTGACGGTGTTGCGCGTGAGCATCTCGAGGCCGCGGACCTTCTCTCTCAGCGCGGCGACCTCGAGGCGCCGCCCCTCGAGCTCGAGCTCGGCTTCGCGGAGACGCTTCCTCAGGTCGCCGGCCTCGCGCGCGAGCCGGACCTTGACGCGCGAGTTCTCGGCCTGCGCGTCCTCGACCTGGCGCTTGCGCGTCTCGAGCTCGGCCTGCAGATCGAGCACCCGCAATCCTCCCGCCCGGACCATGCCGTACTGGACGAGGAGCTGCTCGTGCTTCA
>CAZYHZ010000047.1:0-35557 GCA_964647625.1 uncultured Acidobacteriota bacterium
TGATCGTGTCCCCGTCGGAGACCGTGAGGTTGCCGTCATTCGAGACGACGGCGCCCCGGACCAGCGGGATGCCCCCGAGAAACGTTCCGGAGTTCGCCGGGGTCTCGGTCAGGACGATGGTTTCGCCGGCGACCTCGGTGTTCGACACGATCGTGACGGGCTGCGTGCCCGCGCCGACGATCGAGAGGTCGACGACCTTGATCTGCGGCGTCTGGGTGCACCCGTAGGCGTCAGCGTCGAACGTCACTTGCCCGACCGTCGGGCACGGAGCGGCGAAGGTCAACTGCACCTGCCAGGCGTTGATGAATCCGGTGTCCTGGCTCGCGTGGTCCTGCACTTCAAGCGACCAGGTGCCGTTCGCCGCGATTCCATCGACCGCGGAGAGCGGCTGCTCCGGCTGGAACGAGCCGGTGTACGGCGGCGTGCCGGACGTGATGGGCGTCGCCGCCTCGTCGTCGAATACGGTGCTCGTGTAGTTGTCCCCGCCCGTGCCGTGCTGGTTCGAAAGCAGCACGCGCGTTCCGTTCGGCGCGATCAACGTGAGGCTCAGGTCGCCGTCGTAGGTGTGCGTGATCTGGTCGACCTTGACGTTGACGTCCTCGACCACGCGCGAGTCCGCGACGGAGATGCTCGCGGTGGACGTGGCGAGATCGTTGATCACGACCGGCGGGCCGGAGTATGGAAAGCTGAACGCGACGTCTTGGTATGTGATGAACCCGTAATACGCGCCGGCGTTGTTGTCCGAGGACGAATTGCCCGCCGCATCGGTCGCATCGACGGACACGACGTAAGCCGTGCAGTTGGTGAGCCCGGACAGATGCACGGTATGCGACGTCCCGAGCGTGCCGCTGTGCACCTGCGATCCGGGAGGAGGTGTGGTTCCGAAGTGCGCCGTCGCGTCGGTCGGCTCGTTCGTCGTGAAGGTGACGTCGGAGTTGGTCCCTCCGACGTTCGTGATCTGGACGTTCGTGATCAGCGGCGGGGAGCAATCGACCGTCGCGAACTTCGAGACCGTGACGTTGGGCGTGCCGCAGTACGACGCGTCGAGGTAGTCGACGGCGATCGTGTCCCCGTCCGAGATCGAGATCGCCCCGTCGCCGCCCACGGGAGGCGCGGTCGTCGTGTTGAACGTGCCCGTGAACGCGCCGGGGTTCGCCGGGTTCTCATTGAGGACCAAGGTCTCGGGGCCGTGCTCGGTGTTCGAGCTGATCGATACCGCTTGCGTCCCTTGGCCCGCCAGGTCGCCGTCGGTCAGCGTGATGTGGAGCTGCCCGCCGCCGCAGTTGTAGATGTCCTGCGTCAGCGAGATCGACCCTGCGCACGGCTGCGGCGTCCCCTGCGTGCACGTGCTGCCGGGGCCGAAACACGCGTCGATGCCGCCGACGGCTTGAACGACGTAGCTGTACGTCCGTCCGTTCGCGACGTCGTTGTCCGTGTAGGTCGTGCCCGCGACCTGGGCGATGACGGCCTTCCCGAAATTGCATCCGCCGTAGCCTTCGGACCTCAGGATGCGATACGTCGACGCCCCTGCCACCGCCGACCAGGAGAGGCCGAGAGAATTGCTGCCCGTCGCGATCGTCAGGTTCGGAGCGGTCATGGGTCCGCCCGCGCACCCGCTGTTCTGGACGGTCGGCGTCGCGCACGCGATGCCGTGCCGGTCGAACGCCGCAAAGATGGCGCTCATGTGCGGCGTGCCGTCGTTCAGGTTGCCGTTGTCGTCGTCGGCCGCCAGCCACTGGAGGTAGGCGTTCGTCGCGCCGCACCCGTTCGACGTGCTCGGGCAGGTGCAGGTCTCCCAGTTTCCGATGAGCCCACTGCCCTGATAGAACAGCTTGTCCGCGATGAGGAAGGCGTCTCCCTGCGAATAATTGAACGGCGGGGCCTGGAGGTCGCGCGCCGCGAGGTCCCACGCGGTCTGGTTACTCGGCGCAGCCTCGCAGTGAGCTTCCCTCCCACAGGGTCCTCCTCCCGGATTGCAGAGCCCGCAGACGAAATTTGCGGGCGTATCCGGATTGTGGTCGAAGTGCTTGTCCCAATCTGCGCCGCGGACCCCTGAGCAGTCGAGTTCGCAGTGAGTCGTCGCGACCTGAGATTCGTCGCCGTTGAACCCCGTGCCGTCCGAGGTCGTCCCGCAGCCCTGATCGGCGGTCCACCAGAAGCCGTATCCGACGCAGGACCCTTGGAGCCGGAGGATGGCGTTGATGTCGGCGTACGCTTCGCTCGTATTGCTGAGCTCGCCGCCGGTGTCATTATCATCCATGCCGTGGCCCCACTCGTGGTCGAACACGGCCGCGATCTCGCCCGTGTTCCGGCAGCCGCCGCCGCTCTGGTAGAAGTTCACCTGCCCTGTCAACGTGCTGTAGAACGCGTTGCACGTAAGGTCGAGGTTGACGTTCGTGATCAGCTGCGACTGGAGCCAGACGTTGGACGGCAGCCAGCCGCGCGCCTGCTCGATCAGCTTGTTCAGCTCGTAGAACGCGGAGCGGGACGACGCCGTGTCGCCCGGGGAGGCCCCGGCGCTCGTGCCGTCGTGCTGGCCGTTGGCGCCGCCCAGAGCGATGCTGCCCGGTCCGGTCTCCGCGAGCGCGCCGAAGAAGTCGTTGATCGAGACGTACTTCCCTTGCAGGTGCGTCGTCGCCGTGCCGCTCGTGTAGTTGAACACGCCGGCGCTGTTGGTGAAATCGTTCGGGGACGCGAGCCCCGTGTCGGCGAACGGCATCGGGTAATCGAGCTGCATCGTTCCGCAGCGGTCGTTCGAAGGGCAAATCTCCGTGTCCGACAGCGGGTAGATTCCGCCGGTGATCTTCTTGGCTTCGTAGAGGTTCTTGTCCTCGAACGAGATCACCTCGCCCGTGTGAGCGTCGACCAGAACTTCATAGCGGCCGTCGTCACCCTTGCGCTGGATCCCGAACGACCAGACCAGACGGTGGTCGTATCCGACACCCGTCGGGCCGGAGAAACTTTCTCCGACCTGGAACTTCTGGGGGGCGATGGGGACGATCTCGAGCTCCGGCTTCTTCCAGAGGTCGTCACTGAGCGTCCACCCGCCGGCGTATCCGAAACCGATGCCGAGCGCTTGCGTGGCGGTGATGGACGGGTTGGTGTCGATGCGGACGTTGCCCCACGTCTCCGTCCCCATCAGCGTCAGGTTGCCGCTGTTGATGACGGCGACGAGATGGCTGTAGCGCACTGGAATGCCCTCGACCATCTGCGGGATCGAGACGTTCCAGATCCGGTCGTTCACCGGCTCGGCCTTGACCGGGCCGATCTGGGTCGCGTCGATCCCGATGGCTTCCGCGTTGTCGACGACGAACCTGCGCATCAGCTCGGCCACGACCGGCTTGTCGATCGTGTCGACTTTGCGCCCCAGGACGCTGCTCACGTCGGACAGGCTGAGCGCGTTTCGATCGCCCTTCCCGGGGATCATGGGGATGCGGGTCGCGATGCTCGTTGCGGTCCCGGAGCGCGGATCCAGGTAGACCTGCGCCTGCCCGTAGATCGCCTGGAAACGGCCCCAGGCCGACTTGTTCCCCAAGGTCGCGAACGCTTCGTTCAGCCCGACGTTGCTCGAGCTGATGTGGAGCTCCGGCTTGAAGAATTCCTTCGACGCCAGAGTTCCCGGCGCCGGTCGCGGGGCGACGTACGCCCAGACCGTTCCGGCGCCAAGCGCCAGCGCGGCCACCGCGATCGGACCCAAAACGGAGACGAATTTATTCTTCATGTGGCTTCGTCCTCGCGCCCTCACGGCAGGGAGCCCGGTACCCGTTTCCCGAATCGGGGGGAAGGGACGAGGTCGAGACGATCCCGGCCTCGGTGCCGAACGGGCTACCGCAAGGGCGCTGTTCGCGCGCGTCGGATCGAGCCGTCGCCCTCAATAACCGCCCCGGCACTGAAGCGATCGTCTGGACCTCGTGATCCGCCAACGAGTCTCCTGAGTATCCGGTCATTCCTCGCGTAATCAAAGGGGAATCGCCCGCTACGGGCAAATCGGCGACGCCGAAGGAATCGGTCCCGCGGTGCTCGAGCCGTAGCTCGATTCTCCTTGAGCGTTCGCCGCAACCGCGAGGAAATAGTCGTTCTCCGGAAGCGCGGCGGTCACGGTCACGCTGCCGTCTCCCGGGCTCGCGTCCGTGAACCCGCAGAGCCCGGCTACGACCGCGTGATCGTAGGTCCCGGCCTGAAGCGCCGCGAGCGTGCCCGCGTAGATGTGGTACGCCGTCGCCGTCGCCGACTCCGAAAAACTCACCACTTCGCTGGGGTTTCCCTTCGAGATCGTCAACGGGACCGGCGCACCGCTCGGAGAGACTTCCGCCGGCGCCGTCTGGCACACGTTCGACTGGGAATCGCAGCCGTTCCCGATCGCGTTGGTGATCGCGACCTGATCGAACCAGAAGCCCTGCGCGGTTCCCTGCGTGCCGAGCGTCGAGCTGTCCGTCGAGAATCGGACCTCGGTCTGGATCGGGATTCCCGCGAAGCTTGCGAGATTGAAGCTGGCCTGGGACCAGCCCAGGTGATCGCCGGTCCATCCCTGCAGGTTCCCGATCCCGTCGCACAGCGACGGGTCGACCCCCGTGGAGTTGTAGAGCACGGCGGACGGCGCGATCAAGGTTTTCGTGCCGTTCGTCGTGTTGATCACCCGGACGACGGCGCGATCCGAGCGGCTGGGGCCGCCGTTGTTGCCTTCGATGCTGAAGTTCACCCACATCGTCATCGTGCTCGTGGCCTGCGGGGTGAAGGTCGGCGAGGCGATCGCGTCGCAGTCGTTGTTCTGGCTTCGAGAATGCAGCGATGCGGTCGTCGACCCCGGCGCGCCTCCCGCGGCGAGCGTCCATACTCCCGCCGTCGTCGTCCAGCCGGAGAAATCGGTCTCGAAGCCGTACGTGAGCGTCCCGCTCTGGGTGTCCTTCTCGGCCTGGAGGCTGAAGCTGCGCGGCGTGGCCGGCGTCTGGTCGGAGACGACCGTCACGGCAAACGGAAGCGTCTCGTTGCAAGCCGCCGACGTGCCGTTCTCGCCGAGCTTGAAGCTGAAGTTGACCGGAACGCTCTGTCCGATGGACAGCGGCCCGACGGCGATCGGCATCGCCGTCACGATCTGGACCGCCGCGTCGCTCGAGCCGATCGCGGTGACCTTGACGTTCGTCAGGTCGAAGCTGCCGTCGTTGACGACGTTCGTGCCGACGCCGACGAGCTCGCAATTGTCGGGAACGTTGTCGTGATCGCCCGTGTCCGAGGTCACGGTGGCGGACCCGGTCTGATAGCCCACGCTGGCCCCGACGGGGACCACCGTCTGGCACGCGCTGACCTGGTTCGGGCAGGTGCGCAGACGGTAGGCGTACGTCGTGCCGTTCGTCAGGCCCGAATCGTCGAACGACGTCGTCGTGACCGAGCTCAACGGCGTGAACGTCCCGGCGCAATCGGTCGAGCGCTCGACCACGTAATTGGTGACGGTCCCGGTGGCCGGCCACGTCAGGTGCGCCCCTTGGTTCAGGGGGCTCACGCCGAGCGTGGGCGCCGACGTCGGGCACGCGTAGAGCGGCCCGGCGAGCGACGCGACGAGCGCGATCGCCGCCTTTTCCGTCGGCCAGGAAAAGTCCGGGTTGAACATCAGGCGTGGCGAGTGGCTCGGGTCGACCTGGGTGATCGTGTCGTGGCAGCTCGCAGACTGCGTCGTGTCGAAGCACGGGCAGATGTCGCCGTTGTGCAGATCCTCGCAGAGCGCGATCGCCGCCACGCCGACGTCCCAGAATGGACAGTGGTCGGTCTGGCACATGTGGGTCGTGTCCCGGACGATGTTCGCCGGGTTGATGATCGAGCCGTAGTCGAGATTGGCCTGCACGAACGCGTCGCCCAGCGCCACGCTGTTCGGCGAGCTGGCCAGGCTCCAGTTGTAGCAGTCCATCAAGCTGTTCAAATTTCCGTCGTAGGCGGTCTGGTCCATGTTGACCACGCGCCACATGTCCGCGGTGGGATGCATGTGGGCGTAGGCCTCCGAGCCGCAAAGACCCTGTTCTTCGCCGGAGAAGAAGATGATCTTGACCGTGTTCGCGAAGCCGTAGTCCTTGAACAGGCGCAGCGCCTCGATCAGCGCCGACCCGCCCGAGATCGCGTCATCGGCCCCCGGTGCGTACGACTGGCTTTCGACGGTCGAAAACGAGAGCGAGTCGTAATGCGTGACGAATATGACCTGCTGGTGCTGGCCGAAATCGATCTGCCCGGGCAGGGTGAAGATGAGGTTCTGCCAGGTCCCCGTCTGCGCGGTGCCGCAACCGGAATTCGTCCTCGTATAGCTTTCGCGAACGCCGGTGTATCCCCATCCGGCGCCCTTTTCGAGCAGGTACTCGCTGGCGTAGGCGTTCGAGGCCGGAGTGGGGAACATCGAGCCCGAGAAACGGGTCGAGATCGTCCGCATCACCCCGCTGACCAGGACGGAATTCTCGCCCGACAGGTCCTTCACGTCCTGGAACCAGTTCGCCTGGCTGGTCGCGTTGACGATCTGCGTGACCAGAGGATTGACCGTCGTCGGCGTGCGCACGGCCATGGCGGCCGCGACGTCGGCGTCGTGGAGCCTCGCCGGAGCCAGAGGAATACGCGGAATGCCCATGAAGGCGCCGTTCGGCTTGACGAACGGATGCGTCACGGGGATTCCCGAGGAGTAGACGTACAGGTCGGTCGCGGGCGACAGGGCAAAGATCGTCGCGCCCGTGCTCGGCGGGGCAATCATTCCGTCGTCGTGATGGAGCAGGAAGATCGATTGCCCTGTTTCCACCACGCGGGCCAAGGGCCGCAAGCCCGCGGCGTCGAGCTTGGCCAGCGCCTCGTCGCCCGCGCCGCCGACGATCGCATCGCCGCTTCGCGTCCAGATCTCGACGCCCGCGCCGCGCAGCGCATCTTCGGCGGCGGAAGGAAACGCGACGATCCACGAGTGCGCCGATGGCGCGAGGTCAGCGGAAAGCGCTGCCGGTACAACCAGGGTTAAACAAGCGACGACGATCACGACTTGGGCAAAGTCCAGCGCGAGCGGTCTCATGCTTGGAGCCCCCAGCTTGATGTCGTCCGAGCTAACCGCGACCGAGCGCGGCGACCGAATATATACGGCGCCGGGTCTTACCCGTGCTGTCCGTGTCCATTATTCGGCGGCCGATCCGGAGGCGGACCGGGCGGGTTCGGCGGATTGTCGTGTCCCGGGGGATTCGCCGGTGGCCGGCCGGGCGGCGGACCAGGCGGCGGATGCGACGGACTGGCCGGATCGGAGTGCTGATGATCCTGGGACTGGATGAGCGCTCGCAGCGCCGAGCCGGAAAGAGGAGCCTTCCCGTTCGGGGCGGCTGCGGCGACCGCCAAAGCAATGGGAACGATGAGCGCGGCCGCGGCGATAGCTCTCGCCATGAAACCCCCTTCGATTTCCGACCAATCAGACAAACCCGTGCAACTGAACTGTGGCCTTCCTATACGGCGGGTCCACGGTGGCGGCAACCGAATGTCGTGTCTTTTTTTCCCGGAGGCGGCCGCCCATTTCCCGTACCATTCGCGACCACGGGAGAGTTTTTCCAGCGTGTGTGCCCACGGCCCTCGAACCGTTTCGTTGGGGATTGCTCTCGCCTGCTCGCTCGTCTTCGGATCGGCCGCGGCCGAGAAGAAGCCCCAGCCCAAGGTCACGGTGACCCAGCTCAAGAAGATGCTGGCCGATCAGCAGGCGTTGATCGACGAGCAAAAGGCGCTGATCGCCGCGCAACAGGCGCGCATCGATGAGCAACAGGCGAAGCTCGACTCCCAGGACGCCGCGATCGAGGAGCAAAAGAAGACGCTCGCGGTCATGCAGGAGCAGCTCGCCACGTTGAACGGCCGGCTCGAAGAGATCCAGCAGCAGATCCCCGGGCTCGAGGAGCAGAAAAAGCTCGAAGAGCGATTGAAGAAGATCGAGGAGTCGGCCGAGCGCGTGCCGGAGCTCCCCCCGAACATCGTTTCGGCGGGAGACTTCCCCGGCTCCATCCGGATCCCAGGCACCGACGCCGCGGTGAAGTTCGGCGGGCGCATCCGCACCGCGGCGGTCTTCACCCTGGACGCCCTGGGGTCCGACGATCGGTTTCTGACGAACTCGATTCCGGTCGAGCCGGACGACGCCGCTGCGGGCAAGGGCAAGCGCACGACCTTCACCGCCAACACCAGCCGGTTCAACTTCGAGATGCGCACGCCCACGGGAGCGGGCCAGCTCCGGACGTTCATCGAGGGCGACTTCTTCGGCTCGAACGTCAGCGACTCGCGGATCAACTTCCGCTTGCGGCACGCGTTCGCGCAGTTCCGGGGGCTACTCGCTGGACAGACCTGGTCGACCTTCTCCGACCCGGCGGCCGATCACCAGGACCTGGATTTCGAGGGGATCAACGGCGAGAACGTCATTCGCCAGGCCCAGATTCGATACACGTGGACCGTCCGCGAAGACCTCTCGGTCGCCGCGGCGCTCGAAACGCCGGAAGTGTCGATCACGGGTGGACAGGGTGTGAACCAGGTCCCCGACGTCGTCGGGCGCGTGATCTGGACGTTCCGGAAGACGGGCCACCTGCAAGGTGCCGTGGTCTTGCGTCAGATCCGCGGTGAGCCGTTCAGCGGGGCGACTGCGGAATCGGCGGCCGCGTGGGGAGCCAGCGTCAGCGGCGTCGTCCCCTTCCAGCTCGGCTACCTCCAGGACCGATTCATCTTCCAGCTCAACGGCGGCAAAGGAATCGCGCGGTACATCAACGATCTCAACTCGCTGGGGGGCCACGACGCGATCTTCAACACCGACACCGGCGCGTTCGAGCCCCTCCCGGTCCTGGGCTGGTACCTCGACTACGAGCACCAGTGGAAAGAGTGGGAGCGGACGCGCATCATGCGCCTACGGTCGTCGTTCATCTGGAGCTTCGTCGCGGTGGACAACCTGTCCTTCCAGCCGCCCGACTCGTATCGGAGGACCAACCGGTATTCGGTGAACCTCGTCTTCTCACCGATCTCGCGGATCGACTGCGGGCTGGAATACATCTACGGCACGCGCCAGAACCTGGACGGCCTGACGGGCTCCGCGAACCAGGTTCAGGCCGTCGGCATCTTCCGGTTCTGACGATGATCGAGTGGGAGATGGTCGGGACCGTCGCGATCTGCCTCCTCGAGGCGGCGCTCATCGTGTTCCTGCTGTGGAGCCTGATCGGAAGGCGCCGCGCCGAGGAAGCCCTGCGCGACGTCAGCCGCCGCCTCATCGTCGCGCAAGAAGACGAGCGGGCGCGCCTCGCCCGCGAGCTGCACGACGACGTGACGCAGCGGCTGGCGCGGCTGGCGATCGACGTCGGGGCGATGGAGCGCCACGAGCCGGCCGCCAGCGAGCCCGCGGTCCGGCTCCGCGAGATCCACAGGGGCCTCGTCGTGTTGAGCGAGGACATCCACGCGCTTTCGTACCGGCTGCACTCGTCCCTGGTCGAGGACCTCGGGCTGCCGGAAGCGCTCGACGCCGAGTGTCAGAAATTCGGCGGCACGGTGGGCATCTCCGTGCGGCTCGGGGTTTCCGCCATGCCCCGAAACGTTCCGCGCGAGGCCGCCTTCTGCCTGTTCCGCGTCGCTCAGGAGTGCCTGCGAAACGTCGACCGGCATGCCAAGGCCAGGACCATCGACGTCTCGCTCAACGGGATCAAGCACGGGCTCGAGCTGGCCGTGCGCGACGACGGCATCGGATTCGACACGGCCGACGCCGCCAAGCGCCGTACGCTCGGTCATACAAGCCTGAGGGAGCGCGTGCACCTGGCGGGCGGACGAGTCAGGATCGATAGCGCCCCAGGACGCGGGACGACGGTCACGGCGTGGGTCCCGCTCGACCGGAAAGCGTCATGACGCGCCCTCGCGTCCTCCTCGCCGATGACCATCGGATCGTCGCCGAGGGCTTGCGGCTCCTGCTCGAGCCCGAGTTCGACCTCGTCGGTATCGTCGAGGACGGACGGCAGCTCATTGAAGCCGCCGCCCGCTTGCGGCCCGATGTGATCGTCGTGGACGTCACGATGCCCCATGTCAGTGGACTCGATGCGCTCCCCCGGCTGAAAGCCGAGCTTCCCGGCGTCAAGATCGTGTTCCTGACGATGCACGGCGAGCTTGCTTATGCGCGCCGGGCGCTCGCAGGCGGTGCCGACGGGTTCGTCGTGAAGCACTCCGCGACCGGCGAGCTGGTGCTCGCGATTCGGGCCGCGCTGGCCGGCAAGTCCTACGTCACCCCGCTTTTGGGCGGAAGCCTCCTGACGGCGCCGGCGCGTGAGCCCGGAAATGGACGAGAGCTGACGGCGCGCCAGAGGGAGATCCTGGAGCTTCTCGCCCACGGCAACTCCGCGAAGGAGATTGCCTCGGTCCTTGGAATCTCGGCCCGCACGGCCGAATTCCACAAATACCGGATCATGGAGACGCTCGGGCTGCATACCAACGCCGAGCTGATCCACTTCGCGATCAAGCACGGCATCGTCTCCATCTAGGAGACGGACGCGCACGTAGTTTTTCGAGAGCCGTTCTGGGGCTTTCCCCAGGCGCGTTCCGATCGGGCGTCCGGCTAGCCTCCGCCGGAGTGGACGCCCGCATGCACGAATCGAGCGCACGCTGTGTCCTCCTGGCGGACCGGCATCACGGCCTGTCCGAGGGCGTCCGGTCGCTTCTCGACACGATGTTCGAGGTCGTGGTCATGGTCGCGGACGAACCGTCGTTGATCCAGGGCGCCTCGCGGCTCGCCCCGGACCTCGCGGTCGTCGATCTGTCGCTCGCGCGCGAAGGCGGGACCGAGTGGCTCCGCCGGCTCCATGAAGGCTGCCCGGGCTTGAAGATCATCGTCGTGAGCGTTCACGACGAGCCTGCGGTCGCGCAGGCGATCCGGGCGGCCGGCGCGCACGGCTTCGTCGTCAAGCGCGCGCTCGCAACCGACCTGCTTCCCGCCGCGAGAGCGGTGCTTGCCGGAGGACATTACCCGTGACGCGATCCGTGGCTTGCGCCGTTTCCATCCTCGCGACGAGCGTCTCGCTGGCCGCCAACGCGCCGGCGGTCATCCCTTGCCGCTCCGAGCCCGGCGGGCGGACGACGTGCGCCGCCGACACGTCGCAGGGCGTCGTCCTTCGGGTCTCGAACGGTCAGTCGCCTTGCCTGCTCGGGAAGACGTGGGGCTACGACGACAAGAGCATCTGGGTCGCCGACGGCTGCTCGGGGGAGTGGGTCGTCTCCGCCGCCGGGGCGACCGCCGCGCCGGTCGCCGAGAAGAAATCGCCGGAGCACATCCCGAACGTCGGCTTCCGCCTCTACGAGGGCGAGAAGGGCCAGATCTACATGCGGCTCTTCACGTACGTTCGTTATCTGAACCAGAAGAGCCTCGATCCGAGCTACACGGATTTCTTCGGCAACACGCACGCCGTCAAGCAGCGGCAGGACATCCAGCTCAACAAGTTCTTCCTCCCGTTCACCGGTTGGTTCCTCTCGCCGAAGCTCCGCTACTACCTGTACGTGTGGTCGTCGAACGCATCGCAAGGCGATCCGGCGCAGGTGGTCGGGGCCGGGAACATCAGCTTCTCGTTCAACCGGTTCGTGACGATCGGCGGCGGCATCACGAGCCTTCCGTCCGTGCGGAGCACCGAGGGGCAGTTTCCCTACTGGCTCGGCGTCGACGACCGTCTGATCGCCGACGAGTTCTTCCGCGGCTCGTACACGACGGGCTTCTGGGTCAAGGGGGAGATCTACACGAAGCTCAAGTACATGGCGATGATCGCGAACAACCTCAGCACCCTGGGCGTCAGCGCCGCGCAGCTCGACAACCAGATCGACACGGAATCGGTCTCGCTGCAATGGCTCCCGACGACGGGGGAAAACGGGCTTTACGGGACGTTCGGCGACTACGACTTCCACGACAAGGTCGCGACTCGGTTCGGCGTTCACTACACGCACTCGCGCGAGGACAAGCAGAGCCAGCCAGGAACCGACGCCATCGAGAACAGCCAGATCCGCCTGACCGACGGAAGCGTGATCTTCACGCCGAACCTCTTCGGTCCGGGGATCACCGTCGACAAGGTCACCTACGAGATGGCGAGCCTCGACGCGGGCGTCAAGTACAAGGGCTTCTCGGTCGAGGCGGAGTACTACTGGAGGTGGCTGTCGAGCTTCGAGGGCACGAACACCGGATCGATTGCCGACATCGACGACCACGGCTACCAGATCCAGGCCTCGGCGATGGCGGTGCGCGACGTGCTCCAGGTCTACGCCGGCCGCTCGGAGATCCTCGGCGATTACGGAGATGCGTCCGAGTTCCGCCTGGGCCTCAACTATTACATCCTGAAGAAGCGGGGCTTCCGCTGGAACACCGAGTGGCTTCACCTGAGCAAGTGCCCGGTCGGCTACACCGCCGTTCCGTACCCGGTCGGCGGCAATGGAGACGTCTACCACACGAACTTCGAGATGAACTTCTAGGGGCGTTCCGATGAGAGCCACCCAGGTCGGACTCCTGCTCGCGGCGTTCGCCGCGGCGCCTGCCGCCGCCTACGAGGTGAACGACTCGCACCTGCACATGACCAACTACGTTCAGGAGGGCACCGAGATCCACAAGCTGCTCCAGGTCATGGGAGACAAGGTCGGCCGCGCGGCGGTGTTCGGAATTCCGCTCCAGCAGACCTGGTCCTACGGCAACACGGGCGATTACGCTCCGACGTACTACCTGCAGACCGACGCGCCGCTGTACTACTACTCGTTCACCGATGCGTTCGTCGCGATGGCGTACCGCTCGCTCTCCAAGGAGCAGCAGGCGCGGTTCGATCCGATGATCACGGGATTCAATCCCGCGGACATGTACGCCGCGGATCACATCCGCCGCGTCCTGACGACGTTCCCGGGCGTCTTTTCCGGAATCGGCGAGTTCACGATCCACAAGGAATTCGTCTCGTCGAAGGTCGCCGGCGAGACGGCGACGCTGACCAACCCCGCGCTCGATCGCATCCTGGATTTCGCCGGCCAGGTCGGACTCGTCGCGATCCTCCACAGCGATGTCGACGTCCCGTTCCCGAAGCCCGGCCAGGAGCCGTATCAGCTCGTCCAGCTGCGCGACCTGTTCAAGCGGCACCCCGGCACCACGATCATCTGGGCGCATTGCGGCCTCGGCCGGGTCGTGCATCCCGTCAGCGACCAGGCGGCGCTCGTCGAAAAGCTGCTCGACGATCCCGCGCTCCCCCACCTCATGATCGACATCTCCTGGGACGAGGTCGCGAAGTATCTCGTCGCGACCCCGGATACCCTCGAGCGCGCGGCGCGAATGATCAACTCCCATCCCGACCGGTTCGTCTTCGGCACCGACGAGGTCGCGCCGACCGATACCGCGAAATACCTCAAGGTCTACGACATGTATGCGCCGCTGTTCGCGAAGCTGACTCCCGAGACGAGCGAGAAGCTGCGCAAGGGCAACTACGAGCGCGTGTTCGACGAGGCCCGGCGGAAAGTCCGGGCGTGGGAAAAGGCCAACGTCAAATGAGTCCGGAAGGACCGCAAGGAGGAAGCATGTCACGAACGAAGGGCACTTGGGGGATCGCGGCGATCGTGTTCGCGCTCGCGGTCCCTTGCGCGTTCGCCCAGTCCGATGCCGAGACGAAATCGAAGTTCGATCTGTACGGGTTCGCCATGCTCGACATGGGAGAAGACTTCAACCAGGTCGACCCCGACTGGTTCGACGTGATGCGCCCGACGAAGCTCCCGTCGTTCAAGGACGAGTTCGGAAAGGACGGAAACTTTTACGCCGGCGTGCGGCAGAGCCGCCTCGGCTTCAAGACCTGGACGCCGACGAAGGCCGGCGAGCTGTACACGATCTTCGAGTTCGAGCTGTTCGGAACGGGCGTCGACGCGGGACAGACCACGTTCCGGCTGCGACACGCCTACGGCCAGCTCGGCTCGTTCGGTGCCGGCCAGACCTGGAGCCCGTTCATGGACCCGGACGTCTTCCCGAACTCGATCGAGTACTGGGGCCCGAACGGCATGGTCTTCTTCCGCAACGTGCAGGTTCGCTGGATGCCGCTGACCGGCGACGACGCGGTCACGGTCGCGCTCGAGCGGCCCGGGGCGTCCGCCGACGGCGGCGTCTACGCGGGCCACGTCGCGCTCGCCGGCATCACGCCGCGCTTCCCGCTCCCCGACCTCTCCGGGAATTACCGCCACACCGCCAAGTGGGGGCACATCCAGGCCGCCGCGATCGTCCGCAGCATCAAATGGGACGACAACCTCGCCTTCACCCCGGGGCACGCGTTCGACGCTTCGGGGAGCGAGATCGGCTGGGGCGTCAACGTCAGCACGAACGTCAAGTTCGGTAAGGACGTGCTGCGCGCGTCCGTCGTCTACGGCGAGGCGATCGAGAACTACATGAACGACGCCCCCGTCGACATCGGTCTGAAGTCGTCGGTCGGGGTTCCCGACGGCAAGGCGCTGCCGGTCCTCGGCATCGTGGCCTTCTACGACTTCAACTGGTCGGACCAGTGGTCGAGCACGGTCGGCTACTCGCGCGTCGACATCAGCAACAGCGACGGCCAGGCGCCGGACGCGTTCAAGACGGGTCAGTACGCGCTGGCCAACATCCTTTACTACCCGGTCCCGCAGGTGATGTTCGGCCCCGAGATCCAGTGGGGCCGCCGGGAGAACAACTCCGACGGATGGGCCGTCGACGACTTCAGGCTCCAGGTCTCGTTCAAGTACAAGTTCGGCCACACGTGGGGAGGTCAGTGATGAGGCTCGCAGCGAAGGCATTGGCCGCGGCCGTTCTCGCGGCCGGCGTCGGCACGGCGTTCGCCCAGTCGGCGGGCGACATCGACGCCGCGATGAAAGCGGCCTACGACAAATACAAGGGCTTGAAGGAAGGCGCGAACGCGGATTACATCCCGGCGCTCGCCAAGGTCGACTCGAACATTTACGGCATCGCGCTCGTGACCGTCGACGGGAAGGTCTATACCGCCGGCGACATCAAGTCCGAGGTGTCGATCCAGTCGATCTCGAAGGTCTTCACGATGGCGAAGGTCATCGAAGAGCAGAACCCCGCGGCCATCGAGAACAACATGGGGGTCGATGCGACCGGACAGGTGTTCAACTCGATCGTCGCCGTCGAGCAGTACAAGGGCGCCGAGATGAACGCAATGGTCAACCCGGGCGCGATCACGGCGACCAGCATGCTCGCCGGGGCGAGCCGCGACGCGATCTGGAATTCGCTTCTCGCCTGGTACGGCGAGTTCGCCGGGCGCACGCTGACGGTCAACCAGGAGGTCTTCAAGTCCGAATCGGACACGAATCAGCGCAACCAGGCGATCTCGATGCTGATGTACGCCTACGGGCACATCAAGGCGAACCCGCTCCAGGCGACGGACATCTACACCGAGCAGTGCTCGGTCAGCGTCAGCGCGAAGGATTTGGCCGTGATGGCGGCGACTCTCGCCAACGGCGGAAAGAACCCCGTCACGCACAAGCAAGTGATGAAGGCCGGCAACGTGCCCGAGGTGCTCGCCGTCATGGCGACGGCGGGGCTCTACGACGACTCGGGCAAGTGGCTCTATCACACGGGCCTTCCCGCGAAGAGCGGGGTCGGCGGCGGGATCATCGCCGTCGCCCCCGGCAAGTTCGGGATCGCCGTGGTGTCGCCGCCTCTCGACAAGGCCGGAAACAGCGTTCGCGCGCAGAAGGCGATCGCCGACGTCTCGAACGCGCTGCACGCCAACCCGTACGCCGCGGAGCCGAAGTAGAAGAAACAGTCGAGAGTTGAGAGTCGAGAGTTAAGAGTCGACTCTCGACTCTCGACTCTCGACTCTGGACTCAGAAGTGCCCGCCCACCGTGTAGTTCACCGACTGCGGCGGCGGGACGGTGCAGGTCCTCTCGATCCTCAAGAAGATCGTCGTGTTGTCGTGGTAGGACCCGCTGCCCTGCGTGATGGTGCACAGCCCGGAGCCGTTCGTCTGACACGTGTAGGTGCCGACGTCGGTGACCACGTACAGCTTGTAGCAGGTCGGCGTCGTCGAGCCCGTGACCGTCAGCGTGGCGCTGACGTCGTCGGTGCAGAACGTTCCGCCGGTGGCGGAGATCCTGTTCCAGTCGGGGGCGGAGCCGGTGGTCACGTCGAACCCTGTCACGGCGGGGTTCGTGTGCGTCCTCGAGTCGTTCACCATCCTGCCGATGAAGCTGAACGTATCGGAATCGTTGCAGGTCTTCGATCCTTGATTGGTGGCCGTGATCTGCGTGTGGTTGCCGGTCGGGCTGTCCGGTGCCTCGCAGCCGTTGGCGGGATTGTTGTCCACGTCGTAGTTTTCGCCTCGGCAGCTCATGCCGCACAATGCGGAGACGCAGAACGCGTCGTCCGTCGACCCGTTGAAGCCGCCACACACTTGACCGCACCCGCCGCAGTTCGTGACGCTGGAGTTCGTGTCCGTCTCGCACCCGTTGGTCGGGAAGCCGTCGCAGTTCTGGAAGGAGCCGGCGCAGACCGGCTGGCACACTCCGCCCGAGCACGACGTCGTGCCTCCGGGATTGACGCACTGGATGCCGCACCCCCCGCAGTTGTTGACGTCGGTGGAGGCGTCGGCGCACGTCCCCCCGCAGCAGTAGCCGGACGTACAATCGGCGTCGATCGTGCAGGTGCCGCCGATACCGGTCGAGCAGTCGACACCCGTGCGCGGGGTCGCGGGCGATTTCGTCCCCAGCGAGCTCCCGCACGCCGTCTTCGATCGAACCAGGTAATAGAACGCGGACGCAACGGCGTCCGTGTCGGTGAACGCCGGCGAGAGGCTCGACGTGTTCGTCACGAGGCAGGTGCCCGTGTCGAAATTGGAAGCGCTGGTTGCGCGAATGACGTCGTAGACAAGCGCCGTGCTTCCCGGCGTCGCCGGTGCGCTCCACTGGAACGCGGTCGACGCTTTTCCGGAGAGCAGGAGCAACTGGGCTTCGCTCGGCGCGGACCAGTTGGTGGCGTCGACGGGCCGGCAATCGATCGAATCGTCGACTCCGTCGCCGTCGAAATCGGCCGCACGCGAGTGCGCTCCGGCGGCAAGCGAAACCGCGACCAGCGCACAGAATGCCACACGTAGAGCGTTCATCGGATTTCCCCCGTGACGGACAGACGAAAATGACTATACGGTCGGCCCGCTCGCCCGACCACCCATTTTCCTAAGGCACCTCGAGGAGGTCTTCGCCGAGCACGACCTTCCCGGAATAGGCCGCCCGGATCGCCCCGAGCACCCGCTCGCCGTCGACCGGGACGTTGCCGGGAACGAAATGCGTCAGGACGAGCGTGCCCACTCCGGCCTCGCTCGCGATGCGGCCGACCTCGCGGTAGCTCGTGTGGCTCACGACCACGTGACGGACGAGCGGGTGATCGACGGGAAGGGAGAGCCACGCGGCGACCTCCCCCGGATCGAGCAGGAGCACCTCGTGCACGAGCACGTCGGCGCCGCGCGCCAGCGCGACGAGACTCTCGGAGGGCGCGGTGTCGCCGGAGAGCACGATGCTGCGTCCCGGAGTATCGAACCGGTACGCGTAGGCTTCCGTGATGGGCGGGTGGGACACACGCGCGGCGCGCACGCTCACCAAGGCGTCGTGGAAGACGACCCCATCCCCGCGAAACTCGTGGACCTTCACGAGGTCGCGAAGCGGCGGCCGCGCTTCGCTCGCCTCCCGCATCCGGGCGTCGAACTCCACCGCGCGAAGCCCGGCCTTCACGCTCTTGCCGATCGGCGGCGGTCCATGGAGCGTGATCGGCGACGTCAGACCCGAAGCCCAGGCGAGGAGCGGAAACGTCGTGAGGTCCGCGACGTGATCCGAATGATGGTGCGTGACGAACACGTCGTGCACGTGGTCGAGCGGAAGGTGGGCCAGCGCGAGCTGGCGAGCGACGCCGTTCCCGCAATCGACCAGGTAGATCGCATCGCCCACGACGATGGCCGTCGCCGGCGCCGCGCGGAGCGCCTTGGGCGTCGGACCGCCGGCGGTGCCGAGGAGCACGAGGCGTGTGGGCGCGGCCGCGAGCGCCGCCGCGGCGAGAAGCGCAAGCGTCATCCGGGCTCTGAGGTCGTGGGCGGGTCGCTCGTTTCTTCCGTGAAGATGAGCAAGTACCGATCCGGGTCGCGCACGGCGAATTCCCTTCGCCCGTAAGTGTAGACCTCCGGCCCCCACTCGATCGGAATCTCGCGCGCGAGGCGTGCGTGAAGGTCTTCTATGCCCACGACCTCGATGTACAGCTCGACGTACCCGGGGGGCCCCGGCTGAAGCTCGTTCGGAGTGAAGAAAGAAAGACGCATCCGGTCGCGGCGCAGGATGACGAACGTGGGATCCGGGTCCGGCCAGGCGACGTCGATCTCGAACGCCAGGAGGCGCCGGTAGAAGTCGATGGTGCGCGGGAGATCCGCCGCGGGAAGCCGCGGGACGATCTCGCCGAAATGCGTCACCCGCGGGGCCCCGGCCGGCGCTCGACCTCGAACATCGCGACCTCCACGTCTCTCGACAGCCGCCTCAAGACCTCGGCGTCGCGGGCGTTTTCGAGGAAAAGCATCACGGCGTCCTTGAGGCTGGACAGGGCCGCTTCCCCCGATGTGCCCTGGCCGGCGATGTCGAGCTCGACGCAGCGGGCCACGTAGAGCGTTCCTTCCCTCTCGATGATCGCCGTCAGCTGGTAACCGGACATGAGCCACCCCCCGGCAGGCCCCACCCGGCACTCCCGTCGAAGAACCACGAAATCGCGCGGATCATACGCCGGTCCGCCGAAATAATTCGTCGCGATCGCCCAAATTGCTGGTAAGAAAGAGGCAGCGAAGCGATTGGGGGGCAATCGCGATGCGAAGGGGCGCTGCGACCGTGCTGGAACGCGCGGACGCGGAGATCTTCCTCGTCAGCGCGCTCATCCTGTACATCGAGCTGGTGCTGATCCGCTGGCTCGGCACCGAGGTGGGCGTGTTCGCCTACCTCGGCAATCTCGTCCTCGTGGTGTGCTTCTTCGGAAGCGGGCTCGGCTGCTACCGGGCGTCGCAGCCGGTGCGCCTGTGGCCGCTCGGGGCGAACCTCGTCTTGATCGCCGTCCTCATCGCGAATCCCCTGCGGCTCGCAGCCGCGGAGCCGGAGCGGTTGACGCGCTTGCTCTCGGGGTTCGAGGACTCGCTCGTTTTCAAGTACGTCACCGATCTTCCGCCTCTGGCGCCGCTCGCCGGGCTCGTGATCGTCGGGACCCTTCTCCTGCTCGTCGTGTTCCTGTTCGTCCCGCTGGGACAGCTCCTCGGCCGCGCGCTGCAAGCGCATCCGTCCGCGATCCGGGCGTACTCGATCAACATCGCCGGAAGCCTCGCGGGCATCTGGCTCTTCCACGGGCTGAGCTGGGCGTCGATGCCGCCCCCCGTCTGGTTCGCGCTCTTCGCCGTGCTCGCGCTGGCGACGATGGTGGCCGCACGCATGCCGCGCGGCGCCTGGGTCGCAGCGTGCGGGCTGGCCGCGGCGGCCGCCGTCTGGATGGGCGGGGACACCGGCGTCCGCACGATCTGGTCGCCGTACCACCGGCTGACGCTCCAGCCGTATTTCGCCGAAGGACCGCACGGCGAGGGGCGCGTGCAGCAAGGCTACAGCCTGGACGTCAACGGCATCTTCTATCAACACATGCTCGATCTGTCCGACGCGTTCGTGCACGCGCATCCGGACATCATGGATCCCGACCTCGTCGCGCGCGGGCACTACAGCTTGCCCTTCGCGTTCAAGCCCGACATCGACCGGATGCTGATCGTGGGCGCCGGATCCGGGAACGACGCGGCCGCCGCGCTCCGCCACGGCGCGCGCCACGTCGAGTGCGTCGAGATCGATCCGCGGATCTACGACCTGGGCCGGAAGCTCCATCCCGAGCGGCCGTACGACTCCCCCCGTGTGCAGGTCGCCGTCGACGACGCTCGGGCGTACTTCAAGCGGGCGCGCGGCCCCTACGACGTCATCTGGTTCGGCTGGCTCGACTCCGTCACGCTGGGATCGTCGTACAACAACCTGAGGCTCGATCACTACGTCTACACGCGCGAGAGCCTCGAAGAGGCCAAGCGCCTGCTCGCGGACGACGGCGTCCTGATCCTGAGCTTCGCGGCCGAGCGGAAGTGGCTCGCCGCCCGCCTGATCCGGATGGCGCACGAGGTGTTCGGCAACGACCCCCTGGCTTACGTCGTCAACGACGTTCCCCGCCGCTGCGGCGGCGGCGGCAACCTGGCGATCATCTGCGGCCGCACGCCGGTGACGCTCGCGCGGGTGGCCGACCCGGCGCTTCGGTCGTATCTCAAGGCGCACCTGATCCGCCTTCCCGAGACGACGCGCTCGACGACGGACGACTGGCCGTACCTGTATCTCGAGAACGCGAAGATCCCGAAGCTGCACCTGACGGCGTCGCTCGCGATCCTGGGCGCCGTCTCGCTCGGGCTCTGGCGCACGTTCCGGCGGACTCAGGGGCCCGACTGGCATTTCTTCGCGCTGGGGGCCGCCTTCCTGCTGCTCGAGGTGCAGACGGTCAGCCGGGCGACGCTGCTGTTCGGGATGACCTGGGTCGTCAACGCGATCGTCATCTCCGCGGTGCTCGTGATGGCGCTACTCGCCAACCTCGTCGCCGCGCGCGCCCCCCGGCTCCCCGCCTGGGTCGCGAACGCTGGGCTAGCCGTCTCGGTGGCCGCGCTCGCCGCCGTTCCGCTGTCGGTTTTCAACGGCCTCGCATGGAGCGTGAAGCTCGTGGCCGCGAGCGCGTTCCTCACCGCGCCGGTCTTCTTCGCGGGCTTGATCTTCGTCCGCTCGTTCGCCGCGGCCGACGACAAGGCGCGCGCCCTGGGATCGAACCTGATCGGGGCGCTGGTGGGAGGACTGCTCGAATCCCTCTCGTTCGTCACCGGCCTGCGCGCGCTCGTCGTGCTCGTCGGGGCGTTCTACGCCGCCGCCCTGTGGCTCCGGCGCGCGGGCTATGCCCCGGCGGGCGACGGAACCGACGCCGCCTCCCCCCCCGCGGCGATATCGAGCACCGCCGCGACGACGTAGAACCCGGCCGCGAGGAGCAAGAGCGCCTTCATCCCTACTATGAACGACGCGTTCTGCGCGAGCCCGCCCGCCACGGCGCCGACGATGTTGGCGCCGAGCGCGTTCGATCTCGACGCCGACCGTCTGAAGCTCTCGGTGAAGATGATGCCGGCGAAGAACACGGGGACGGCGTACGCCGCGCTCAAGAGCACGCCGATCGTCGTCGCGGGAAGCGAGAGCCGCTCCCACGGGAACACGTAGTTGACGACCAGGGCGAGGGCGAGCGGGACGTAATAGATCCGGAGGCGCATCGGCTTGACCCTTGCGACGTAGCCGTTCGCCAGGACGAGCACGATCAGGATCGCCGTCAGCGCCACGGCGTTGACGACCCACGTCGTGCCGAAGTAAAGGGCGAGCCGGCTGACGAGCTGGGTCTCGAGGAGCAGGAAGCCGCCGCCGAGAAAGAAGAATTGCCACGTCCCGATCTTGCGGGGCGTGAACGACCGCCGCGCCAACAGAAGCGTCAGCGCGAGCAGGATCGCCGAGACCGTGAGGTAGGTTCGCGGGATGCTGCGCTCCCGGTGGTACACGTAGGGCCAGTCGTCGGTCGCGGGCGGCGGCGCTCCCGACGTGTACAGCGGAAAGCTCGGGGGCTTGAGCGCCCCCATGTCGACGGCGCCCGCGCGCGCCGAAAGCCCCGGATCGTCGGACGCGATGAAGACCGTTGCCTGGAGCATGTTGCCGACGCGCGGCGCGAAGAACGTGAACGGCGGCCGGCCGAAGATGCCGTCGAGCATCGCGTAGAACCGCTGCCCCATCCACAGCCACGGGTCGCGGACCTCGAATTTCAGGATCAGAGCGCCGTTCGGCTTGAGCAGCGCGCGCGCCTGCCTGAAGGATTCTTCGGTGTAGACGTAGTTGTCGACGCGCATGTTGCTGAAGTCCGAAAATTGCGTGTGCGAATCGAGGAGGCCGAACACGATGACATCGTACCGGCGCCCGGTCGTCCGCATGAAGTTCCGCGCGTCGTTGACGGCCTTGGCGACCTTCGGAGAGCCGTACGGCCGCCCCGGGTTGATCGTCTCGCCGAGGGCGAGGATCAGCGGGTCGATCTCGACGGCATCGACGTGCTGGGCCCCGTTCCGCAGCGCGGCGGCGACGTCGTTGCCGGCACCCGCGCCGACCACGAGCACGTCGTCGCGGCGATCGACGAACCGGAACGGGGCGTCGTAGGAGCTTTCCCTGTAATGCTCCGCGGTCGCCGGATGCCGCTCGAGAAATCCCGGGGCGACGTTGTAAACCGTCATGAACCCCGTGTTGTTGACCGAGATCCCGTACTCGTCGTCGCCCGAGGCGAACAGCTGAAGCTTCTGGTACGGGGACCAGAAGTTGCGCGTCATCCGCACCGCCATCTTCGGCGCGGAATCGAGCGCCTCCCGCGCCACCGGCCGGTGTACCAGGATGATGACGAGGACGGCGGCGGCGACCGCGGCGACGCCGATCCTGGACGGGCGCCGGGCGAGTAGGATCAGGAGCGCGGCCAGCGCGAGCCACGCGAGCGGCGGCAGCCAGTGAAACGCCAGGAGCGACATCGTCCACAGGCCGATGACGCTTCCGGCCAGGTTGATCGAGTAGGCGCGAACGGGGTCTTTGGCGTGGCCGAGGGAGTGGCCGACCCACTGCCCCATCGGAACCATGACGGTCACGAGGAGCAGCAGGAAGCCCGCGACGACGAGGACGGAAGCCAGGGTCAGAAGCCACGCCGACGCGTGCGTGTAGGCGTTCTGGTACCCCCAGATGGCCGCGTCCGGGGACAAAGCGAGCCGGCTGGACACGGCTTCCAGGAACCGCTTCCAGCCGTCGAAGGGAATATTGATCAGTGCGCCGATCGCCCCCATGGCGTAGAGGGACGTGAGCATCGACCGCCGGCGGTCCGCCCAGTAGCAGCCCAGACCGAATCCCAGGAAACAGGCGACCAGGGCCAGGTTCTGGAAGTACGCGAAGATGCGCACCTCCGTCCCGATCCAGCGGATCAGCAAGATCTCCACGAAGAGGGTGGCCACGCTCACCACGAACAGGCGGAGCGGCTCCCTCTCTATGGGGATCTCCGGGTCCGCAGGCGGGCGGATCCACTGGGTGAATGCGTCGTTCAACCCGCGGATTCTCGACGGCTTCGCTACCCGATTTCAAGCCGGTTGCGGACGGGGTTGTGAATTCGCAACCACGAGTTTGAGGCGGAGGGCAAAGAGTCGGGCACAAATCCGGGGGGGCCGCGGTATATCTCTCAATGTAGGGGGGTTGGGGGCGTGGCCGAGGGATCCGCTATCGCATTCGGGAAATACCTGCGCACCCTGAGGGAGCGGCGCGGGTACTCGCTCGGGCGGGTCTGCGAGCTCACGAAACCGACCCCCGAGCCGCTCGACAAGGGCACCCTGTCCCGCCTCGAGCACGGCCAGCAGACCCCATCGATTTACCGGCTCGGCCCGCTGAGCCGCATCTACGGCATCTCGGCCGACGCCCTGCTCGAGCGGATGGAGCTCGACCGCGAGGTCGACCGCCTCGAAGGCCCGGAAACCGGAGGGCGGTCCTACGAAGAGCTCTACCGGCTCGCCGCAGAGTCCATGGCCCGGGGCAGCCGCAAGTGGCAGACCTACGCCTACTTCCGCGATGCCCTCCCCGTGGCGCCCAAGGACAAGCAAGCCGTTGCCGCGATCAACCTGGTCACCGCGATCCGCTCGCTGGGGAAGAACGTTCTGGCCCTTCACGAGCTCCACGAGATCGAGCTCTCGGGCGACCTTAGCGACGGCCAGCGCGCGATGCTCCACGAACGGCTCTCGACGTGCTGCCGGTGCGTCGGCGACATGAAAGGTGCCGAGCAGTACGCCGAATCGGCGGTCGCCAAGGCGCTCAAGCTCGGCGACCCGCGGACGCTGGCCTGGGCCTACGCCGCGCGCGGAAACGTCGCCGCCGAGCTGGAACGTTGGCGTGAGACCTACGACGATTTCATGAAGGCCCTCGCCGCCTATCGCGACGGCCAGGAACGCCAGAGCCAGCTCCTCCCGCAGCCGGCATTCGAGACCAACGGGCTTCTCGTGCTCGCGGAGGCGAGCTTCCGGCTCGGCGAGATCCCTCGCGCCCAGAAATTGGCGGCCTCCGCGCAGAAGCTCAGCGAGCAGCACGACATTGCGCACGGGCGCGCGTACAGCGAGCTTGTCCTCGGCTACATCGACGAGGAGTCCGGCAAGCCCGAGCAGGCGCTGGCCCGCTGGCGCAAAGCGGCGGCCCTCGCCGCGAAGCTCGACTACCCCCGCATCGTGTTCACGGCCGAAGTGGAAACTTTTCGGCAGGCGTTGGAGATGGGAAACCACGCAAGGGCGAAAGCCTCGCGGCGCCGACTCGAGCGGCTCGCACCGTGGATCGCCCGTCACATTCCGGCCGCCCGCCAATTCCGACGACTGATCGATGGAGGAGACTCGTATGAGAAGGTTTCGAGTATTGGGGATGCTCGGGCTCGTGGCGGCGCTGGCGATGACGCAAGCTCCCGCCCACGAGGACTGGGACGTGGGGGGGGGCGACGATACCGTCTTGGTGACCGAAGTGCCGGTCTACGAGACGCTTGACCTAGGGGCCTGCTCCGACCCGGGAGTGACCTTCAATATCGGATTCGGGGTCCCCGCTGGACAGGGGGACATCACCCTCTACAACTCCGGCTCGTCCGATACGACCGTGGTGCTTGGTTTCACGGTCGAGCAGAGCAAGAAGATCTCGTTCTATTTTTCGAAAGTGGTCGTTCCGGCCAAGAGCGGCATCGTCGCATCTCTCCAGTCGACCGAACCGGTGGACAACGTCAGCGTGAGCATCTGCGCCAACCACGACCCGACCATCGTGGAGAGCCCCGATCCGATCTTGTCGGTCTCGACCCACCCGGCACCGCCTCCCGAGTGAGCGCTCCGACTCCCCCAGGCTGCCTTCAAGGAGCCTGGGGGGTCGTTGCTACGCGCGATCGCGTCAGATCACTGCGGGCTGGGGCTGGGATTCGGCGTCGGCGAAGGAGCCGGCGTCGGAGTCGGAGCCGGTCCGCACTCGCTGCAATCGCTGCAGAGGAAATCGGCCGCGTGCCCCGGAGGCGTCGTGGTGTCCTCGTTGAGATGGCCGCCGTTGTCGTTCTGGGTGACGGCCTGGACGGACGGATGGATACAGATGTACTGCGTGGGGTTCGGACCGGCCGCGTGACAAACGCAATCCTTGTCCGCGGACGCCTGCACCGTGCTGACGCCGCGGATCATCTGAAGACCGATGACAACCGCAACCGCGAGCACGATCAGGCCGACGTTCGTGATGAGCTTCTTCTGCATCGGCAACTCCAGTGCGCTGGAACCATGACTCGCGAAATGCAAGTCTCCCCCAGCGATCCTCTGAGAATACGAAGACTCACGTGCCGCGACAACTGCGAAGCACGTAACGGCTTTGCGACGATTTTGATGGAAAACGGCTTTATCGTCGCATTTCTTGCATGAGTCGTGATTTTCCGGAGCGCAGCTTTTCCAACGACTCAGGGAAAACACTTTGCCGCCATCCAAACCGTGCCGCGCGGTTTACTAAGGAAACGCCGGCTCGACGCGGATAGCACGATGCGCCGCAAACGACGCGATCCAATCGGAGAGTTCGGCGTCGCTTTGCCCGAATGCCCCGGCCGCATCTTGGAGCGATCGCGCCGCTTCGTCGAATCGTCCGGCTTCGGCGAGCGCGGCCGCGTGCGTCTTCGCGAGGCGCGCCGGAAGATCGGCGCGGAGCGCGACGCCGCCCTGCGCGGCCAAGCGTCGCCCGAGCTCGAGTGCGCGCTCGGAAAGCTGCACGGCGCGCGCGCCATCGCGTAGACGATCGTCGGGGCTCGTCGCGAGGAGCCACGCCAGCTCCATCGGCGCGACGGCGGGTGCTTCGGTCGGGATGTCGAACGCGTGCTCGTAGGTGGCCACCGCCTCCGCGCCTCTGCCTGCCGCGGCGAGCGCGCGCGCGAGCACGATGTACGAGTCCGCGGTCACGGGCGGGCATTCGGGAAGGCGGCGCAGGGTCGTGAGAGCCTGCTCGCGGTCGCCGCTCTTCCACTCCGCCGTCGCGAGCCCGTAGACGATCGGGCCGTTGCTCGGCGCGATCCGTAGGCCCTCGCGGTAGACGGCGATCGCCTCGTCCACGCGCCCCTGGCGGCGCAGGTCGTTGCCGAGTCCCCGGTAGGCCTCGGACTTGTCGGGCCGGAGCCGGATCGCCTCACGGAAGTGAGGCTCGGCCCACACGTCGGCTTCGTGCGAATGCTCGCGGGTGACGCGAAGGTTCGCGAGCGAGTAGTGCGCCGTCGCCGTGTCGGGCCGCGCGGCAAGCTGCCTCGTCCACAACGATTCCGCATCCTTCCACGCGTGCTGCTGCCTCACCGTCAAGACGCTGAGCGGAACCGCGATCGCGACGGCGGCCGCCATGTACATCGAGTAGGGGGCGGACGTCCTACGACGCGCCCACAGCGCGATCCCACCCGCCGCGATCAGCGAGAGTGCCCAGGACGCCTGATAGCAGTAGCGATCCGCCGCTGACTGCTCGCCGGCCTGCATGAGCCCGCCGATGGGGGCCACGAAGACGACGTACGCCAGCAGCAAAAGAAGGAGGGCCGGCATCTGCCGGCGGAAGCGGATCGCCAAGGCGGCCGCGATCGCGAGTGCCAGATATCCGGCCGCCCCGGAGCGATAGATCGGCCCGAGATCGCTCCGCAACTCGTAGAGGGGAGCGAGCCCCGCCGGCCAAAGCGTTTTCCACGGATAGAACCCGAGTCCGTGGCCGAACAGCGCGACGCGCGCTCCGGCGCCGACTCGCGTAAGCGACGCCGCCGCCGCGGCTTCGTGCTGTCCGAAGATCGCGGCCACTCCCAGCGCGATCGCGGCCAGAAACAGAGGCAAGTGGCGACGCACCGAGGCCGCCGCGGCCGAGTCCCAAGACGCGAGGTCCGGGCCCGCCTCGTCGTACACGTCGATCACGACCAGGATCACCGGAACGACGACGGCCGTGGCCTTGGCGAGCATCGCCGCCACGCCGAACGCGATCGTGGCCCATCGCCGTCCGCCGAGGTGGGACGCGAGCGCCAACAGTGTCAGGGCGCCGCAGAGCACCTCGCGTCGCTCGGTGATCCACGACACCGCCTCGACTCTGAGCGGATGCAGAGCCCAGATCGCGGACGCCAGGACGCCGAATGCCGCTGCGTTCTTCCCCCCGTGGCGGTCGTACAGCCCGGCGGCCACGACCGCGAACAAACCAGCGCTCAACGAGTGAAGCAGCACGCTCGTCGCGTGGTATCCCGCCGGCTTCATGCCCCACAGGACGTAGTCGAGGCCGAGCGTCATCCAGCTCAGGGGCTGATACGGCCCCAGGTGGAACGTGGTCCACATCCAATGCAGCTGCGGGGCGCCGAGCCCGCGGTAAGCCAGGTTGTTGAGAAAGTTCTTGTCGTCGTCCCAGTCGACGAACCCGTTTCGGAGAGACGGCAGGTACAGACAGAAAACGACGAAGGCGACGAGGACGAAACGGGCGGGGGCTCGCGCGCGCATCGCCCGCGGAGTCAGTCCCGCCCGGGCCAGTTCGACGGCAAGGCTTTCGGCATCGGCTTGCGCGGAAGCATCTCGGGGCGCGTCGCCGCGTCGTAGACGATCGACGCCAGGATCGCCGCCGCCTGCATCAAGTCACCTTCCTGTGCGTGGTCGTAGACGTCGATGTTCGAGTGGTGCGTCCGCGAGCCGTAGTCGAGCGGGTCCTGGATGAACTGGAACCCCGGCAGCCCGACGGCGTCGAACGGAAGGTGGTCGGTGCCGCCCGTGTTCTGGATCGTGATCGTCTTGGCGCCCAGGTCGTCGAAGGGGGCGAACCATGCGGTGAAGATCGGCCGCATCATGTCGTTACCCTGGAGGTAAACGCCCCGGATCTTCCCCGAGCCGTTGTCGATGTTGAAGTAGCCCGACAGCCTCGCGTGCTCAGGGAGCGTCTTCATGGTGGCGAGATCGGCGAAGTGGCGCTTCACGTATCCGCGCGAGCCCAAGATCCCCTGCTCCTCGCCGGTCCACAGCGCGAGCCGCACGGTGCGGTCCATAGGCAGCCCGAGCGTCTTCAAGATTCGCAGCGCCTCGAGGACGACCGCGGATCCCGCGCCGTTGTCGGTGGCTCCAGTTCCCGAGTGCCACGAGTCGAGATGCGCGCCGAGCATCACGACCTCGTCCTTCTTGGCGCCTCCCGGGATCTCCGCGACGACGTTGCTCGCGTCGGGTGTCGATTCGTCGAACGTCGCGTCCACATCGAGGTCGATCTTGACCGGGATCTTCTTCTCGACGAGCCGGCACAGGCGGTCGTAAGGCTCGGGCGGCAGCGAGATCCGGGCGGGCGGGATCGGCGTCCCGTTCTCGTAGTTGCCTCCGGCCTCCGCGAAGAAGATCCCGCCGGTCCCGCGCGTGTCGCCGGAGAGCACGGCGAGCGCGCCCTCGTCCTTCAAGAACGCGTTCAGCCGGTCGCGCGCGCGGCGCACCCGCGCGTACAGCTCGTGGCCGACCTCGAAAGGCGCGCTGTCGAGAATCTCGCGCCGCTTCACGGGGTCGTCGGGCAGGCTCTCGATCGGCCAATGCGCGGGCGGCGCGGTGAACGGCACCGGCGCGTCGTGGATCGAAGCGAGGTCCTTGTCGTCGAGGCGCTTCGACGGCACGTCCGTCGGAGGCGCCATCTCGCGCGCTTCGGTGAGAAGGACGATCTTTCCGCGGAGCTTCCCTTTGTAGTCGGCGATGTACTTCGTGATGTGCGCGTCGAGCTTCGCGGGGTCGCGGTGGTCGCTCTGGTCCATCTCCCGGTTGGTGAAGAGCGGAGCGAGCACGACGGCGCCGCTGACCGGACCCTTGGTGCCGGCGGACCACGCCAGCGGCATGCCCGGAAGGGGCGCGAACGCCGGCTCCCTGAGGCTCATCGAGAAGCTCTTCAGCGACCAGCTCCGCCCGAACTTTCCCCACGTCTCGAGGCGGGCGTTGTCGATGCCCCACGACTTGATCGTCTTGACCGCCCAGTCGGCGGCGGCGCGCTGGCCCGGCGAGTTGGTCAGCCGCGGCCCGTTGACGTCGGTGAGATAGAAGAGGTGCTCCATCACCTTCGAGTCGGTGAACGCTTCGTCCTTGATGCGATGGACGACGTCGAGATCGACCTTCTCTTCACCGGCCGCGAGCGCCGGCATGAGCGCGACGAACACGGCCAGACGCACCGCGACCTTGAATGCTTTCACTGTGTCTCCCCCGCCGCGGCGCTCGAAGTCCCCGCGCCGACGCCGACGTTCTACCTTCAAACGGCCGGGATGGGAAGGGGACGCTTCGAGCTTCAGCGCAAGAGGCGTACGAGCCAGTACAGAAACGAGGCGACGGCGGCCGCGATGAGGAGCTTCTTCAACGAGACGGCCGGCTGGGGCCTGACGGCTTCACCGGGGTTGCCGGCGTTCTCCCCGGATGCATTCTTCAACGCCCACGAGGTCAGGCCGCCCACGGCGAGTCGAAGTGGCGCGGGAAGGTCCTCGACGCTCGAATACGTCTTGCCGTTGACGTTGATCGTGGTTTTGGTCTCGACCTTGGAAGCTCCGGACTGGCTCGCCGACATCGCCTTCAAGATCGCCGTGCGGGCCTCCGGCGGAACGTCCTCGAGCCGCTCGTAGTCCTTGCCGTCGACCGTGATCTTGCGCTTGACGTCGAAGTGGATGGACATGGGTCCTCCGGGCCGCACCGGGAATATGGGGCGCGGCTCGCCGCGAGGCCAATGTGCCGGATTTACTTCAGCCCTTCGGACGTGCGGGCATCTTCCCCGCTGATCTTCTTCCACATCGTGTCGGCGGTCTTCGCCTCCGCCGCGGGGTCCCCCTTGAGCCACTTCGCGCGGGTGTCCCCCAGGAACCCCTTGTAGAACAGGAACAGCCGGTCGTCCTTCACGAGGAAGCTCTTCGGATCGACCTGCACCTTGTCCCCTTCGAGCATCGCGTACGAGCACCAGCCGCCGTGCGCCGGCTCGTACCGGGCGGGATGGGCGAGGAAGGCGTCGCGATGGGCGGCCGTGGCGAAGCGGTATACGACGCCCCCGCGCTCCGTCGTGATCGCCGGGTCGCCCTTCGTCGCGACCCCCCCGCCCTCGGGGAAGTACGCGACGGGGTCGTACCCCTGGATCGCGAGCTTGTCCTTTCCGAGGTTCCACTCGGACGGCGTGCGGGGCGGGTCGGCTAGGACGGGCAGCAGGCTGATGCCCAAGAGGAGGGCCGGGATCGACGTCTTGAGGAACGATTGTGTGCGCATGGGCCCATTCTGAAGCCTCGGGGGCCCCGCCGCATCCCTGTTGTTCGAGGGCCCAACCGGCGTATCTTCTAGGCTGCTTGCCTCGGCCTCACCGAAGCCGAGGGGGGACAAGCTCGCCGGCGCCAGGCAAGGGGGGGCAATGACGCCGACTCGGTGCTCGACGCTCATCTTGACGACGGCTCTGCTCGCGTCGTCGGCGTGCAGTGCGCGCGCACGCTTCGCGGCCGTCGACGTCGAGGGCCGGGCGGTCGATCCGTTCCAGGCCGGCGCAGCGAAGGCGATCGTGCTCGTCTTCGTCCGCACCGATTGTCCGATCTCGAACCGGTACGCTCCGGAGATCCGCCGGCTCGCCGAGAAGTTCGCGCCGCGCGGTGTCGCGTTCTACCCGACCTACCCGGACCGCGACGCTTCGACGGAAGCGATCCGCGCGCACATGCGTGAGTACGGGATCCAGGGCACCGCGCTTCGAGATCCGAACGGGCATCTGGTCCGGATGACGAAAGCGCGCGTGACCCCCGAAGCCGCCGTCTTCCTGCCGGACGGCCGGATCGTCTACAGCGGCGGCATCGACGATTGGTACGCCGACCTCGGAAAGCCGCGCGCCGAGGCGACGGCGCACTATCTCGAAGACGCGCTCGAGGCGCTTCTTGACGGCCGGCCCGTCGCTCACCCGCACACCGAGGCGGTCGGCTGCTCGCTGGCGGACCTCAAATGAGCCGACGCGCGCAGGCGGCGATGACGCTCACGCTCGTCTGCGCGTGGGCCCCCGCGATCTTGGCAGACGCCGACACGACCGAGCGGGAAGCGGTCACCTTCTCGCGCGACGTCGCCCCACTCGTCTACCGGCACTGCGCCGCCTGTCATCGAAGCGCGGGCGTGGCGCCGTTCACGCTCCTCCGTTACCGCGACGTGAAGCGCCACGCCGAGCAGATCGCCAAGGTGACGCAGAGCGGCTACATGCCGCCGTGGCTCCCCGATGACGGCTTCGGCGAGTTCAAGGGGCGGCGCGGCCTCACCCCCGAAGAGATCGCATTGCTCACGAAATGGGTCGACGCCGGCGCTCCCGAAGGCGACCCGAGCGAGGCCCCCGAGCCTCCGGCCTTCGTCGAAGGCTGGCAGCTCGGCCAACCGGACCTGATCGTCACGATGGAGCCCTATGCGCTCGCGGCGACCGGCCGCAACGTGTTCCGCAACTTCGTCATCCCGATCCCCGAACAACCGACGACGAGGTTCGTTCGCGCCGTCGAGTTCAGGCCCGGAAATCCGGCGGTGGTCCACCACGCCGTAATGCGCGTGGACCGGACGGGCCAGTGCCGGAAAAACGACGAGCGCGACCCCGAGCCCGGATTCGGCGGCATGGACATGGCCAACTCGCAGCCGCCAGACGGCCTCTTCCTCGGTTGGACTCCGGGCGCGTCGCCGTTTGCCGGCCACGAAGGAATCGCGTGGCGCCTCACGCCGGGCACCGACGCGGTCCTGCAGCTCCACATGGTGCCGAGCGGGAAGCCCGAGACCGTCCAGCCGTCGATCGGCCTGTACTTCACCGACACCGCGCCGACGCGCGACGCGTTCGCGCTCGTCCTGCAATCCTTCGACATCGACATCCCCGCCGGACGGAACGACTACGTGGTCGAGCAGCGCTTCCCGCTCGCGGTCCCCGTCGAGGTGCTGAGCATCTACCCGCACGCGCACTTTCTCGCGAAGGACATGAAGGTCTTCGCGACGCTGCCCGACGGCACCACGCGCTGGCTGTTGTCGATCGACGATTGGGATTTCAACTGGCAGGACTCGTTCTCGTACGTCGCGCCCGTGCTGCTGCCCAAGGGCTCCGTGATCACGATGCGCTACACGTACGACAACACGGCCGCCAACCCGCGAAACCCCCACATCCCGCCGCAGCGCGTCCGCTTCGGCCTCGAATCGAGCGATGAGATGGCCTCGGTGACCCTTCAGCTCGTCACCGCCACTCCGGGCGACCTCGCGATCCTGAACGAGTCCGTCTGGCGCAACCTGCTCGAGAAAAACCCGAAAGACACATTCGCCCTCTACAACCTCGGCACCGCGCTGTGCACGCACGGCAAGCTCGACGAAGGCATCGGTCACCTGACGCAGGCCGTCGCGCTCCAACCCGACTACCCGGGGGCGAGCTACAACCTCGGCCTCGCTCACAAGATGAACGGCGCCACCGACGAAGCCGCGAAGTGGTTCACGGCGGCGCTGGCCGTGAATCCGAACGACGCCGCCGCGCACTCGGAGCTTGGCGGGCTTCTCACCTCGAAGGGCCGGCCGGTCGAGGCCATCGAGCACCTGACTGCGTCGTTGAAGCTGCGCCCGAACCTCGCCGAGACGCATCAGTACTTCGGCGACGCGTTGGTCGCGACCGGCCGTCCCGGCGAAGCCGTCCCGCATTATTCCGAGGCGGCGCGGCTCAAGCCCGACTGGCCGACTCCGCTCGCGAGCCTCGCATGGACGCTCGCAGTGTCTCCGGACGAAACGGTCCGGGATGCGGAGCGCGCGATCACGGCCGGGGAGAAAGCCGCCGAGCTGACCCGGTTCCGGCAACCGGCTGTGCTCGACGCCCTCGCCGCGGCCTACGCGTCCGCCGGACGATTCGACGACGCCGTCAGGACCGCCGAGGACGCGCTCGCGCTCGCAACGGCCGCCGGCTCGGAACGGCTCGCGGGCGATCTACGCAAGCGGCTCGCGAGCTATCGGCGCGCGAAATCACCTCGTTGACGATCCCGGTCTGACGTCGGGGCTCCCGGGCCCTGCGCGCATCGCCCGGCCACCGGTGTCCGCCGGCAGCCGGGCGATCGTGTGAGCGCGCTCGAGAGACCGCCGCGAGGAGCTCGCGACGTTCCCTAGAGGGCCGGAACCGGAGGCGAAACGCCGAGCGAGCAGAACACGGTGACCGCGGACGTGATGCTCGTCGCAACGATCTGCAGCGAGATCGTATCTCCATCGGAGAAGTCGACCGAGGTCGACGCGTCCGCGCACGTCGTTGCGCTGCCCCCAATGGAACACGATGTACTGTTCGCGCTGCCGTTCTTCATGATGTTGAAGGTCCAGGTCTTACCCGAATTCCCGGAGGCCGCGGACGCCTTGCACCGCAACCCTTTCACGGTGAAAGGCGCGACGCCGATCGATACCGCGGATTCGGTAGTCGTATTGCAGCCGATGGCGTTGTTCAGCGCACAGTATCGGCTGGAAGACACGCTTGACGATGTGGTGAAAATGACCGTCGACGTCTTCGGAAACGTGTTCGTCCCCGACGTCAAGTCCTTGTTGGTCAAGACGTCCGTCGTCCCTCTTCCGACATAGGTGTCCGTGCCCTGGAACGTGATGGTCGTGGAATCCGTACCTGCGAGGGTGAGCGTGTTGCTGACCGTCGCGGTCTTTCCGTCGGCGATGGTCAAGGTGGCGCTCGTCGCCGGGGCCGTGATCGCGACCTTGTTGACCGTGCTGGCCGAAGCCACGCCGAGGCTCGGCGTGACCAACGCGGGGGACGTCGCAAGCACGGCCGAGCCGCTGCCGGTGACCGCCGATATTTGCGTTCCGTTGACCTTGAGAACGTTGCCGCTTCCCGCCGTATCGAACGTCTTGCTCGTCAGAGTTTCGATCGCGTCATTCGTTCCTGCCGCCGTTCCGGTACACGGGACCGAATTGGTGCCGTCGCTCGAGATGCACATGTTGCCGTGCGTTATCAACCTCGTGTCCGAGTTCGTTTGGAACAAGCTCCAGGAGGAGGACCCTACTCCCCTGACGCTCAGGTAGGACACCTCGTACGGAACCGGCTGATGATCTCCGGAGTACGGCGATCTGGGCTGTATGTAGAAGTTCGGATCTCCCGAGACGCCGGACGGCTTCGAGCCGTCGATCTCTATGCCTTCGATGGTCAGCGGTCCATAACGCTGCCAATCGATGATGCGGCCATCGCTCGCGAGCCCGTACGTGTATCCACCGTGAGTTTCGGTCGCGATCGCGAAGCGCCCGCCGACGACGTGCACGGGAACCTGGTAGGCCGCGTAACCGTCCTGCGACTTCAGGAAGTGGAAGCATCCTTCCGAGTCGGAATCCACGATGGTGACCTCGGATTGCGCATCTTCGATGTAATACTCCGCGTTGGCGAAGAAGCCGTGAAACCCGCCCACGGAGTCGAACCCGCCGTGCTTGAGGCGGACGAACGACGCGCCAGTCAAATGATTGGTCGTCGTCGGCGAGATGTCGTCGTTGTCGTAGGCCTGGTTGTTGGGCGCGCCGGTGCCGTTGACCGCGTAAAGCCGATGCTGATGTGAGTTGTAGCCTTCGATGGAAATCGCGGCCTTCATGACGTTGTAGATCGTCAGATTCGAGATCGTCGCTTGATCGTTGTCCTGGTCATACACGCCGTCTCCGTCGGAGCCGTACCGGGTCGTGAACGCAATGCCGTAATCCAGCCCGGAGGTCGTGGAGCCCTCCATGTTGACGTGGTCGATGATGTTCGCCTTCGGGGCGATGTAGGAGCTGGTTCCGTTCGTCAGCTCGATGCCCGTCCACAAGTGATGCGTGGACGAAGCCACGAGGAACATGTTCTTCAGAATCAGGCTCTGGGTGTCTCGCAGGAGGAACAGGCTTCCCAGGCTCGCGCGGTTCGCATGGTCTGAATTGAGGGCCGTATACCCCCCGACCCATTCGAGCGTGGACCCGTTGCCGTCGATGATTCCGTTCAGCACGCTGTCGACGACGAGAGTGCTGCAAATCTGGTAGTGAACGTTCTGCGTCGCCTGGATCGAGCCGAACGTGTGCGCCGTCGAATTCGTCGCCGCCGCGATGGCCGCTTGCCAGCACTCGGTATCTGTATGGGTCCCACCCTCGGAGCCGCAGCCGCAGCTACTCAAGAGCACGGTCGGGCTCGTGACGGTGCACGTCGCGGTCCCTACGGTCGAGCATGGATCGGGAGCGGTTGCGTTGGCGGGAAGAAGAACCGCCGACAGAGGGAGAGTGACGATTACGACGGACACTAGTTGACCGTAACAGCTGATGTGGGAGTAATCCGTCTTGTGGGATCGAAGTACTTCCACTTCATGGTTTTCGGTGCCTTGTTGTAGAGCCGGATATAGCGCATGAGTTTTCTCTTCAGGTCAGGTACCGAGGTGAATACACCGCGAGCGATGACATCGCGCTCGATCTTGGCAAACCAAAGTTCGACTTGGTTGAGCCAGGACGAGTAGGTCGG
>CAZYHZ010000048.1:0-33302 GCA_964647625.1 uncultured Acidobacteriota bacterium
CGGACGCCGACGGCAAGGGCGACGCCTGCGACAACTGCCCCACCGTGGCGAACGCCAACCAGCTCGACACCGACGGCGACGGCAAGGGCGACGTCTGCGACAACTGCCCGCTCGTTGCGAATCCGACGCAGACCGACGCGAACGGCAACGGGATCGGGGACGCCTGCGCCACCGCGCGCGCCGACACGTGGACGACGGGGCTCACCCACACGGTCGGAGCCGGGGTCCACCGGCTGCTCGTGTTCATGGTCGCGTACGAGCACACGTCGAACGTGACGATCAACACCGTGACCTACGGCGGCCAGGCGCTCACGAAGATCAACGGCACCAACGTCGGCACGAACTCCGTGGTGAAGGTCGAGCTTTGGTATCTCAAGGAATCCGGAATCACCGCCGCCACGAGCACCACGTTCGCGGTGACCTACTCGGCCACGCCGACGACGGTGCACTACGGTGCGGTCACCTACAAGAACGTCAACCAGACGACTCCGATCAAGGCCAGCGCTGTGAACTCGACCAACTCCGCGAACCCGAATCCTCTGACGGTCGCGGTCAGCGTCGCCGCGGACGGCATGGCCGTCGCGGCGGCGATCGACGGGAACGCCGCGACGTACACGTGGAACAACGGCTGGACGAAAGGAATCGACCAGAGCATCTCGACGAGCAACAGCTCGACGGCGGACCACGCGAATACGGCCAACGGCACCGATACGGCCAGCGCGACGAGCAGCAGCCAGAACCGCCAAGCGATTGTGGCGGCGTCACTCAACCCCGGACCATAATCGCGGGCGGAGTCTCGGTTGTCCGGGGGAGGCGTTCGCCGTATAAGACCGAGCGCGGGGGGATCTTTTAATTCTGATAGTGAGGGATGGACGTCCCCCTGGAGTTCGCGATGCGACGTGACCTGGCTCGAAAGACGTCCATCCTCGCGTTCTCGCTCCTGATCGGATTTGGGTGGGGACGGTCCGCTCTCACCCAGCCGGCCGTTTGGGTGGACGACAATTGCGTCAACAATCCCGGGTCGGGAACGCAAGCGGACCCGTACTGCAAGATTCAGACGGCGATTTGTTTCCTCCAGTCCGTCGGTGGCGGTACGGTCTGGGTGAAGCCCGGGCAGTACACCGAGTCGATCCGGATCGGGCCGGACACGTCCATCATCTCGACCGACGGACCCGCGGTCACGACCATTGACGCGACGGGACAGCCTTGCCCGGCGACGGATTTTTGCACGCTCGGCAACGAGCCCAATTGCTCGGCGGTCTACTTTCCGTCGGCCGCGGGCACGAACAGCCGGATCGAAGGAATCCGCGTCAAGAATACGAACGGCGGCAAAGACCAGCCGGGATTCGGCGCGAAAATCGGGGCGGGCATACTCGTTTACGGTTCCTCGCCGACGATCACGCGCAACGAGATCGTCCAGAACTCGATCGGCGGCACGAGCTACGGGCTGTTCTACGGCGCCGGCATGTACATCAATGGGGTCAATCCGGCCACCCCCCCCCGTCCGATCATCACGAACAATCTGATCCAAGGGAACACCGCGGACCCCCCGGCGGGAAACGGGAGCACTCCGAGCGAGGGTGACGGCGGCGGCATCTACGTGGGGTACAACTCGGCGCCGGTCATCACCAACAACACGATCAAGACGAACAAGGCGGGAAACCCGGCGACCAACAATCAGTTCGGAGCGGGCGGCGGCATCGCGATGTACAGCCGCGTGACCGTCCAGGACACCACGATCAGCAACAACTTGATCTCGGACAACAATGCCGCCGACTACGCCGCCGGCATCGGGTTCAGCGCGTACATTCCCATGACGACGCCCGATCCGTCGCGGGCCACCGTCCACGACAACATCTTCGACATCAACGGTGGCGTCGACGGCGGTGCGATGGGCTTCGATACCTCGCTCGTCAAGGTCTACAACAACACGATCCACAACAACAACGCGTCATTCCACGGCGGCGGGATTTACGTCGGAGCCTCCGGGGTGACCGGATTCAGCCCCGAGATCGTCAACAACCTGATCACGTCGAATCAGGCGACCGGCACGGGTATCGCGGGCGGAATCTACGTGAACCCCACCGCCAATCTGCCAGTCGTGCGCAACAACGACCTTTGGGGGAACACCCCGACGAACGTCGACGGGTCGAAGGCCGACGGGGATTACATCGGCGTCAATGGAAACATCTCGGCCGATCCCCTCTACGCCAACAAGAACGGCGCGCCTCCCGACTATCGCATCCTGAACGGGAGCCCCGCCATGGAAGCCGGCGACAACTCGGTCGTGACCTGGCCCACCGACGCCCAGGGCGCGCCTCGTGTCGTGGACGGCGATTACAACGGCGTCGCGACCGTCGACATCGGAGCGTACGAATTCCAGCCCGACTACGACGGCGACGGGCTCCCGGATTGGCAGGACCCGGATGCGGACAACGACGGCGTGCCGAACGCGCAGGATTGCGCGCCGACCGACGCGGCGATCACGCAGCTGCCCGACAAGCTCGGCGGGAACGCGATCGCGATGTCCAAGCCGTCCGGCGTCGCGACGCTCAAGTGGCTCCACGCATACCAGGCACCGACTTACAACGTCTACCGCGGCACGTTCGGCGGAGGCGCCCCGTTCGCCTACAACGAGACGTGCTTCAACACGGAAAACGGCGCGCGAACCATCACGGACGGCGCGACGCCCTCTCCGGGGACGGGCTATTACTACATCATCGCCAGCCGCAACACGTGCGGCGAGTCGGTGGCCGTCACCGCGAAATTCGGGAATGCGACGCCCGATCACACGCCCAGCCCGCAGTGCGCCACCGTCAACAACAACAGCGACTCCGACATCCCCCGGGACATCGGCGACAACTGCCCGCTTCAGACGAACGTGAACCAGGCCGACGCCGACGGCGATTCGCAAGGGGACGTCTGCGACAACTGCCCGAACGTGTACAACGTCGACCAGGCCGATCCCGACGGGGACCTCCTCGGATCGGCTTGCGACAACTGCCCGAACGCCGCAAATCCGGGCCAGGCCGACTCGGACGGCGACGGCAAGGGCGATGCCTGCGACAATTGCCCCACGATCTTCAATCCCAATCAGCAGGACAGCGACGGCGACGGCAAGGGCGACGTGTGCGATAACTGCCCCAACACCGCCAACGCGAACCAGGCCAACTCCGACGGCGACACGCTCGGCGATGCCTGCGACAACTGTCCCCTGGTGACCAATCAAAACCAGGCCGACTTCGATTCGGACGGCCGAGGGGACGTCTGCGACAACTGCCCGACGACGCCGAACGCGAATCAGGCGAACTCCGACGGCGACACGTTCGGCGACGCGTGCGACAACTGCCCCGGGTTGACGAATCCGCAGCAGTTGGACTCCGACTCGGACGGCAAGGGGGACGGCTGCGACAACTGCGGCTCCGTCTACAACCCGAGCCAATCCGACGTCGACTCCGACGGCGTGGGCGACGCGTGCGACAACTGCGTCAACGCCTCGAACCCGAGTCAATCCGACGGCGACTCGGACACCATAGGGGACGCCTGCGACAACTGCCCGACGATCTCGAACCAGAACCAGCTCGACACCGACTCCGACGGCAAGGGCGACGTCTGCGACAACTGCCCGACGGTCGCGAACTCGAACCAGCGAGACGACGATCACGACAACATCGGAAACGCGTGCGACAACTGCCCGGCGATCGCCAACCCCGGCCAGGCGAACGCCGACGGCGACGCCTTCGGGGACGTCTGCGACAACTGCGTCAACGTCGCAAACCCGACCCAGGCCGACGCGGACGCCGATGGCGTCGGAGACGCCTGCGACAACTGCCCGAACGCCGAGAACCCGGGACAGGAAGACAGCGACGGAGACCACATCGGCGATGCCTGCGACTGCGCGCCGCTCGACCCCTCCTATGGCGCGTACGCCGGGGAGGTGGCGGGGGTGAAGCTGGCCAAGGCCGCCGGCTCGACCGTCGGGCTTTCGTGGACCTCCTCGCCGGTTGTGCAGAGCTACGACATTTGCGGCGGCACGATCGGCGCGATGCGGTCGAATCACAACGTGCTCGACTCGGCCTGCCTCCAGGGCGGGGTCGCGGGCTCCTCCTGGAACGACTCGAGGACGGGCGCGGGCTATTACTACATCATCCGCGGGGTCAACCAGTGCGGGCCGGGGACCTACGGATTCGCGACCAATGCCACCGAGCGGGTGCCGGGAACCCCCTGCCCGTAGCGGTCCGGGCGCGGTTGTCTCACCGCGGTTTCTCGACTATAGTCCGGCGTTCGCCGCCGGATTGGCGCTACAGTCCGCCCGGCGCGGGTATCGAGCCGTCTCGAGGAGCGAAGGTCCATGAAACATCGGTGCATGCTTTCGGCCACAGTCGCCGCGCTCCTGCTGGGCACGGTGTCCTGCAACCATGAAAAGCTCGACTCCGGGGTCGCCGGCATGGCGCTCCTCCTGACGCCGAGTCCGGGGGTCACGAGCCGCTACGAGCACGGCGTCTTCGACATCGTCAAGGCGCGGGCCCTGCCCGTGGACCCGGCGGCCGCCGAGGTTCTCGGCAATACGAGCTTCACGCTCGCCTTCGCGCGCGCGAGCGACATGGACCCGGTCAACAATCCGAACCCCGACGGCTGGGGCAGCCTTCTGGCCGACGGCACCCACACGATCACGTACGTCGGCCTCTCCGTCGGCACGTACCGGATCACAGAATTCACGATGACGCATCCGGACCTCAACGACATCAACCTCGCGCCGGGGCCGTACGCGCGTTGCATCGATGGCGTCGCCAATCTGAACGCCCTCAACGTCGGTGCGCCCCAGAACATCACGTTCACCAATCCGCCGCTCCAGTTCACGGTCCACGAGGGGCAGGCGGCGCTGCAGTTCAAGCTCAACGTGCCCGCCTTCGTCGCGGCGTACGAGAATGCGTTCACGTGCCAGACGGGCTGCGGATCCGGCGGAAGCAACTGCGTCGTCGCCCCGTTCGACGAAGCGGGGTTCCGCAACGCGATCCTCGCCAACCTGACGATCGAATAAGGGGACATCGCGTGTCGCGTACGGCGCGGACCGCGGCCGTCCTCGCGACGCTCGTGGGGTTCCTGGCCTGCCAGACGGTTCACGATCCCCTACCAGCTCAGGCGACGCTCGATTTCGACCTGACCGATTCCATGGTGTCCGGTCAGCGCACGCCGCTCCCGGCACCGCAGGTCGTGTCGTGGAGGGTCGATGCCGCCTCGATCACGGGCATCGGCGGCGCGCCGTACTCGTTCCTCTATTCCGGGGCGTGCCTCTATCAGCTCAACGCGGCGTTCCCCGTGTCGTTCGCCGCGACCTGCCGCACGTCGGGGCTGGCGCTCTCTCCCGACACCACGGTCACGTCCGCTTCGCTGTCGGTCACGATCTCCCAAATCGAGGCCCGGACGGCGCAACGGCCCGATCTTTCGCCGTCGGCCGACCCCGACGGCGACGGAATCCCGAACTCGAACGACAATTGCCCGATCATCTACAACCCCGACCAGACCAACACCAATCTGTCCGACGAGACGGTGCCCGTCGGCGACGCTTGCTCCGATCCCGACGAGCACGGCCTGCGCACGATCCCCGATCAGGACCAGGACAACGTCCCGGACGCCTCGGACAACTGCCTCTGGTACCCCAGCCCGGCGCCGCCCGGAGCCAGCGTCCCGGCCGACGTCAACCGGAACGGCATCGGCGACGTGTGCGAACGCGTCGCCCCCGTCGTGCTCCCGGGCGGTTCCGTGACGCTCCAGTGCGACGGCATCACCGTGACCGTTCCCGGCGGCAAGGTGTCGTTGCTGCGGATGGACTTCGGCCAGACCGGCGTCCTGACCTGCGATGCCGGGTTCACCGGCTGCACGCTCGACCCGTCCGCCGTCCGGGTGCTGGCGGTCGGCACGGGGACCAGCTTCCCGTGCCACCAAGTCCCGTGACACCGTAAATTTGGACCCGTGGCCAACTTCGACCAGGAGCTTTCGCGCATGGTCCGGGAGCTCAATGCGCTCGGCGGCGGCGCGTCGCTCCCCGCGATCGAGCGGGACGCCGGCGGCGAGCTCACGCTCGACCGGCTCCTGGCCCGGGTGCTGGAGGCGTCGGGATCCGACCTGCTGCTGTGTGCGGGCGCGCCTCCGACCGCGCGCATCGACGGACGCCTGATCGCGATCGATCCACACGTCCTCGACTCCCGGGCGGTCCGCACCCTCGTGCTCGAGATGGTCGACGAGGCCCACGAGCGCCGGCTGGATGCCGAGCGCGCCGTCGATTTCGCGTTCGAGCGGGCCGGCCTCGGGCGGTTCCGCGGCAACGCGCACTACGAGAGCGGCCGCGTGGCCGCGTCGGTCCGGGTCCTGCCGACTCGCGTTCCGACGCTCGACGAGCTCGCCCTCCCCGAAACCCTTTCGCGGTTCGCCGCTCTCGAGCGGGGGCTCGTGCTGATCGCCGGACCGTCCGGCGCCGGCAAGACGACCACGCTCGCCGCGCTGATCGGCCTCATCAACCGGACGCGAAACGTTCACGTCGTCACGGCGGAAGACCCGATCGAGTACCGCCACGCGCACGGCACCAGCCTCGTCGAGCAGATGGAGATCGGACGGGACGTCCGCTCGTTCGGCGCGGCGCTCCGCTCGGCGCTGCGCCAGGACCCGGATGTCCTCCTGGTCGGCGAGATGCGCGACCTCGAGACGATCGCGATGACGCTGACGGCCGCCGAGACGGGCCATCTCGTCTTCTCGACCCTGCATACGGGAACGGTCGCGCAGACGCTCGATCGCATCGTGGACGTCTTCCCGGACGACCGGCAGTCCCAGATCCGCTCGCAGCTCGCCTTGGCGCTCGCCGGAATCGTGATCCAGACGCTCGTGCCCCGCGCGGGAGAACGGGGGCGCGTGCCGGCCATCGAGCTTCTCTTCGTGAGCGACGCGATGCGCAACCTCATCCGGCGCGGGCAAACGCATCAAATTCAGTCACAGATGGCCCTGGCGCGAGCGAGCGGCAACGTCACGCTCGACGAATCGCTGGCGCGTCTGGTGCAGGCGGGAACGATCCGGCGCGAGGACGCGGTGCAGCGGGCGGTCCATCCGGACGAGCTGGAGCGTTATCTCCGCTAGCGGTCAGGCGCGCGTGGGGCGGCGGCGGCGCTTCATCGCGCCCGACTGCTCGAGCACCGAATCGATGATCGCCGCGAGCGTCGACGGCTCGATCGGCTTGGACAGGCACCGCACGGCGCCACACTCGATGATGCGGGCCTCCGTTTCCAACGTGTGGTAGCCGGTCATCGCGATCACGATGGTCGCCGCGGCTTCGACATCGCCCTTGATGGTGCGGCACACCTGGAAGCCGTCGAGCCCCGGCATCCGCAGGTCGAGCAGGACGACGTCCGGCCGGAAGGTGGCCACCAGCCGCCCCGCCTCGAACCCGTCCGCCGCGGTCATGACGTCGTAAGGGGTCGCGCGCCGGCCGAGGCTCTCGGAGAGGATCTCGCGGATCGCGACGTCGTCATCGACGACCAGGACGCGCTTGCGGCCCGATCCGTCACGAAGCTCTTCGGGGAGGGGGATCCCGTTTTCCCGCATGAACCGGCCAAGGTCTTCACGCCGGATCCGGCGATGGCCGCCGGGAGTCCGGAATGCCGGGAGCCGGCCCGCGTTCACCCAATTGATGATCGAAAGGGGCGAGACGTGGCACAGTTTTGCCGCTTCGAACGTCGTGAAGACCGCCTTTTCCGGCATGGCGTCTGCCCTTAAGAATTGGAACTATTAAAACAAACAGGGGTCAATATGCTCACAATATACCAGAGAGTCAAGATAGATTGACGCCACGTTTGGGGGATTCCCCCCTGCCTAGTTACTCCCCTTGGACCGAGTCGTTACTCTCCTGCGACCGTCAACATTCCGAAGGAGGCCGGCTTGTGAAAGTCCGCCGGCCGGACACGGGTCGGGGACCACGCGGAGAACTCGGGATGCCCGTCCCGTGGGCGCTCGATCCGGAACAGGTTCGCGCGCCAATCTCTCGGGGTTCGCCCTTCTCCGAGATCCGTGAAGGAGAGCGCGATCTCGGCGCGCCATTGACCCGGATTCGGCCGGGCGACGCGCACACGCAGACCCGGCGCCTGCCACGTCGTGTCGACGGTCATGGTCTCGCGGCGGCCTTCGGGGTTTCGCACGCGAGCGGCGAAGATCGTCCCTGCGGGATTCACCTCGACCTCGAAGTACTCCCGCGGATCGTCGCGCCCGGGCGCGATGAACACCTCGACGACTTCCTCCTCCCAGAGCGCCGCGTTCCGCGTGAGGTGGGTGGACCAAATGTCCCGGTCGTCGCAATCGAAGCGGATGACGAACCCCGATGCCGAAGACCCCAAGCGGGCCTCGGTGGCCTGCTCGGGAACCGTGGCGTCCTCCGAGCGGCGCAGCTCCAATCGGGCCGCTCGCTCCCAGGCGTCCTCGGACGGCCAACGGCTCTGCGGTTCGAGGTCGAGCCGGGGCACGATCGCCGCGGGGAGCATCGATCGATTCTAGCGCCCGTAAACGTCGGGATCGTGTCGTGTGAGGATCATCGAGGCGTTGGCCGGGGGCGCGAAGCCGAGCTTGATGTACAGGCCATGGGCGTCGCGCGTCACGAGAAGCCAGCGCCTCAGCCCCTGGAGCTCGGGGTGCGCCATCGCGGTCTCGACGAGCCACCGGCCGAGACCCGCGCCGCGCTCGGCCTCGACGACGAAGACGTCGGCCAGGTAGGCGAAGGTCGCGCGGTCGCTCACGACCCGCGCGAAGCCGACCTGACGGCCGCCCCGGTGGAGCGAGAAGGGAATCGAGTGTCCGATCGCGCGCTCCACGACGGCCCTCGGGATGCCGCGCGCCCAGTACGACTGCGCCAGGAATCCGTGGACGACGTCGAGGTCGACGGCCTCGGGCGCGTCGGTGATCCGGTACGGCGGCCGGTCCCAGTGCACGCGAACCTCCTATGCGCTCTTCAGCCCGAAGAGACCGAGAGCGTTTGCGGTCGTCGCCGCGGACACGGCGGCGACGTCCTCTCCCCGCGCTCCGGCCAGCGCCGCCACCGTGTGGTGGACGAACGCGGGCTCGCACCGCGTGCCGCGATGGGGCTTCGGCGCGAGGTAGGGGCTGTCGGTTTCGACGACGATGCGGTCGAGCGGGGCCATGCGCGCGGCGGCGCGCACGTCGTCGGCGTTCGTGAAGGTGATCACCCCATTGAACGCGAGCCTCCAGCCGAGGGCGAGATACGTCTCCGCTTCGGCGGGACCGCCGGTGAAACTGTGGATGACGCCGGAATTTTCGCGGTGATTCGCGAGGACCCCCGCCATGTCGTCGTGAGCCCCGCGCACGTGGATCACGACCGGGCGCTCGTGGCGCCTCGCCAGATCGAGCTGCCGCTCGAACCGCTCGATCTGAACCGGCCGCGGATCGAGATCGTAGTGGTAGTCGAGCCCGATCTCGCCGACCGCGACGAACCGCCCGCCCGCGATCAGCTCCTCGAGCGCCGCGAACGCTTCGTCGAACGCGGCGCCAGCGGCGTGCGAGGAGAACGGATCGAGCCCGGCGCTCGCGAAAACGACGCCGTCGTGCCTCGCCGCCAGATCCAGCGCCTGCATGGCGTCCTCGATGCCGGTCCCGATCGTCACGCAGCGGGAGACCCCCGCGGCGACCGCGCGGTCGACTGCGGCGTCGGCGTCTTCGGCGAACTGCCGGTGTGTCAGATGACAATGGGTATCGATCACGCGAGGTCTATTCGTACCGCAGGGCTTCGATCGGATCCTGGCGGGCGGCCTTCATCGCAGGCCACATTCCGAAGATCAATCCCACGCAGGACGACACGGCAAACCCCAGGGCGACCGACCAGATCGGGGCGGCGGCCTGGAACTGGAACGCCGAGCGCGCGACGAACGCGGCGCCGAGCCCGAATCCGATGCCCAGGGCGCCCCCGACCCCCGTCAGCGTCACCGCCTCGACGAGGAACTGCGTGGCGATGTCGCGACGCGTCGCGCCGAGCGCTTTTCGCAAGCCGATCTCGCGGGTCCTCTGGGTGACGTTGACGAGCATGATGTTCATCACCCCGACACCGCCGACGAGCAGCGCGATCCCCGCGATGACGAGCATCGCCGCGGCGACGACGCCCGTGATCTGCTGGAACTTCTGGAGCTGGCCGATGCTCGTGAACGTCGCGAAGTCGTTGGGCTGATTCGATTTCAGCCCGCGCCGCGCGCGCAGGATGCCCGTTTCCTCTTCGATGAGGGCGTCGTAGTCCTCGGGCCGCTTCGGCACGGTCGCGATGTGGATCGTGTCCCCGTGCCCGTTCTTGATGTCGGGAAACTGATCGTCGAACGCCGTGAGCGGGATGGCGACGAAATTGTCGTTGCTCCCGCTGTCCATGAACGCGCCCTTGTGCTCGAACACGCCGATCACCTGATACGGATGGCCGTTGAGCGTGAGCTGCTCGTTGATGGGATCGCGCTGCGGCCACAAGGCGTTCGCGACGTCGCTTCCGATCACCGCGACGCTCGCCGCGTGGAGCACGTCGGCCTCGCCGATGAACCGGCCGTCCTGGACGTAGTGCGTGTTGGCCTCGCAGTAGTCGGGGATCGCCCCGAGAATGACGGGGCCGTTGGCTTCGTTCCGTCCGGCCTTCACCGAAGACGTCCGGAAGAGATACCGCTCGGCGGAGACCGCCTTCACGTACTTCGAGAGGCGCTTGAGCGCCATCGCGTCGTCGAAGGTGAGGTCGCGGCGATTGCGCTCTTCTTCGGGACGGTCGGGGCCGCCGAAGCGCGGCTCGAACTTCTGGAACTGCACGAGCTGCGTGCCGAACGACGTGAACGCAGCGCGGACCTGGTTGTTGAACCCGACGACGAAGCTGACCATCATGATGACGGTGGCGACGCCCGCCATGACGCCGAGGAGCGTGAGGAAGCTTCGCAGCTTCTGCCCGCGCATCGCGGACATCGCGAATCGCATGTTCTCGAGCCAGGTGATGCGCAGGCCGCTCTGGCGCCTCATGTCTCGTCCCTCAGCGCATCGACGACGGTCAGATTCGACGCGTTCCGCGCCGGGAGATAGCCGGCGACCAGCCCCACGAGCGTCGAGAGCCCCAGCCCCATCGCGGCGATCGCGGGCGTGAGCTCCGCTGGGAAGCTCGAGAGGTTGCGCACCAGGAACGCGACGCCGGCGCCGATCGCGACGCCGACGACGCCTCCGGCCGACGAGAGCATCGCCGCCTCGAGGAGGAACTGCCGGCGGATGTCGCGCTTGCGCGCGCCGGTGGCCATGCGCACGCCGATCTCCTTGGTGCGCTCCACGACGCCGACCAGCATGATGTTCATGATCACGATGCCGCCGACCCCGAGCGACACCGACGCGATGAGGATCGTGAGGATGAACGCGGCCGCGGAGATCTGACGCCAGAGCGCCTGGAGCTGCTCGACGGTGATGATCCCGAACGGGTCGGGAGACCGGAACGGCGTGTGCCGCAGGGCCCGGACGACGGCGCGTACCTCGTCCGTCGCCGCCTCGACCCCGGGCACGCCGCCGCGCGCCTTGACCAGCATGTCGATCGAATTGCGCGTCCCCCAGCCCTTCCGGAACGTGTTCAGCGGGAGAAAGACCTGATTGTCCTGGCTCTGGCCCAGAGTGCGGCCTTGCTGCGTGATCAGCCCCACGACCCGGAACGGCTCGGACCCGACGAGAACCGTCCGCCCGATCGGGTCGACTTGCGGGAACAGCTCGGTCTTGATGTCCCAGCCGATCACCGCAACCGCCGCCGAGGACTGATCGTCCGCGTCGGAGAACCATCGACCGGAGGCGAGATCGATCCCGGCGAGATCGGCGTAGTTCGCCGTGCAGCCGTGAACCTGGATGTTGCCCAGCCTCTTGTCCGCGTGCTTGACGGCCGACTGGGTTCCGACCTCGGCCCCGATCGCCTCCGCGCGGGTCAGGAGCGAGGCGAGCCTCCGGTAGTCCTGCGTCGTGAAGTTCGGGCGCTTGATGGCGTCGAGGAACTCGTCGCGACTCATGATGACGCCGAACTTCGTCACGACGAATACGTCCGGCGCCAGCTGGATGATCCGCTCGCGCACGTAGACGTTCATTCCGGTGATCACGGACGCGACGGCTACGACCGTCATGACGCCGATGATGATCCCGAGGAGCGTGAGGAAGCTTCTGAGCTTGTGGGCCCGGATCGACGCGAGCGCGGCGCGCGCGAGCTCCGACAAGCTCAAGGTCAGCCTCGGGGTGCGCCGAGCTCGCCCGGCTTGGCTTCGCGCACGGCGTCTCCCGGCTTCAGCCCGCGAATCTCGCGGAAGGGCCCCGTGATCAGCGTCTCGCCGCCGGCGAGCCCCTGGTTGACCTCGACGGACAGCTCTCCCAGAAGCCCGGTCGTGATCGGCTTGAAGACGGCCTTCCCGCCTTCGACGACGAACACGCCTTCCTGCTCCTTCGGCGGAGTCGCGGGGGGCGGCGCTCCGGGCTTGCGCTCGTCCGCGTCGCGCACGACGAGCGCCTGGAGCGGGACCGTGAGCACCTTCGAGCGGAAGCCCGTGAGGATGTCCGCCTGGACCGACAGCCCGGGTTTGATCCCCTCCGGCGGGTTCTTGATCTGCACCTTCACCTTGAACTTGATGGCTTCGTTCTGGATGCCGGGTGTCGCCGCGATCGGGGAATTGCCGACTTCGGTCACGACGCCGTCGAACGTCTTGTTCGGATAGGCATCGACGTGAACGCGTGCTTCTTGATGGAGCGCGACGGCGGGGATCGAGGTCTCGTCGATCTCCATCTCGGCCTCGACGACCGACATGTCCGAGATCGTGAGCAGCACCGTGCCGGGCTGATTCTGGATGCCGATGACCGCGACCTCGCCCTCTTCGATGCGCTTCGCGGTCACGACACCGTCCATCGGCGAGACGATCGTCGTCTTGGACAGCGAGTTCTTCGCCCCTTCGAGCGTCGCGCGCGCCTGCTCGACGCGCTGCTCGGTCGCAAGGAGCGCCGCTTCGGCCGTCGAGGCGTTCGTCCGGGCGCGCTGCAAGTCGGCCTCCGCGAGGATGCCGGCCTCCCGGTTCTTCTGCGCGCGCGTGAGGTCGGCCTTCGCCTGATCGGAATTGAATCGCGCGGCGTCGAGATCCTTGAGGAGCGCCTGCATCGAGAACTCCGAGCTCCGCGCGCCGGCCCGGAAGTTCACCTCGTCGAGCTGGAGCAGGAACTGCCCCTTCTTGACGACGTCGCCTTCGCGGACGGCCAGGTGCGTGACCTGGCCGGGCACCGTCGCCGAGATGTCGACCTTCTTCGTGGCCTGGACCTTGCCGTTGGCGCTGACCTTGGCCTGGAGGTCTTGCCGCTCGACCTTCGCGGTCTGGATAGCCTTGGGCTTGGGGCCCCGCCGGGACAGCGCGTACACGCCGCTCCCGCCGATGACCACGGCGCCCACCACCACGATCCAGACCACCTTTCGCTTCATGCGGCGTGCTCTCCCTCTTCGTACTTACGCCGGCGGCGGGGTGACGGTTTCACCCCCCCGGGTGTAACCTTCGAACATGAGCGAACGACCCATCCTGTACATCGGCGAAAAGAACATTTCTTCTTGGTCCATGCGGGCCTGGGTGGCCCTGACCTGGAAGGGAACCCCGTTCGAGGAACGCACCATCCCGCTCACGAAAGACAAGTCCCGCGCGGAGCGTCGAAAGGTATCACCCACGGGCAAACTCCCCGCCCTGCACCACGGCGGGCTGGTCATTCCGGACTCCCTCGCGATCATCGAGTACGTCGAGGAGACCTTCCCGCCTCCGTCGTACCCCGCTCTCTGGCCCGCCGACCGGGCGCTTCGGGCCCGGGCCCGGTGGCTGGCGGCGGCGATGCACTCGGGGTTCATGAAGGTCCGCGACGGGATGTCCTTCAACCTGTGCTTCCTGCCGGTCGTTCCGGAGGCCACCCCCGAAGCGCGGGACGAGGCGCAGGACGTGCTCGCGCTGTGGGAATCCGTGCTCCAGAGCCCGGACCGCCGGGGAGGGCCGTATCTGTGCGGCGCGTTCTGCGGCGCCGACGTCATGTTCTCGACGATGGCGGCCCGGCTTCAAAGCTTCGGCGTCCCGGCGGCCGATTACCCGCGCGCCAAGGAGTACATCGCCGCCGTGCTGGCCGCGCCCCCCGTCGCCGCCTGGATGGAGCAAGCGCGGGCGCTGCCCCCGCAAGCGACTTACTGAAGCCGGACGATCGCTACTCCGCTCGAAGAACGTCGATGGGGCGCCGCCTCAACGCCCCGGCGCTCGCCGTGATGCCGGCGAGGATCGAAAGCCCCACCGTAGCGAGCGGCGCGGCGACGAGAACCCAGGGCCTCCAGGTCCAGCCGAGCTCCATCGCGCGCGTCAACACCCCCCAGGCGAGCACCGCTCCCGCGGCGGTGCCGATCAGGCCGGCGACGAGGCCGATCATCGCGAACTCGACGGTGAACATCGCAACGACGCGGCGCCGGGTCGCCCCCAGCGTCTTCAAGAGCGCGACCTCGCTGCCACGGCGCGACGCGGTGGCCGCGACGGCGCCTCCGAGAATCGCGATTCCGGCCAGGATCGCGAACCCGCCGAGGATCCGCACGGCGAGACCCACGCGCTCGAGCACGCGTCCCACCTTCTCGACGATCTCCCGGACCCTCAGCATCGTCACGTTCGGAAGCTTGGCGGCCAGCTCGTCCTGGAGCGCCTGCTCGCGGCCGGCGGGGATCTGCGCCGCCGCCACGCGCATCTGCGGCGCGTGGTCCAGGACGCCCGGCTCGACGACGAGGAAGAAATTGATCCCGAAGCTCTTCCAATCGACGGTGCGGAGGCTGGTCACGGTCAGCTCGATCGGAACGCCCTGGATGTCGAAGACGAGCTTCGAGCCGATGTGGGCGCCCATGTCCTTCGCGAAGTCGCGCTCGATCGAGATCTCCGGATGCGCGGGGTCGCTCCAGAGGCTCCCCTCGACGACGACGTTGTCCTTGGGCAGCGTGTCGAGGTAGGTCAGGTTCTGCTCGCGGGTCAAGATCCAGCGCCGCCGCCCTTCGTCCTTCCCCTTCTTCGCCAGCTCCGCCGTCCCGATGCCGTCGATGGACGTGAGGCGCGCGTTGACGATCGGCACGCTCCTGATCTCGGTGGCTCCGGCGCGCTCGAGGACGGCCTTCGCATCCGGCCATTGGCCCGTCTGCATGTCGACGAGAAACACGTTCGGTGCGTCCTTCGGCAGGTCCGCGCGGAGCCGCGACATCAGGCCGAGATGGACGAGAGCGATCGCGACGATCATGAGAACGCCCAGGCCCAGTGCGATCACGCCGGACAGCGTGCCGGCGTTCGGGCGCGTCAGCGCCGACAGCCCGTGGCGCACGGCGATCCTCACGCGTCCTTCGGACACACGTGCGACGGTGGAGATCAACGCGCGCGCGGCACCCGCGAGAGCGAGCGTGGCCGCGACGATCCCGCCGAGGAACGCGGCCGCGATGCGCACGGAGCCCGACTGCGCGTAGGCGGCGGCCCCGATGCCGGCGAGCAGAGCCGCCCCGAGGACGAGCCGCGCGAGCACGCCTGCCGAGAGCGGCTCGGCGTCACGCCGCAGCACGCGCAGCGGCGGGACGCGGCGGATCGACGACAGCGGAGCGATGCTGAACAGGACGGCGATGCCGGTCCCCAGAAGCAGCCCGCGCGCGGCGGCCCCGGGCTGAAACGCCGAGATCGGCACCGAGGGGAGCACGCCCGCGAGCAGCCGCGGCGCCGCGCCGAGCACGATCGTCGCCACGAGGACGCCGAGCGCGCTCCCGGCGAGCCCGAGGATCACCGTCTCGAGCGCGTAGAGCGCGTCGATCTCGGCGGGGCGCATCCCCAGGCACTTCAAGACGGCGATCGCATCGAGCCGCGTGGCGATCCAGGCCCGCACGGTCTGCGCAACGCCGATCCCGCCGAGGATGAGAGACACGAGCGCGACCAGCCCGAGAAAACGCGCGAGGCGCCGGAGCCCGTCGCGCAGCGCGGGCTGCGCGTCGGCATAGCTCTGCACGCGGACCCCCGCGGCCTCGGGGATCGTGCGCCGCAAGCCCGCCACCGTCTTTTCGAGCTCGGCCTGCGTCGCGTTCGGCAGGCGGACGAGAACGATGCGATCGATGCGGCTGCCGAACGCTTCGAGCCCGGTGCGCTCGAAGGCGGATAGCGAGACCATCACGCGCGGTCCCAAGGAAAACGCGACGTTGATCTTGTCGGGCTCCTTGTCGATCACGCCGCGAACCGTGAATTCGGCGCTTCCGATCCGGAGCCGGCTCCCGACCGCAAGATGCAGCTTGTCGCGGAGCTCAGGCGCCACGAGCGCGCCCTCGGGATCGAGCAGGCTCGACAGCGGGTGCGCGGGCTCGGTCGTCAGGTCTCCGTAAAACGGGTAACCGTCGCCGACCGCCTTCAGCAGCACCAAGGCGGACGGACCGGGCGCTGCGCCGCTCCCCGGAACGGACACGACGGTGGCCAGCTCGCGCACCGAGACCCGAGCGAACCCGGGCGTCGTCGCGGCGAGCCCGGAAAGCGCGCGCTCGACCTCGTCGGGGAGCGCCTTTTCCGCGCGAACCGACAGGTCCGCCGCGAGCAGCCGGCGCGCTTCTCCGCGCACCCCGCGATCGATTCCCCGGGACAGACCCGAAACCGTCGTCACCGCCGTCACGCCGACGGCGAGGCACGTGACGAAGAAGACGATCTTGCCGGCCGCACCCCGCGCTTCTCGCGCCATGAAGCGGAGCGCCAGCCCGGGTGTCATCCCTCGCGCTCGATGCGGCCGTCGGAGAGGTAGATCCTGCGTCCGGCCCGCTCGGCGACCTCGGCGTCGTGGGTCACCATGACCAGCGTCGTCCCTTCCGCGGCGCGCAGGTCGAGCATCGTGTCGAGGACGATCTTCCCGGTTGCGCGGTCCAGGTTGCCGGTCGGCTCGTCGGCCAGTAGGATCGGCGGTCTCGGACCGAATGCCCGCGCCAGCGCCACCCGCTGCTGCTCGCCGCCGGACAGCTGCGACGGATAGTGGTGGCCGCGCTCGCGCAATCCGACGGTTTCGAGAAGACGGTCGGCCCGCGTGCGGGCATCGGGGGCGCCGGCGAGCTCGAGAGGGAGCAAGATGTTTTCCCGGGCGGTGAGATTGCCGAGAAGCTGGAACGACTGGAAGACGAACCCGATCGATCCGCGGCGCACGAGCGCGAGGTCGTCCTCCGACAAATCCTGGATCGGCCGCCCGTCGAGGAGCACCTCGCCGTCCGAGGGATGGTCGAGACCCGCCATGAGCGCGAGCAGCGTCGACTTGCCGCTGCCCGACGGCCCGAGGATGGCCACGAACTCGCCCGGAGCAACGGCGAGGTCGATGCGATCGACGATCGTCAGCACGCGTCCCCCGGAAGGAAGCCGGCGCGTGAGGCCGCGAAGCTGGATCCGGGGCGTCATGGGCGCCTTGGTGTATCTCACCGCCGCAGCCCACGCCACAGCTTCCGGCCGGGAGCCCCTCGTCATATTTCTCGGGGACAGCTTGACCGCCGGATACGGCCTTCCCGCCGATGAGGCGTTCCCGGCCCAGGTCGCGACCCTGCTCCGCGGGAAGGGGCGCACCATCCGCTTCGTCAATGCCGGCGTCAGCGGGGACACGACGACGGGCGGGCTGGAGCGCACCGCCTGGCTGCTCGACCAGAAGCCCGACGTCCTCGTCGTCGGACTGGGAGCCAACGACGCGCTTCGAGGACAGCCCGTCGACCGGATCGAAGCGAACCTGAAGACGATCGTCCGCCGCGCGAAGGCCGCGGGCTGCCGCGTCCTGCTCCTCGGCATGCGCATCCCGACGAGCTACGGGCCGGACTACACCGAAGCGTTCGCCGCGATCTATCCTCGCATCGCAAGAGCGGAGAGCGTCGATCTCATGCCATTCTTGCTCGACGGTGTCGGCGGCCGGCCCGAGCTGAACTTTCCGGACGGCCTGCACCCGAACTCGGCCGGCGAGCGAATCGTCGCGGGCCACGTGGCCGGTTACGTCGAGCGCGCGTTGGGGCCGCGCCGATGAGCGCCGTCGCCCTGGCGATCGCTTGGATGCTCGCCGCGCCGCCGGCGGCCGCGCCGGCTCCGAAGCCACCCCCGGCACACGCTCCGCATCGCTACGACCCCGAGGCGATCGCCGCGCTCGACGCGATGGAGCAGGCGGGGGCCAAGGTCAACGACTACACGATGCACCTCGTCAAGCGCGAGCTCCGCGGGGCGAAGCTCGAGCCCGAAGAGACGCTCGTCATCAAATGGCAGCGGCCGCAGCGCATCTACATCCACGCGATCAAGGGCCCGACTGAAGGCGAGGAAGTGATCTACGTCCCGGGGCGCAACAAGGACCGCATCAAGGTCCACAAGGGGACGTTCCCCGACATCACGCTGAATCTCGACCCGTACGGCTCGCTCGCGATGGCGCACGCACACCATCCGGTTCCCGAGATCAGCCTCGTGCGCCTGATCGACCGGGTTCTCGACAACACGCGGCGGGCGAAGAAGAAGGATGAAGGCTCGCTCGTCTTCGAAGGCGAAGAGACGCTCTTCGGCCGGGCGTGCGTCAAGGTCGAATCGACCGCGCCCCCCACCGGCACGACGCCCACGATCGAAAAGGGCCAAACCCTGTGGGATATCTCCCGTGCCACGGGCCAGTCGATGTACGTCATCCTCCATGCGAACCGGAGTCGCGGCTGGCGGCAGGCCGACCACCCCAATCCGGGTGATGCCGTCATGGTCCCCGAGTTCTATGCGGGGCGAATGGTCCTCTGGATCGACAAGGAGCTTTCGCTCCCTCTCCAGATCGATCTCTACGACTTCGAAGGCAGCCTGTACGAGCATTACGAGCACCACGATCTGGCAATCGACGTCGGCCTGACGGACGCCGATTTCGACCCGAAAAACCGCGCTTATCGGTTCTGATCTACAATCCCCGGCTCATGAGCGGGGGAGCCGAATCCACGTCCCAGGCGGTCACGAACGGCATTCGTGTGTCCGTGCGCGCCCGGTTCGTTCCCGAGCGGTCGAACCCCGGTGAGAACGAGTGGTTCTTCGCCTACACGATCGAGATCGCCAACGAGAGCGATCAGACCGTGCAGCTCCTGAGCCGGCACTGGGTCATCACCGACGCGGACGGCAAGGTCGAAGAAGTTCGCGGCCCCGGCGTCGTCGGCCAGCAGCCGGTCCTGTCACCCGGTCAATCCTTCGAGTACACGTCCGCCTGCCCGCTCGTGACGTCCTTCGGCGTCATGCAGGGGAGCTACGAAATGGTCACCGGCGGCGGCGATCGATTCGACGTCGACATCGCCCCGTTTTCCCTGCACGAGCCCTACGCCATCAACTAAACACGGCAACGCCGGCCGCGCCGGCAAGGAGATTCCATGAAGCGTTCGCTCATTGCCTTCCTCACGGCCGGCCTCATCGCCTCGGGCCTGGCGTGCGCCGCCGAGCCTGCGCCCAAGGCCCCCGAGCTGAAAACGGACGACGACAAGACGTTCTACGCGCTCGGTCTTGTCATCGCCGGCCAGCTCAGCGGATTCCGCCTCTCGCCCGCCGAGCTCGAGCTGGTCAAGTCCGGCATCACCGACGGAACCCTGAAGAACACGCCGAAGGTCGAGCTCGATGCGTACGGCCCGAAGATCCGTCCGCTCGCGGAAGCGCGGCAAAACGCCGGCGCCGCCGAAGAGAAGAAGAAGGGCGCCGCGTTCATCGAGACGGTCTCGAAGAAGCCGAACGTCAAGAAGACCGCCTCCGGCGCCCTGTATGAAGTCGTCACCGAAGGGAAGGGAACGAGCCCGACGGCGACCGACACGGTGAAGGTGAACTACAAGGGCACGCTGATCGGCGGTCTCGAATTCGACTCGAGCGCCAAGAACGGCGGGCCCGCGCAGTTCCGCCTCGACCAGGTCATCAAGTGCTGGACCGAGGGCCTCCAGACCATGAAGCCGGGCGGGAAGGTCAAGCTCTACTGCCCCGCGGAGATCGCCTACGGCGACCGGCCCAAGGGCGAGATCCCTGCGGGCTCGACGCTCGTGTTCGACGTGGAGCTGCTCGAGGTCGTCAAGCAGGACGCGCCCAAGTAGCCGACGATCCGTCTGCGCGCGGAAGCGATCTGCGGAATTCGGGGCGCCCGTGATAGCGTCGCGGTATCGGTGTCGTCCGACCGGGGGTTTGATGTAGGAGGCATCCGGCCATGCTGCGAAGGTGGCGGATCAAGGCCGCGGTTGCGGCCGTCGCTCTCTACACCGTATTCGGGTTCTTCGTCGTCCCCTGGATCGCCCGCAGCCAGATCACGAAGCTCTCGCGCACGTTCCTTCACCGCGAGGCGCGAGTCGAGCGCGTGCGGTTCAATCCGTTCACGCTCGTGACCGACATCCACGGCCTCGCGCTCGACGACCGGGACGGCACCAAGTTGTTCGGCGCCGAGCGTGTCGTCGTCGATTTCGAGGTCTCGGGCATCTTCAAGCGCGCCTGGAGATTTCGAAACGTCGAGCTCGATCGGCCGCGTGTGGCCGTCCGGATCTTGAGCGACGGCCGGCCGAGCATCGCCGACCTGTTCGTCGCCGCCGAGCCCAAGGCCGAAGCGACGCCGAAGAAGCCGCTTCCCCGCATCCTCGTCGATCGCCTGGCCCTGCAGCAGGGCGAGGTGCAATTCGTCGACGAGAGCCGCTCGCCTCCGTTCAAGGAGACGCTTGCGCCGATCGATCTCGGGGTGCACGCGCTGACGACGATCCCGGCCGCCGCGGGCGATCACGCGATCGCGGTGGCGCTCGGCGAGAAGACGCGCATTCACTGGTCCGGACGTCAAACCGTCGAGCCGCTTCGGCTCGAAGGCACCCTCGACGTCACGGGAGTGCCGATCCCGGAGGCTTGGCAGTACATCGCACCGGCCCATCCCCTGGAGATCCGCGATGGGAGCGCCGATGCGCACTGGGCCTACGTGGTCGATCGCGGGAGCGATGAGGGGTTGACCATCACGATCTCCGACGGCCGGGTCGCGGTCCACCGGCTCGTCGTCTGGCCGCGAGGCGGCAACGAGGAATGGCTCAGGGTGCCGGAGCTCGCGGTGTCCTCGATCAACGCGGCATGGCCCGATTCGACCGCCGAGATCGGTGAGGTTCGTGTGACGGAGCCGCATGCGCTGGTCTCGCTCGAGAAGGGACCGCGCGTGAACTGGCAGGGCGCGCTCCCCACCGAGGGACCGACGCCGATCAAGAGCTCGATCAAAGCGATCAAGCCGTGGAGCTGGAAGGTCGGGCTGCTGGACGTGGCGAAAGCGTCGGCCGTTCTCGAGGATCGGACCGCGTCCCCCCCGGTATCGCTGGCGCTCGAAGCGACGGACGTGCATGCCGAACGGCTCTCGAGCGACTTTTCGGCGGCGGTGCCCGTGCGCGCGTCGGTCCACGTCCGGCAGGGGGGCGACTTGACGGCCGACGGGACCGTGATCCCGGACCCGCTGGCGGCGGACGTGCGCGTCGCGGTGAAGGCGCTCGAGCTTCCGCCGTTTGCGTCCTACGTACGGATCCCGAACGTTGAGCTGAAGCAAGGGGCTTTTTCCGTCGATGGGAGGGCGCGCATCGCGCCGTCTCCGCCGCGGCTGCGCTTCGAAGGACAGGCGTCGATCGAGCGCGTCACGGTCGTCGATCGCGATGCGGCGCCGCTGATCGGATGCCCTCGCGCCGATGCGCGCGGTATTCAGCTCACCGTCCTGCCCGAAAAGCTGCGAATCGCGAACATCGACGTCGACGGCGCGTTCGCGAGGATCTACATCGATCGCGACGGAAAGCTGAACCTGAAGCGCGTCGGGAGCTCGGCGGAATCGACCGAGGGTGCAGCGGCCGCTTCGGCCGAGCCTCCCCCGAAGCACGAGATCCCGGCCATCGACATCGGGACGATCACGCTGCGCAACGCCAAGGCCGATTACACCGATGAGAGCCTGATCCTCCCGTTCGGGACCGAGATCCACGACGCCGGTGGCGTGATCAAGGACCTGTCGACCCGCTCCGCCGCGCCGGCGCGGCTGGACGTCGAGGGACGAGCCACCGACATCGGCTACCTCAAGGCGGGAGGGACGCTGCGCGTCGCGGATCCGTTCGCTTCGAGCGACGTCAACGTGACCTTCCGCAACGTGACGATGTCGAATCTCACGCCGTATGTGGCCCAGTTCGCGGGGTACCGGGTGAACGACGGCAAGCTCGACGTCGACGTCCACTATCGCTTCCAGGATCATCGGATCGTCGGCGATCACCGGATCGTCGCGAACAACCTCGTCCTCGGAGACAAGGTCGAGGGGTCGAAGGCGCCCTCCGTGCCGCTGAAGCTTGCGGTCGCGCTGCTCAAGGACAAGGACGGGAAAATCGACCTCGAGGTTCCCATCGAGGGCAGCGTGGACGCTCCGGAGTTCGCCTACGGCAAGGTGTTTTGGCAGGCGCTGCACAAGGTCTTCGCTCACGTCGTCACCGCCCCGTTCCGCGCGATCGGGCGGATGTTCGGAAAGCAGGACGAAGACCTCGACCTCGTCGGGTTCGTCTCGGGACGGAGCGACTTGATCGCGCCCGAACAGGAGACGCTCGCCAGGCTCGCGGGGGAGCTCTCGAAGCGCCCGGAGCTGTCGATCGAGGTCTCGGGGAAATTCGATCCGGTCGCGGACCCGGCGGCAATCCGCACCGCTGCTCTCGAGAAGCGCATCGACGCGAAGCGCGAGAGCGTGGACTCGCAGGAGGCGATCCTCGAGGCGCTCTTCACCGAGAGTTTCTCGAAGGAGCGTCTCGACACGGTGCGCGCGAAGTTCACGCCGCCGGCCCCGGCGGGCGCCTTCGACGCCGCGGGCTTTTACGACGATCTACGCGTGGAGCTGCTCGCGGCGGAGCCGGTCGGCGACGCGCAGCTCGGTGAGCTGGCGCGCGCCCGTGCCGCGGCGATCGTCGCGGCGCTCACGGCCGAAGGGGGCGTCGACCCGGCCAAGGTCAAAGCCTCGGACCCGTCGCCAGTGAAGCGGAAAAAGCAGGGGTCGGACCTGGTGGCGTCGGAGATGACCCTCTCCGCGGGTGACTAGCCTTCTTGCCTCAGGAGCATCGTCGTCGGGTCGATCGCGAGCGCCAGCGCCCCGATGTGCGGGTTGTCGTGGTCCTTCAGCACCTGGAGGTGGACCGCCTTGCCGTCGTGCGCCATGTGGACGATGACCGCCAGCTCGTTCGTCAGGTGCGCAACCGGCTCGGGGATCCCGTGCTCGTCACGGGGATCGGTGCGGTGCGTGTGCGCCGCCATCCAGATCTCGCACTTGAGCATCTCGGCGATCTGGCGCAGATCCCGGATCGAATCCTCGGTGGCCGCTTCGAAGTCGTAGCCGTCGATGACGATGGCGACCGGGACGAACCCCATCGCGTCGCGCAGCATCGCGATGTGGGCGCGCAGGTGCTCGACCGAGAACGTGTCTTTGAGATAGGACTTGATGTGGCGGTGGCTCTCGATCTCGCGGCGCACCTCGGCGGCGCCTTCGAGCTGGGTCGACTCGGCGAGGTCGTGGAAGATCTCGACGTAGTACTCCCGGACGTGCTCGATCGTCCGGCCGATCGTCACGTGGAGGACCTTGCGGCCGCGCAGCAGGTCGTCGAGCGCGATGTCCACGAGGAAGGCGGTCTTCCCCATTCCATGCCGCGCGACGACGACGCCGACGTTTCCAGGCCCCAGCCCGCCGTGAATCGAGTTCTCGAACACCCTCATGGGGCTACGCTCGGTGAGTTCCTTCAGCAGCATGGGCTGTCTCCTACTCTTCGTCGGTCTTGGCGCCGGCGCCGTACTTCTTGATGAGCTCCGTCGAGACCTCCCCCGGCACGGGGGCATACCGGGCGAATTCCATCGTGTATTCCGCCTTGCCCTGCGAGGACGACCGCAGGTCCGTGGAGTAGCCGAACATCTCGGCGAGCGGCACTTCGGAGTCGACGCGGACGAACCCTTCGAGCTCGGTCGTTCCGACGATGAGCCCGCGCCGCTGCATGATCGTGCGGACGAATGCGCCTTGGAATTCCGTGGGCCCTTCGATCGCGACCTTCATGATCGGCTCCAGGATCGCCGGCTTCGCTCGATCATACACGTCGCGGAACGCGCCGCGAGCGGCCGCCTGGAACGCGTTGTCCGACGAGTCGACCGAGTGGGCCGCGCCGTCGTTGATCACCACGCGCAGGTTCGTCACGGGGAACCCGATGAGGCGCCCCTTCTTGAGCATCGACCGGAAGCCCTTCTCGACCGAGGGGATGAACTCCACCGGAATCGCCCCACCGAAGACGTCGTTGACGAATTCGAACTCGCCCTCGGGGTACGGCTCGACGTACCCGCCGACCTTGCCATACTGGCCGGATCCGCCGGTCTGCTTCTTGTGCAGGTAATTGAACTCGGCCTTGCGGGTGACGGCCTCGCGGTAGGCGACCTGGGGGGCGCCGGTTTCGACCTCGGCGTTGTACTCGCGCTTCATGCGCTCGACGTAAACGTCGAGGTGAAGCTCGCCCATCCCGGAGATGACGGTCTCGCCCGACTCCTCGTCGACGCGCGCGTGGAACGTCGGGTCTTCCTTGGTGAACCGCTGCAGCGCCTTGCCGACGTTGGCCTGGGCCTTCTTGTCCTTGGGCTTGATCGTCAGGTGGATAACCGGTGCCGGCACGTGCATCGAGGTCATCGCGTAGCTGATCTTGTCGGAGGTGAACGTGTCGCCGGAGGCGCAATCGACGCCGAACAGCGCGACGATGTCGCCCGAGGCGGACTCGTTGATGTCTTCCATCTCGTCGGCGTGCATGCGCACGAGGCGCCCGACGCGCACGTCGCGGCCGGTGCGGGCGTTGACGATCATGTCGCCCTTCTTCACCCGGCCCTGGTAGACGCGAAGGTACGTGAGCTGGCCGAACCGCCCCTCTTCGAGCTTGAACGCGAGCGCCACGAGCGGCAGCTCCGGGTCGGAGTGGAGGACGACCTTTTCCTCGTCCTTGGACAGGTCGAGGGCGACGTTCTCGACCTCGGTCGGATCCGGGAGGAAGTACGTCACGGCGTCGAGCAAGGCTTGCACGCCCTTGTTCTTGTACGCGGAGCCGATGAACACGGGGGTCAAATTCAGGGACAGCGTCCCCTTCCGGACCGCGGCGCGGATCAGCTCGGGGGTCGGGCGATCCTCGAGGACGGCCTCCATCAGCTCGTCGGAGAACATCGAGACGGCGTCGAGCATCTCGGCGCGGCGCTTGGCGGCCTCGGCCTTGTGCGATTCGGGGATCTCCTCGACGCGCCGGATCTCGCCGTTGTCGCCGTCGAAGTAGAGCGCCTTCATCTCGATCAGGTCGACGACCCCCTGGAAGTCGGCTTCCAAGCCGATCGGGATCTGCATGAGCACGGCGTTGTGCTTGAGCTTCTCGCGGAGCTGCTCGGTCACCCGGTACGGGTTGGCGCCCGAGCGGTCCGACTTGTTGACGAACGCGAGCCGCGGGACGTTGTACCGCCGCATCTGCCGGTCGACCGTCATCGACTGCGACTGGACGCCTGCGACGGCGCACAGCACGAGCACGGCGCCGTCGAGCACGCGCAGGGAGCGCTCGACCTCGATCGTGAAATCGACGTGGCCGGGCGTGTCGATGATGTTGATGTGGTGTCCGGCCCACTCGCAGTGGGTGGCGGCCGACTGGATCGTGATCCCGCGCTCGCGCTCGAGATCCATCGAGTCCATCTTGGCGCCGACGCCGTCCTTCCCCTTGACGTCGTGGATGACCCGGATGCGCTGCGTATAAAAGAGGATGCGCTCGGTCAGCGTCGTCTTGCCGGAGTCGATGTGCGCGCTGATGCCGATGTTGCGTACGCGTGACAGATCGTTGATGGCCATGAAATCCCTCTTACGACAAAACCCCCGAACGAACACAGCATCCTAGCAAACGCCACCAAATCCCGGGTCTTCGGCTAGGACCACGGTGGAGCCGTGAGGGCCTCCGAAAGCGCATCGGCGCCCCCTTTCAGGACCGGCTCGCCGTGGGATGGAAGCAGCACGTCCGGCGACCGGTCGGCGACGGCCTGGAGCGAGGCTCGAAATCCCCTGTCGTAAACGGCGCGGCCCTCGGCCGTCTTGATGCCCCACGACGGCGGTGCGACGCGGACGCGTCCCCCGCCGGCGCCGATCACGGCGTCCGCGAACACGGCGGCGCGCCACGGCTCGAGGAAGAACGCCGTCTCGCCGGGCGACAAGCCGGAGATCGAATACGCACGGAGACCCGAAGGAAGGGCGAATTCGGCCAGCGTGGCATCGAGGGTGCACGACGCGTTCTCGCGGATGGCCGCATCTCCCACGACCGTGACGCGGACGCCCTTCTCGCGATAGCGCGCAGCAAAGCGGTCGGCGCTGCGGCCGTGATCGACGCATCCGACGAGCATGAGAATGGGGCGCCGCAATCGCGCGACGTCGCCGTCGAGCGCGCGCCAAAACTTCTCTTGGGTGTCTTCGCCCGCCGGGGCGAGCGGATCGATCAGGACGACGGCCTCTTCGAATTCGGCGTAGACGCTGGCGACGATCCGGCCCCAGCCGCCGGGCCGGTCGAACTCCGGCTTCCAGTCCGGGTGCGGAAGCTCCCATCGCCAGAAGCCCTCGCCGACCTTGACGACGTTCACGGCGCCGGAGCTCCCGAGGTGGACTGCAGAGCCCCCAGCATCGTCGACATCGCGGCGTCGCCGTCGACCGCCAGCCCGTAGGAGGCGAGGGCCGACGCGATGGCCTCGACGCAGCGCATGAGGTAGTCGGTTCGGGTCAGCGCGTAGCCCATGTGTCCGACACGGAAGTACTCGTTCCGGATCTTGGGGTGCAGGCCGCCCGCCACGACGACCCCGCGCTCGGCGACCCGCGCCGGGAGCGACGCATCGACTCCCGCCGGGAACCGCAACGCCGAAAGCGTATGCGCGGCGTTCGACTCGCGGGCGGGAACCGGACGCAGACCGAGGCTCGCCCAGGCCGCCCGCAGCGCGCGAGCCGTCCGCTCGTGCAGCTCGAACCGGGCCTCGATGCCCGAGGCGAGGATCTCGGACAGCCCGACGGCGAGCGCCAGGATGAGGTTCGTCGGCGGCGTCGCGAAGTACGCAGGCTTCCGCTCTTCGTAAGCCTTCATGATCGGCTGCCACGAGGTCCAGTCGAGCGAGAGCGGCACCGGCGCCCGCCGCGCCGTGCGCGCGGCCAGCGCCCGCTCGCTCGCGACGAGGAGGGCGAGCCCCGGGGGCAGCCCGATCGCCTTCTGCGAGGCGGTGAAGTAGACGTCGGCGCCCCAGGCGTCCATCTCGAATCGCTCGCCGGCCACGGCACAGACGCCGTCGAACACCGACAGCACGTCGTGCTCGCGCGCGGCCGCGGCGAACGCGCGGGCGTCGCACAGCGTGCCCGTCGAGGTGTCCACGTGCGTGACGAACAACGCCTTGGCGGGCTTCCCGCCCGCCGCGAGCGTCTCGAACGCTCCGGTCGCGCGGGAGAGGTTCGGAACCTCGCCCGGAACCGCGGTCAGATCGACCACCTCGGCGCCGGCGCGCGTCAGCATCTCGACGATCCGGTCGGAGAAGTACCCGGTGTTCACCACGACCGCGGAGTCCCCGGGCTCGATCAGGTTGGCGACGGCCATTTCCATCGCGGTCGTCCCCGAGCCCGGAACGATGAACGGCTGCGACGCCGGCGCGGCGAGCCAGACCCGCCGCATCATCTCGAGGGACGCGCCGAACGCCTCGATGACGTCCGGCGACAGGTGGCCGGGAGGTCTCACCGCGAACGCTTCGGCGACCGCGGGGGAGATCTCGACCGGGCCGGGAATCATCACCAATCGTCGTTGAGTCGTCATCCGGCGGTCCTCCCGGCCCCGCGAATCATCTGAAGCAGGTGGCGCACTCCGAAGAAGAGCGCCCACGCGAGCATCGCGAGCGCGACGAGCGGGAGCGCGATCGCCAAGAGGGTCAGCGCAAGCGCGCCGAACAGCTCGAGCGTCGAGACGACCGGATTGGCGAGCCCGCCCGTCGTGACGAGAGATGCCTTGCGCGTCCCGACCGTCAAGGCCTGAACGGTCCCGCTGATCCCGCCGCCGGCGATCAGCGCGAGCGTCCACTTCAGCATCGGGTCGAGCCCCGTGACGACCGAGGCGGTCATCACCATCCCGGCGACGATCGCAGCAGGCGTCGCGAGCACGTCGAGCAGATGGTCGAGCCACGGGACGTAGTACGCGGCGATCTCGAGGATCGTGGCGACGCCGAACGCGATCAGCGCCGGGGTGGAGCCCATCCAGACGAACGACTCGCCGAGCGTCAGGTGCCCCGTGCGCGCCGCAGCGCCGACGATCAGGAACGGCAGGAAGATCCGGAATCCGCACGCTGCGGACAGCCCAATCCCGAGGATGACCGAAAGAAACGCCTCCATGGGACGCACTGTACTCCGAATGGCGTTACGCTGGGCGGCGGTGACTACGGGCTCGAGCCTCGCCCTGATTCTGCCGGAACACCGCGTGTCGACGCGCGCGATCGACCGCGCGGCGTTCGCTAGCGACGCCAGCTTCTACACGTTGACGCCGGAGGCGGTGGTCCGGCCGGCCGACACCCGCGACGTCAAGGCGCTGTTCGCATGGAGTCGTACCTCCCGCGTCCCGCTGACGTTTCGCGCGGCGGGCACCTCGCTGTCCGGTCAGGCGGTGACCTCGGGCGTGCTCGTTCATGTCGCGCGCGACTGGCGCACGCTCGAGGTCCTGGACGGAGGGGCGCGCGTGCGCTGCGGCCCCGGCGTCGTCGGCGGCATGGTCAACGCTCACCTCGCGCGGTATGGGGCGAAGCTCGGGCCCGATCCCGCCTCGATCGGCTCGTGCATGATCGGCGGCATCGTCGCGAACAACTCTTCCGGGATGTGCTGCGGGATCCGGCACAACGCCTACCGGACGCTGGAGTCGCTCCGCTTCGTGCTCCCCTCCGGAACCGAGATCGACACGTCGGAGGCGGGCGCGGACGACGCGTTCGCGACCGCGGAGCCCGGGATCGCGGCCGGACTGATGCGCTTGAGGTCGCGCATCCTCGACGATCCGCGCCTCGTCGATCGCATCCGGACGAAGTACCGGATGAAGAACACGATGGGATACGCGCTGAACGCGCTTCTCGATTTCGATCGGCCTCTCGCGATCCTGTGGCACCTGCTCGTCGGATCCGAAGGGACGCTCGCGTTCATCGCCGAGGCCGTCTTCCGGACGATCCCCGACCTCCCGCTCAAGTCGACCGGGCTTCTCTTCTTCCCGGACGTCCCGTCGGCGTGCAAGGCCATCGAGCCGCTCACGGCGTCGGGCGCCGCGGCGCTCGAGCTGATGGATCGCGCGGCGCTCCGCTCGATCCAGGGGTACCCAGGGATCCCGCCGCTCGTCGACACGCTTCCGCCGCGCGCCGCGGCGATCCTCGCGGAGTACCAGGCCTCGAACGAAGCCGACCTTTCCCGCTCGGAACGGGAGTTCGGAGCCGAGTCGGCGCGGCTCTCCATGACGACGCCCCCCGATTTCACGCGCGATCCGCGCCGGCAGGGACAGCTCTGGTTCGCACGCAAGGGACTGACCGCGACGATCGGAGCGATGCGGCCGCCGGGGACGTCCCTGATCTTCGAGGACGTGTGCTTCCCCGTTTCCGAATTGGCGCCCGCGGTGACCGATCTGCAGGCGCTGATGTCCGACCATGGGTACGCCGACGGCATCGTGTTCGGGCACGCGAAGGACGGCAACATTCACTTCCTGCTGAGCCAGGCGTTCGACGAGGAGGCCCAGGTCGCGAAGTACGAGCGTTTCACCGCCGACCTGGTCGCATTGGTCGTCGACCGCTACGACGGAGCGCTCAAGGCCGAGCACGGCACCGGCCGGAACATGGCGCCGTTCCTCAGGCACGAATGGGGAGACGACGCCTACGCGGTCATGGCGGAGATCAAGCGGCTGATCGATCCCGACGGCATCCTCAATCCCGGCGTCCTGCTCAACGACGATCCGCGCCATCACCTCGAGAACCTGAAGTCGCTCCCTCGGATCGAGCCCGAGGTCGACCGGTGCATCGAGTGCGGGTTCTGCGAGTCGAGCTGCCCCAGCAAGGACCTGACCGTGACGCCGCGCCAAAGGATCGTGCTTCGCCGCGAGCAGGCGCGGCGGGCGGCCGCCGGGGACCGGGACGGGCTTCTGGCCCTCGAAGACGGCCTTCGCTACGCGGTCGAGGACACGTGCGCGACCGACGGATCGTGCGCGCTGACGTGTCCGGTGGGGATCGACACGGGAACGCTCGTCAAGCGATTGCGGTCGCGGGCCCACGGACGGATCGCCCACGCATCGGCCGATCTCGTGGCGCGCGCGTTTGCCGCGGTCGAGGCCACCGTCCGCCTCGGTCTCCGATTGCCGGGCTTGTCATCCGAGTATCCGGCCGCAGCCGCGCCGCTGCCGGCAGGCGCGCCGAGCACCGCGGCCGCCGCAGTCTATTTCCCGAGCTGCCTCACGCGCGCGTTCGGCGGCGACCGCAGGGGCGCGCCGGCGCCCGCGCTCGCATCGACCATCCTGGAAGTCTGCCGCCGTGCCGGCGTCCTGCTGTTCGTGCCCGAAAATGCGCACGGCACGTGCTGCGGTCTCCCGTTCAGCTCGAAGGGATTCGAGTCCGCGCACGCGATCGCCGCGAACCGCGCGATCGAGCGCGCGTGGCAATGGAGCGACGGCGGCCGTCTGACGATCGTCGTGGACAACAGCGCGTGCGCGTACGCGCTGAACGCCGCCCACCCCGCGCTGTCCGTCGAAAACCGCACGCGCTTCGAATCCTTGCGCATCCACGACGCCGTCCGCTTCGCGCACGAGACGGTCCTTCCACGGCTGACGGTCCGCCGGAAACTGACGAGCGTCACCGCGCATCCCGTGTGCTCGGCGGTCAAGGCCGGGCTGACGCCGTCCCTCCGGGCGGTGCTCACCGCCGTCGCTGAGGACGTGAGAATCCCGCTCCACGCGGGCTGCTGCGGCTTCGCCGGGGACCGGGGGTTCAGCCACCCCGAGCTGACCGCTGCCGCGACGAGGATGGAAGCCGCAGAGATCCGAGGCGCCGGGCCGTCCGAGCTTTACGTTTCCGGAAGCCGGACGTGCGAAATCGGCCTGTCCCGGGCGACCGGGCGGCCGTTCGTGTCGTACTGGCATGCGCTCGAGCACGCGAGCCGCGGTCCCCTTCTATAATTCGTTTCATGAGCGAACGAACGATGCACACGATCGAGCCCGCGCGGTTGAAGCCAGGGGTCACCCTCGAAGGCCTTCCGGGGCCCCGCCCCGCCGATCTCGCCGGCGATGCCTCCGGCGATTCCCTCATCCGCGGCCGCGCGCTCATCTTCTGGGACCCGAAGCGCCCCGGAAAAAAGCTCGACGCCATCGACACCGACCAGATCACACCGGCCGCCGATTGCGTCTCGGAGAGCCTCGACACGCTCGACGAGCGGTGGAAGGCCGGATCGTTCCGCTACCTCATGCCCGATTTTCGGAAGCGCGTCCATGCGGGCGAGACCTTCGTCATCGCAGGCGAGCGCTTCGCGATCGGATCGTCGCGCGAGATGAGCCCCGCCGGCCTGAAGGGCGTCGCCGAAGAGACCGGGCTCCAGATGGTCGTGGTCTGCTCGCACAACATGGGCGACATCTTCCGCCGCAACGCGTTCAACCTCGGCCTTCAGGTCGTCCAGTGCGCACCGGCGGTGGAAGACGCGAGAGACGGAGACGCGTTCGCGTTCGACCCGGTGACGCGCCGGCTGGTGAACGAGACCCAGGGACGAACGTACGAGCCCCTGCCTCTGACCCCCAAGGAAGACGAAATTCGCCGCTCCGGCGGAATCTTCGCGATGGGGCGGCGTGAATTCAAGGAGGCGACCAGGACGAAGCCGAACGTCGCGTGGCCCGACACGGCAACCGCGCGCACGCTGACGACGACCGAGCAGATCCTCTGGGCGCACCGCGTCGACAAGGATGCGGTCGTGGCGCCCGGTGCGACGCTGCGGGTCTTCGCCGATCTCCTTCCGGCCTCCGACGGAACGGCTCCGTTTTCCATCCACACGTTCAACCAGATCACGGGCGGACGATCGATCTTTCCGCGGCAGGCGGCCATCGCCAACGATCACTTCGTGTTCACCGGGAAGCCCGCCGACGACCGTCAGACGAGCATCGGGCTCGCGTTCGCGGCCGCGCAGGAGATGCGCAAGCCGTACTACGCGAACCCGGGCGACGGCATCTTCCATTTCTATTTTCCCGAGCAGGGGCTCGTCTACCCCGGGCAGTTCATTCCCGGCGCCGACTCCCACAGCCGCGCCTACGGTGCGTACGGAGCGATCGGCATCGGCGTCGGCTCGACGACGCTCGGCTTCGGATGGGCGACGGGCTACGTCTACACGACGGTCCCGGCCGCGCGGCGCGTGGTCTTCCGCGGCACCCTGCAGCCCTGGGTCTCCGGCAAGGACATCGTCCTGAAGCTCCTCGAGCGATGGGGGACCAAGCAGTCGCAAGGGATGTCGGTGGAGTTCGTCGACCTACGCAGCCAGCTTCCGATGACGTACCGGAACACGATCGCGAACATGATGGCCGAAGCCGAGTCCTACAACGGCATCTTCGCGCCCGATGCCGTCACCGAGGCGTGGTTCCGCGCGAAGGGCATGGACGCGCTCCCCTACCCGCGGATCGCGCCGGGCTCCGACGCGCGCTATGCGATCGACGAGACCCTGGATCTGACGGAGGTCGTCCCCATGATCGCGAAGCCCTTCTCGCCGGGGAATGCGTTTCCCGCCGGCGACGTCGCGAAAGAGCGGATCGGCTTCGACAAGGCCTACATCGGCTCGTGCACGAACGGAAGCTACGACGATCTCCTCCAGGCGGCGCTCGTGGTCCAGGCCGCGAAGCGCGCCGGCCGGACGGCGGCCGCGAAGGATTTCGTGGTGTTTCCGGGAAGCGGCGGGGTCGCGCGCATGATCGAGTCGAAAGAGCCGCGCCTGGGTGGCGCGTCGATCGCCGACGTCCTGCGCGGCGCAGGCGGCAAGATTCGGGATTCGTGGTGCGGCCCCTGCTTCGGCCAGGGCCCCGACGCCCTCGCTCCGGGACAGCGCGCGATCACATCGTTCAACCGGAACTGGCAGAACCGCATGGGCGTCGGCGGCGAGGGATACCTCGCCAGCCCCGCCGTCGTTGCGTCGTCCGCCCTCGTCGGCTACATGGCCCCGCCCTCCGAGCTGGGTCTCGTCTGGAAAGCCGACGAATTCGGCGTCTAGGGGAC
>CAZYHZ010000048.1:33402-35511 GCA_964647625.1 uncultured Acidobacteriota bacterium
AGGGGACTGTCCCCTATCCCCGCTTGCCGAATTCCGACGCGAGGATGGCGAGGTCGGCGCCGTCCACACGGCCGTCCTGATTGAGATCGGCCGCACCGACGTAGCGCGCATCGCCCGCGGCGGCGCCGAACGCACGGCTCATGATCGCGAGGTCGAGGCCGTCGACCCTTCCTGAGCCGTCGATGTCCGCGACGAGCACCGTCTCGCAGGCGTCGCCGATGCCGTCATGATTGGAGTCGGCCTGCGACTCGTTGGCGACCGTCGGGCAATTGTCGATCGGGTCCGCGTAGCTGTCGCCGTCGTTCGTGCACGACCCCGACACCGTGACCTTCGCCTGCGCCGAGGCCGGCGGCGCGTGGAATGCTGCGCAATCCGTCAGGGAGAGACCATTGTTGGATCCGTTGTCGGTGCCGTTCATGATCATCCGCGTATCGGCAACGTGGTCCAGGCCGATGTTGTGTCCGTACTCGTGGACCCACAAGATCGCCTCGGAGTTGATGCCCGACAGCCGCACGACGACCATCCCGTTTCCGGGCATGTACGAGCAGCCGATGATGTTGGTCCCCGAGCCTCCGCAATAATTGATGACGTTGACGACCTTCACCCGTCCCGCGGACTGCGCGATCACGGTCGACAGCTCGGTCGCGTCGTCGATCGTGTCCAGCCCGTCTCCGGCGGTGCCGAAGTGCCCCGCCGTTCCGGAGCGGGCCACGATCGTGCAGCAGGCCACGTCGACGTCGAAATCCGACTTGGCCGCGAGGTAGCTTCCTTCGTGGAGGACTGAATCCAGACGCGATTCGGTCATCGGCGAGCCCACCGACACATGGTTGGCGAACGTCAGACCGTGCGCGTTGGTCTGATGCGCCGGATCCGGGACGGCCGGTGCGGGCGTCACCGCAACGCTTTCACCGGGCGGGGGCCCGTCGAGCGGCTCCAGCGCCCGCCGCGCGGCGGCGGCCAGCTCGGGGCGATGTGGGTCCGGGACGACCTTCCCGGCCGCGATCGCCGACAGACGATCCCGCGCCTCCTCGCGGCCGGCGAGGGCGAGCGCGGCGATGGCCTCGTCGAGCACTCCCGGAAGGGGCATGCCCGAGCGTGCGGCGGCGCCGTTTCCCGTCATCGACAGCAGCGCGTCGAGCGATGCGCGACTCCCACGGCTCGCAATCCGTCCGAGAGCGTGGGGAACGAGCAGATCCGCGCGCACGTCCTCGGGGGACGCCGGGGCGTGAAGCGGCCGCGCCAGGAGCCCCGAAAGCGATGCGAGTGATTCCTCGCCGCCCAGATACGCGAGAAACGCGACGACGTTGTCGTGGCGCGGAAATGCCGGATCGTCCAGCAATCGGAGCAGCTCGGGCACGCCCGGCGCGCCGATCTCGCGCTCCGCGATCTCGGCCGTCATCCCGTGGACGTACACCCCGAGGCACGCTTCGCGAACGGAAGCCGGGGCGGCGCTCGCCGGCGCTCCCCGCTCGATCGACAGTGCGAGAACGATTCCGAAAGCGAGGCGTCGCGTCATCATGAGGAGCCTTCCGCCCGGCGAAGATTAGGCTTCGACGCCGAGGTGCGCAACGACCGCCCAGCCCGCCCTTGTCGGCTGCTACTCCGATTGGCATAATCCGGGCTTCTCCCACACCGAAAGGAAGGCACCATGGGCTCTTCGGCGTCTCGCGAGGCGGTCAAGGCGATCAGGGATTGGGCGGTCTCCGAGGGCCGAAACCTGCAGCGACCGAACGTGACGCCGCAGATGTTCGGGAGCCTCGTGTTCAACGACGAGGTGCAGGCCGCGCGTCTTCCGAAGACCGTCTATCGCGCGCTGCGCCGCACGATCACGAAGGGCGAGCCGCTGACCCTTCCGATCGCCGACGCGGTGGCCTCCGCGATCAAAGACTGGGCCGTCGAGCGCGGCGCGACGCACTACACGCACTGGTTCCAGCCGATGACGGGGCTCACCGCCGAAAAACACGATTCGTTCTACGCGCCGAATGAAGGCGGCACGGCCGTGGCGGAGTTCTCCGGCAAGGAGCTGATCAAGGGCGAGCCCGATGCCTCGAGCTTCCCGTCCGGCGGCATGCGCTCGACGTTCGAGGCGCGCGGCTACACCGCGTGGGA
>CAZYHZ010000049.1:0-35458 GCA_964647625.1 uncultured Acidobacteriota bacterium
TATGAGCGAGCATCATCGCGGCGGTGAGAATGGCGCCGAACGGGTTCGCCGTGTCCGTCCCGGCGTACTTCGGCGCGCTGCCGTGGACGGGCTCGAACATCGATGTGCGTCCCGGATGGATGTTTCCCGAGGCCGCCATGCCGAGGCCCCCCTGAAGCGCCGCTCCGAGGTCGGTGACGATATCGCCGAACATGTTGCACGTGACGATGACGTCGAACTGACGAGGGTCCTTCAGGATCTGCATCGTCAGGGCGTCGACGTAGAGGTGATTCGTCCGGATCCGCGGATACTCCGCGGCCACCTGGGCGAACACCCGCTGCCACAGGTCGTGGGCGTAGCGCAGCGCGTTGGACTTGTCGGACATCGTGACGCGGTCGAGGCCGTGCTTTTCGGCGTACTCGAACGCGGCCCGGATGATCCGCTCGACCCCTTTCCGCGTGTTGACGTCTTCCTGGATGCCGATCTCGTCGGGCGTCCCCTTCTTGAAGATGCCGCCCATTCCCGCGTACGCCCCTTCGGTGTTCTCGCGGAACACGACGAAATCGACGTCCTCGGCCGTGTAGCCGCGAAGCGGGCACAGCCGCTCGGCGAGGCACCGCACCGGCCGGATATTCGCGTAGAGGTCCATCCGGAAGCGCGTGCCGAGCAGGATGTCCGCGGCGTGCCTCATGTCCGGCACGCGGGGATCGCCGAACGCTCCCATGAAGATCGCGTCGAAGCCGGCCCATTGTTCGATCGCGCCGTCGGGAAGCGTGACTCCGGTCTTCAGGTAGCGCTCGGCCCCGAAATCGAAGTGCTCGAGCTTGAGGCCGAAGGCGAACACGGCGGACGCCGCCTCGAGCACCTTGACCGCCTCGCGTGTGACGTCGATCCCGATCCCGTCTCCGGGGACCATCGCATAGCGTCGGTTCATTGCGGCCTCGGACGGCGGCTCAAGGTCGCCGCCCCTTGAATCACGACGGCGCAGCCGAAGCCGACCGCATCGGCGAGCACGTCCCAGCCGCTGGCATCACGGCCGGGCACGAACGACTGGTGGAACTCGTCCGAGATCCCCCACGCGATCACGACGAGGGCCGCGTAGAAGGTTGGCGCCGCGCGGGGCGGCACGAATCCACCGTGGAACGCCCGAAGCGCGAGAAGTCCGATCCCCGCGTAGCCCACCGCGTGGAGCAGCTTGTCCCAGAAGTAGTGCGCGCCGGGAACTTGCGAAAGCGATGACAGCCAGAAGACGAACGCGAGCGCCGCCAGGAACGGCCCCCAGAGCGTCAGGAATTGACGCTTCACCGCGGGAACGGCAGCATCAGATAGGCCAGCGCGAGGACTCCGCCGGCCATGCCCAGCCAAACCAATCCGCCGAACTTGAGCTGCTCGCGCGGGTCCCGGCGGGTCAGAACCGCGAAGAACGTCGCGATGATGCCGGAATAGATGATCAGATGAGCGAAGTGGCTGCGCACGTCAGTCCTTTCGCCGCTTCGCGATGTCCCAGACGTCCATCAGGAGGAGAAGATTCATGAGTCCGGCCGACCACAGATATGCGGTCCCGTAAGCGGACAGGGCGGATCGCTGCCGCCGCCTGAACGTGTCCATGCGTTCCTTGTAGCCGGGCTGCGACGTCTCCGGCACGACGTACGCAGGCTCGCCGTACACGCTGATTCTCGCCACGGCATCGACCGGTCCGACGCCGACGTTGGCGACGAGCTGGAGGCCCGTGAGGAAGGCGTCGCGCGACGAATAGAGCGCGAGCCGTCCTTCGTGGGCGAGACCGAGACCGAACGAGCCCATGATCAGCACGAAGAAGATGATCCCGCGGCGCAGGCGCCCGAGAACCGCGTGGCCCGCGCCGGGCACCAGCCAGCCCAGGGCGAGCGCCGCCGCCGTCCGCGCGGACGAAACGTCGTTCGGAACCCGGCCGCTCGCTCCGGGGTGATCTCCCATCGCCTACTCGACGGACTCCGGAACGACCTCGACGGACACCTTCGCCACGATCTGGCGGTGGATCTTGATCGGAACCTCGAACGTCCCGAGCGAGCGGATCGGCTCCTGGAGCTGGATCTTTCGCCGGTCGACCTCGAAGCCCTTGCCCTTCAGGAGATCGGCGATCTCCTGCGTCGTGACGGAGCCGTAGAGGGTCTCGTGCTCGCCGACCTTCTTGGGGACGCTGAGCTTGACCTCGCCGATCCGGGCCGCAAGCTGGTTGGCCTCTTCGGCTTCCTTGGCCTCGCGGACGATCCACACCTTCTTGCGCAGCTCGATCTGACGCATGTTCCCGGGCGTCGCCGGAAATGCGAGCGACTTCGGGAAGAGAAAATTCCGCGCGTAGCCGGGAGACACGTTGACCACCTGGCCCCGGTCGCCGAGCTTGTCGACGTCTTCACGCAACACGATCTTCACGGTGACCTCCGCCTCAATCCGAAGTGAACGGGATCAGGGCGAGATTGCGCGCCCGCTTGATCGCCTGCATGAGCTGCCGCTGATGGGTCGCGCAGGTGCCCGAGATGCGCCTCGGCAGGATCTTGGCGCGCTCGGGGATGTAGCTCTGAAGCGTCCTGAGGTCTTTGTAATCGACCCAGCGCGCCTTGTCCTCGCAGAATTTGCAGTACTTGCGCCGCCGGAACAGGAAGCGCTTGCGCCCACCGGCGCGGGGACCGGACGGACGCGAACCGCCTCCTTGCGGCCTGCTGCCGTAGGAACCGCCGCCGGGAGAATCCTTCATGTAGCCCATCGCCGCCCCCTCAATTCTGCTCGTCGAAATCGACGTCGTCTTCGTCGCGGTCCCGATCCCGGTCGCGGTCCCGGCCGCGCGTCCCCGAGTCCCGGACATCGCCGGCGTCGGTCAACACGTTTCCGACCGGCGCCGCGTCATCCGTCAGCAACCCGGCGGCGCGGGCCGCCTCGGCCTCCGCGCGCGCCTGCGCGTCCCTCACGGCCTGCTCCTTCGAGTGGTTCGCCCAGTCGAGCTCCATCGAGACCGTCATGTGCCGGATCACCTTGTCGGAGATCCGCAGGCGGCGATCCAGCTCCTTCGGGACGGCCGATTCGGCGTCGTAAAGAAAGCGCGTGTAAACGCCGTCCTCGAACTTCTTGATCGGATACGCCAGCCGGCGGCGGCCCATCCGGTCGTTGGCGGCGAACGTCCCGCCTCCGTCCGTCACGATGGCGCTGAACGCGTCGACCACGGAGCGCTCTTCGTCGTCTGTGAGCGTGGGATCGGTGATGAAAACCGTCTCGTACGTACGAATCACTTGCACCTCCTCACGGCGTATCGCCTCCGGACGCACCGGAGGCGAGGGGTGCCGAACACCAGCTTCGGGGCTCATCCCCGAGCCGAAACGCAGACGCTATCACCGCGGAAGGCGCGGCGCCAGGCGCATTTTCAGCCCGTGGGGCCGTTGTAGGCCCGCTGGGCCGCGAGGACGCCGTCCGAGAGCACACAGGCGACGGCGTCGGCGCCCGCCTCCACCATGGTGGCGACGATCCCCCGCTCATCCGGCGTGAACGCGTCGAGGACGTAGTCCGCCAAGTCGCGGTTGTGACGGCCCTCCCCGGAAACACCCAGCTTGACTCGGGGAAACACGTTCGTGCCAGCGCTTTCGATCAGGGATCGAATGCCGTTGTGGCCCCCCGCTCCGCCCTCGGGGCGGACCCGCACGCGCCCCAGCGGCAGGTCGGCGTCGTCGTAGACGACGATGACGTCGGACATCTCGAAGCCGAGCTTCCGGCGCAGCGGCGCGATGACCGCGCCGCTCCGGTTCATGAGGGTCCGGGGCTTTGCGAGGGCGATCCGCTCGCCCCCGAGCTCCGTCTCGGCGAGCCAGGTCAGCCGGCCGAGGTCGCCCCGCGCCGCAAAGGCCACCCCGCAGCGCGCAGCGATCACGTCAGTGACCATGAACCCGACGTTGTGACGCGTCAGGCGGTATTCGGGCCCTTCGTTCCCGAGCCCGAGAACGAGCTTCAAGCCTTCTTGGCCTCGGGCTTCTTCGGCTCGGCCTTCTTGGCCTCCGCCTCTTCGCCGGAGGCTTCCTTGCCCTTCTTGATGACCTCGGGCTCCGCGGCAACGGCGGCGGCTTCCTCGACCACCGGCGCAGCCTCTTCCTTGGGAACGGCGATCACGCAAACGATCGCCTCCGGATCCTCGACGATCGTCACGCGCTCCCTCGTGGGGAGGTCCTTCACGGACAGGTGCTGGTTGAGATGGAGCGCCGACACGTCCACGTCGATGTGGTCGGGAATGTCGGCCGGAAGGCACTGGACTTCGACCTGGCGCGTGACGAACTCGAGCAGGCCGCCCTCGTTCTTCACGCCTTCCGCGAGCCCGAGGAGACGGATCGGCACGTTGACGCGAACCGCGCGCGTGAGGTCGACGCGGACGAAGTCGACGTGGACCAAGCGCTCGGTGACGGGATCGCGCTGGAGCTCTTTGATCATCACCGCGCGCGACCGATCTTGCCCGGCCAAGGCCAACGTGAAGATGGTGTTTCGCCCGGCTTCGAGGCCGAGGACTTCTTCGATCTTCCGCTCGCCGACGCCGACGAGGAACGGCGGCCGGTCGAGCCCGTAGACGACGCCCGGAACCGCGCCGCCTCTCCGGAGACGCCGGCTGGCGTTCTTCCCGAGATCGGACCGTTCCTGCGCTTCGACGACGATCTTTGTGGTCATGGTTCCATCCTCAAACGAAGAGCGAACTCACCGAGGAGTTGCTGTGGATTCTCGCGATGGCCTCGCCCAGGAGGCTCGCCACCGACAGGACGCTGATCTTGGGGTTTCTCGCATGCGATTCCGGGAGCGGAATCGTGTCGGTGACGACGATGTGCTCGAGGTCGGATCGGTCGATCCGCTCCAGGGCCGGGCCGGACAGGACCGGATGCGTGAAGCACCCCAGAACGCGCGACGCGCCTTCGGCGCGGAGGGCTTTGACCGTGCCGACGAGCGTCCCCGCGGTGTCGACGATGTCGTCGACGATGACGCAGGTCCGGCCGGACACCTCGCCGATGACGTTCATCGTCTCGGCCACGTTGGCTTCGACGCGGCGCTTGTCGATGATCACGAGCCCGGCTTCGAGCTTCTTGGCGAAAGCACGTGCGCGCTCGACGCCGCCGGCGTCGGGCGAGACGATCGTCAGGTTCTCGAACTGCTGCCTCTCGACCCAATCGAGCAGCACCGGCGCGGCGAAGAGGTGATCGACGGGAAGGTCGAAAAACCCCTGGATCGCCGGCGCGTGAAGATCCATGGTCAAGAGCCGGTCGACCCCGGCCGCGGTGAGCAGGTCGGCGACGAGACGGGCGGAAATCGGGACGCGAGGCTTGTCCTTGCGGTCCTGCCGCGCGTAGCCGTAGTACGGGATCACCGCGGTGATCCGGTCGGCCGAGGAGCGCTTCATCGCGTCCACCGCGATGACGAGCTCCATGATGTTCTCGTTGACGGGGTGACAGGTCGGCTGGATGACGAAGACGTCCGTGCCGCGGACATTCTCGAGGATCTGACAGTAGACCTCGCCGTCGGAGAAGCGCGAGAGCTTCCATTCCCCCATCGGGAGCCGGAGGTAATGGCAGATCGCGGAGGCGAGCGCCGGATTACCGTTCCCCGAAAAAACTTTCATCTCGCTCTTCATGCCGTCGCCGCCGGGTCGATCTCGATGCCCGAAGGAATCGTCTTGCTGACCCTCACCGTAAAACCCGGACACGCGCCGCGCAAGGATTCCGCGATCGTGCTCACGTCGGTCCCCGCGCGATACATTCCAAACACCGCCGACCCGCTGCCCGACATCAGCGCCAGCTCCGCGCCCGATCGCGCCAGCGCGTCTCGGAACGCGCGAAGCTCGTGCCGCATCCCCATCGCCGCCGCTTCGAGATCGTTCCGCGCGAGGGCGAAGTCGTTTCCTTCCGCCAACTTAAGAAAAAGCCGCGGTACCGTAACATCCGGTCCCGACCCTGTCAACGGCGCGTGGAGCGCGCGGTAGACCTCGGGTGTGGACAGCGGAAACGGCGGAACGCCGAGTACGAGGGGCCGCTCCTCGATCGGCCGGAGGGGCCGGATCACCTCGCCGCGCCCCGTGCCGAGCGCGGTGCCCCCGAAGAGGAAGAACGGGACGTCCGAGCCCAGCGCTTGACCCAGCCGGACGAGCGCCTCACGATCCAGCTCGAGGCCCCACAGAGCGTTCAAGAGAAGCAGCGCGCCCGCGGCGTCTGCGCTCCCGCCTCCGAGTCCCCCGCCGGCCGGGATCCGCTTGAGAAGGTGGAGTCTCGCTCCCCGATCCCGGGCGCCCGGAACGGACACGGCAAGCAGCCGCGCCGCACGAAGGACGAGATTGCTCTCGTCCGAAGGAATCGAAGGGTCGGAGACCGTCAGCGTCAGCGACTCCGCATCGGCGCCGGTCAGCTCATCCCGCAGGTCGATCGCCTGGAACAGCGTGACGATCTCGTGATAGCCGTCCTCGCGCCGTCCGGCGACGTGAAGCGCCAGATTGATCTTCGCCGGGCAAACCGCCCGCCACGCGCTCATCGGTTGCCGCCGTCCGCGGCGTCGGCAGACAGATCGCGAAGCGGCCGGACGGGAAGCTTGGCCGGAGGCTCGCCGGTACCGAGCGAAGCGGGATCGAAGCCTCCGCGGACGAACCGGCTCAATGACAGCGTGATCGCGCGCGCTCCCTCGACGATCGTGACGCGCCGCGGGAGCGTCGCCCCGGGAAGAGCGTCCCGCTCGACATGGATCGTGCCGCTCGATTCACCCGACAGCAGCGCGGCGACCGCGGCCGACCCCGAGACGCGCACGCCGACGAGGGAGCCGAGCGCCGTGTCGTCATCCGCTCCAGCGAAGGCGACTCGAGCGGCCGTATCCGTCACGCTGAGCTTCCCGGCCCCGGCGTCGATGACGTAGGCCACCGATCCGACCGGGCTCGCGATCTCGACGTGCAGGCGATCGGGTGCGGCCGCCCAGATCGACGCCGTGAGCCTGCGGCGCCTTCCGGCGTCGTCGACGACGGACGCCTTGTACACACCGATCAGGGGGCCGTCCCCCTCCGGGATGCGATCGAGCTTGTGGGCCGCGGAGCACGCCGCGAGGGTCAAGACCCAAACGGCGAGGGCACGCCTCACGAGCCCGGGACGACGACAGCTTGATTGGCGGGCGCGACCGGCGGCGTGTCGAGAACGCGATCGAGCTTCTTCTGCAGGTTCTCTTTGTTCTCGGGCGTGTCGGAGGGCGCCTGGAGCGCCTTTTGCCAGAAGGCCCGGGCCTTGCTCGCGTCTCCCGTGCGATCGTAGAGGTCGCCGAGATGCTCGAGCACGGACGCATCGTTCGGGAACTCGCGCACGGCGTGCTCGAGCGGCCCGCGGGCGTCCTCGAGCCGACCGAGCTTGAAGTAAACCCAGCCGAGCGAGTCGAGATAGGCGCCGTTCCACGGGTCGATCGTCAACGCGTCGTTGATCAGAGTGAGCGCCTCGTCGAGCCGCTCCCCCCGGTCGGCGAGCGAGTAGCCGAGGTAGTTGAGCGCCTCCGCCGATTTGGGATCGAGGCGGATCGCCTCGCGAAGCTCCACTTCGGCCTCGCCGAACCGTCCGCTCCGCTCGAGGAGGGCGCCGAGCGCCAGACGCCCCTCGGCGTCCGCCGGCGCCGCCTGGATCCAGGATCGAAGCTGCTTTTCCGCTTCCGCCTCGCGGCCGGTCCGGCGCAGGATCGCCGCCACGTCCCCGCGCGCCGCCGATCCGCCCTTGGCGATCGCGGCGTCGAAGCGCCCCTCGGCGCGGCTGTCGCGTCCCATCGTCAGCTCGGCCTCGCCGTCGATCAGAGCGCCGTCGACCGGCTCGGTCGGGCTGAGCATCTTGGCGAGGCGCTTGGCTTCCTTCGCATCGCCCGCTGCGAGCGCAGCTCGCGCGCGCACCGCGATGGCGTCGGGATCGTCGGGCTTCTCGAGAGCGGCGAGCATGCTCTTCGCGGCATCGACGCGCTTCGCGGCGAGATCGACCGCCGCGATACGGAGCCGGAGCTCGTCCCGGCGGACGCCGTTCTCCGCGCCCCCGCCGGACACCCCGTGAAGCGCCTCGAGGTACTGCCCGCGCGCCGCTTCATTTTCCCCGCGCCGCGCGAGCGTCTCGGCGAGCAGCACGCGGACGAGCGTGTTGTCCGGATACTCCGACGCCAGCCCTTCCGCAACCTGCGTGGCATCGGCGAGTCGATTGAGCGCCTGATAGGCCGCCGCGACGTGCAGCCTCACGGTGGGATCGGCGTTGGTGGACGCCCGTGCGATCTCGAGATCGTCCAGGGCCTCCTTCGGATGCCCTTGCCTCAGCCTCGCCTCGCCGCGCAGCGACCGCGCGCGAAGGTTGTCCGGGTCCGCGGCCAGCACGCGGTCGCACATCGACTCGATGACCGACCACTGCTGGGTATCGCGCGCCATCTCGACGACCAGGGGCAGGAGCTCTTCGCCGTCTTCCGGGTGGGCCTTGATCCAGGCCAGCGTCGTGTCGAGCGCCTCGCTGGTGCGGCCGGCGGACATGAAGGCCTGGTCGAGCAAGCGGAGAGCGTTCTCGTCGCCCGGCCGCGCGAGCAGGAGCTTCTTCGCAGCGGCCACGGCGCCTTCGCCGTCGTGGGCGGCGAGCTTGAGCCGGGCCAGCGCCGACCAGATCTCGTCCGGGGCGCTCTTGTCGTCGACCGTGAGCTTCTCGTAGAGCTTGATCGCCTCCGCGCGCGCGGCGGGGTCGGCCTTGGGACCGAACGACCGCGAGGCGGCGAGATCGGCGAGGACACGAATCGCCTCGACCTGGCCGGGATCGATCTCGACGGCACGCCGCGCCAGGCGCTCGGCCTCGCCGCGCTGTCCGAGGACGGCGAGGAGCGTCGCGCCTTGGGCCAGGAGCCCCGGCGAGTTCGGCTCGAGCGCCGCCGCTTGGTCGAGCTCGTTCGCGGCCTCGGAGCCGCGGCCGCGCGACACGGCCAGCCCGGCCGCCACGAGGTGCGCGTATGCGTCGCCGCGGCGAAGCGATTCTCCCGTTCCCGCATCGGGCCGGATCTGCGGGGCGGCGGGTGGGGCTTCCGCCTTGCCCTCGGAGGCCAGCCCTCGAAGGGGAAGCATTGCGAGGGCGACAAGAAGAGGCACGCGGCGGACGCGGCGCATTCCAGGTCCTTTCGGAGAATGGATCAGGCGGCTTTGGCCGCAGGCTCGGCCGTCTCCGTCTTGCCGAATTCCTCGAGCGCTTTCTTGAGCTGATCGTCGTCCGCGTCGCGGCGCCCGTCCGCCTTGATCAGCTTGTCCGGGGTGAGCCCGTCGGTGTTCCAGCGCTTCCCGGTCGGGGTCTCCCAGACGTAGCCCGGAACGAGGAGCCCGCCGCCTTCGGGAAGCTCGATCAGCTTCGGCTCGGTGCCCAGCCCGTAGGTGGCCTCACCGTAGATGGTCGCCTTCCTTCGTTCGCGGAGGATCATCGCGAGGCCTTCCGACGCACCGGCCGTCGCGCTATTGACCAGGACCGCGACCGGGCCGCTCCACATGGGCTTCGGGCGCGAGCCGGTCAACGTTTCGATCGCCTTGCCGTTCTTGTCGGCCAGTCTCAAGAAATCACCGGACGTGAACAGGTCGGCGACGGCCGCAATGTGCCGGGTCTCCGTCGACGCGTCGTCGCGCAGATCGATCAACAAGCGATCGGCGCCGCGATCCTTGACGGCGGAGAGCTCCGCAAGCAGCCCATCCGTCGGCATACGGTCGAGATCGCGGACCTTGAGCAGCGCGACCGTCCCGTGCACGTCGAGCACGTAGGGCGCATCGCGGCGCACCGAGCGGGACAAGGAGACGATCTCGCGCTTCAGATCCTTCACCCGGAACAGATCGATCGTCACCGCGGAGCCGGGAGGGCCTTTGAGCAGTCGCTGTGATTGGTCGAGCGACAGGGACCTCACCGAGCGGCCGTCGATCTTGCGGATCTGGTCGCCCTGCGCGAGCCCCGAAGTCTCGGCCGCCGAGCCCGCAGCCACCGCCACCACCTGGAGCACCGGACCGCTCTTGAGCACGGTCATCCCGGGCTCGGCCGTGTCCTCGACCCCGACGCCGTGCTTCCAGGCTTCGACGTCCTCGGCCGTCAAGTACGCGCCGTGGGGGTCGAGGCCGCTCATCAATCCTTCGTGCGCGCCGCGCATGAGGTGATCGGTGTCGACCGGGTCGACGTAATTGTCCACGGCGTAGGAGAGCACCTCGGAGAAGAGCAGCATCTGGCGGAAGGCGCCTTCGCCCGATCCGGCGCGCAGCGCCGCGCCGCTTCCCAGGACGAAGATCACGACGACCATCGAGACCATAAGGAGGACGAGACGGCTCCGGCGCATGGACACCTCGGTTCGACGGGCGACGGTCCAAAGCTACACGGCCGATTCTCCTCCGGCAACCCGAACGGCCCGAAAGCGCAGGATTCTCAACGGTGACGCAGCCAGGCCGCCGGGTCGACCGGGCGCCCGCCCTCCCGGATCTCGAAATAGAGGTAGGGGCCCCGGAGCGAGCCCGAATCGCCGACGCGGCCGAGCTCCTGCCCCCGCGCGACGTGCTCCCCGCTTTCCACGATGAGCACCCCGGCGTGGGCATAGACCGAGACCACGCCGTTTCCGTGGTCGATCACGACCGTCAGGCCGTACCCGGAAAGCGGCGCCGCGAACGCCACACGCCCGTCGAAGATCGTCCGGAAGGGGCGGCCCTCCGGCGCGTCGATGTCGAGCCCCGGGTGAGGGACCTCGGTGCGGAACTTCGGATGGATGACGTTCCCGAAGCGCGCCGAGACGGGGCCGTCCGCCGGCCAATCGAGCAATCCACGGAACTTGCGCACGTCGAGGGGCGTGGGTCCCGGCTGCTCCCCGACCGATTCGACGACCCGGCCGAGGTTTCTTGCGGCGTCTTGAAGCTCGTCGAGAGCCTTCTCATGCTGCTTCTGGTCGCCGCGAATCCGATCGAGCAACGACGCTCGCGCCGCCCGGCCCGACGCGAGCCGCGCTTCCTCGGACGCCGCCTGCGATCGCAGGGCGTCGAGATGCTCGCGCTCCTGGCCGAGCGCCTCGCGCTCGCCCGAGAGGGCCGCCGCCGACGCGCGGTATTCGGCGAGCTGTCGCGCGTCTCGCCGCGAGAGATACGAGGCGTACCGCAGGCCGTCCAGCGCGTCGGGGCCTGCCGCCGGCGAGAGCACGCGCTTCAAGACCTCGGCGGGGCCTCGCTTGTAGATTTCCCGCACGCGCGCATTGAGACGTGGCAGGCGGCGCGCCTGGTCGGCGCCGATGCGCGACATATCGCCCGCGATCGCAGCGAGGCGCTCTCGCGCCGTCTTCTCTCGAAGCGAGAGGCTCTCGAGCTGCGCGCGGCGCATCGCCAGCTCCGCGTCCATGCGGCCGACTTCCGTCATCACCGTCTGCTCGCGGGCGGACAGCCCGTTCATCTCGCCTTGGAGCCGCTTCATCTCGTCCTCGAGCACCGACAGTCGCCGCGCGCGCTCCGGGTCGGCGGGCGCCTCCGGGGCGGCCATGGCGGCGCCGAGCGCGAAGATCGTGAGGACGCGCAGGAGTCTGCGCGGTGCCGTCGGCATCAAAGGAGCGGCTTTCCGTCCATCTCGGCGGGGATCGGCAGATCGAGCGCCTTGAGCACCGTCGGCGCAAGATCGATCATGGCGGGATTCGGATTCGCAATCTTGCGATTGATGAAAAAGATGCCCCGAACGAGATCTGGATCGTTCGAGCAGTGATCGCCCGACCAGGCTTTCCGGTTGTCCTCGAAGATGTCCGGTGTGACTGCCCCCAGCGTCATCTGCCATGAGACGCGGTAGTTCAGGGCGTTGCCTGCGCGCAGGTCCGGAATGATGTTGGTGTCGAACCCCGTGTACATCTCTTCCCTCGTCCAGACCTTCGCGACGGGATGCGCTCCGGTCACCGGGTCCACGAGAGCTTCGAGCCCGTCTTTGATCTTTTGGCGGACCTCGTCGTAGTCGCGGCCCGGAAGCACTGCGCCGTCCCGCTCCCGGCCGACGAGGTTCACGTAGATGCTCCCAAGTCCGAGTGCGTAGGCTTTCGTCTTGGGCCAATCGACATCCTGGAGCAGCTCGCTCTTCCGCTCGAAAAGCTTTTCGAGCGTGGCGGGATCGTTGTTTTGGTTCTTGAGCGTCATCAAGCCATTCCGGACCAGCCAAGTGTTGATGTTCACGCCGCGGCGGAACGACGAGAACCCGTGGTCGGAGCACACGATGAACAGCGCGTTGGGGCCCGCCAGTGCCCGCGCCCGGCCGACCATCGCGTCCATGGTCTGGTAGGCCTTCAACACCTCCGGGGCGTACTTCGCGGCGAGCGCCGGATCGTAGGCGGGATGCGCGGGATCTAGGAAGCGCCAGAAGAGGTGTCCGATCCGGTCGGTGAAGTAGAAGATCTGAATGTAGAGGTCGTCGTTGCCGTCGCCGAGCAGGCCCATGAGGATCTGCTCGTCCTTGTCCCGAGTGAAGTTCATGTCCTCGAGGAAGAGGTTCTCGTCGCCGACCCCGGACGGCAGCGACCAGGTGTCTTCCGGCCATCCGATGGTCTTGAAGAGGCCGAACCGCTTTCTCAAAGCTTCGGCGTAATCCGGGGGCCAGGAGAATGCGACGGGATGACAGTCCGGATGGAAATTGACGGGCGACAGGTACAGCTCGAGGTGAGGGCTGAGCTTCAAGAGCTTGAATCGAGCGATCCCGCGAAGCGGCGAGGCGTGATCGACGAGCCAGTTGACCGGGAAGTCGAGGATGAACCAGTCGCTCCACTCCCCGACCTTCAGCGTCTGCGAGTGGCCGGAAACCGTGACGGTGCAGCCGGCATCGGTCGCTTCGAGGCGGAGCGGCAGGTCGATCCGCCGGGGAACGTCGGCGTCGTCGAGCTCTTGCCGGATGCGCCGCTTCGCGTCGCCCAGCGCGGTCGGGTCGGTGATCCCCGCGGTCTTGCGGTCGACCACGTAGTCGTAGAACGGCTTGTTGAAGGGGCCGATGACGCGGGTGTTGATCGTTCCGCGGTGGTCGGCCAGCCGCACGAGCTCGAGGCTGAACTCGTTCGAGCCGGCCCCCGGCTGGAACGTCGGGTCAGACGTGTAGTACGTCGGCGTTCCGATCCGGCCCCGCATGTCCGGAACGCCCAACCCCGAAAGCATGTGACCCGCCCCGACGTCCTCCGCAGGGAACGTCGCCGGCACGCGAATGACCTGGACCTTCTTTCCCGCCTTCGAGGCGAGTTCCCACATCGGGGTTCCCTTACGGTGGTTGATCGCGTCGGGAACCTCGAGCGGAAGGAACTGTTTCGTGACGAACCCCGACGGGAGCCCCACCGCGAGCCCCGCGAGCAAGGCGATCGCCAGCCTCGAGATCCAGCCGATCGAAAACAGGAGCGTCAGCATCGTGACGATCGCGAACACCGCGAGGCCCGCGATGCAGCCGACGACGAGCCCGTTCTTCGATCCGAAAAGGAACGGCCGGCGAGACTCCGTGCTCATCCCGAGGTCGGGAAGGTAATCCGCGGGATTCCTTATGAGGAAATCGAACACCTGCGTCTTGCCGGGATTCGTTCCCGTCGCGAACGACGACCACGACACCGGCGTCTGCGGCGGATTGGTCGGCTGCAGCGGAGCGTACGTGCCTTCGTCGCGCAGCTTCGCGAGGTTCGGGAGCTTCCCCTCGTTCATCCATTGCGTGACGAGGCGCGCATCCGCGCCGTCGAAGCCGAGGACGACGACCTTCGGCTTGTCCGCGGCGTCGACGCGCGCCGCGAAGAATGCGGCGGCGAGAACGGCGCCCGTCATCGCTCGCGAGGATCGTGCGTTCATCGACGAGGGAGCATACCATCCGCATGGTATTCTGCTGCCGCGCCGGAAGCGGCAGGCGCGCTCACGGGCGGCGATGCTCCAAGACCTGATCCAGGAAACGCTTCCTCACTCCGACGAGGCGGAGCGCTCCGTCATCGGGTCGGTGCTGCTCGACAACCGGCAGATCCACAAGGCCCAGGAGATCCTCACCCACGAGACCTTCTACTCCGAGCGCCACCGGCGCATCTTCCGCGCGCTCGAGGAGCTGTCGGAATCGGGGAGCGCGCTCGATCTCGTGACGCTGCGCGACGCGCTCGAGCGCCAGAGCTCGCTCGACGCCTGCGGCGGCGTGGCGTACATCGCCACACTCGTCGACGGCACGGCGCGCTCCGTCAACGTCGAGCACTACGCCCGCATCGTGAAGGAAAAGGCGATCCGCCGGGAGCTGATCCGCTCCGCGCAGCTGATCCTCTCCGCCGCCTCGCGGGCGACCGGGACCGCGGACGAGATCCTGGACGAGGCCGAAAAGGCGATCTTCCACGTGGCGGAAGAGCGGCTGCGCACCGGCTTTCTCTCCATGCGGACGGTGGGAGAGCGCAGCATCAAGATGATCGAGGATCTGACCCATCGCCGCGAGCCGATCACCGGAATCGCGACCGGGTTCCTGCAGCTCGACGAATGGACCGCCGGGCTGCAGCCCTCGGACCTCGTGATCCTCGCGGCCCGCCCCTCGATGGGAAAAACGACCTTGGCGCTCAACATCGCGGCCCATGCGGCGCTGCGCCACGGGCGCACCGTCGGGGTGTTCTCGCTCGAGATGTCCCACCAGCAGCTGTTCTCGCGGATGCTGTGCGCCGAGGCGCGCGTCGATGCGCATCGCCTGCGCACCGGCCGCATCGGCAAGGACGAGTGGGACCGGATCATCCGCACGTTCGCCGAGCTGTCCGAGACGCGCATCTTCATCGACGACACGCCGGGGGCGACCATCACCGAGATGCGCGCGAAAACGCGCCGTCTCAAGCTCGAGCGCGGGCTCGATCTCGTGATCGTCGACTACCTCCAACTCATGCAGGGTCGCGGGCGGTACGAAAGCCGCCAGCAAGAAATCTCCGACATCTCGCGCTCGTTGAAGGAGATGGCGAAAGAGCTGCACATCCCGATCCTCGCGCTCTCGCAGCTGTCGCGCGCCCCCGAGCAGCGGGGCACGGGCGACAAGCGCCCGCAGCTGTCCGATCTGCGGGAGTCCGGCGCGATCGAGCAGGACGCCGACGTCGTGCTCTTCCTGTTCCGCGAAGAGGTTTACAAGAAGGAAGACCCCGACCTCAAGGGCAAGGCCGAGGTGATCATCGGCAAGCAGCGGAATGGGCCGACGGGCACGGTCGATCTGCATTTCATCCGCGAGTTCACGAGCTTCGTCAACCCCGAATGGCGCGAGGCGTAGGTCCCTTGAAAGGGTCCGCGTTCGTCTGCCAGCAGTGCGGCTACCAGACCGCCAAGTGGCAGGGCCGGTGTCCAGGATGCGAGGCGTGGGACAGCTTCGTCGAGGAGGCGCGCTCCCCCGCGTCGCGCTCGGTCGCCCCCGCGGCCGCCCAACCGGTCCCGTTCCCCGAGATCCAAAGCGCCGATCTCAACCGGACCGGAACCGGCCAGAGCGAGCTCGACCGGGTCTTGGGCGGCGGGCTCGTTCCGGGCGGTGTCGCGCTCATCGGCGGCGAGCCGGGCGTCGGAAAGAGCACGCTCCTCCTTCAAACGGCGTCGGCGCTCGCCGCAACGAGCCGCCGCGTGCTGTACGCCTCCGGCGAAGAATCGGCCGCTCAGCTCCGCCTGCGCGGCGACCGCCTCGGGGTCACGTCCGCGAATCTGTTCGTCCTCGCCGAGACCGACGTCGACACGATCTGCGGCGCGGCACACGCATCGCGAGCGGACGTCCTGATCGTCGATTCGATCCAGGCGGTGCGATGCGCCGACCTGGCTTCCGTGCCGGGGTCGGTCGGGCAGGTCCGCGAGTCGGCCGCGCGCCTCGTCGCCTTGGCCAAGTCGAGCGGAATCCCGGTGCTGCTCGTCGGCCATGCGACGAAGGATGGCGCGATAGCAGGCCCGCGTGTGCTCGAGCACGTCGTCGATACGGTGGTCCAGTTCGAAGGCGACCGGCATCACGCCCACCGACTGCTGCGCACCCTGAAGAACCGTTTCGGCCCCGGGGACGAGATCGGCGTCTTCTCCATGGGCGATGCGGGGCTGCGCGGTGTCGCGGACCCCAGCGAGGTATTCCTCGCCGAGCGCGCTCGCGGGCGGCCGGGCTCGGCGGTCCTCGCGGCGATCGAGGGAGTGCGGCCGCTTCTGGTCGAGGTGCAGGCCCTGGTCGGAGAGACGGCCCCCGGCTCCCCTCGGCGCGTCGCGCTGGGCGTCGATTCCGGTCGCGTCGCGATGATCCTCGCGGTCCTCGCGCGCCGCGCGGGATGCGACCTGCTGGGGCGCGACGTGTTCGTCAACGTCGCGGGTGGGCTCGATCTCCGCGAGCCTGCCGCCGACCTCGCGATCGCTCTCGCCGCGGCGTCGAGCTTCACGGGCCGCGCCGTCCCCGAGCGCATGACCGTCATCGGCGAGATCGGCCTCGCGGGCGAGATCCGCTCGGTCTCGCGCATGGAGGCGCGTCTGCGCGAAGCGGCGCGCCTTGGGTTCGATGCGGCCCTCGTCCCGGAGAGCGCGCAAGCGGCCGCGCCGCCGGGGCTGCGCCTCATCGCCGTGCAGGACGTCGCCGAGGCCCTCGCTTCCGCCGCGGTCGCGTTCGCGTGAGCGCGAACGTCGCAATCCGCGCCGCTGCGGTCGCGATCGCCGTGGTCCTGCTGGGCGCGGCGGCCGGCCTGATCTCCTTCCGGCCGGCGGTGGCGCTCGCCGCGGCCGCCGTCGTCATCGCCGCTTCGGAATCGTGGATCGCCCTCCGTGCGACGCAGCGCCGTGGGTCCGCTCGAGCCACCCCGTCCGCCGAGGCGGTCGTCGACACGTCCGCGCTGATCGATGGCCGGATCCGTGAGGTCGTCGAAGCCGGGTTCCTCGGCCGGGCCCTCGTCGTGCCGAAGCTCGTGCTCGACGAGCTTCAGCACATCGCCGACAGCTCGGACGCGCTGCGGCGCGCCCGGGGCCGGCGCGGGCTCGAGGTCTTGCAGGCGTTGCGAGGCCGGCACGATCTCATCCTGCACATCGTGGACGACGATCCGCCGGACGAGCGCACGGTCGACATGAAGCTCGTCGCGATCGCCGCGTCCCGGGGCGCCGCTCTGATGACGACGGACGTGGCACTCGGGAAGATCGCGAGGCTCAAAGACGTCACGGCCCTCAATCTGAACGACCTCGCGCACGCCATCCGCCCCGTGGTGCTCCCGGGCGAGCAGCTCACCGTCACGATCGTCAAGGAAGGCAAGGAGCCCAGCCAGGGCGTCGGCTACCTCGACGACGGCACGATGATCGTCGTCGAGGACGGGCGCGCCTGGACCGGGAAGGCGGTTGAGGTGACGGTGACCGGCGCGATTCAAACCTCCACGGGGAAGATGATCTTCGCGAAGGTCGTCGAGGCTTGAGAGTCGAGAGTCAAGGGTTGACCGTCTGGCTCTCGACTCAAGACTCTCAACTCTCGACTAGATGGTGTACCCGTCGTCTCTTCGATCGAGCATCCGGATCTGACGCTCCCACTGGTACTTGAGGATCATCAAGACCCGGAACGTGAGGTCGGACTCTTTGCGGGCGGGCGAGCGCCAGTCCTTTTCGAGCCGCAGCAGCGCGGTCCAGCGCGAGGTCTCGTTGAGCAGCTTGCTCGAGAGGTTCCAGCGCCCTTCCTTCCCCTGCTGCGCCAGCCACCACTCGAGGTGCGTCATGAACTGCGGGTAGCGGTTGAGGAGCCCCAACCGGGCGAAGTACTCCATGTTCACGAGCAGCTCGTCGATCGATCCGTGCTTCTGGTAGAAATCGATGCTGCGGATCCTCAAGCCCCCGCCCTTGACGAACGAGCCCTTGGCCGTGCGCACCAACCCGAGATCCGGCGCCAGGCGCTGGTAGGTGTCGGACATGACGTAGTCCGAGATCTTTTTCAGGCGCATCTTGGCCAGCTCGCCGTCGAGAAGCCATGGCGAGAACGCGAACACGCGCATCAGGTGGATGTCGGGCAGGAAGAGGTAATCGCGCCTCCACGCCGCGGACCGGATCAGCGGGTGGCTCGCTCCGATCTCCTCGACCGGGCTGCGCGATACGGGATCGTCGACGAAGCCGGCGCACAGGTCGAGCAGCTCGAGGACCGAGGTGCGCGAGCGATCGTCCACGTAGCCGCCCCGGACGAGCAGGCCCAAGGCGAGCGTGCGGAGGTACCAGCGGTGATAGCGCTCCCGCTTCTCGTCGGCCTTGACGAGCTTTCCGAACTCGAAGAACTTGAGGTCCTTCTTCGCGGTCAGGAACGTCCGGAGCGCCTGTGCAGCTGCCTTGACGGGCTTGGTCTCGCGCGACCAGCCCATTTCGTAGAGAAGGGACAGGCCGTTTTCGAGGGACGGCTCGAACTTCTTCGCATCGCCGCCGTGGACCTGGCCGCCCCACGTTCCGTCTTTGCGCTGCGTGCGCTGGAGCTTGAGCGCCGGCGGGTACGCCGCGATGTCGGCACGCAGCTTGAGCACGTCGGGATCTTCCTTGGGGCGGTCCAGCAGCTCGGTCAGGACCCGATACCGGATCGGCGCGCAGGAATTCTCGAGCAGCCAAGGTGTCGGATCGAACCGGAGCGAGGACTTCCAGTCGGTCATCGAGCCCCCTTCGCGGCGATCGGGCCGGAGCGTGCAACGCCCGCCATCCTCCGGAATTCGCCGAACAGGCCCAGCGCATCGTGCGGGCCCGGGGAGGACTCCGGGTGGTATTGCACTGCGAGGAGCTTTCGATCGGCGTCGAAGAAGCCCTCGCAGGTCTGGTCGTTGAGGTTGAGATGCGTCACCGAAACGCCGGGGGGGAGGCTGTCCGCCTCGACCGCGTATCCGTGGTTCTGCGACGTGACCGCGACGCGCCCGGTCCGAAGGTCGAGCACCGGATGGTTGGCGCCGCGGTGGCCGAACTTCAGCTTCACGGTCTTGGCCCCGAGCGCAAGCGCTGCGATCTGGTGACCGAGACAGATCCCGAAGATCGGAAGGCGGCCGGCCAGCCCGCGGACGGCCTCGATCGCATAGGTGGCGGTCTGCGGATCGCCCGGGCCGTTCGAGAGGAACACCGCGTCGGGTTTGAGCGCGAGCGTCTCCTCTGCGCCGAACGCCGCCGGAACGACGGTGACGTCGAACCCCGATTCATGAAGCAGCCGGAAGATGTTCCTCTTCGCGCCGAAATCGTAGGCCACGCACTTCAATCGGGCGGGCCCGGGATCCGCGACTTGCGCCGCCCACGCCGTGTCGCGTCCTTCGGTCCAATCGTACGGGGACGGGCACGTGACCCGGGCGACGAGATCCTGCGCTTCGAGCGGGCTCGCGCGGCGCGCGGTCTGCACCAGCGTCTCGACGTCGGTGCGCTCGGTGGAGAGGACCCCCATGACGACCCCGCGCGTCCTCAGGTGCCGCGTCAGCGCACGGGTGTCGATCTCCGCGATCCCAGGGATGCCGTGCTCCGCCAGGTGCTCGGGAAGAGTCTGCGTCGCGCGCCAGTTGGAGGGCGGCGCCAGCTCGCGCACCGCGAAGCCTTCGATCTGCGGCGCGCCCGATTCCAGATCGACGCCGTTCGTCCCGACATTACCGATCTCGGGAGCGGTCATCACGACGATCTGGCCACGGTACGACGGATCGGACGTGACCTCCTGGTAACCGGTCATCGCGGTGTTGAAGACGACCTCTCCGGTCCGCTCGGCGGCGGCGCCGAAGCCTCGTCCGCGAAATACGCGTCCGTCCGCCAGGGCGAGTACGGCCTCCACCTAGGCCTCCACCGCGCACGGGACGGCGCGAAGCCGCCCGGACTCTTCTCTCAGGCTCGCCAGGGGAATCTCAGCGTCGTGCTCGAAGACGAGCCACCACGACTCGCGGGCGGCTTGCGGGAGAATCCGCTTCTTCGAGTCGAGCGTGCGGAGCGGCTCGACGTCGTAGCCCATGATGTACGGATACGCCACGTGGCTCGTCGTCGGGACGAGGTCCGCGAGGAACGCGACGGTGTGCTCCCGCGTCTTGACGACCGGGACGTGCATGAACGGCGTGTGACCGGGGGCCAGGAGGACCTCGATCGTATCGTCGACGCGTGCGTTGCCCGAGACGAAGTCGAACAGGCCGGCCTCGGCGATCGGCTCGAAATTGTCCTTGGTGTAGGACGCGCGGACTCGCTCGTTGTCGCCTCGTGCGAACGCCAGCTCCCCCTCCTGAACGACGTAGCGGGCGTTCGGAAACGAGGGCACCGGCCGGCCGCCGGGATCGAGCGAGGTGTTGCCGCCGGCATGGTCGAAATGGAGGTGCGAATCGAGCACGACGTCGATGTCCTCGGCCACGAGTCCGGCCGGAGCCAGGAACTCGTCCGGGCTCTTGACGTCGAATCCGTAAATGTCCCGGCTCTTGGCGTCCCACTTCGTGCCGGCGCCGTTGTCGATCAAGGTGCGCCGCTTTCCGTCCTCGACGAGCAGCACGTTCATTCCGAGCCGGATGCGATTCCGGTCGTCGGGTGGCCGTAGCTTCGCCCAAAGGGTTTTCGGAACGACCCCGAACATCGCTCCGCCGTCGAGCCAGAGCGTTCCCGCCGAGAGCACCGTCAGCCGGAGGTCTCCGCTGACGAATCGGATCACCGCACCGCCTCCGCCTTTCGCGCGGCGATCGCCGCGACGGCGCGAAGCTGGCCGAAGAGGTCGGACGCCGTCTCGGGGAGGAGCGCTTGGCGGCCGTCGCTGAGCGCCTTGTCCGGCTCGGGGTGGAATTCCAGCAGGACGCCGTCGGCGCCGGCGGCGGCCGCGGCCATCGCCATCGCCGGAATGTGGTCCCGGCGGCCGACCGCGTGGCTCGGGTCCACGAACACGGGAAGGTGCGACGCCGAGTGGGCCGCCGGCACGACGGAGAGGTCGAGCGTGAAGCGGCTGTGACGGGAGAACGTCCGGACCCCCCGCTCGCACAGCACGACCTCGCGGTTCCCCTCGGACAGCACGTACTCCGCCGCTTGGAGGAGGTCTTCGAGCGTCGCCGCCATACCCCGCTTCAAGAGCACCGGCTTTCGGATCCGGCCGGCGCGTTTGAGAAGCTCGTAGTTCTGCATGTTGCGGGCGCCAAGCTGAACCATGTCGGCGTGCTCGGCGACGAGCTCGAGGCTGTGCTCGTCGACGGCTTCCGAGACGATGGGAAGCCCGCTGGCCTCCCGCGCCTTCGCGAGCAGCAGGAGACCGGCGCGGCCCAAGCCCTGGAAGCTGTACGGGCTGGAGCGGGGCTTGAAAGCCCCACCGCGGAGAGCGTCCGCGCCAGCCTGCTTCATCGCCAGGGCGGTCTTCACGACCTGGTCTTCGTCCTCGACCGCACAGGGCCCGGCCACGATGAAGAGGCGCCCGTCGCCGATCGCCCTCGCCCCGATCCGCACGACGCTATCTTCCGGCTGCGCGTCGCGGGACGCCCTCGCCGCCGGAGGGCCGACGGGCACGGCTCGCTCGACCCCCGGAAGCCGCTCGAACAGATCGGGGTCGATCGGAACGCTATTTCCGGTGACTCCGAGGACCGGACGGTCGAATCCTGCGAGTTCCTGGACCTTGAAGGCGAGGTCGCCGGCAACCCGGACGACCCGGGCAAGGTCCTCCCGGCTGGTCCCCTTCTTCATGACGATGACCATCTCGGCGGGGTCTCCGAACACCTTCGGATCGGCGCACTACAGGGCGCGAAGCGTAGCGAAACCGCCGCGACAATTCAACAGGGAACGCCGGAACTCCTTTGCCTGACGCGCTTTGCGCGTGTGTTACCATCTCGCGGTTGTGTCGTGATCCGGGGAAAATGGGAGCTTCAAAGCTAGGTCTAGGCGCGTAGCTCAGTGGAAGAGCGCTACCTTGACACGGTAGAAGTCCGCGGTTCGATCCCGCGCGCGCCTACCAACGGACTAGGTTCATGCCCGAGACGGTCGAAAGCATTCGCGTCACCCTCCCCGACGGATCGTCGCGGGAGGTGGCTGCCGGCACCACGGCCCGCATGGTGGCGGCGTCGATCGGACCCCGCCTCGCGAAGGACGCGATCGTGGCCTCGCTCGATGGGAACCTCGTCGATCTCGACACGCCCATCCGGAAGGACGCGTCCCTCCAGATCTTGACGCCGAAGGATCCCCGGGCGCTCGACGTGCTCCGCCATTCGACCGCCCACGCGACGGCGCAAGCGGTTCAGGAGCTGTTTCCCGGAACCAAGATCGGACAGGGCCCGGTCATCGAGGGCGGGTACTACTACGACTTCGACCGCGCCGAGCCGTTCTCGGAGACCGACCTCGCGCAGATCGAGGAGCGGATGCGCGAGATCGTCGCGCGGGACCTTCCGATCGAGCGGATCGCTCTGCCGAAGGACGAGGCCATCGCGTTTTTCGAGCGCGAGCAGGAGCCCTACAAGGTCTATTTCGCGACCACGAAGGGTGACGCCCAGGTGTCGATCTACCGGCAAGGCCAGTGGACGGACTTCTGCCGCGGGCCGCACGTTCCCTCGACCGGCCGCCTCAAGGCGTTCAAGCTCCTCTCCGTCGCCGGCGCCTACTGGCTCGGCGACGAGAACAACAAGATGCTCCAGCGCATCTACGGGACGGCCTTCTTCACGCAGGCCGAGCTCGACGAGCACCTGCGCCTGCTCGAGGAAGCGCGCAAGCGCGACCATCGCCGGCTGGGAAAAGAGCTCGACCTGTTCATGATCCATCCGTTCGCGCCGGGCGCGACGTTCTGGACGGAGCGCGGGACGACGATCTACAACGTGCTCAACGCGTACCTCCGGGAGATCCAGCTCGCCGACTACCGCGAGATCAAGACCCCGCTGCTTTACAACAAGAAGCTCTGGGAGCTGTCGGGCCACTGGGGCAAGTACCGCGAGAACATGTTCCTCGTCCTGGACAACGAATCCGGCGAGCACGATTTCTCGCTCAAGCCGATGAACTGCCCGTCGCACCACGTCTACTTCGGCTCGAAGACACACTCCTACCGGGAGCTGCCGGTCCGTTTCACGACGTACGACGTCCTTCACCGGAACGAGAAATCGGGGACTCTGTCGGGGCTGACCCGCGTGCGGCAATTCCAGCAGGACGACTGCCACGTCTACCTGCGGGAAGACCAGATCGAAGCCGAGGTCAAGCGCCTGGCGTCGTTCATCCTCTCGTACTACGAGACGTTCGGGCTGACCGCCTCGCTGAAGTTCGCGACGCGGCCGGAGCATAGGATCGGCGACGACGCGATGTGGGACCGCGCCGAGAGCGCGCTCAAGGCGGCGCTCGAGGCGACCGGGCTGCCCTACGAGCTGAATCCGGGCGATGGCGCCTTCTACGGCCCCAAGATCGACTTCGACGTCGCCGACTCTCTCGGCCGCAAGTGGCAGCTCGGCACGATCCAGCTCGACTACGCGGCGGCGGAGCGGTTCGGGCTCGAATACGTCGGCGAGGACAACGCTCCGCACCGGCCCGTGGTCATCCATCGAGCCGTCAGCGGATCGTTCGAGCGCTTCATCGCGATCCTGATCGAGCATTACGCCGGAGCGTTCCCGCTCTGGCTCTCCCCCGAGCAGGTCCGCATCCTGCCGATCACCGACCGCGTCAACGAGTACGGCGACCGGGTGCGCGCCCGGTGCGCTGCCTCCGGCCTCCGCGCGAAGCTCGACGACCGCGGCGAAAAGATCGGCGCAAAGATCCGCGACGCCCAGATCCAGAAGGTCCCGTACATGCTGGTCATAGGCGATCGCGAAGCGGCGGACGGCACCGTTGCGATCCGCACCCGGCGCGGCGGCGATCTCGGCGCCGTATCGATCGAAATGTTCCTCGAAACGGCTGCGGCGGTCGTGGCCGCGAAGAGCAATGACGTCTAGAGTTCACAGTTCACAGTCGAGAGTTGAGAGTCGAGAGTTAAGAGTTAAGAGTTAAGAAATAACCAGGAGATCCAATGCCCAAGCTGAAGACCCATCGTGGCGCGGCCAAGCGGTTCAAGAAGACCGCCAGCGGCAAGATCAAGCGCAACAAGGCCTACAAGAGCCACATCCTGACGAAGAAGACCACCAAGCGGAAGCGAGGCCTCGACATGCCGACTCTGGTCTCGAAGGCCGACCTGAAAAACGTCGCGGCGATGCTTCCGTACGGAAAGTAGACCCTCGATTTACTCCCGCCGCGCGGGCAGAACGTCCGCCGGCCCTTCATCGAGCCCGAAGGCTCGTCAAGAGGAGATCCGATGCCTCGCGTCAAAAGAGGAAACAAGCGCCGCCTGAAGAGAAAGAAGATCCTGCGGCGCGCCAAAGGCTACTACCTCGCAAAATCCAAGCTCTACCGGATCGCGAAGCAGCAGGTCGAGCGCTCGATGGCGTTCGCCACGCGCGACCGGAGAGCGAAGAAGGGCGATTTCCGGAGGCTCTGGATCGTGCGGATCAACGCCGCCGCCAGGCTTCACGAGATGTCCTACTCGGCGTTGATCCACGGGCTCAAGGTGGCCGGCGTCACCCTCGACCGGAAGATCCTCGCCGATCTCGCGGTGCACGACCCGGCGGCGTTCGGCCAGGTCGCCAAGGCCGCACGGCAAGCCGTCCAGTCCGCCTGAAGCCAAGGGACGATCGTTGAAGGAGCGGCTCGACGCCCTGAAGCGCGAGTTCACGGAGGCCTTGTCCGCTGCGGCGGGCGAGGCCCCCGAAGTCGAGGCGGTCCGCGTCCGATTCCTGGGGAAGAAAGGCGAGCTGACCGCCCTGCTCAAGGGCCTGGGTGCGCTTCCGGAAAGCGACCGCAAGACGGCCGGGGCGGCGATCAACGCGCTGAAGGCCGAGATCGAATCCGCGCTGTCCGGTGCGAAGGATCGAGCGGCGGAGGCCGACCGCGCGGCGGCGCTTCGAGCAGGCCGCATCGACGTCACGCTCCCGGCGCGCCGACCGGCTTCCGGGTCGCTCCACCCCGTGACGCTGACTCGCCGCGAGCTGACGCGGATCTTCCGCTCCATGGGGTTTTCGGTCGAGATCGGCCCCGAGGTCGAAGACGACTTCCACAATTTCGAGGCGCTCAACCTGCCACCGGGTCATCCGGCGCGCGATGCGAGCGACACGTTCTACCTCGAGGGCGGATTGCTCCTCCGCACGCACACCTCGCCCGTTCAGATCCGCACGATGCAGGCGATGAAGCCGCCGATTCGCATGATCTGCCCCGGCCGCGTCTATCGGAAAGACCTCGACGCGACCCACCTGCCGATGTTTCATCAGCTCGAGGCGCTGGTGGTCGGGGAAGGCATCTCACTCGCCGATCTCAAGGGCACTTGCGCCGCCGTCTGGAGCCGGTTCTTCGGCGCCTCCGTCGCGATCCGTTTGCGGCCGGGCTACTTCCCGTTCGTCGAGCCCGGCTGCGAGTTCGACGTGTCCTGCCGCGTGTGCGACGGGAAGGGATGCCGCGTGTGCAAGGAGACCGGCTGGGTGGAGCTCGGCGGCGCCGGCATGGTGCACCCCGCGGTCTTCGAGGCCGTCGGAATCGACCCCGAGCGCTACACCGGCTTCGCGTTCGGCCTCGGCATCGATCGCATCGCGATGATGCGCTACGGCGTCGACGACCTCCGGCTGATGATCGAAAACGACCTCAGGTTCCTCGAGCAGTTCTCCTCGTGAGCGCGCGATGCTGATCTCGTGCCGCTGGCTGAAAGTGCTCGTGCCCGTCGAGGCGGAGCCCGCGGAGATCGCTCGCCGGCTCACCGCGCGAGGCCTGACCGTCGACGCCCTCGTCGCGAGCGGGGATGACACTGTGCTCGACATCGACGTTCCCGCCAATCGCCCGGACGCGCTCGGCCACCTGGGCGTCGCGCGGGAGGTCGCGGCGGCGTTCGGCGTTGGCCTCGCGCCGGCCGCTCCGTCCGTTCCCGGGGCGGGTGCACCGGCGGACGCGACGATCGCGGTGTCGATCGCCGACCCGGCGTTGTGCGGGCGCTACACGGCGGGCGTCGTTCGCGGCGTGCGCGTCGCCCCGTGCCCCGCGTGGGTCGTCGAGCGGCTGACGGCGTGCGGGCTCCGGCCGATCAACAACGTCGTCGACGCCTCGAACCTCGTCATGCTCGAGCTCGGCCAGCCCGTCCACTTCTTCGATCTCGCGCGTGTTCGCGGTTCGCGGATCGAGGTCCGGGCGTCGAAGCGCGGGGAGCGTTTGACGACGCTCGATGGGATCGAGCGCGCGCTGGCGCCCGGAACGATCGTGATCGCCGATGCCGAGCGCGCGGTCGCCCTGGGAGGCGTGATGGGCGGCGCCGACACCCAGATCACGGAAGCGACGACGGACATTCTGATCGAGGCCGCCTGGTTCGCTCCGGCCGCCGTGCGGTCCGGCGCGCGCGCCCTCGGAATGAGCACGGACGCCAGCCAGCGATTCGAGCGCGGCGGCGATCCCGAGGCCCCGGAAGCGGCGCAGCACCTGGCCGCGCGGCTTCTCTCGGAGCTGGCGGGAGGCTCCCCTGCCCCGGGATTCGTCGACGCGCGCCCCGTCCCGCGCCGGGCCGGCCGTCTGTCCGTTCGACCGGCCCGCGCCTCGGCGCTGCTCGGGTTCGAGGTGGGCCCGGAAGACGCCCGTCGCGCCCTCCACGAGCTGGGCTTGCAGCCCGAGCTGCGCGGCGAAGCGTTCGAGGTCGTGGTGCCCTCGTGGCGTGTGGATCTTCAGCGCGAGGCCGACCTGATCGAAGAAATCGGCCGCCATCTGGGATACGACCGCATTCCATCGCGGGCACCCGCCGAGCCGCACGGCTCCGCTTCCTCGAGAGCCTCTCTCGACGCCGAGGAGCGCGCGGGGGACCGTCTCGCCGCGCTCGGCTTCCACGAGACCGTTCACTACGCGATGCTGGGGCCCGACGAAGACGGCGCGTTCGTGCTCGCGGGCGCCCCGCCCGCGATGGCGCTGACGAATCCCATCGCGGAGACGCTCGGGTATCTGCGCCGCTCGCTCCTTCCGGGACTGCTCCGCTCGACCGATCTCAACCTCAGGCGGGGCGCGGAAGAGATTCGCCTGTTCGAGGTCGGCACCGTGTTCCTCGCCAAGGGAGCGGGCGCGTTTCCCGACCAGCCGCTCCGCGCCGCGCTAGCATGGTCGGGCCCGGCGGCGCCCGCACATTGGAGCGCACGCGCGCGATCCGTCGACGTCTGGGACGTCGCCGGAATCGTCGAAGACGTGATCTCTGCAGCGTTCCCGGGATCGGCCCCCTCGCGCGCGGCGCCGGCGCTCGACGCGTTCCATCCCGGCCGCTCCCTCACGTGGCACGATGCGTCGGGACGTCCGGTCGCCTGGTGCGGGCTCGTCCACCCCGATCTCGCCCGGAGGCTCGATCTCACCGCGGACGTCTGGCTCGGCGAGATCGATCTGGGCGGCGCGCCTGCCGGTCGCGATCTTCCGGCTTACCGGCCGTTCTCCCGCCAGCCCGCGGTATTCCGCGACCTCTCGATCGTGCTCGAGCCGGGCGTTCCCGCGGAGGGCGCGCTCCAAGCGCTCGCCGCGGTGCCGGCGCCCGCCCCGCGCTCCCTCCAATGGATCGATCGCTACGAGGGCGCGCCCCTCGCCCCCGGCGAATCGGCGATGACGCTGCGTGTTATCCTTCAGCCGCTCGATCGAACGCTGACCGACGCGGAGGCCGAAGGCTACCGCGGTCTTCTGGTCGCGGCGCTCGAGACGGTTCCCGGAGTGCGGCTCAGGCGGATGGACGCATGAAAGACGGATCTTCCAAGCTCCTCGAAGATCGGATCTCGGCGCTGATCGAGCGCGTCCGCGCGCTCGCACACGAGCGCGACGCGCTCCTTTCGGAGCGCGAGGCCATGCGATCGCGGTTCGAGGTCGGGGAGCGGGAAATCGGCCGGCTCCGCGCCGTCGTCCAAGAGACGGTCCGCGAGCTCCGGCAAGAGTAGGACGACGATGGGGACGATCGGCAACGACTCCGCGACTCCCGTCACGATCTTCGGGAAGACCTACCACCTGCGGGGTGACGGCGATCCGTCGTACTTGAACGAGCTCGCGCGAGAGGTCGATCGCCGCATGCGCGAGGTGGCCGACGCGACGGGAACCGCGGACACCCTGTCCGTGGCGATCCTCGCGGCGCTCAACATCACCGATGAGTGTTTGCAGGCCCGGCAGGAGCCGGTTTCGAAGGAAACCGAGCCCTTGCTGGACCGTTGGGTGGCCCTGATCGACGAGGCCCTCGCCGATCCGGTCTGCCAACCGTTTCGCGCCGGCTCCGGCCGGCCGGCCGGTTCCGCGTGAACGAAAAAGGAGCTTCGAAGCTCGCAATCTGGCCCCTGCGGAGTTCGTGATGGGTTGCATCGCTTGAGCCAACGTCGTCGTTTCGGGTGCCCGAAGTCGGACCGACCGAGCGCACGCCCCGGAGAGCGGGGACGCCTCAGGAGTCCGCAGGGCGCCCCCCTGGTTGACCTGGTTCAACCGGCCCGGCCCACACGGCTCTCGCGGGGGAGCTGAACGCCCTTTTTCGGTCTCGCGAAACCTTTCCGGCCTCATGGAGAGCGGCAACGGCTCCGACGGGAGCGGGTGCGTCTCACCGCGTCCTCAGGTGCCCGGGAAGGAAATAGAGCGTGACGTCACAGATCGCCATGATCGTCAGCGTGGTCGCCGCGGCCGTCTTGATCGTCGGCTCGCTGCTCGCGGCACGCCGGATCACCGCGTCCGCCAAGGACGAAGCGGCGAAGAGCGCCGAGCGCGTGCTCGGCGAAGCCCGCCGGGAGTCCGAAGCCCGCGCGCAGGACGTTTTGTCCGCGGCGCAAGAGCAGGCGCTCGCCGGAGAGGCGGAGGCCGACCGCCGTGAGCGCGACCTCGACGCCCGCGAGGCAAAGATCGAGCAGAGGGAAAGACAGCGTGACGGGGAGCTCGCGGCGATCGATCGCCAGCGCAAAGACCTCGAGCGGCGGACCGCGGCCGTTTCGTCCTCCGAGGAGAAAGCCCGTCAGCTCCAATCCAAGGCGGAATCGTCACACGACGAGGCCCGCCAAATGCTGGAGCGCATCGCGGGCCTGACGATCGCCGAGGCGCGCACCGAGCTGCTCGCGTCGCTCGAGGCCGAGATGCGCGGCGAGGCCGCGAAGCTCGCCCGCAAGATCGAGGAAGAAGCCAGGGAGACCGCGGAGCGCACCGCGCGCAGGCTGGTCGTCGATGCCACCCAGCGGGTGTCTCTGCGAGAGCCTGCCGAATCGACGATCTCGTTCATCGCGCTCCCCTCCGACGAGATGAAGGGCCGCATCATCGGACGCGAAGGGCGCAACATCCGCGCTCTCGAGATGGCGACCGGCATCGACGTCATCATCGACGACACCCCGGGCGCGATCTTGCTCTCCTCGTTCGACCCCGTCCGGCGCGAGATCGCGCGCATCGGCATCCAGCGTCTCCTCGAGGACGGCCGCATCCATCCCGCGCGCATCGAAGAGGTCGTCGCCAAGGTCCGGGAAGAATTCGAGACGCTGACGGAGGAGGCGGGCGCGCAGGCGGCGTTCGCGCTCGGCGTCTTCGATCTCCACGCGCGGCTCGCGCGCCTGGTCGGACGGCTGAAGTACCGCAGCTATCACGGCCACAACCTCCTCCAGCATGCCGGCGAGGTCGTTCAGCTCGCCGCGCACATCGCGGCGGAAACGGGCGCGCGCGGCGAGGTCGTGAGGCGAGCGGCGCTGCTTCACGAGATCGGGCGCGTCGAGGACGGCTCGTCCGGCCACCCCGTGCTCGTCGCCGCCGATCTGGCCGCCAAGTTCGGCGAGCGCGACGAGGTCGTGAAGGCGATCCAGGCGCTGCACCCCGACGCCGAGCCGAAGACCGTCGAGTCGCTGATCCTGCGCATCGCCAACCGGATCTCCGAGAACCGCCCCGGCGCGCGGAAGGACAACCTCGACGTCTTCATCGAGCGGCTCCGGCGCATCGAGTCGCTCGCCCGCTCGTTCCCGGGCGTCACCCAGGCGTTCGCGCTGAAGGCCGGAAAAGAGCTGCGCGTTCTCGTCGACACGAAATCGGTCTCGGACGACCAGGCCTACGTGCTCTCGAAGCAGATCGCCGGCGCCATCGAGCGCGAGCTCGAATACCCGGGAACGATCCGGGTCAGCGTCGTGCGCGAGACGCGCTCCGTGCAATACGCGGTGTAGCCGTGAGGATCCTCTTCGTCGGAGACGTCGTCGGCGCCCCCGGCCGGCGTCTGCTGCGCGCCCGGCTTCCGGCGTTGAAGAAAGAGGTCGGAGCCGCGTTGACGATCGTCAACGGGGAGAACGCCGCCGGCGGGGCCGGACTGACCGCGCAGACGGCGGACGACCTGTTCAAGGCGGGATCCGAGGTCATCACGACCGGCAACCACGTCTGGGACAAGCGCGAGGTGATGAATCTCCTCGCCAACGATCCCCGCATCCTCCGGCCGGCGAACTACCCGGAAGGCTCCCCCGGATCGGGCGTGTTCGTCACCACGATCGACGGGCATGACATCGCGATCGTCAACCTCATGGGGCGCGTGTTCATGCCGCTGTCGGACGATCCCTTCCGCACCGCCGAGGCGATCCTCGCGAAGCTGGGGCCCGCCGTGAAGACGATCGTCGTCGATTTCCACGCCGAGGCGACGAGCGAGAAATCGGCGTTTGCCTGGCTGCTCGACGGTCGCGTGAGCGCGATCGTCGGCACGCACACGCACGTCGCGACCGCCGACGAGCGGATCCTGCCCGGCGGGACGGCCTTCATCACCGACGTCGGGATGACCGGAGCGTTCGATTCCGTGATCGGGGTGCGCAAGGATCAGGCGATCGAGAGGTTCAGGACCTCGCGACCGATCCCCTACGAGACGGCCGACGGGGACGTTCGCCTGTCCGCCGTGGTGATCGACGTGACGCCCGACTCCGGCCGCGCGACCGCGATCGCGCGCGTCGCGCTCACCGAGGGCGCGGATCGGCCGGTCGCGTGAATCTCGACGCCGACCTCGCACGGGCCCGGCAGGACGTCGATCGCGCGCTCGATGCGCTCCTTCCCCGCCCCGAGGGACCCGCCGGGCGGCTCGCGGAGGGGATGCGCTACGCCGTGTTTTCCGGAGGCAAGCGCCTCCGCCCGATCCTCGCGCTGGCGGCGTGCGAGGCGCTCTCCGGTGACGTCGGCGCGGCCACGGCCCCGGCTGCGGCGCTCGAGATGATCCACACGTACTCGCTCGTGCACGACGACCTTCCCGCGATGGATGACGACGACATCCGCCGCGGCCGGCCGACGGTGCACAAGGCGTTCGGCGAGGCCGAGGCCATCCTGGCGGGCGACGCGCTCCTGACGCTCGCCTTCGAGGTTCTCGCCACGCACCCGCCCGGCGACCGGCATGCCGCGGCGCGAAGCGACGCCGTCGCCGTGATCGCGCGCGCGGCCGGGCACGCCGGAATGGTCGGCGGCCAGCTCGCCGACCTGCTCGCCGAGCGGCGTCCGGCCGAATCCGTGCCGCTCGAGTGGATCCACCGGAGAAAGACCGGTGCGCTCCTGTCCGCCTCGGTCGAGCTCGGCGCGATCCTGGCGGCGGCGGGTCCCGGCGAACGCGCCGCATTGGTCCGCTACGGCGAAGCTCTGGGGCTCGCGTTCCAGATCACCGATGACGTGCTCGACCGGACGGCGAGCGTCGAGGCGCTGGGGAAGACCCCTGGAAAAGACGAACGATCGGGCAAGGCGACCTATCCCGCGATCCACGGCGTCGAGGCCTCGCGCGACGAGGCCCGGCGCCAGGCCGAGCTCGCGATCGAGGCGCTCCCTCCGAGCCTGCGCACGGGGACCGTCCTTGCCGCGCTCGCCCGCTACGCCGTGGATCGCACGCATTGACCGACCCGCCGCGGCGCGTGCGGGCCGACGTCCTGCTCGTCCAAGCGGGACGAGCGGACACGCGGGAAAAGGCGCAAGCGCTCATCCTCTCCGGCGCGGTCCGTCTCGGGGCACGGCGGATCGACAAACCCGGGGCCCTCGTCCCCCGGGACGCCGAGCTCACGGTCGCGGCCACGCGCCGGTACGTCGGCCGGGGCGCGTTGAAGCTCGGGCCCGCGCTGGCCGCGTTCGGGGTCGTTCCGGCCGGTCGCGTCGCGCTCGACGTCGGAGCCTCGACGGGCGGATTCACCCAGGTGCTCCTCGAAGCCGGCGCGGCGCAGGTCGTCGCCCTCGACGTCGGGCGCGGGCAGCTCGACTGGTCGCTGCGAAACGATCCCCGCGTCGTCCTCCGTGAGGGCATCAACGCCCGCTACTTGGCCCTCGACCAGCTTCCGGAGCGTCCGTCGCTGGCGACGGTCGATGTATCCTTCATTTCCCTGCGGCAGGTGCTCGAGCCGGTGTGCGCCTGTCTCGCCGAAGGAGGCGACGTCGTGGCGCTGGTCAAGCCCCAGTTCGAGGTGGGACGCGATCGCGTCGGCCGCGGCGGCATCGTGCGAGACCCGGCGCTCTGGATCCAAACGCTCGACGGAATCGCCGCCTTCGCGCGCGAGCGCGGGCTCGGCCCCCGATCGATCGTGCGCTCGAGTGTCCCCGGCGCGGAAGGGAACGTGGAGTTCTTCGTGCATCTCCGTCCGGGCGAACCGGCGGCGGCCGAGAGCGATCTCGCCCTGCGGCGCACCGAGGCCATCCGTGGTCCGGAAGCGTAGGGCCGTTGCCGCAAAGCTCCGGCCGGGGCGCTTTCGCCGCGTGGTCGTGCTCGCCAAGCCGGCGACGCCCGAGGGCCAGCGCATCGCCGCCGAGCTCTACGCGTGGCTCAAGAGCCGCGGCGTCGCCGTTCGCTTCGACGAGCACACCGCGAAGGCGCTCGGCCGTCGCGACGGCGTGAGGGGCAGCGGCCTTCCCGCGGGAACGGATCTCGTCATCGTCGCCGGCGGGGACGGAACGCTCCTGTCCGCCGCGCGCCTGGCGGGGCCTCGAGGGATCCCGATCCTGGGCGTGAACTTCGGCGGGCTGGGCTTCATGACGGAGCTCCAGCCCGAGGAGCTCTACAGCGCTCTCGATCGCGTCCTCGCCGGCGATTACGCGATCGAGGAGCGCGCCGCGCTTCGCGTGCGGTTCCGCCGCGGGCGGAAGACGCTCGGCGAGTACGCGCTCCTGAACGACGCCGTGGTGACCAAGACCGCCCTCGCCCGCATGCTCGTGCTCGAGCTTCGCATCGACGGCGAGCTGGTGGCCAACTACACGAGCGACGGACTCATCGTCGCGACACCCACCGGGTCCACGGCCTACAACCTCTCCGCCGGCGGACCGATCCTGGATCCGCGTATGAGCGCGTTCGTGATCGCCCCGATCTGCCCGCACGCGATGAGCTACCGGCCGCTCGTCGTTCCCGGAGACGTCCGCATCGAGGTGACGCTGCGCAGCCTCACGGAAGAGGCCTATCTCACGCTCGACGGGCAGATCGGCTCGCCGATGCATCAGCTCGACTCGATCTTGATCGACCGCCACCCGCGCCCCGTGCGGCTGCTTCGCGTGGCGCGGCGAGGGTTCTTCGAGATCCTCCAGCGGAAGCTCCACTGGGGCGATCGTTGACGGGCGCCGGGGCCGCCTAGGCGGCCGCCGCCTCCGCAAATCGCGACGCGCAGAACTCGGCTCCGAGCGCGGCGACGAACAGGCCCGCGCGCGGCCCCTTCGGCTTGCCGAGAAGCGCCACGTACAGCGCCTGGAAGAGCTCGGCGGGCTTGGTGTGAGGGAACTCCTTCGCGAGGTCGTAGATCATGAGATGGACGGCCTCGCCGTCCATCGTGGGACGGAGCGATTTCGACAGCCGAGAAAGGAACGCCCGCTGATCGGGGCCGAGGAGCGCCGCCTGCGAAGGGACGCCCGACGTCACCTCGAACTTGATGTCCTCGGGCGCGAAGCGCGTGAGCCACCGCTTCGCGTACGCCATGCGATCGACGACCGCCTCGCGCGCGACCCCGTCGTAACCCGTCCGGCGGAGGATCTCCATCGTCCGGTCGGGGTCGAACGCACTGATCTGGGCCACGACGACCAGGTGCTTGAACGGGACGCCGATCGGGACGAACCGCCCGGCGCGCGACAATTCGATCGCTCGCGAGCGCGAGTCCGTTCCTGCGGCATCGTCCACCGCGTCGATCAATTCCAGGAGCGGCAGGCCGGGATCGAACGCGATGCGGCTCTGAGGGCGCTCGCGCATCACGATGTAGCGCAGGGCCTCCGGCGGAGCCATGTCGAGGACCTCCGCGATCGACAGGACGTTGCCCTTGCTCGAGGACATGTCGCCCTTCCCCTTCAAACTGATCCACTCGTACGGCACCGGGAGCGGCGGCTCGACGTCGAACACCTCGCGGGCGATCCGCGCGCCGGTGTCGTAGGAGCCCCCGCGCGTGGCATGATCCTTCCCGAAGGGCTCCACGGTCACGCCCAGCATCGCCCAGCGCGCCGGCCAGTCGACGCGCCACGTGAGCTTCCCGCCGCCGGCCATCGGAATCTCTCCCGAGCCGCCGCAGGCACACGCATAAGACACCGTCTCGGCGGTGGTGGAAAAGCCGGTCACCCTGGTTTCGGTCAGCCTGTGGCAGTGGGGACAGAGCGGGTTGTAGGGCGACCAGGCGTCATCGACCTGCTTTCCCGTCAGCTCGTAGAGGATCCCGGCGATCGTCTCGCGGTGCGTGAGAGCCCGTCCGATCACGGCGTTCATCCGCCCGGAGCCGTACATCTCGTGCGCCCGCTCGAGCTCCACGTCGACTTTGAGCGCGAGCAGCGCACCCAGGAACGGCTCGAGGAAATGAGTGGCGTACGAATCGTGGCGGCCGCAGGGGCACGGAATCGCGGCGAGCGGTTGCCCGATGAGCGGCTCGTACACCCCGGCATCCAGAAAGGGGTAGACGCGGCGCAGCGGGTCGAGGTCGTCGCATACGTAGTTGAAGCGCGCCGGCTGACCGCGGTCCTTGACCGCTCGAAAGACGGCATCGGCGGTCAGCACCTCGCGCATGTTGCCGATGTGAATCTCCCCCGACGGCGAGATCCCGCTCGAGAGGACGACCGGCCGGCCCGATGCGATCGCTTTGTCGGCTGCGATGTCGGCCCAGTGCGGTGCGGTGGCGGCGGCGTCCTTCATGCGGGCGATTCCTTTCGCATGCGCGGCGAATCCCGCAAGGTACATCGCGCCGCCGACGTCGATCAAGCGGCGCGCTTCACGCTTGAGAGTCGACTCCGCGCTGTGATAGAAACGGGCCGGAGGCGTCGCATGGAACGTATCAGCCTACGGGAAGCCGCGGAAGCGACGGCACGATCGGTCACGACCTTGCGCCGCTACATCCGGAGCGGGCGCCTGCAGGCGGACAAGCTTCCCGGCCGTTTCGGGCCGGAATACGTGGTGACGTGGGAGCAGCTCGGGCAGGCCGGCCTCGAGGCGCCGGATCCGGCGGCTCCACCCGCGCCGGACGCCCCGCGGGCCCAAGGCGCGACGGCGCTCCAGACGCGGCCGTCCCCCGCAAGAGCGATCGTTCCCGCCTCTTGGGAGAACGCGGTGCGCGACAGCGTGCCCGTCTCGCTGTTCCAGGAGCTGCAGATGAAGCACGAGCAGCTCCTCGTCCAGTACGGCATGGTCCGGGCGGGAGGATTGCG
>CAZYHZ010000050.1:0-34802 GCA_964647625.1 uncultured Acidobacteriota bacterium
TACGACGCCTCCATCTGCCAGTTCTTGTACTGGCGGCGGACGAACTCGAGCGTGAGGCCGTCGTAAACCGCGGTGTTGTTGTTGCCCAGGACGCGGATGTCGCCCCAGCCCGGGTTCAGCGTGTAGAAGTCCGGCGTCCCGTCGGGACGGGGAACGTTGAGGACGCTGCCATCCTCTTGTGTCTGCGGAACGTTCTTACCCGAGCAGTCATCGAGCCGGCCGTCTCCGTTGCCGGGGTCGGTATCTTGGTAAATCTCGCCGGTGTAAGGATCCTGGACCGGACCTGTCCCTGGGCTCGGCACGATCGGCGCCTTCTCCGACGGCGAGAGGTAAACCTTGCACTTGCCGTAGTCGCCGGGAACCTGATTGACGTTGTGGCGCTCGAGCTGGTGCTGGAAGTTCCGGTGAACGTACGTCAGAGAGATCGAGTTCTCTTGCAGGAACGTCCGCTGCACGGAGGCCGTGAACTCGTCGTTGTACGGCGTCTTGAGATGGCGGTCGATCGACGTATAAGAGTACGTGGGGTCGAAGACGACGTTCGTGAACTGCCCTTCTTCGGTCGTGAACGTCGCCTGGACCGGCGCGGATTCTTGCGTCAGCACCGCGAGGAAGAGCTTGTCGTAATAGCGGCCGAGCGAGGCCGCGAACTTGGTCTTCCCGTCGTTCCAGGGGTCCCAGCTCGCCGACAGCCGCGGCGCGACGTTGGTGTTGTGGATGTCGATGTCTTCGCGCTGCCTGAGCAGCGTCCAATTTGCCATGTCCTGCTCGAGGTAGCTCGGGTGAAGGGGGGCAAGAGCAGGGAACTGGGCCTCAACGGCGGCCCTGGCTTGCACTTGGTCTTCATACTTGGTGAAGTTATGCTCGAGGGCTTGGCCGTCACCCGTGGCGTAATCCGAGAGAAACGCCCCTGATTCTTGCTGAGGATCGAATGGCCTGTATCCAGGGCCGTTGACGTTCTCTTGCTCGACGCGGAGCCCCAATGTGATCGAGAGGTTCGTGATGGGCCGCAAGACGTCTTCGCCGTAGACTCCGACGGCGTTCGAGACGGCGCGCTGCTCGCTATCGGGCTCGAGCGCGACGGTGATCGCATAGTTGGTCTTCGGCTTGCCGCCGCGGGAGCCCAAGCCCTTGGTGCGGACGAAGGTCGGACCCTGCTCGACCGACCGGAAGTAGCGCTCGTTCTCGATCACCATGCCGAACTTGAACTGGTGCACGGCGCCCCACATGCGCCCCTTGTAGAACGTCGCGTCGGACTTGACCGTGAGCCGCTGCCGCGAGTCGTGGAATACGATCGGCGACGATCCGCTGGTGATTCCGTTCTGCGCGTTGAAGCACTGGGCCAACGCAAGGTAGCTGGCGGTCCCGTAGCAGTTGTTGGGGACGCCGCTCTCGGTCGGCGTGAATCCGAAATGGGTGTTCTGGTAGGCCACGATCGAATCAATGAGCAGCGACGGGGAGTACGGAGCCGTCCAGGTCATCGTGTAGGTCGGGCCACCCGATGACTGCTTCTGGGTGGTCGAGGTCGGACTCAGCGCGCTCAAGCCCTGGTTCGTCTGGGTCAGCGGGTCGGCGCGGAAGTTGAACGCGAGCTTGTTGCGGTTCGAGACCTGCCACGTGAGCTGGTTGTCGGTCGAGAACCGCTTCGTGCCCGTTGTCTGCGTCGAGCCGCCCGTCGAAAGCACGAGCGGGTCTTCGCGGTAGATCGCCTCTTGTGAGAGCCGGTACCACAGCTTGTCCTGGACGATCGGGCCGGACACCTGAAGCGACGGTTGGTAGTTGTAGAAGTCCGGCTGGAGCTTGTCGGGGTTTCCCGTCGCACCGGTTCCGTCCAGGAGCTTCGACGAGTAGATCATGCCGAACACGCCTTCGAACTTGTTCGAGCCCTGCTTCTGGATGATCTGCGCGAAGCCGCCCTGCGCGCGGCCGAACTCGGCGCCGGCGCCTGCGGTCACTACGGTCAGGTCTTCGATCGAATCGCTGGTGACCAGGTTGAGGAACGTCCCGGTCAGAGGGTCGACGTTGCTGACGCCGGCGACCTGTGTTTTGAAGTCGCGCTCGCGCGCGCCGTTGACGTTCGGGTTGCCGTCGCCGTCAGGGTCTTGCACGCCGGGAGCCAGCGCGAGCACGTTCTGATAGAAGCGGCCGGCGACGGGAAGGTCGGCGATGAAGTCCGACGAGAAGGACGTCGAGGTCTTGGCCGTGTCGAGATCGACCTTCACGCCTCCTTCGGCAACGACCTTGACGACCTCGACGTGCTCGGGGACCAGCGCGATCGCGACGTCCTTGGTCTGGCCGGTGGTGACCATGACCTCCTGCCGGATTCCCGAATACCCGTCCATGATGACCGTGATGACGTAGCCGGATCCCGCCCGGAGGACGGGGAACAGCGCGATGCCCTGGACGTCGGTGGCGATGGTCGTCTTCGCGACGAGCTTGCTCGTGCTGTCGAGTGTGACGAACGCGCCGATCACCGCCGACTTGTCCGAGTTGTCGACCACGCGCACGCGCAATCCGCCCGCGGTCTGCGCGGACGCCGCCGTCGCTGCCATCACGCAAAGCGCCAGCGCGCCGATCGCTCGAAGCATCTTCATGTGCTCCCCCTCCTGCGAAGACCCGCCAGGACCGTTAACGAAGCGCCCCCGAGGCGGCTAGGGCGATCGCCTTGACGTCGTGCCGACCGTCATGCACCCCATTCCACCCTGACGGACCCCCTGAACGTTCAATGTTTATCATCTGTCGCGCGGAGGCGTCAATCAACGTTCCCCGCGCCGGTCGCTTCATTATGTAGGGTCAGAGGACCGGCTGGACCCCTCCCGGGCGGCAACCCCGCGGTGAACGCTCCGCAACCGGGGGCTACGGGGCGATTCCGAGGCGCCTGATCTTCTCGTTGAGGGTGGTCGGCTTCAGACCGAGGAGCTCGGCCGCCTGCTTCTGGACGCCACCCGCCCGGCGCAGGGCTCCCTCGATCAGCTGGCGCTCGAACCGGGAGACGGCATCGTAAAAACGTACGCCTTCCGCCAAAGGAGCGGCTTCCGGCAGCGCGACGCTCCGGGACAGGTCGGCGGGGAGCACGTCGATTCCGATCTCCTCGCCGCGCGCGAGGACGACGCCGCGCTCCACGACGTTCTCGAGCTCCCGCACGTTTCCGGGCCACATATACGAGAGAAATCGGTCCATGACCTCCGGAGAGACCCGGGACACGGTCTTCCGGTTCTCCGTGTTGTACTTCTCGAGAAAGTGCGCGACAAGGAGAGGGATGTCTTCCATCCGGTCCCGCAGCGGCGGCACCGACACGCTGATCACGTTGAGCCGGTAATAAAGGTCTTCGCGGAAGCGCCCGGCCTCGATCAGGTGCTTGAGATCTTCATTCGTCGCCGCGATGACCCGGACGTCGACGGTCCGGCTTTCGAGGGCGCCGAGGGGGAGGAACTCCTTCTCCTGGATGACGCGCAGCAGCTTCGTCTGGACCTCGGGGGTGACGGTTGATATCTCGTCGAAGAGAACCGTCCCCCCGTCCGCGACCTCGAGCAGGCCGATCTTCGCCGCGCTCGCGCCCGTGAAAGCGCCCTTGGCATGGCCGAAGAGGTTGTCCTCGAGAAGCTCGGTCGGAATGCTGTGGCTGTTGACGATCATGAACGGGGCGGCGGCACGCGGGCTGCGCCGGTGGATCGCGTGCGCGACCAGCTCCTTGCCGGTGCCGCTCTCCCCGTAGATCAGGACCGTAGCGCGCGAGGAGGCGACCTGATCGATGAAGCGGTAGACCTCCTGCATCGCCCGCGACTTGCCGACGATCCGCTCGAACAGATGGCGCTGGGCCAGCTCGCGCTTCAGGTCTTTGTTCTCGTTCCGGAGGCGGGTCGTGGCGACGGCCTGGGCGACGAGCAGGCGGACCTCCTCGTTCTTGAACGGCTTCGTGAGGTAGTGGAACGCGCCGAGCTTCATCGCGTGGACCGCGTTTTCGACCGTTCCGAAGGCGGTGACCATGAGCACCGCGAGATCGGCGTCACGCTCCCTGATCCATCGCAGCACGTCGAGCCCGTTGGCGTCGGGGAGCATGACGTCGAGCAGCACCGCGTCCCAGGGCCCGCCCGACTCGAGGAGCCCCCTCGCCTCGCTCGCGTCGAACGCGACGACGACCTCGTGGTTCTCCTTGCGGAGCAGGGTCCCCAGAACGTCGGCGACCACGGGCTCGTCGTCGACGATCAGGATGCGGCCGCGAAACGCGTCGGCTGGTTCGGGCTCCATTCGATGCGATTCTAGCAGCCGCCGCTAAGCGAGCACCCGCGCCGCGCGGTGCACCGGGAGCTCGACGCGGAACCGCGTGAGCTCCCCCGGCAGGCTCTCGACGGTCATGGTGCCGTCGTGCTCGCGCACGATGCCGTAGCTGATCGCGAGGCCCAAGCCCGTCCCCTTGCCGCGGCCCTTCGTCGTGAAGAACGGGTCGAAGATGCGCCCGATGTCGTGCTCGGCGATGCCGATCCCGTCGTCGTCCACCTCGAGCACGACGCGATCCCCGCGATGCGCCGTCCGGACGACGATCCGCCCGCCGCCCTCGACCGCGTCGCGCGCGTTGGAGAGGAGGTTGAGCAGGACCTGCTGGAGCTTCGCCCGGTGCCCGCGGATCTCCGGGACGTCTGCGGCGAGATCGATCTGGAGGTCGACGCGCTTGTCCCGGATCTGGGGCTCGAACAGGCGCAGCACCTCGCGCACCGCCTCGTTGATCCGGAGCGACTCGTAGGCGGCGCGTTCCGGGCGGGCGAAATTCAGGAGGGAGTTCGCGATCGTCGACGCGCGCTGGGTCTGGAGCTCGATCTTCTCCAGGCTCTCGCGGCGCGGATCGTCCACCGGCATGTCCTCGAGCAGGAGCTGCGCGTAGCTCGAGATTCCGGTGAGCGGCGTGTTGACCTCGTGCGCCACTCCCGCGGCCAGGAGGCCGAGCGCGGCGAGCCGCTCCTGCTGGAGCACCTGCTCTTCGAGCTTCACCCGCTCGGTGATGTCGTCGAAGGTGACGACGCGCGAGCCGTCGCCGCCCGAGGCCGCCACGGGCGAGAGCGCGAGGTTGACGACGATGCGGTCTCCGGACCGGTTGACGAGCGCGTGTCGGTAAATGCGCGCCTCGACGTCGGGACCCACGGCCGACAGCTCCCGCTCGATGCGCCGGATCGTCTGTAACGGGAACACATCGCGCAGCTTCTTGCCGAGCGCGTGTTCCCTGGAGACTCCGTAGATCTCCTCGAGCCGCCGGTTCCACGCGCCGATGCGCGCGTCCGCATCGATGAGGAGCAGCCCCACGCCGCTGCTTTCGAGAATCCGCTCCTGCAGGGCCTTCAGGCTCTCCACCTCCGCGGCGTGCTGGCGGACGTCGAGCACGACGCGCGCGGCCTCGACGGCCGCCGCCGCGTGGGCGCACAGGGTCGACAGCAGCGCTCGGTCCTCGCTCGACAGGGCGGTCTCGAATCCTCCGCGGTCGGCGACCGCCAGGAGCGCGGACAGCCGGCCCTTGACCTTCATGCCGAACAGGTGCCGCGCTTCGGCCATCCCTTCGAGCGCGCCGGCCGACACCGCGCACGAGGCGTTCCGCTCGAGGCTTTCCAGGGTGGCGCGATCGATCTCCGTCGCGATCCGCGGCCCGATCCCTGCGAGCCGCTCGAACCGGCGCCCGCCGGAGCGCACGAGGACGGCGGCCGCGGGAACCGCGAGCGTCTCGCGGACGCGGTCCTCGAGCCGCTCGAGGAGAGAGCCGAGGTCGGTCTCGGCGTGGAGCTCCCGGGACCACTCGAGCAGCGTCGCGCGATAGCGATAGCGCGCCCGGTAGAACGCGCGATCGACGCCCGCCCGGACCCAGAAGCGCAGCAGCGGATACGCCATCGCGGTCACGAGCGCGGCGATGAAGCCGAGCACGGCCTCGGGCAGCTCGAGGTCGGCGACGAGCAGGCGGACGACGACCAGCGTGGCCGCGTACGTCCCGACCGTGACCGCCCCCAGCACGAGGATCGAAAGCCCCCGTCGGAGGAGGAAGTCGAGATCGTGCAGCCGGTAGCGCGCCATGGCGGCGGTGAATGCCGCCGGCACCGCGAGCAGCGGCAGCAGCATGATGCCGCCCCACTCGGGAACCGAGCCGCCGGTCGCCCAGGGAACGAGGAAGATCGCGGTGAACGGGCCGAATCCGATTCCGACGCCCCACAGCATCCAGCGGAGCTGGCTGCGATGCAGCCGCGAGGTCGTCGTCCTGAACGCTCGCGCCATGACGGCGGCGCTGGCGGCGATCGCGGCGATCAGGAAGGCGACCTGCGCCCGGTCGGGCCACGTCGCCGCAGCCACGGGGTCGGCGAACCGGTAAACGCCTCCGAGTCCGTTCAGCCAGAGCTCCCCGGCGCACAGGAGCGCGGAGAGCGCGTAGGCCGCCGTCAGGACGACGCGCCGGTAGGCGATGTCGCCGCGCGCGAGCGTCCAGGCGAGATGAACCAAAAGCGCGGGCACGAGCGCGCCCGCGGCGACGTCGAGCCACTTCACCGCCCAGTCGAATCCGTCGGCCGCTCCGGTCGGGCTGAGCACCAGCTGCGCGAACAGCGCGAATCCGAGGGCCCCGTACACCCTCGATCCCCGGACACTCGGCCAGTTGAGGAGGATCAGCAGACCCGACGCGAAGCACGCCGCCCCGACTAGCGCCAGGAAGCCGTAGCGGCCCTGCGTGGAGTGCCGGCGGATCGGAACGAGAGCGGTGTCGATCTCGGTCGACCCGCGCCGGAGCGTCAGCGGAATCTCCGTTCCCCGGGGAACGCGCCACGGGGCGTCGCTCGCCGCGAGCACGCTGTCCGCGCGCCGCCCGCCGATGCGCAGCAGCACGTCTCCCGGGATCAATCCCGCCGCCGCGGCGGGGCTTTGCGGCTCGACCTCGATCGCGGTGACGCCGCCGGACGAGGCGACCCATTCGACGCCGGTCCACGGCTCGCGGACGGAGATCCGCCGCCCGAACGACAGCACGCCGAACGCCGCCAGGACCACGGCCAGGGTCCCGATGCCGAGCGCGCGCGCGCGATTCGATCTGCGTTTCAACGTCGTCTTTCCTGCCCCCGCGATCAGAACGCCAGAGAGACTCCGGCGCCGATCCGCCGGTCCTCCGCGAGTGCTCGAAGAGCATCGGGCGCTTCCGCGGATTCGGATCCCGGCCGCAGCGCCGTCCGCGCCGTCATGAGGAACCGGCACGAGGCCCGCCCCCCCGCGAAGCGGACGATGTCCTGGATGAACTGCAAGTCCAATGTGCGCAGCGCGTCGTCGGCGTCGAGCTCCCCCGCGACGCCGCGGTCCCGCGTCGCCTGGTAGCCGAGGGACACGGCCGACCCGACGCGCAGGGCCTTCACGCTGATCCGCGCCGCGCCGTAATCGAGCGTGCGGTCCGACAGCACGACGACCGGTGATTCGTCGATGACCGGCGAGAGCGCCCCCTCCGCGCGTCCCCGCGCCACGCGGAAGCCGACCGACACCGCCGGCGTCACGTGCTCGAGGTCCAGCGCGACGAAGTGGTCCGAGGAGAAACCGTCGCTGATGTAGAGCGAGTCGAACCAGGCGAGGCGGCCCCGTTGATCTCCGACGTCCGCCCGCGACGGCACGTACGCGGCGGTGCCCGCGAGCGTGGTGGTCGGGTGCAGCCTCGCCTTCCACTCGGCCTCGTAGCCGATCGGTGAGCGGTACCCCCCCGCCGACGCCGCAAGCTCTTCGTCCCGCAACCCGGCGTCGTAGGAGACCGCGACCCGTCCTTCGGTGCGGCCGAGCGTGATCGCCGCTCCGACTCGCGGCGTGAGCGCCGTGTCTTGATCGGTGAATCCGCGCCGGACCGCGAGCCCGTAGGCGAGCGCGACGGGAGACGACACGGACCACTGGTCTTCGGTGTCGACGAGGAGGTTCCAACCCGTCGGCCCGTCGAGCGTCGTCGACCCGATGTCGCGGTTCGCGCGCATGTCGGGAGCCTCGAGGCTCGAGCGCTGGGCCTGGACCGCGACGCGAACGAGGTGCGTCTCGGTGACGAGGTTTTCGTAAGTTCCCATCGCGCCGATCGCGCGGTTCCAGGCATCGGCGGCCGGCGGCTCCCATCCGGGGACGGCCGTCTGCCCCATCCCCAAGTTCGCATCGTGGAAGCCGACCTGGACGGCGACGTGCGACGAGGCATCGACCTGCTTCTTCCATTCCGCGTCGTAGCCGAACGAACGCTGCGACTGCCGGGACTCCGGGCTTCCGACCGACTGGGCGTCGACCGACAGGTCTCCCGACGAGTAGAACGCGCGCATCGCGAGGTTCTCGTCGGCTCCCGTGTCGTAGGACATGTCGAAATCGACGTCGGATCGACCCCGGCTGACCGCCGTGGTGCCCGGGCCGGGGGGCGCCGTCGAATCGAGCGAGCCCCTGCGCCCGCGAACCTGGATCGCTCCGCGCTCGCCGAGGCTTCCGGCAAGCCGCATGCGCGTCTCGTTGCCGGAGAGGTTCGACGCCTCGGACGATCCGGCGCGCGCCGTGCCGAAGGCGAAGACCTGATCGACCTCGCCGCGCATCGCGTCCTGGACCCGCTCCATGAACGCTCGCGTTGCGCTCGCGGTCTGGAGGGGCGCGGCGGGCTTGGCCTCGATCTCTCTGAGGATGCCGCGAGGCGGAACGCGCAGCGTCCACGACATGTCGTCCTGCACCTTCTCCGCGCCGCGCTCACCGGGCTGCGGAACCGGCCGCAGGACGAGGTCGACGGAGGACCGCAGGACGGTGTTCACGCGTCCGAGTGCCGCGACGTATCCGGACTTGATCGCCGCGACCCGGTAAACCCCCGGATGCAGCGAGACGAGGAAACGGCCGCTCCCATCGGACAGCGCACGGAGCAGGGTGTCGTTTCCGTGACCCTCGGGAGCGAGAACGAGCACCTCGACCCCTTCGATGGCCTTGCCGAGATCGTCACGGATGACGCCCGACAGATACGAGACGGGGGCCCCGCTCGCCGGAGCGGCGGCGCCGGCTCCGGAAACGACGAAGATGGCGATCAGGGCTGCGGCGGCCGCGCGGATCCAGCGCATAGCGTCCCTCAAGCCCGAGGCCCTCACGAACACCCAGCGGCGATTCGAGTCTAGAATCCGCGTGCGGAGGTTGTCAACTGCCGCTCCCTCTATAAGATGCACGGTGTGAGGCGCCCCCCGACGCTCGCGGCCATCGCCCTCGCGGCGTTCGCGTCGCCCGTGGCGGCCGCGCCGCCTTTGGCGCTGGAGACCCACGTCCTCTTGAAGGTCGACGTGCTGATCGTCGATGACGGCCGGTCGGCCACCGCCGGCACTTCGGGCGAGGCCGAGATCGGGCCGGATGGCGCCGGAACGGTCGATCTCAACGTCAAATGGCCGCCGGATCGGACACCCCTGGCCGTGCGCCTCGTCGCCAAGCTCGACTCCATCTCCCCCGACGGCGATGCCGTGCTGAGCCTCAAGGCGACGGTCGAGCGGGACGGCCGTTCCCCCGTCGTCGCGTCGCGGCAGATGCAGCTCGCCGACGAGGGCTCCGGGTTGTTCGAGGTCTACGGGGACGGCGGGAAGCGGCTTCTGCTGACCCTCCACGGGGAGAAGGTCAAGCGCGCGGTGCTTCACCGCGTGGCGGAGGTCGGAGAGCCGGTGACGCTGACGGTGGCCGTCCTACGCGTCGACGGCGATCGGGTCGTGCTGCTCGAAACCAACGAGCTCCACACCTTCGTGGGGCAATCGGTCGAGTACAGCTTCCACCGCGGCGCGGGCGATGGGCTGGAGTCGGTGCGCCTCGAGCTCACGCCGTCCACCGTTTCGGGCGAGGTGGTCACGCTCGACACGGAAATCGACGGGACGCTTCCCAGCCCGTCGGGTGCCGTGATCCTCAGCCATCAGGAGAGGATCGTCGCGTCGAGGCAGGCCACTTCGAGCCTGACGGCGACCGCAGGAGCGCCCCCGGCGGGGTATCGATTCCAGGTGACCCCTGACTTCTAGGACGACGCTCGCGGGCGCGGCCGTCGTCGCGCTTCTGGCGGCGGCGAGCTTCGCCGCGCCGGAGTCGCCGAAACCGCCGCCGGTCCACGACGCCGACGCGCTTCCGCTCAGCCGGGACATGCGCGTCAGGCTCGTCAACGGGCGCGAGCTGTGGCTCGAAGTCGCGCCGAGAGCCGGCGAGGACCTGCCGTCGCTCTCGCGGCGGATCTCCCCCGCGGCTGAGGCAGCAGAGGTGCAGGAGAAGATCCTCGAGAATCCGTCCTCTCGCACCGCCGACGGATTCTTCCGCGTGCCGTTCGGAAAGCTCTCTCCCGAGCTGCGCGTCCTGGCGCTCCGGCGCGTGTTCCCCGAAGACCGTCCCGACGGGAACGACTGGCTCCACGTCGCGCGCAAGAGCCCGCTGCCGCTCTACGACGAAGGGCTCTGGCAGGTCGCGTTCTGGTTCACCGGCGACGGATCGCACTTCGATGAGCTGCTGAAGGCCAACGGCTGGACCGCCCCCGAGCTGGTCTTGGGACAGCTGGTCCGCATCCCCGGGCGCCTGCTCGATGCGGCGTTCGTCGCCTTGCCCACGAGCGAGGACGGATCGCTCTCCTATGGCCGCGACGAGCAGGGCGCCTACGCGGGGTATCGCTTGAAGCCGGGAGAAGCGCTCTACTCCGCCGTGGTGCTGCGGTTCACGGGGCGAACGGCGCCCGACGACGTCGACGCGCTCGCGAAGTCCATCGCCAAGCGAAGCGGCATCCATCAGCTGAACGACATTCCGGCCGGGTGGATGGTCAAGATCCCGCTCGACGTGCTCGAGCCCGAATTCCTCCCGCCCTCGGACGCCAGACGGAAGTCCGTCGAGAACGCGGTCGCGGCGATGGAGCAGGAGCTCGCCGCCCGGCCGCCTCGCCCGTCCAAGTCGACGAAGCGAGGGCTCGACGGCGTCGTCGTCATCCTCGATCCCGGGCACGGCGGCATGGACCCGGGCACGATGAACCATTCGATCTGGGAGCACGACTACGTCTTCGATGTCGCCAGCCGCTTGAAGCGCGAGCTCGAGGAACACACCGGAGCGAAAGTGTTCCTCACCCTCGACGATCCGGCGAAGCCCGGGACGCCGTCCAAAGGCGACGCGCTCGAGGCCAACCACAGGCGCTCGGTCTTGACGACGCCGCCGTTCGTCGCCGACGCGGACGGCGAGACGGCGGTCGCCGTGAACCTCCGCTGGTATCTCGCGAACTCGCTGTACCGGAAGCTCGTGAAGTCCGGGACCGATCCGGACCGGATCGTCTTCCTCTCGCTGCACGCGGACGCGCGCCACCCCACGCTTCGCGGCGCGATGGTCTACGTGCCGGGCGCGACGTTCCGCACCGGGACGATGGGGTTCGATTCGCAGACGTATCTCCGTTTCAAGGAGGTCCGCGAGCAGCCCCGAGTCTCGTTCAGCTCGCGGGACCGCCTGCGCTCGGAGGCGGTCTCGAGGAAGCTCGCCGCGTCGATCGTGAAGGCCCTCCGCAAGATGGATCTCCCCGTCCAGCCGTACCAGCCCGTCCGGGCCCGGGTCATCCGCGGGGGCGACGAGTGGCTCCCCGCCGTCCTGCGCGGAAACGCAGTTCCGACCAAGGTGCTCGTCGAGATGGTCAACCTGAATAACGCCGACGATGCGTCCCTTCTCGCCCACGCGGCCGACCGGGACCGGCTGGCCTCCGCCCTCGCCCGCGCGCTGACGGACCAGTACGGCTCCCGGGCGCGCAAGAGCGTCGGCGGGTAGGGTTTCTTGACACGGGTCTTCACGAATTCCACACTGTTCCCGGACAAGGAGCCTCGAATGCCGATTTACGAATACCGCTGCACGTCCTGCGGGCGCACCCTCGAGGTGATCCAGCGCTTCGACGACAAGCCGCTCAAGAAATGCACCGAATGCTCCGGAACGCTCGAGAAGCTGATCTCGCGCTCGGCGTTCCAGCTGAAGGGCGGCGGCTGGTACAACGAGGGGTACGGCGGGCAGGGCCGCTCGTCCTCCTCGACGTCGACGAGCGGGGACGGCGATGCCAAGCCCGACAAGAAAACCGACGGCGGATTGAAGACCGCGGCCGGCGGGTGCGGCTCGGGCGCCTGCGGCTGCCACTGACCGCTCGACACCGATGAAGGTCCTCCTGGTCGGGGGCGGAGGCCGCGAGGCGGCGCTCGCGTGGGCGCTCCGCCGCAGCCCCTTGTTGACGCATCTCACCTGTGCTCCCGGAAACGCCGGGATCGCGCGTCACGCGCGCTGTCACCCTGTCTCCGCCGAAGACGTCGATGCGCTGGCAGGGCTCGCCGTTGAAGGCGGATACGATCTCGTGGTCGTCGGCCCCGAAGCGCCTCTCGTCGGCGGCCTCGCCGACCGGCTCCGCGCGTCGGGCATCCCGGTGTTCGGTCCGTCGGCCGCGGCCGCGATGGTCGAAGGAAGCAAGGTGTTCGCAAAGGAGTTCATGGCGCGGCACGGGATCCCGACCGCCGCGTTCCGCGTCTACGACGACGAGGACGTCGCGGAGCGGGCGCTGCGAGCGCCGGACGCCGTGTATCCGCTGGTCGTCAAGGCGGACGGGTTGGCCGCCGGCAAGGGCGTCGTCATCGCGCACGACGCGGACACCGCGGTCGACGCCGCCCGACTGATGCTCTCGGGCCGGGCGTTCGGACAGGCCGGGCGGCGGATCGTGGTGGAAGAGATGCTCCTCGGCCGCGAGACGTCGTTGTTCGCACTGGTGGATGGGGCGACGATCCTCGAGCTGGCGCCCTGTCAGGACTACAAGCGCGCAATGGACGGCGATCGCGGGCCGAACACCGGAGGCATGGGAACCTACTCTCCGTCCGCCTGGATCGACGACGCGACGCGCGCCGACATCCGCAAGCGCATCGTCGAGCCGACGGTGCGCGGGCTCGCCGCCGAGGACCGGCCGTTCCGCGGCATGCTGTTCATCGGCCTGATGCTGACCGCCGCCGGAGCGATGGTCCTCGAGTACAACGCGCGGTTCGGCGATCCCGAGACTCAGGTGCTCGTTCCGAGGCTCGACGGCGACTGGCTCGACGTCCTGTCCGCGGCGGCCGCGGGAAGCCTGTCCCGGATCAAGCTGCGCTGGCGGACCGAGTCGGCCGTCTGCGTCGTGTTGGCCTCGGGCGGATACCCCGGCGAGTACGCGAAGGGCGTCCCGATCGAAGGGCTCGCCGAAGCCGAGCGCGGGGACGACGTCTGGGTCTTTCACGCCGGCACCGCGTTCGACGCCGAGGGCCGCGTCGCGACCTCGGGCGGGCGCGTCCTCGGGGTCACGGCGCTGGGGCGCGATCTCGCGGCAGCCCGCGATCGTGCGTACCAGGCCGTCCGGTGCGTTCGCTTCGCGGGCGAGCACCATCGATCGGACATCGCGGCGGACGCCATCGCGAGCTTGGGATCGGCGGAGCGCTAGGGGATCTTGCCGGGCACTCCGAACTGGCTGACGACGATCGATCCTTCGGGAGGATCGCCGTCCGGGACGATTCGGTAGATGGCATCGCGGCCGCCCGCCTTCGCACGCGACGTTCTCACCTCCAGATAATCACGGAATCTCGCCGGAACGCCGACGGCCTCGGGGTCCGCCGGGTCCGCTCGATCCATGACCTGGACGTGAAGGTGGGGCACGACGGTGTTGCCGCTGTTGCCGGCCTGAGCGATCGGCTGGCCTTCCCGAACCGCGTCGCCCTGCTTGACGACGATCGACCGCTTCTTGAGGTGCGCGAGCAGCACGAACGCCCCGTCACGGCCTTTCACGACGACGTGGTTGCCGAATATCCACCGCGGCGCGCGAACGCTCTCCACCGTGCTGCGGCGGGGATAGTCCTGCTGCTCGTCGTTGTCGTCGATGCCGTCGGTGACGGAGACGATGGTGCCGGACACCGGCGCGGTCACGGGCTTTCCGAACGTCGCGCTGTCCTCGTTCCGGTGTGTCGAAGGGAATTCGGGTGTGCCCGGTCCGCCCGTCTCGCTGACGGCGGCGAGGTCCCACGCGAACTCACCCCCGAGACGGCCTTGGCGGTGCTTGGTCTCGCACGTGTGTCCCTGCGTGATCCGCCACGGGCCGGTCACCGGTAACGCGAGAAGCGGCGGCGAGGAGGGCGGGCGCAGCCGCACGTCGAAGCTCTGCGTCGCGCGCGTCTTGTGCAGGCCGTGCCGCTCGATGAAATCGACCTCGAAGCGGGCGCGATCGACGGCCGGCGTCGGGGGCGTGAGACACAACCCCTCCCAGACGCCTCGGCCGTGCGCGTCGATGCGAGGGTCCGAGACGAGCCCGGCCTGGATGAACATCTCGGATGCATCATCGACCGTCGAGACGACGCGATCGCCCTCGAGGTAGCGGACGTGTACGCGATCGACGCGCACCGGCCGCTCGCCGGGATTCTGGGCTTCGATGGTGAGCAGAGCGTCGCGGCGGCCCCCGCTTTCGAGAACGGTGACGATCTGCGGCCTTGGTGTGAGTTCGAGACGCGGATCCCCGGCCCCAACGAGGCCGGGGATCGTCATGGCGGCTCCGACTGCGGCAAAGACGAGCGGGAGCCGCACGCGGGAGTGAGCTACTTGGCCTTCTTGACGAGGTCCTTCAGGGCCTTCGCCACCGTGAAGCGAACGACGGTCTTGGCGGGAATCTTGATCGCCTCGCCCGTCGCGGGGTTGCGGCCCATCCGCGCCTTGCGCTTGACGACCTTGAACTTTCCGAGACCCTTGAGCGGAACTTCGCCGCCCTTCTTGATCGTCTTCTCGACGACCCCGGTGAGACCCTCGAGGAACATCTTGGAGCTCTTGCGATCGGAGCCCGTCGCGTCGGCCAGCATCTGAATCAGCTCGGTCTTCGTCATCGAACAGTCCTCCAAAGTGGTGTGAGACGCCGGTCAGTATGAACGTTTTCTCCGATAAATCAATGCCAAAACGCACTTCGGCCGGCGTCGACGCGCGCCGCCACCTCGACCGGGTCTCCCGTCGCGGCGTCGACCCTGACGTCGGCGAGCGCGTAGATCGCGCGACGCTTCTCGAAGAACGCGCGCCGAGCGAGCGCGTCTCCGGCCGGCCAGAGGGGCCGCGTCGCGGCCTCGGCGACGCGCGCCACGGCGAGGGAAAGCGGCGTATCCAGCCAGATCGTCGGGCCTCGCGCCTTCATGAACGCGCGCTGGACGACGCCGAGAAAAAGCCCGCCTCCGGTCGCGACGACGACACGGCGTCGCCCGTCCAGCGCGCGGAGCGCCTCCCACTCGGCCTCGCGAAACCGCCCTTCCCCGTACGCGCGGAAGATCTCCTCGATCGTCATGGACTCTGCGGCTTCGACCGCCTCGTCGATATCGACGAAGTCCCAGCCGAGCCGGTCGGCCAGCGCACGTCCGACCGCGGACTTTCCGACCCCCATGAACCCGACGAGGAACACGGGCGCGTCCGGATCGAATCGCCGGCTCAACGCGAGGCCCCGTCCGCAAGCTCGGCCGCGCCGCGCTCCCCCACGCGCACGGCGACGGTAAGCGTGTTCTCGGCGGGCGTCGCCGGGCACTGGAAGCGCGCCGCGTCCCCGTAAGCGCATGACGGGTTGTACGCGCGGTTGAAATCGAGAACGAACGGTCCGCCGTCCGGGCCTTCGAGATCGACGTAGCGGCCCGCCGCGTAGGTCTCCTTGCCGGTGGTGAGATCCTTGAACGGCAGGAAGAGGCCTTCGCCTCCGGGGCGATCGGGCAGGTCGAGCAGCCGGTAGACCTGGAGCGTCATCGAGCGGCCGTCTCGCTCGAACGTCACCCGTCCCCATCGCTCGCACGGGCGGGGCTTGCCGCTCGTCGTGACGATCGTCATCTTCTCCGGGCGCTCGTAGCGCGTGATCCACCCCGCATACCGCCACGATGGATCGGCAGGGAAGTAGTCGAGACCCTTGAACTCGGCGCGCCGGGCCTTGGGGATCGGCGAGTCGGGATCGTTCGCGAACGCGTCGTCGCGCCCGCGGCGGTGCTCCGACAGATCGGCGTCCCAAGACCGAGGCGGCGGCACCGGCACCATCGACCCGGGCTCCCTCCGGCACGAGGCCAACGACGACGCCGCGAGCAGCAAGATCGCGATCGGGCGCATCAGGGCCATTCCGCCGGGATCCGCAGCGTGCGTCCCCCCTTGTCGCGGTGAAGGAGATAGCCCTGCGTGCGCCCCAGGTCCCAAAGCCTCCGAGTCACGTCGACATCCTTCTTGCAGTATTGCTCGATGAGGTCGATCCGGCCCTCCTTCCACCAGCGCAGGCTCTGAAGGCCGTCCCCCGCCTTCGACTCGCCCAGGTTGACCTCGGCGAGGTGATTCAAGGACACGCGGAACCCCACGCGCTTGTGGATCTCGGCGAGGAGGTCGAGCGTCCGGATGCGGCCGAGGTCTCGGTCGGTGTACCCCGAGAGCACCAGGAGGTCGAAGCGATCGATGTTGAAGCCGACCACGCGATCGGCGAACGCGAGGTCGAGCAGGAGCCGATCGACGTCGGTCTCGTAATAGGTCTTGTAGGTGCCGCCCCGCACGTCGTAGACGACCGCGAGCGCCAGCCCCATCCTCGAAGCGAAGCTCCAACCGCCGACGTCCTCGGCGCTGCGCTGGGTCTCGAGATCGAAGACGAGGACTTGGCCCGCGTCGCCCGTCGCTGTCGTCCCACGCGGGGCAGGCGCGGTCGACGGAGCGGGCGGAGCCGGCTGTGCGCGCGTGATGCCATGCTTGCGCGCGGGACGCTCGGGCGGAGGCTCCGCTTCGACCTCGGCCTCGAGGTCGACCGCGGCCGCTCCGAGCAGCACGCGCAGCACGTGCGCCGCCGCGGTCTTGTCGAGCGGCTTGTTGCCGTTTCCGCATCGCGGCGATTGGATGCAGGCGGGACACCCCGCATCGCACGGGCACGCGTCGATCACCTCGCGCGTTTTCTCGAGCAGCTCGATGAGATCGTTGAACGCGCGCTCGGCCAGGCCCGCGCCGCCCGGCACGCCGTCGTACAGAAAGATCGCCGGGCCCCCGATCTGCGGGTGGCTCGTGTACGAGATGCCCCCGACGTCTCCGCGGTCCGCGATCGCGAGCAGCGGGAACAGCCCGATCGCGGCGTGCTCGACCGCGTGGATGCCGCCCATGAAGTGAAGCCCTTCCACCGCGAGGTCGGTTTGGAGCGCCGGAGGGATCTCGATCCAGAGGCCCGTCGTCTCGTAGGTCAGCGGAGGGACGTCGAGCGGATACGTGGCGATCGGCTCGCCTCCGAAGAGCCTCTTCTTCTGGTACCCCCGAATCCGGACGGTCACCTTCAGGCGTCCGAAGCCGTAGGGAATCGTGCCGCCGGGAACCGGCAGACCCCGCTCCTCGCGGCGCTCGAGAATCTCCGTTTCCTTCTCGCCCAGCACGACCGTGTAGTGGTCGGCCCGCATGGCCTTCGCGATCACGCGCTTGTGATCCGCGTCGAGCTCGTCGATCTGGAACGTTTGCCCCGCGTGCAGATAGATCGCCCCGGGGTGGCACTCGTGCCAGACCCGCATGGCGTCGATCGTCCCCAGGAGCTTCCCGGTGTCCTTCTCGAGGATGGCGAACGGCGCGCCCACCGAGCGCGGCGACACGTCGCGCTGCGGGCGCCTTCGGTAGGAGTGCCACCGTCGTCCGTCCGCGTCCCGCGCCAGCCGCCCGGACGCCGCGAGCGCGGAAACGACGGCCGCGCCGCGCGGACCGAAGGCCTCGACCTCGGCGTCCGCCAGGGGCTCCTCGGCGGCCGCGCAGACCAGATGCGCCTCGGCGACGGCGGGATTCCAGGGATCGAGCACCGCGCGCTCGAACGCGCCGTCGAACAGCGCGTCGGGATGGGCGACGAGGTACTGATCGAGCGCATCGGGCATCGCGATCAGGACGACGAGCGCGTCGCGCTCCGCGCGGCCGACGCGGCCGATGCGCTGCCACGTGGACATGCGCGAGCCGGGATAGCCGACGAGCACGCACACGTCGAGCCCCCCGACGTCGATGCCGAGCTCCAGGGCGCTCGTCGCGATGACGGCCATCAGCTCGCCCGAGAACAGCTTGCCTTCGATCCGCCGCCGCTCCTCGGGCAGGTAGCCCGCCCGGTAAGGCGCCACGCGGCGCTTGAGATCGGGAGCGTCCTGCGCGAGCCACTGGTGCAGCAGCTCGGTGATGCGGCGGGCCTTCGTGAATGCGATCGTCCGGGACCCCGAGCGCACCGATTCGGCGATCACGCGCACCGCCGCCGTGTACGGCGAGATCGTCACCGGATTGATCAGGACCACGTCGCGCCCCGCGGCGGGCGCCCCGGACCGCTCGACGACGCGGAACGGCTCGCCGAGCAGCGACGCCGCAAACTCTCCCGGACGGCCGACCGTGGCCGACGCCGCGATCAAGCTCGGCCTCGACCCGGCCAGCGCGGCGAGCCGCATCAGCCGCCGCATGATGTGATGCACGTGAGCCCCGAACACGCCGCGGTAGACGTGCAGCTCGTCGAGGACGACGTGCCGCAGGCGCCCGAGGAAGCCCGTCCAGTCGTGGTGGTGCGCGAGGATGCCGGCGTGGAGCATGTCGGGGTTCGTGATCAGGACGTCGGGTGGGTCGGCCTTGATCTTCCGTCGCGCGGAATCCGGCGTGTCGCCGTCGTAGATCTCGATCCGCGGCGGGCGCAGCCGGCCGGTGGACGCGGCGAGGGCTCTGAAGCCCGCGAGCTGATCCTGCGCCAGAGCCTTCGTGGGGTAGATGAACAGCGAGGTCGCGCCCCGATCGTCGAGGGCGGCCGAGAGCGCGGGAATCGCGAAGACGAGCGTCTTACCCGACGCCGTCGGCGTCACGACCAGGACGTTCTCGCCGGCGGACACGGCATCGAGCGCCTCGACCTGGTGCGAGAACAGCCGTTCGATCCCCGATGCCGCGAGCGCTTCGGCGACTTCGGGGCGGAGCGGTCGAGCGGCCTCGGCGTGCCGCGCGTCGCGGGGCTCGACGCGGCGATGATGGACGACCTTCGGTCCGAGGAGCGGATGCTCCAGGAGGGCGCGTAAGACGGCGTTCATTTGGGCTCGCGGCGAGGAGACCGGGAGCGCGGATTATAGCGGCTCGGCGGCCGAGGGCGCGCGGCCGGCCGCTGCGGCGGCGCGATCTCTCGCGGACGTGGCGCACGCCCGGTCCCCCTCCGCGTCGCACGCCTGCGCCAGGAGCTCCCAAGCGCGGGCGTAGTCCGGCCAGATCGCGACGGCTCGCTCGAGCAGCGGCCGCGCGCCGGCGGGATCGCCGGTTCTCATCCGCGTTCGCCCGGCATTGACCAGCGCCTTCACCGCGCGAGGCGACGACGCCGCCGTGACCTCGGTCAGCGTCACGAGATCCCGGTAGTCGCCGCTGCGGACGAGCCCGCGCGCCCCGAGCGCCACGACGAGCCCCGCCACGATCACGCCCCGCGGTGCGATCGACGCGACCTGCGCGATCGCCCACCCCGCCAGCGCGCAGAATCCCATGAGCGGCGCGTAGGCGAGGCGCTCGGCGAAGATGGTCCCGATCGGGAAGAAGACGTTCGCAGTGACCGCGAACGCGCACGGAACGAACGCGACGAGGAAGGCGATCTCACGACGCCCGCGACGCGCGAGGAGCCACACCGCGCCTGAGAGCGCGGCGGACAGGACGAGCGCCGAGGCGGCCCCCCAAGGGAATAGGGGCACGACGGAGATCTGGTCGAACCCGTAGTCGACGGACAGCCTCGCCGGCCAGACCATCTTCGTGAGGTAGCGGCCGAACAGCAGGACCGCGTTGGCGATCCGAGTCGGCGCATCGGCGGCGCCGAGAGGATTGTCCACGAACGGCACCGGCGTCCCGGACCATCCGATCGCCGACGCCCGAGCCGCGAGGTAGAGCCCGAACGCACCGAGATAGACCGAGGACCCGAGAAGCGCGGTCCTCATCGGGGGCCGCTCGTCTTTCGGTCGCAAGAGCGCCCACGCGGCTCCGATCAAGAGCCACGATGCGGCGCTCTCCTTGAAGAAGAGCGCGGCAAGAAATGCCGATGCCGACGCGAGGATCCGCCCCGCGCGCGCGCCGGGATCGCCCCAGAACGTGACGAACAGACCGAACGACACGAGGCCGAAAAGCGCCGCGAGGATCTCCGCGCGGCCGACGGCCCACAGCACCGCTTCGCTTCCCAGCGGGTGGACGGCGAACAGCGCGGAACCGATCCATGCCGCGGACGCCCCCACGATCCGCGAGAGGACGAGCCACAGCGCCAGCACGGCAGAGGCGTGCGCGAGGAGATTGACGATCCGGACCCCGGCTCGAGACGGCGCGTAGCGCATGTTCCAGGCCAGGGAGAGGACGGTGAGCGGCCGATACAATCCCGAAGACGCGATGTCCGACGTGCCGTACCGGAATTCGTGGCCGAACACCGACACCGGACCGGCCTCCTTCGCGAGCCATGGGTTGTCGAGCAGCGTCCGATCGTCGTAGAGCAGCGGCGACCCGAGCGCGCGCGCATAGGGGGCCAGCGCCAGGAGGATCAGCGCCGCGAGCCCCGCACGCTTCATGCAGGGTCGAGCATCGCGGCGAAGTCTGCGGGAAGCGGCGCCCGCACCTCGACGTCGACGCCGTCGCCTGCGGGGAAGACGATGCGCGCGCAGTGGAGCAATTGACGCGTGGGGAGCCCCGCCTCCCGCCGCGCGTCCCGGCCCGAGGCGACGAGATCGAGGTAATCGCGCTCGGGGCCGCCGTAGAGCAGATCGCCCACGATCGGATGACCCGCATGCGCCAGGTGGACGCGCAGCTGGTGCCGGCGCCCGGTCTCCGGAAACAGCGACAGCAGCGTCGCGCCGTCGAGCCGCCGCCGCACGGTCCATCGCGTCACCGCTCGCTCGCCCTGCTCCACCACGGCGCGGCGGACGTAGACGCGGCGGGATGCGTCGCTTCCGAGCGGCAGGTCGATCGTCCCCTCGCCCTCCCGGACGGCGCCGCGGACGATCGCGAGGTACTCCTTCTTCACGTGCCCCCGGGCGAACGCCGTCGCGATGCGGCTCGCGACCGGTGCGCTCCCGGCGACGATCAGGACCCCCGTCGTCTCACGGTCGAGGCGGTGCGTCAGCCGCAGATCGGGATCCTCCTCCTGGCGCCTCAGCATGCGGATCAGCGAGTTCTCCCGGATCGTGTTGACCGGGTGGACCACGAGCCCCGAGGGCTTGTCAACCGCGATCCAGCCGTCGCCGCGCGCCAGAACCGGGATCGGGACGTCCTGGACGTCTTCTGCGATGGGAACGTACCCGACCTGGACGGCGCCCCCGGGACGCACCGGGGTCGCGGCACGCGCCCTGACACCCCAGGACAGCGTCACGCGCTGCTCGATCGCGCGCTGGATGCGCGCGCGAGAGAGCCCGGGGATCCGCTCGTGCAGAAACTGGTCGAGGCGCTTCCCGCGGTCGCGCTCGCCGACGTCGAAGTGCGTCTTCGGCTCGCTCACGGGAGGCGCCAGCGCAGCGACCGCAGGATCGCCCGGTTCGCCTCCGGCATCGGCAGGTCGCTCAGGTCCGCGGGGGCCATCCATTGATACGTCCGCGCCCGATCCATCGAAACCTCACCGGAGGTTTCCGTCACGAGGAATGCGTGGAACCGTAGCCTTCGGTCGGGGTAGTCGTGAACGAACACGAGCAGCGGCTCCGCGCGCGCTGCGGACAGTCCGGTCTCCTCCCGAAGCTCACGGAGCGCGGCGGCGTCCGGCTCTTCCCCCGCCTCGATCTTGCCGCCGGGGAATTCCCAGGTCGACGGCAGGTGTTGATCGGCCGCGCGGCGTGCGACAAGGATGCGGGCGTCGCGGACGACGACCGCGAGCGCGACGTCGAGGCGCTCCTCGCGCTCTGCGCTCAGGCGGGCGCTCCGGCGGCACCGGGCGAGTAGTCGTAGAAGCCACGCCCGGTCTTCTTCCCGAGCCAGCCGGCTTCGACGTACTTGCGGAGGAGCGGGCACGGCCGGTACTTGTCCTCGCCGAGCCCTTGGTGGAGCACTTCCAGGATGTAGAGGCACGTGTCCAGTCCGATGAAGTCCGCAAGCGTCAGGGGGCCCATCGGGTGGTTCATCCCGAGCTTCATGATCGTGTCGATGGCCGCGGCCTCGGCGACCCCCTCGTGGAGGCAGAAGACCGCCTCGTTGATGAGCGGCATGAGGACGCGGTTGCTGACGAAGCCGGGGAAGTCGCGGCACTCGACGGGCGTCTTGCCCATCGATTCCGCGAGCGATTTCGTGGCCGCGGCCGTCTCGTCGGAGGTTTGAAGGCCGCGGATGACCTCGACGAGCTTCATGACGGGGACCGGGTTCATGAAGTGCATTCCGATGACCTTCTCGGGACGCTTCGTCGCGGCCGCGATGCGCGTGATGGGGAGCGACGACGTGTTGGTCGCGAGAATGGCGCCCGGCTTCACGGCCGCGTCGAGATCGCCGAACAGCTCGAGCTTGACGTCGAGCTTCTCCACGGCCGCCTCGACGACCAGATCGCAGGCCGCGAGGTTCTCGAGCTTGATCGTGCCCGAGACTCGGGACATCACGTGGTCCTTCTCCGCGGCGGTCATCTTGCCCTTGTCGACGCCGCGCTGGAGATTCTTGGCGATCGTGTCGAGGCCTTTGCCGACGAACGCCTCGGTGAGGTCGCGCATCACGACGTTCAGGCCGGATTGCGCCGCGACGTGCGCGATCCCGTTTCCCATCTGGCCGGCGCCGACGACGCCCAGCGTCTGAATCCTCATCGTTGCTCCTCAGCTCTCGACTCTCGACTCTCGACCCTCGACCCGCACCGGTCGAGAGTCAAGAGTTGAGAGTTCAGAGCTCAGAGTCGTTTGATGGCCATGCCCACGGCGTTGCCGCCGCCGAGGCACAGCGCGGCGATGCCCTTTTCTTCCTTCCGGTCTTCGAGCGCGTGAAGCAGCGTCGTGAGGATGCGCGCTCCCGAAGCACCGATCGGGTGGCCCAGCGCGACGGCACCGCCGCGGACGTTGTGCTTCGCCGGGTTCAGCCCGAGAGTGCGCTGGAGCGCGACCTGCTGAACCGAGAACGCCTCGTTGAACTCGTAGAGATCGACGCCGTCGGGCGTCCAGCCGGTCTTCTCCCACAGCATGCGCACGGCCTTCTCGGGCGCCATCATCACGAGCTCCGGCGCCAGGCCCGACGAGGCGTACGCGACGATCTCCGCACGCGGCGTCAGCCCGAGCCGCTTCGCCGCCGCCTTCGAGACCACGACGATCGCCGCCGCGCCGTCGTTGACGCCGGGGGCGTTTCCCGCCGTCACGGTGCCGTCCTTCTTGAACGCCGGCTTCAGCGCACGCAGCGCTTCGATCGTCGTCTCTCGCCGGGGCGACTCGTCCGTGTCGAACCGGACGGGATCGCCCTTCTTGCTGGGGATCTCGACCGGCACGATCTCGCGCTTGAACTGGCCCGCATCGATCGCGGCGACGGCCTTGCGATGGCTGTCGAGCGCCCAGGCGTCCTGCTCGTCGCGCGAGACGTGGTAGCGCTCGGCGACGACCTCGCCGGTGTTTCCCATGTGGTAGTCGTTGTACGCGTCCCACAGCCCGTCGTGGATCATCGAATCGATGACCGTCTGATTCCCCATGCGGAATCCGCCGCGGGCGTTCTTCATCAAATACGGAGCGTTCGACATCGATTCCATGCCGCCGGCCACCACGACGTCGGCGTCGCCGCACTTGATCGCCTGCGCGGCGAGCACGACGGCCTTCAGGCTCGAGCCGCACACCTTGTTGATCGTCAAGGCGGGCACGGTGTCGGGGATGCCGCCGAAGATCGCCGCTTGGCGCGCCGGATTCTGGCCGAGGCCCGCGCCGACGACGTTCCCCATGATGACCTCGTCGACCTGGCCGGGCTTCAGCCCCGCACGCAGGACGGCTTCCTTGACGACGACCGCGCCGAGCCTGGGCGCCTGGATGCTCGACAGCGTTCCCAGGAATTTTCCGATCGGCGTGCGCACCGCGGAGACGATGACGGGGTTGTCCATGAACGGCCTCCTCGAAGCATCGATCTTAGCAGCCGCGTCCCGTCCGCTCCGCGAGGTCCCGCAGCCTGCCGGCCCGCTCCGGACCGAAAGCGTCCGCCGGCGCCTTGAATCGCCAGTTGCCGCGCGCGACCCCGGGGACGTTCATCCGCGCCTCCGATCCGAGGTCGAGGACGTCCTGGAGCGGAACGACGGCGAGGCCGGCGGCCGACTCGTACGCCGTCTTGATGAGCCCCCACGAGACGTGCTCCGCCGTCCCGCCGACGGCCGCGAGCACGCGCGCTTTTGCGTCCGCATCGAGCGACGAGAACCAACCACGCGTCGTGTCGTTGTCGTGCGTCCCGGTGTAGACGACGACGTCTTCCGGGATCTGGTGCGGGGCGTGCTCGCCGTCCTGCGAATCGAAGCCGAATTGAAGGACGCGCATCCCGGGGAGCGCCAGGCTCTTTCTCAGCGCGACGACGTCCTCGGTGATCACGCCGAGATCTTCGGCCACGAACGGCATGGCGCCGAGGGAGCGCCGGATCGACTCGAAGAGATCGGCCCCGGGTCCCGGGACCCACTCGCCCGGCTCGGCGGTCTCCGCCTCGGCCGGCACCGCCCAGTACGCCGCGAAGCCTCGGAAGTGATCGAGGCGAAGCCGGTCGTGAAGCGCAAGGCCGCGCTGCAACCGCTCGATCCACCACGCGTAGCCGTTCTCGCGCAGGCGCTCCCAGCGGTAGAGCGGGTTCCCCCAGAGCTGCCCGGTTGTGCTGAAGTAGTCGGGAGGCACGCCCGCGACCCGCGTCGGTGCGCCATCGTCGTCGAGCTCGAAGCTCTCCTGGTGCGACCAGACGTCGGCCGAATCGAGCGCGGGGTAGATCGGAACGTCCCCCAGGATCTCGACCCCGTGATCTCGCGCCATCGTGCGGACCTCGGCCCAGCCCGCCTCGAACCGGCGCTGCGCGTCGAGATGCGCGTCGATCGCAGCGCCCAAGGATCGTCGCGTCTCGGCGATCGCCTTCGGATCGCGGAGCCGCAGCGGCTCGTCCCAGGCAATCCAGGGCGCCCCGGCGTGCGCGGCTTTCAGCGCCGCGTACACCGCCCAATCGTCGAGCCAGGCCTCGCGCGGCGTGTCGTCTCGCCCGCCCTTTCCCGGCGATGCGGCGCTCGGCGGGAACCACGACGCATCCCCCGCGAACGCGGATAGCGCGGCATAGGGCGAATGCCCTTCTCCGGGCGGCCCGACGGGCAGGATCTGCCAGACGCCGATCGACGCGCGCTGCGCCCATTCGAGAAAAGGCCGCGCCGCGGCCGCGAGCCCGCCGTCGTGGTGCGGAAGCGACGTCGGATGGAGCAGGATGCCGGCGGCGCGCTGGCCCATGTCGGTCGGAGCTAGCCGGGCGGCCAGGCCATCGGCCGGCCGCCCAGGACGTGGAAGTGCAGGTGCGCCACGCTCTGGCCCGCGTCGGGCCCGCAGTTCGTGACGATGCGGTACCCGCCCGCAAGCCCCGCCTTCGCCGCGACCTCTTGCGCCGCGATCAGCATGCGTCCGAGGAGCGCTGAATCGGCCGGCGTCGCATCGTCGAGCGATGCGATGTGGCGGCGGGACACGACGAGGACGTGTGTGGGCGCCTGCGGGCTCAGATCGCGGAACGCGACCACGTCGTCGTCTTCGAGCACGATGGTCGCGGGAACTTCCTTGGCGGCGATGCGGCAGAAGATGCAGGAGGCGCTCATGCCCGGATCCTCTCGATCGACGCCCCGAGCGCGCCGAGCTTCGTCTCCATCGATTCGTAGCCGCGATCGAGGTGGTAAACGCGATCGACGACCGTGGGCCCGTCGGCCACCAGGGCTGCGAGCACCAGGCAGGCGGAGGCTCGCAGGTCCGTCGCCATCACCTGCGCGCCGGTGAGCGCGCGCGGGCCTTGAACGATCGCGACCGGGCCGTCGAAGCGGACGTCCGCCCCCATGCGCTGGAGCTCGCCGACGTGCATGAATCGCCGCTCGAACACGGTCTCCGAGATCTCCGACCGTCCGCGCGCCTGCGTCATCAGCGCCATGTACTGCGCCTGCATGTCGGTCGGAAATCCCGGGTGCGGCGTCGTTCGGAGGTCGCGCGCCGACAACCTCTCCGATGCGCGCACGCGCAGCCCCCCGTCCACCGGCTCGATCGCCACACCGCAGGAGGTGAGCTGCGCCACGAGGGCCTGAAGGTGATCGCCACGCGCGCCGGCGACCTCGACGTCGTCCCCGGCCAGCGCACCGGCGACCAGATAGGTCCCCGCCTCGATCCGGTCTGGAATCACCGTATGCGCGGCGCCGTGCAACGGACGGCCGCCTTCGATGACGATCTCGTCGGTGCCCGCCCCGGCGATCGAGGCGCCCATCGCGATCAGCAACGCCGCGAGATCGACGATCTCGGGCTCCCGGGCACAGTTCCGCAGTCGCGTCGTCCCCTCGGCGAGGACGGCCGCCATCATCAGGTTCTCGGAGCCGGTGACGGTCTTCTGCGGGAACGCGATCGACGCGCCGTGAAGTCGCTTCGCCGTGGCCTCGACGTAGCCGTGCTCGATCGCGATCTCGGCGCCCATCGCGTGGAGGCCGTCGATATGGAGGTTGATCGGACGCTCGCCGATGGCGCAGCCTCCAGGGAGCGAGACGCGCGCCCGGCCGAACCGCGCGAGCAGCGGTCCCAGAACGAGCACCGACGCGCGCATCGTGCGGACGAGATCGTACGGGGCCTCGAACGACCGGATCCGGGCCACGTGAACCGACGCGGCGCCGTCTCCTTGGTTTCCGACCTCGGCGCCGAGCTGCTCGAGGACGCGCAGCATCGTCCGCACGTCGCGGACGTTCGGCAAGTTCTGAAGCTGGACCTTGTCTTCCGCGAGCAGCGTCGCGGCGAGCGCTGGAAGCGCGGCGTTCTTGGCTCCGGCGACGCGCACGCGGCCCTTCAGCCGACGCCCGCCCGCGATGCGCAGTTTGTCCATGGCGAGATCCGATCATAACATCCGGCGCTTGCTAGAATGGCGCGCTCCCGAGGTTCCCGATGCTCGACATCCAGCTCGTCCGCAACCAGCCCGACGTCCTCGAGAAGGGCCTGCGCAAGCGCGGCCAGACGGTCGCGCTCGAATCGCTCCGCGCGCTCGACGCGAAGCGGCGCGCGCTGCTCACCGAAGTCGAAGGGCTGAAGCGGCACCGCAACGAGAGCTCGAAGACGATCGGCGACATCATCAAGAAGGGCGGCGACGCGGCGGCGCTTCGGGGCGAGATCAAGTCGCTCGGTGAGAAGGTTGCTGCGCTCGAAACCGAGGTCGGCGCCGTCGAGGCCGAGCTCGACGAGCTGCTGAAGCGGCTCCCCAACCTGCCCCACGAGAGCGTCCCCGAGGGAACGACCGCCGAGGACAACGTCGTCGTGCGTACCTGGGGGCAGCCGCGGAAATTCGATTTTCCACCGCAGGCGCACTGGGACCTCGGTCCGAGCCTCGGGATCCTCGACTTCGAGCGCGCGGCGCGCATGACCGGCGCGCGGTTCGCGTTGCTCAAACGCGACGGCGCCCGCCTCGAGCGCGCGCTCATCAATTTCATGCTCGATGTTCACACCAATGAGCACGGCTACACCGAGGTGTTGCCTCCGTTCATGGTGAACGCGACGTCGCTGTATGGGACGGGGCAGCTCCCCAAGTTCGAGGCCGATCTCTTCAAGGTCGATCCCGGCGGCTACTACTTGATCCCGACCGCCGAAGTGCCCGTGACGAACATCCACGCCGAGGAGATCCTCGAGCCCGACGCCCTCCCGGTCGCGTACTGCGCGTACACGCCCTGCTTCCGCAGCGAAGCGGGCTCCTACGGTAAAGATGTTCGCGGCTTGATCCGGCAGCACCAGTTCGACAAGGTCGAGCTGGTGCGCTTCGCGACACCCGAGACGTCCTACGAGCAGCTCGAGCTCCTGACCCGCCACGCCGAAGAGGTCTTGAAGCGGCTCGAGCTTCCGTACCGCGTCGCCGCGTTGTGCGGCGGCGACCTCGGTGCGGCCTCCGCCAAGACCTACGATCTCGAGGTGTGGCTCCCCTCTCAGAATGCCTACCGCGAGATCTCCTCGTGCTCGAACTTCGAGGCGTACCAGGCACGGCGGGCCAACATCAAGTACCGCCCCAAGGAGGGCGCGAAGCCCGCGCACCTGCACACGCTGAACGGTTCGGGACTCGCCGTGGGGCGCACGCTGGTCGCGATCCTCGAAAACGGTCAGGAGAAGGACGGCAGCGTCACGATCCCGAGCGCGCTGCGGCCGTTCATGGACGGCCGGGATCGGATCCCGTCCCGCTCATAGCCGAAACGTGGAGGGGTGGCCGAGTGGTTGAAGGCACTCGCCTTGAAAGCGAGCGCGCCCGCGAGGGCGCCGCGGGTTCGAATCCCGCCCCCTCCGCCAGTTGACGGCTGGGATACAATCGCGCGCTTCGCCGGCACGAAATCGTCCGAGCAACCAGGTGAGGTGCCGGAGTGGCTGAACGGAGCGGTTTGCTAAACCGTTGTAGGGCTTTAAACCCCTACCGAGGGTTCGAATCCCTCCCTCACCGCCAATGAGCACGCCTGACGACACCCCGATCGAACCCGGTTACCGCGACTTCATCCGGCAGATCGTCGACGCCGACAACCTCTCCGGCAAGCACGGCGGCCGCGTCGCGACGCGGTTCCCCCCCGAACCCAACGGCTACCTCCACATCGGTCACGCGAAGTCGATCTGCCTGAACTTCGGCCTCGCCGCGGAGTTCGGCGGGACGTGCAACCTCAGGTTCGACGACACGAACCCTGCGAAGGAAGAGGTCGAGTACGTCGAGTCCATCATCGAGGACGTCCGCTGGCTGGGCTTCGACTGGGACGATCGCATGTACTACGCATCGGACTACTTCGAGCGGATGTACGAATGCGCGGTCGCGCTCATCGAGAAGGGGCTCGCTTACGTCGACGAGCTGTCGGCCGAGGAGATCCGCGAGTACCGGGGCACGCTGACCGCGCCGGGGCGCAACAGCCCGTACCGCGACCGTCCGTCGGGTGAGAGCCTCGATCTGTTCCGGCGGATGCGCGCGGGCGAGCTGGCTGAAGGCGCCTGTGTCCTGCGCGCCAAGATCGACATGGCCTCGCCGAACATCAACATGCGCGACCCGGCGCTTTACCGGATCAAGAAGGCGCCGCACCACCGGACCGGCGATCGCTGGTGCATCTATCCGATGTACGACTATGCGCATCCCCTCTCCGACGCGCTCGAGGGCATCACCCACTCGATCTGCACGCTCGAGTTCGAGGACCATCGCCCGTTCTACGATTGGGTCGTCTTGAACTGCCCGACCGGCGCCGCCCCGCAGCAGATCGAATTCGCCCGGCTGAACCTCACCTACACGGTGATGAGCAAGCGCAAGCTCCTGACGCTCGTGCAGGAGGGCCACGTCCGCGGCTGGGACGACCCGCGCATGCCGACGCTGTCCGGCATGCGGCGGCGCGGCTTCACGCCCGAGGCGATCCGCGCGTTCTGCGATCGCATCGGCGTCGCGAAGCGCGACAGCGTCGTCGACGTCTCGCTCCTGGAGCACGCCGTGCGCGACGACCTCAATCGCCGGGCGCCGCGCGTGATGAGCGTCCTTGACCCTCTGGAGCTCGTCGTCGAGAACTACCCCGAGGGCCAGAGCGAATCGTTCGACGTGCTCGTCAATCCCGAAGATCCTTCGGCGGGCACGCGGCCGGTCACGTTCTCGCGCTCGGTGTTCATCGAGCAGGACGATTTCCGCGAGACGCCGCCGCCGAAATATCACCGGCTCTTTCCGGGGAACGAAGTCCGCCTGCGCGGCGCGTACCTCGTTCGATGCACGGGGGTCGTCAAGAACGACGCCGGCGAGGTCGTGCAGGTTCGGTGCACGTACGACCCGGCGACGAAGGGCGGCGCGGCCCCGGACGGCCGGCGCGTCAAGGGGACGATCCACTGGATCTCCGCCGCGCATTCGGTCCCGGCCACCGTCCACCTCTACGAGCCGCTGTTCACGCGGCCCGATCCCGAGGCGGATGCCGACGCCGACTGGCGGGCTCACCTCGATCCGGCATCGCTCGTGACGATCGGCACCGCGCGCGTCGATCCCGAGACCGCGAAGCTCCCCCCGGGGTCGACGGTCCAGTTCGAGCGGCTCGGCTACTTCTGCGTCGATCTCGACTCGACGGCCGCCGCGCCGGTATTCAACCGCACGATCACGCTGAAGGATTCCTGGGCGAAGATCGAGAAGACTCAGGGCGGGCCCGGCGCGCGATGAGCGCGCGCGTCCGGTTCGCGCCGAGCCCGACCGGATACCTCCACGTCGGCGGCGCGCGCACGGCGATCTTCAACTGGCTGTACGCCCGCCGCCACGGGGGCGTCTTCGTTCTGCGGGTCGAAGACACCGACGCCGCGCGATCGAGCGACGAGGTCGTCGCCGCGATCCTCGACGGCATGGCGTGGCTGGGCCTGGCTCCCGACGAAGGCCCGTACTTCCAGGGCGCCCGCCGCGCCCAGCACCTCGCCGATGCCGAGCGTCTCCTCCGGGGCGGCCGGGCCTATCGGTGCTTCTGCTCGCAGGACATGCTCGACGCCAAGCGCGCCGCCGCCGAGGCAGAGGGAGGTGCCGCGATCTACGACCGTCGGTGCCTTCCGATCCCGAAGCGCGACTCCGACGCGCGCGCCACCGCCGGCGAGCCGTTCGTGGTCCGTCTTCAAATTCCGCCGGGCGTGACGTCCTGGCGGGACGGCGTGCACGGGGAGACGTCGTTCCCGAACGACGTCATCGAAGACCTCATCCTCCTCCGCTCCGACGGATCGCCGACCTACAACCTGTCGGTCGTCTCCGACGACGTGGCGATGGAGATCACGCACGTCATCCGCGGCGACGATCACATCTCGAACACGCCGAAGCAGATCCTCATCTATCAAGGGCTGGGGCGGACGCCTCCGGCGTTCTCGCATCTGCCGCTGATCTTGGGAACGGACAAGAAGCGCCTCTCCAAGCGCCACGGCGCGACGTCGGTGCTCGAGTACCGCGATCGGGGCTACCTGCCCGATGCGCTGTTCAACTTCCTTGCGCTCCTCGGATGGAACCCCAAGGACGAGCGCCAGAAGATGGCTCGGGCGGAGCTGGTCGAAGCGTTCGACCTCGCCGGGGTCGGGCGCTCCGGCGCGGTGTTCGACCTGACGAAGCTCGATTGGTTGAACGGGCTCTACATCGCCGCGATGCCGCTGCCGGAGCTCGTCGCGGCTGCGCGCGAGGTGTTGCGGGCGGAGGGCCTGTGGAGCGACGCGTTCGACGGCGCGCGCGCCGAGTGGCTGGGCCGCGTCCTCACGCTGATCCGGCCTCGGCTGAAAACGCTCGCCGCGATGGCCACCGAAGGCCGGTACTTTTTCGACCCGTCGGATGAGCTGTCCTACGAGCCCGATGCGGTCGCGAAGCATCTGGCCTCGGACGCCGTGCTCCCCGCGCTCCGTGAGCTTGCCGAACGGTGGGACGCGCTGCCCGACTGGACCGCGCCATCCCTCGAGCCGCCGCTGCGCGAGGTCGCCGCCGCGTCCGGCCTGTCCGGCGGCAAGCTGATCCACCCCGTGCGGCTGGCCGTCACCGGGCGCGGCGCCTCGCCCGGATTGTTCGAGGTCGTCGAGCTGCTGGGGCGCGAGCGGGCCCTCGCGCGCATCGCGCGGCTGCTCGACCGGTGCGCGAACGGTTTGCTATAGTCCGTCGGTCTTTCGAGCCGTGCTGGGGAGTCGTCCAATGGTAGGACATGCGGCTCTGGACCGTAGAATCGGGGTTCGAATCCCTGCTCCCCAGCCACACTCCTCATGAAGGCGATGGTGCTCGAGCGGCAAGCGGCCGCCTCGACGCGCCCGCTCGTGCAGAAGGACATCGACGATCCCGTTCCCGGCCCCGGTGACCTGCTCGTCCGCGTGACCGCCTGCGGCGTCTGCCGCACCGACCTGCACGTCGTCGAGGGCGATCTCGCGCCGCACCGGCTTCCCCTCGTCCCCGGGCATCAGGTCGTCGGCCGCGTCGAGGCGAAGGGCCGCGACGTCCGCGGGTTCCACCGGGGCGATCGCGTCGGGATCGCGTGGCTCAGGCACACCTGCGGGCGGTGCCCGTTCTGTCTATCCAAGCGAGAGAACCTGTGCACCGAATCCCGGTACACCGGGTGGGACGCGGACGGCGGCTACGCCGAGCTGGCCGTCGTGCCCGAGGACTACGCCTACGCCATCCCGGACGCGTTTTCGGACGTGGACGCGGCGCCTCTCCTGTGCGGCGGAATCATCGGCTACCGCGCGCTGCGGCGGACCGGAATCGCCGCCGGGGCCCGCCTCGGACTGTACGGGTTCGGATCGTCCGCACACGTCGTCGCGCAGATCGCGAAGCACCGTGGCTGCGACGTCTACGTGTCCACGCGCGATGCGGCGCACCGGGACCTGGCCCTCGAGCTCGGCGCCCTCTGGACAGGCGGCGCGCACGAGGCGCCGCCGGTCGCGCTCGATGCGGCGATCCTCTTCGCGCCTGCGGGCGAGATCGTGCCGCCGGCGCTTCGCGCGGTTCGCAAGGCGGGCACCGTGGTGATCGCCGGCATCCACCTCTCCGACGTGCCGGCGATGCCCTACGAGCCGTGCCTCTTCCACGAGAAGACGCTGACCTCCGTCGAATCGAACACGCGGGACGACGGGCGCGCGCTCCTCGCGGAAGCCGCGTCGATTCCCGTGCGCGCGCGCACGACGCCGTTCCCGCTGACCGGCGCGAACGATGCGCTCCAGGCGCTCGCTTCGGATCGCGTCCGCGGGACGGCCGTTCTCGTCCCTTAGGGCCTCGTATATCCTGTCCGCGATGGGGACGAAGACCGCGCTTTGCACCGGAGCGAGCGGCGAGATGGGGCACCTGCTCATCCCCGCTCTCCGCCAGGCCGGCTACGACATCGTCGCCCTCGACATCCAGCCGCTCCCGGAGACGATCGCGAACCTGTGCCGCGCGGCGGAGGTCGGGAGCGTCGCCGATCACGAGCGCATGGCGTCGGTATTCCGGGATCATTCGCCGGACGCCGTCTTCCATCTTGCCGCGCTCCTGTCGTCGAAGGCCGAGCGCGACCCCGATCTCGCTCACGACGTCAACGTCTCCGCGACGATGAACCTCTTCCGCCTGTGCCGCGAGCGCGCCCGCGCCGCCGGCCGGGACGTCCGGTTCCTCTTCCCGAGCAGCATCGCGGTGTACGGCCTGCCGGACGCGTCGGCGAAGGCCGCCGCCGGCGCCGTCCGCGAGGACGACTGGAACCGCCCGGCGGGGATCTACGGCTGCAACAAGCTCTACGGCGAGATGATCGGGGCGTACTTCACGCAGAGGGCGCGGAAGGACGGCACGCCGGGCCTCGACTTCCGGTCGATCCGGTTTCCCGGCCTGATCAGCGCGGATACGCTGCCCTCCGGCGGCACCAGCGACTACGCGCCCGAGATGATCCACGCCGCGGCGCAGGGAAAACCGTACGCGTGCTTCGTCGCCGCCGAGACGCGCATGCCGTTCATGACGATGCCCGACGCCGTCGCGGCGATCTTGAGGCTCGACGGCGCCTCGCCCGACCGGCTGAGCACCCGCGTCTACAACATCGGCGCGTTCGCTCCGTCGGCCGCCGAGATCAAGGCCGCGGTGCTCGCGCACTTCCCCGAAGCCAAGATCGACTTCGAGCCGGTCCCGTGGAGGCAGGCGATCGTCGACACGTGGCCCGCCGACGTCGACGACGGCCGGGCCCGCCGCGACTGGGGGCACGCGCCGCGGCACCGTCTCGCCGAGGCGATGTCGGACTACCTCGTGCCTGCGCTCCAGAAGAGGTACGCCGATCGCGTCGCCAGGTGACGCCCGCGTGAGCCGGGGCGAGTTCGACGCCGCGTTCTTTTCGATGCGGACGATCTTCGGGCCGCCGTTCGCGCTGGCGTTCCGCCCGAAGCTCTTCGGCGCGGAACACCTCCCGCGGATCGGCCCGGCGCTGCTCGCATCGAATCACGCGTCGTTTCTCGATCCGATCCTGATCGGGATGCGCGTGCGCCGGCCCGTGCGGTTCGTCGTCTCGAACGAGTTCTATTCGCGGCCGCGACTGAACGGGCTGTTGCGTTGGTTCGGCACGATCCCCGTCGGCGGAAGCGCCACGATGATCCGCGCCTATCGCCGCATCACGGAGGTGATCCGCAACGGCGAGCTCGTCGGGATCTTTCCCGAGGGCGGGATCACGCGGGACGGGGCGATGCGGCCGTTCCGCGACGGCGCCGCTCTCATCGCGCTGCGCACCGGCGTGCCGGTCGTTCCCCTCCACGTCTCCGGGACGTTCGAGGCGCTTCCACGGCACGCACGCTGGCCGCGGTTCGTGCCGATCGCGCTGCGCATCGGTGCGCCGATTCCGGTGAACGCCGATCCTCATCCCTCGCTCGACGACGTCCTGCGGCTGACCGCGAGCATCCGCGAGGCGGTCCTCACCCTGGGGCGCTCAGCGGGCGGCTGATGAAGGCGGCGGCGCCGGTCGCGAGGACGACACCACCTGCACGAGCACGCGCCGGACGTCGTCGACATCGAGCGGCTTCGCAAGGATCCGGTTCGGGAGACCTTCGAGGAACTGAAGGCTGTCCTGCCGCACGAGATCGCCCGTGGCGAAGACGAACCGGCGCACCATCGCGGGCCGCGCATCGACGACCCGCTCGTAGAGAGCGCGTCCGTCGAGGTTGGGCATGCGCAGATCGGCGACGATGACGTCGAAGTCCGTCTCCTGGATGCGGTTCCACGCCTCCTCACCGTCGTGGGCGAGCGTGACGGACGCGCCGTCTTCCTCGAGGAGC
>CAZYHZ010000051.1:0-20707 GCA_964647625.1 uncultured Acidobacteriota bacterium
CCGGGACTGGATGCTGTGGTTCGGCTTCCAGGGCACCTCGACCGGCGGTGACGTCACGGTCGGGCAGCACAGCTTCCTGATCGGCGCGCAGTACTTCGTCCTCCGAAACCTGTACCTGCGCGCGGGCGTGGGCGCGACGACGGCCACCTTCGACGACGCCCTCGGCGAGGCCACGCACACGAACGTCGGCGTGCTGGGCGCGCTGGGGTTCGAGTTCGTCCAGGGGTACTACACGGCCCTCGCCCTCGAGGCGTCGGCCACCGTCTCGAAGCACGTCGACGACGTGTGGACGAACGCGGGCGTGAACTTCGTCCTGCGGTTCTACTGACCGGCGTGATGGCGTCCGACCGTCTGGAAACCAGCTAGAAACAAGGGGTCGCGAGCCCCCGGCGGGGATCAGAATCCTGGCGGGCCTGGGGTGGACCGGCGGCCGGTGGATCAACGCGCCGAGTGGCGTGAGCCTCCCGGCATCGACGGCGCCGACGCGCGCCAGAAGCGTCAGCGCGGAGGTGACGGCGTCGGCGCCCGGCGCCTCGAACCATTCGAATCGCGCCGGGTCGCCTCCCCATGCGAGCACGTCGAGGATCGGCGCGGCGAGATCGACGCGCGCGATCTCCGGCTCCCGGTGGTCGCGCAGGATGTCGCGCGCGTCCCATAGCCGGATCGCGCGGCCGGGGGCGATTCGTCCCGCGCGTCCCGCGCGCTGATCGGCGGAGTCGCGCGAGACTCTCTCGGTCTCCAGGCGGTCGAGCCCGACGGCGGGATCGAACCGCGGCACCTTGTGCAAGCCGGTGTCGATGATCGTGCGCACGCCGGGAACGGTGATCGACGTCTCCGCGACGTTTGTGGCCAGGATGACCCTGCGCGCCGCGGATGGAGCCAGCGCGTCGTCCTGCTCCGCCGGCGTCGACCGTCCCGACAGGGTCAAAACGCGCGCGCCGCGGGCCGCGGCGTCGGCGCGGATGGCTCGCGCCAGCGCGTGGATCTCCGGGGCGCCGGGCAGGAACACGAGCACGTCGCCCTCGGCGTGGTCGAGGGCGTCGCGAATCGCATCGGAGGGCGCGGTGCGCGGCGCGTGCTCGATCGAGACCGGATGCGGGCGGCCGCGAACGGTCACGACCGGGGCGTCGCCGAGATAGCGGCTGACCGGACCGGCGTCGAGCGTGGCGGACATGACCACGAGCCCGAGGTCGGACCGGGCGAGCCACGCCTGGCGCGCGAACGCGAGCGCCATGTCGGCATTCAAGCTTCGCTCGTGGAACTCGTCGACGACGACCGTGCGAAAGGCGCCGAGGAGGGGATCCGAGGCCGCGCGCGCCGCGAGGACCCCCTCGGTCGCGACGAGGAGGCGCGTGTCGTCCGAGAAGTTCTTGTCGAAGCGAACGTGCCAGCCGACCTCGCGGCCGAGCTGCCAGCCTCGCTCCCGCGCGATGCGCCGCGCGAGGGACCGCGCGGCCACGCGGCGCGGCTGGAGCACGATCACCGGGCCGTCCTCGGCGAGCGCGGGCGGCACGCGCGTGGTCTTGCCCGCGCCCGGCTCCGCGACGACCACGACCGCGCGATGCCGGCTCATCGCGTCGCGGATGGCGCCGATCTGACCGTCGATCGGGAGCGGATCGAGCGGCCGGGAGCCCGTCACGGGAGCGCGGCGATGATCGCGTCGGTCATCGCCGGCGTCGGTGCGGCTCCGTGCTTCAAGACGTCGGGGCCGGCGTGGAGGCGCAGCATGTCGTAGGTCCGCACGCGTCCCGCGGCGACCACGGCCGCCACCGCGGCACGAATCCGGCGGGCGGCGGAACGGTCGCCCACGTGCTCGGCCAGGAGCGCCCCCGCGAGGATCGCCGCGATCGGATTGGCGATCGGCACGGCGAGCCCTTCGTGTCGCGGCGCCGACCCGTGGGTGGGCTCGAACAAGGCCGCGGAGTCGCCGAGGTTCGCCGAGCACGCGAACCCCGCACCCCCGGTCAGGCCGGCGACGGCGTCGGAGACGATGTCGCCGAACAGGTTCGACGCCACGATGACCGGGTGGGCTTCGGGGCGCCGCGTCAGATCCATGAGGAGAGCATCGATGTTGACCGACTGCAATCGCAGCGCCGGCCACTCGGAGGCCACCTCGCGAGCGACCCGCTCGAACAACCCCGACGTTTCGCGCAGTACGTTGGGCTTCTCGGCGAGCGTCACGGATTCCTTCCCGTGCACCGAGGCGTGGCGGAACGCGGCATCGAGGATGCGCCGGCACGCGGAGCGCGTGACGATTCGCGTCGCGATCGCCAGCTCCGGACCCGGGACCGATTCGAACGGCTTGAACTTCGGATGGAGCGCGAGCGCGCGCCGGACGGCCTCGGGCGGATCGAGCCATTCGACGCCGGCGTACAGCCCTTCCGTGTTCTGCCGGAAGACCGCGATATCGACCGGCGGCTCCTCGACCGCGCCGGAGGCGGAACGTCGCACGAAGTTCGTCGGATTACCCGGGTAGCTGCGCGACGGCCGCAGGCAGACGTCGAGGCCGAAGCGCTGCCGCAGGGCGAGGATCGGGCTCGCGTAACGGAGCCCGCGTCCCGCGAGGCGCGGCGGAAGCTCTGCTTCTGCCGCGTCCGCCGGCTTCGAGGTGATCGCGCCGAGCAGCCCAAGGGGATGCTCGTCGAGGAGGTCGATCGTCCGTTGCGGGAGCGCTGCGCCGTCCCTCAGCCAGCACGACCATCCGATCTCGGCCTGGACGAAGTCCGCCCGGAACCCCGCGGCATCGAGCACGCGCAAGGCTTCGGGGATCACGATGCGGCCGATGCCGTCGCCCGGGAGCACGACGATCGTCGGGATCGGCTTAGAGTCGGCCATCGCCCGCGCTCGACCGCAATGTGCCGTCGAGCCCTCCAGCCGCGATCAGCTCGCGCGCGACTTGCGGAAGCCACGCGGCATCGACGTCCAACGTTTCGTCCGTGAAGACCGCCTCGCCCGCGGCCGTGGGAAAGCGCGCCGCGATGGATGCGACCACGCCGGGGTTCTCGATCGCCGGTAGGCCGTTGTTCCAGGCGTTGCGGCGAAACGTGGGCGCCAGGCTCGTGGCCACCACCGCCCGGAACCCGGCCGCTTGCAGCGCGGTCACCGCCTGCTCGCGGCTCGACCCGCTGCCGAAGCGCGCTCCTGCGACGAGGACGTCCCCGGCTCTGACGCGGCTCGCGAATCCGGGATCGATCGAGCCGAAGACCGACCGGGCGAGGTCCTCGTGCGAAGCGCCGTCCGCGTAGACGAGCCGCGCCGGACACAGCGCGTCGGTGTCGATTCCATCGCGCAGGAACAGGACCACGCGGCCGCTCGTCAAGATCCGTGAGGGTGAGGACTCGAGCGCGGGGGACGGGTGCGCGCTCCGCGCGATCCTTCTCGACGGCGGGATCGCGGCGCGATTCCAGGGATCCGCGATGACTCCGGCCGCGGCGGACGCCGCGACGACGGCGGGGCTTGCGAGGTAGCAGCGCGCATCGGGCGATCCCATGCGCCCCTTGAAGTTCCGGTTCGACGCCGAGAGGCCGGTCTCTCCCGGGCGCAGCAAGCCGGCGCCGAGTCCGATGCACGGCCCGCAGCCCGCCGGAAGCGGAACGGCTCCCGCCGCAAGGAGCGCGCTCCAGGATCCGCTCGCTTCCGCCGCCTGCTGGACGGCCGCGCTCGCAGCGGCGACGTACAGCTCGACGCCGTCCGCGACGTGCCGCCCGCGTAACACCTGGGCTGCGGCTTCGAGATCCGACAGCCGGCCGTTCGCGCACGACACGAGGTAGGCCTTCTGGATCGGGATGCGCTCGCGCGCGATGTCGGGAAGCGCGACGGCACGCGCGAGCGTGTCGGGGCCGGAGACATGCGGCGCGACGTCGACGAGGTCGAGCGCGATCGTCGCCGCGTAGGCGTCGTCCCCGGCTGCCACGAATCCGGGAGGACAGAACACGCCTGCGACCGCGCCCCACTCCGTCGTCATGTTCGATATCGTCAGCCGGTCGTCGTCGCCGAGCGTTCGTGCGCCGGGCCCGTGGAATTCCACCGCGCACCCGAGCACGTCGTCGGGGTAGAGGGCGCACAGCACGAGCGCGACGTCCTTTCCGGTGACGCCTTCGCTCAGCCGTCCGGCGAGATCGACGCGCACGCTCGGCGGAACGTCCCACCAGAAGCGCCCCGACGCCCAGATGCAGGCGGCATCGGCGCGGGTGACGGCGACGCCGAGGGCGCCGCGGGCGCCGTAGGTGTTCGCGTGCGAGTCCGCGGCGACGCAGAGCGAGCCCGGCGCGGCGTGGCCGCGCTCGATCATCACCTGATGCCCGATCCCGGTGCCCGCGGGGTGGAACTCGATCCCTTGCTCACGGGCGAACGCAGCGATCGCCGCGTACTTGGCGAGATTGTCGGGCGACCGGTTCTGGATGTCGTGATCGAGAACGATCACGAGCTGTCCGCTGTCGGCGACTCGCTTCGCACCGAGCCCGCGAAACCGCTTCAGCACGGCCGAGCTGTTGTCGTGCGTCATCAGCCGCGTCGGCTTCAGCCAGACCACATCTCCCGCCCGCGCGGGCCGCGCCGAGCCTCCGGCTAGATGCTTCGCGACGACGGTCTCGACGAACGTCCCTGCCATCGCGCCAAGGATAGGGGACACTCCCTTTTTCCACCCAAACGGGGACATTCGTCTTTTTCTTACAAAGGGAATAGGGGACAGTCCCCTTTTTCTTACAAAGCTTCAGAGTGCGAAGCTTTAGAAGAAAAAGGGGACTGTCCCCTATTCCCTTTGTAAGAAAAAGACGAATGTCCCCGTTTGGGTGGAAAAAGGGAGTGTCCCCTATCGGGCAAACGCGACGAGCGAGAGCATGAGCGCGGCGAGCCAGACGATGGAGTAGAGCATCGTCTTGCGAGCCCAGGCGCCCTCGACGGGACCGGTCAAGCCGCGGCGCGCCAAGATCAGGAACCCCGCGCCGAGGATCGCGGCGGCGGCGGTGTACGCGACGCCGGCGAGCTTCAGCGGCTGCGCCAGCAGGCTGACGGCGACGAGGGCGACGGTGTAGACGGCGAGCCGGCGCGCCGCTTGCAATTTCCCGCGCGTGACCGAGAACACCTTGAACCCGCCGCGCCGGTAGTCGTCTTCGAGGTAGATCGCGATCGCGAGGAAGTGGGGGATTTGCCAGAAGAAGAGGATGCCGAAGAGGAACCAGCCGGGAAGCGACAGCGAGCCCGTCGCCGCCGTCCACCCCATCAGCGGCGGGATCGCGCCGGGGATCGCTCCGACCTCGAGCGCCCATGGCGACAACCGTTTCATCGGCGTGTAGACGAGCACGTAGGTGATGTGCGCGATCGCTCCGAGCAGCGCCGTCAGCGGATTGATCGCCACGGCGAGCGCCGGCAGCGCGACGAGGCCGGCCGCAATGCCGAAGACCAACGCCAATCCGGGATCGAGCCGGCCCGCCGGGAGCGGCCTGTTGCGCGTGCGCACCATCGATCCGTCGGTCTCCCGCTCGTACCAGCAGTTGAGGATGTTGGCCGACGCGACGAGCAGCGTCGTCTCGATCAAGAGCACCGCCGTCTTGGCGGCGCCGATCCCCGAGGGCGCGAGCCAGAGCCCCATGGCGGTCGTGAAGACCACCATCGAGGTGATGCGCACCTTGGCGAGGTCGAGAAGATCGCGTACGAGCGCGCCGGAAAAGATCGGCGCCGCGACGGTCGGCTCGACGGCGATGCGCTGGGATTCGACGGGGTTCACGACCGCGGGATTCTATCAGCACCGTCGTCGCCGCCGTCCCCGAACCGTTCGCTCCGGAAGGTCGAAAGGCGGGCCCGGCGCCAGGCCCCCGCCGGAAGCCCGGCTTTCCGGGCGAGCTGCTCGAGGAGTACGCCCCGCGACCACCCGTGATCGACGGCGACTTCGGGAAGGAACAGCGCCTGACGGCCGTCGAGGTCGAGCACCACGCCGTGCTCTCCGATCGCGATCTCGGACGCATCCGCGATCGGAAGGAACGGCGTGAGCACGGCGACGGTGACGTGCAGCATCGGAAACTCGGACGGCGTGACGGGCTCGAATCTCGGATCCTCGAGCGCCGCCTCCCGCGCCGCATCCGCGACCGCGTCGAGCGCAGCGCGCCGCGCGGCCGTGCACCCGATGCAGCCGCGAAGCTCGAGCCCTCCCTGGGCGCCCGGCCGCTTCAGCGTGACGAAGCACGCGCTCGGTGCGCAGAGTGCGGGCGTCATCGCGATCGCTCCACGCGCGCGTGCGAGCGCGCCGTTTCCGAACAGGGCGTCCTCGATGGCCGCGCGCGCGACGGCGGCGAGCGCCGCGCCCTCGTCGCGCGTCATCGCCGTCCTGCGGGGAAGGCGATCGAGGCGTAGGACACCGAGTGATCCCACGTCCCTGTCATGCGGCCGGAGGTGTCGTACTCGACGAGATCCGCGGCCGCCGCCGCGCGAGGCAGCCGCAGGAAAACCTCGATCGCGCGGCGGCCGCAGATCGTCGCGTCCGTCCGATCGACGAGGTCGGCGAACCCGTCGGCATCTCCCGCTTCGATCGCGGCGATGGCGTTCCGGTCGAGCGCCTCGATGCGGCGCGGCAGGTCGTCCCGGAACGGCGTGTACCCGAACGCCGCCCCGAAATGCGTGAAATCGGATGAGACGACGATCAGCGTGCGATCGTCGAGGATCGGAGCGAGCGCGCCTGCGATGCGTGTGGTGGCGTCGCGTCCGCGCGCGGCGCCCACGAGCACCGGCACCAGCGAAAGCGTCGGGTGCGTCCGCTGCAGAAAGGGGATCTCCGCTTCAAGGGCGTGCTCCCGATCGAAGAAATGATCCCCGGCTCGAATCCCGTCCACCGCGGCGAGTCGTTGCACCGCTTCGCGGTCGAGCGGAACGTCCCCGAGCGGCGTCCGGTAGACGGACGCGATCGACGGAACCGCCGCGCCGTCGATCGCGTGGTAATGGCTCGGGCCGAGCGCCACGACCCGATCGACGCCTTCGCGCCGCGCTCTCGAAAATCCGGCGGCCGCGACAGCGCCGGAATAGCCGAATCCGGCGTGAGGCACGATCAGAGCGCACGCGTCGCGGCGGGCTCCCGTACGGGCGTCCGCCTCCGCGAGAAGCCGGTCCACCATCGCTGCGAGCGCATCGGGCCTCTCGGGATACCACCGCCCGGCGACCGCCGGGCCGAGCGCAGGAGCGTCGCTCACGACGCGGCCTCGACGTCCTGAAGCGCGGCCAGCTCGGCGACGATCGTGCGCACGACCGCGCGAGGCGTCATGCGCTGCGTGTCGACGACGATGTGCGCCTGCGCGTAGCGCGCCTCGCGGCTGGCGAGCATCGCGTGCAGCTCGGCCATCGCGTCGGGGTGATCGGCCATCGGCCTCCGGTCTCCCTGCGCGACCACGCGGTTCCAGTGATCCTCCGGCCGCGCACGCAGCCACACGACCGTCGCGCGATCGAGAAGCTGCCGCCAGGTCGCCGGCTCGTTGACGACGCCGCCCGCGGTCGCGACCACGACCGGCGCCGATCGGCTCAGGATCGATTGGAGCGTCTCGCGCTCGAGGCGGCGGTAGTAGCGCTCGCCGTGGAGCTCGAAGATCTGATCGACCGGAAGCCCCGCGGCTTCGCGCACGCGCGCGTCCATCTCGATGAACGGGATGCCGAGCTCCGCAGCGAGGAGCGGCCCGACGGTGCTCTTTCCGGCTCCGCGCAAGCCGGTGAGCGCGATGACGCGGCCGCGCCCGCGCGGCGCGCGCAGCAGCGCGTCGAGCGGCGTCTCGAGCGCTTCGGCCAGATGCGCGAGACGCACGAGCGAGACGTTGCCGTCGCCGGATTCGATCTTGGCGAGGAAGCGGACCGATAGTCCCGAGCGCTCCGCGAGCTCCGCCCGGCTCAAGCCCTTCGATTCGCGCCGCCTTCGGATCCGTCCCGCCAGGACCTGAAGCAGCGCGTCGCTGGTCCCTCGGCTCGCCGCCATGACGTGCACTATAGTGCACAAAACTCCCCGATGCGAGCCGGTCGACCGTGCAGTATAGTTCCCGCTCGAATTCAATCCGCCGACGGAGGAACAGCCTTGGAGACCATGAAGCAAGACGAGCCGGTTACGTTCGGGCGCTCTCCCGACAGCTACGTGCACTGGAAGCTGTCGATCGACGGCGACCGGGCGACCTTGGTCATGGCGGTGCAAGAAGACAAGCCGTTGCGGCCGGGGTACCGCCTGAAGCTCAATTCCTACGATCTCGGCGTCGACCTCGAGCTGTACGACGCCGTGCAGCGGCTCCGGTTCGAGCACCCGGAGGTGCGCTGCGTCGTGATCACCGGCGCGCTCGATCGCGTGTTCTGCGCCGGGGCCAACATCAACATGCTGGCCAGCTCCTCGCACGGGTTCAAGGTCAACTTCTGCAAGTTCACGAACGAGACCCGCCTGGCGATCGAGGACGCCTCGCGGTTTTCGGGGCAGAAGTACCTCGCCGCGCTGAACGGCGTCTGCGCCGGCGGCGGCTACGAGCTGGCGCTGGCGTGCGACGAGATCGTCCTCGTCGACGACGGCAACTCGGCGGTCAGCCTTCCCGAGGTGCCGCTCCTCGGCGTGCTTCCGGGAACGGGCGGTCTCACCCGGCTCGTGGACAAGCGCAAGGTCCGCCGCGATCACGCCGACGTCTTCTGCACGATGGCCGCCGGCGTCAAGGGGAAGCGTGCCGTGCAGTGGAATCTCGTCGATGAGGTCGCGACGAAGAGCCGCTTCGCCGAGGTCGTCGCGCGCCGCGCGCAGGCGCTCGCCGCCGGCTCTCCCGCCCGTTCTTCGACGGGGATCACGCTGCCCGCGCTCGCCCGGACGCGCGAGGGCGATACGCTGCGCTTCGACCACGTCACTCTTGCCGTCGATCGTGCGAAGCGGACGGCGACGCTGACCGTCCAAGGCCCGCCCGACGGCCTGCCCACCGATCCGGCCGCAATCCGGAAAGCAGGCGCGGCGTGGTGGCCGCTCGCCGCGTTCCGGCAGCTCGACGAGGCGCTTCTCGAGCTGCGCCACAACGAAGAGGAGATCGGCCTCGTCGTCCTGCGAACCGCGGGCCGCATCGACGCGGTGCTCGCGCTCGACGAGGTCCTGGCGAAGAACGCCGGCGACTGGCTCGTCGACGAGGTGCGCGCGTTCATCGCCCGCACCCTCAGGCGTCTGGATCTGACCGCCCGCTCGCTCTTCGCGCTCGTCGAGCCCGGCTCGTGCTTCGCGGGCACGCTGTTCGAGCTGGCCTTGGCCGCCGATCGCTCCTACATGCTCTACGACAAGGACGCGCCCACGTCGATCGCGATCTCGCCGATGAACGCCGGCGCCTATCCGATGACGCACGGTCTCACGCGGCTCGCCGTGCGCTTCTACGGCGACCCGGGGAAAGCCGACGCGATCGCGAAGAACCCGCGCGTTTACGATCCGACCGACGCGGAGGAGGCCGGGCTCGTCACCGTCGTCGCCGACGACATCGACTACGCCGATGAAGTGCGCGTCGCGATGGAAGAGCGCGTGAGCCTCTCGCCCGACGCCCTCACGGGCATGGAAGCGTCCTTGCGCTTCCCCGGATCGGAAACCGGCGACAGCAAGATCTTCGCGCGGCTGTCGGCCTGGCAGAACTGGATCTTCCAGCGCGAGAACGCCGTTGGCCCGCGCGGTGCGTTGACCCTGTACGGAAAGCCCGAGCGTCCCATGTTCGATTTCAGGAGAACCTGATGCAGCTCCACGAGAAGATCCCGAACAACGTCAACCTCTCGCAGGACAAGAGGCTCCTGCGCGCGCTCGAGAAGTGGCAGCCCGACTACCTGAAGTGGTGGCACGAGGCGGGGCCGACGGGATTCCAGGCCAACGAGATCTATCTGCGCACCGCGATCTCGGTCGACGCGAAAGGGTGGGCGCACTTCGACTACGTCAAGATGCCGGACTACAAGTGGGGGATCTTCCTGACCCCGCCCGAGCACGACCGGCGCATCGGCTTCGGCGACTTTCACGGGAACCCGGCGTGGCAGGAGGTCCCCGGCGAGTTCCGCAACACGCTGCGCCGCATCATCGTGACGCAGGGCGACACCGAGCCCGCGAGCGTCGAGCAGCAGCGCGCGCTGTGCAACACGACGCCGTCGATGTACGACTGCCGGAACCTCTTCCAGGTCAACGTCGAAGAGGGCCGGCACCTCTGGGCGATGGTGTACCTGCTCCACGCGTATTTCGGCCGCGACGGACGGGAAGAGGCGGAAGACCTGCTCGAGCGCCGCTCCGGCGACCTCGACAAGCCGCGGATCCTCTCCACGTTCAACGAGCCGATCGCCGACTGGCTCTCGTTCTACATGTTCACGATGTTCACGGACCGTGACGGGAAGTACCAGCTCCTGGCGCTGGCCGAGAGCGGATTCGATCCGCTCGCCCGGACGACGCGCTTCATGCTGACCGAAGAAGCCCACCACATGTTCGTCGGCGAGACCGGAGTCGGGCGCATCGTCAAGCGCGCGTGCGAGCTGATGAAGCAGGACCCCAACGAGGACGCGCGGCGCCTCGGCGGCATCGACCTCGACACGGTCCAGCGGTACGTCAACCACTGGTATTCCTCGAGCCTCGACCTGTTCGGCGGCGAGATCTCGTCGAACGCGGCCGATTACTTCGCGTCGGGCCTCAAGGGACGCGAGCACGAAGATCAGTTCGACGACCACATCGCGCTGCATTCGACCTACAAGATCCCGGTCATGGAGGACGGCCGTCTCACCGAGCGCGACGTCCCGATGCGCAACGCCATGAACGAGGTTCTCCGCGATGCCTACATCGACGACAACCAGCGCGGCGTCGACCGATGGAATCGGATGATCCAGGAGGCGGGGGTCAACTACACGATCACGCTGCCGAGCCGCCGATTCAACCGGACGATGGGGATCTACGCCGGCCACCACTTCGACCCGCAGGGAAACGCGATCTCTCGCGACGAATTCGAGCGCCGCAAGCTCCAGTGGCTTCCGAGCGACGCGGACCGAACCTACGTGAAGAGCCTCATGCGTCCGGTCCTAGAGCAGGGCAAGATGGCGAACTGGATCGCAGCCCCCGAGCGCGGCATCAAGGGTCAGCCCGTCGACTACGAGTACATCCGGATGGTTTAGGGGACACTCCCTTTTTCCACCCAAAGGAAAATCAGAGCGTTCCAATTTTTGTCAGAGGGACAGTCCCCTTTTTCTTTCAAAGCTTCCGAACGCCGAGGCTTTGAAAGAAAAAGGGGACTGTCCCTCTGACAAAAATTGGAACGCTCTGATTTTCCTTTGGGTGGAAAAAGGGAGTGTCCCCTAGATCAGGTAGCCGCGTGGGCTTCGGCAGGGAACGCTGACGATGCGGTCGTCGTCGACGCACCAGGCGGTGAGCCGGCCGCCGTAGACGCAGGCCGAATCGAGCCCGATCGTGCGCGCGCCGCGGTAGTGGCCGCGCATCGCCCAATGACCGTGGACGATCAGGTCATCGCCGGCGTAGAACTCGTCCCACGCCTTGAACGGCGGCGGCGCATCGGCCGGCCGCCCCGTGAAGCGCACACGCTCGCCGAAGCGATCGCAGCACCGCACGCGCGTCATGAACGAGACCTCGGGCGCGACGAGCCAGTCGTCGTCGTGCGGATAGGCGTGAAGGCGCTCGGCGAGCCCCGGGAGGTCCGTCCACTGCGGGTGGATCCCGGCGTGCGCGAGCCAGACCGTCTTCGGCGCGGAGTCCCGCTCGAGACGGACGAGCGCCGGCATCGCGCGCACGCGCGCCAGGAGCGCATCGCAATCCTTCGACGCGTAGAGCTCGCCGAGGCGATCTTCGTGCCGCTTCGAGCCTCCCGAGCGCGCGAGCACCGCGTAGATGTCGTGGTTGCCGAGGATGCCGCGAGCGCCGGTTTCGGACCACAGCTTCAGCGTCGCGAGCGAGTCGGCCCCTGTGTTGACCAGATCACCGATGCTCCACAGCTCGTCTTGGGCCGGATCCAATCGAAGGGCTTCGAGGAGATCGCCGAATTCGAGCGCGCAGCCGTGGATATCCCCGACCACCCAGCGCATGCCCGTATCGTAGCAGCCTGTACGATGTCTCCATGACCCTCATCCAGATCGCCTACAGCCACAACTGCCTCAAGGTGCGAGTCGGTCTCGCGCTCAAAGGCATCGCCTACGAGACGCGGGACATCCCGCCCGCCGACCGGGCCGCCGTCGTCGCCGCGTCGGGGCAAGGGCTCGTTCCCGTCCTGCTCGACGAGGGAAACGTCGTCACGGGCTCGACGCGCGTCCTTCTCTATCTCGAGGAGCGCCACCCGGCGCGGCCCCTGCTTCCGGTGGATCCCGGCGCGCGCGCCGAGTGCCTGCTGCTGTCCGACTGGGCCGATCGAGCGTTCATGGAGGTGTCGCGTCGCATCGCCTATCACAACGTGTTTTCCCGCCCGGGACGGCTCGGCGAGCTGATCTTTCCGGCCGATCGCGGGCTGGTGCGGCGCATCAAGGAGCCAATCGCAAGACGCCGCGTGTCGAAACGCTTCGCGATCTCCCCGAAGCGCCACGTGGCCGACCTCGCGGACGCGAAGCGCTCGGCCGCGCTCGCCGTCGCGCGCCTCGGCGGCCGTCCGTGGCTCCTGGGCTCCGCGCCGACGCTGGCGGACGTATCGCTCGCGTCGATGTCGGCCCCGCTCATCGCGGATGCGGAGCTGCGCGAGTCTCCCGACGTCGCGGCGCTCCTCGCCTGGGGCCGGGCGCTCGTGCCGGCGGAGCTGCTGCAGACGTACCAGGGCTGAGCCGGCTGCTAGAATTCGAGGCACGGAGGGAGACCGTTGTCCGACCTCATCTGGAATTTCGACGAGCTGGTCCGGTTCACCAAGTGGGACGACTCGGAGGTGCGCTACTGGGCGATCGACCGCCTGATCCGGCACTTCCCGGAGACCTGCTGCGACGCGATCGCGCCGTTCGTGCTCGACGACCACGACACGACTCCGGAGCGGGTCGCCCGTCATCTCGGCGAGCACGGCGGGACCGGCCATCACGCGATCCTGCTGCGCGGATTCAAGCTGCTGCGCGGGACGGTCCCCGGCCAATGCCTACGCTCGCTCGCGCGGCTCGGCTACCCGGGCACCGTCGATCTGGCGGCGACGGTGCTCCACCGCGGCGACCTCAACGACCAGGCGGTGGCGATCATCGTCGAGGCTCTGTCCGATCTCGCGACGCCCGCCGCGCGCGATCTCGTGCGCGAGTTCATCCAGAAGAAGAGCGAGCTGCTCGCCGAGCCGTCGGCGCTTCGGGGCGTCCTCAAGGTCGTCGACGCCGCGGAGATCCCCGACGTCCTGTCCCGCTTCATGACGGCGCTCCAGTGGCGGGGCGCGCACCGCGCGGGCGAGGGTTTTCGCACCTTGATGGACGCGCTTGCGATCGACGACTGCGGGTGGTGCTTCCGCACCGGGCCTTCGGGGCGCATCGAGCTCCGGAAGACGATCAAGGCCGTCGAGTCGGGCTATGACTGCGACATCCTCTCGCCGATGGGCGAGGCGACGATCAAGCAGATCGCCCAGCGCTTCCGCGCGGGGGAGCACGCCGACATCGTCAGGGCGATCGCCGAGTGGACGACGTCCGCCGCCAAGTCCCGGCCGGGCGCCGAGCCCGGCGGGTCGGCGCGGCTGTCCGCCGCGGTGAACGCATTCTGCACGTCGCCGATCCTCGAGGCCTCGGAAAAGCTCGGCCATCAATTCCAGCAGTGGGTCGTCGGGTTCGAGCTGTCGGCCGCGTTCGCGGTCGCGCGCGGGGTCGATCCGGAGCTGGCCCTGAAGCGGGCGCGGGGCGACCTCGACAAGCTCCTGAAGCTCGCCGAGATCGAGACCGCATTCCTGCTGCCCGATCTGCCGTCCGCGATCGCGGTGCTCTGCCGCGGCAACGAAGCGCGCGAGCGGAAGGCGGAGGACTGGTGTCTGCGCATGCTCGAGGCACAGGGCCCGTTCTTTCCGAAGGTGATCGCGCTCGAGACGCTGGGCGAGCTTCGCGCGGTCCACTTCATTCCCGAGGTCATGGAATACCTCTCCGACGAGAACTCCTACGTCTACGGCGCCGCCGAGCGCGCCCTGTCTTTGATGGGAGAGGCGGTCGTCGCACCCGCCAAGGCCAAGCTCGACGCGCGCTCGCTCGAGCCGGACGCGGCCCACAGCCTGCTCGTCCTGCTGTGCGATCTCGGGACGCGCAGCAGCTACGAAGCGGTGACCGCGAACCTCGATTGGTTCATGGAAGAGGTCGGCCCCGGCTCGACCGCCGAATGGGTCAGCCTGTTCGGCACGCAGGAGCTGATCGACCCGCTGCGCGACTGGCTCGAGGAGGATCCGGCGCTGGTCGGCCAGGGCGTGCTGCTGCTCGGCGCGATCCACAACGTCAAGATCCCCGAAGAGGAAGAGATCCTGCGCGCCATCGAGGACGAGAGGCAACGCCTGGAAGCCGAGCCGGAGGCCGACGACTCCTGGGGGGGTCCGGACCGCGACGGCGGCAGCTACCTGAACTAGGCGTCGGAAGGTTCGCGTGGGCGCGCTGTCCAAGGATCGCATTCGCAACATCGGCATCGTCGCCCACATCGATGCCGGCAAGACCACGACCAGCGAGCGCTTCCTCTTCTACACCGGGCGCAGCCACAAGCTCGGCGAGGTCCACGACGGCCTGGCCGTCATGGACTTCCGCGAGGACGAGCGCGATCGCGGAATCACGATCTCGGCGGCGGCGACGACCCTCTCGTGGCGGGACCACCGCATCAACCTGATCGACACGCCGGGCCACGTCGACTTCACCGCCGAGGTCGAGCGCGCTCTCCGCGTCCTCGACGGCGCGGTGGTCGTTTTCGACGGCGTCGCGGGCGTCGAGCCCCAGTCGGAGACCGTGTGGCACCAGGCCGACCGCTACGGCGTGCCGCGCCTGGCGTTCATCAACAAGATGGACCGCATCGGCGCCGACTTCGAATCGGCGGTCTCGCAAATCGAGAAGCGCCTCGGCGCGCGGGCGATCCCGATCCAGATGCCGGACGGCTCGGCGGAGACGTTCGCCGGAATCGTCGACCTCGTCGAACAGGCCCATCTGACGTTCGACGAGAGCTCGCTCGGCCGCGAGGTCGCTTCGGGTCCGGTCCCCGAGGCGCTCCGCGGGGAGACCGCGCTCCGGCGCGCGGCCATGATCGAGCGCCTGGCGGAGCTCCATGAGCCGCTGGCCGACCTGTTCCTCGCGGAGCAGCCGATCGGAACGGCGGAGATCAAGAGCGCGCTGCGCGCGGTCACCGTCGCCGGCGCCGCGGTGCCGGTCCTGTGCGGGGCGGCGCTCCGCAACGTCGGAGTCCAGCCGCTTCTCGATGCGGTCTGCTGGTATCTGCCCTCGCCGCTCGACATCGGCGGCGCGCGCGGGACGGATCCCAGGGACGGCTCGGAGCTGGTCCGGCCCCCGGAGGACGGCGCGCCGTTTTCGGCGTTGATCTTCAAGATCCAGGCAAGCCCGGCCGCGGACCTGTTCTACATGAGGGTCTATTCGGGCCGCCTCGAAGCCGGCGACCGTGCCTGGAATCCGCGCACCGCCGAGCGCGAGCGGCTGCGCCGCGTCCTGCGCATGTACGCCGATCGCGGAGAGCCGGTCGAGTCGATCGAAGCGGGCGACATCGTCGCGGTCGCGGGGCTCCACCGGTCGGTCAGCGGCGACACGCTCTGCGACGAGGCGAAGCCCATCCTTCTCGAGCCGATCCGGTTCCCGTCGACCGTCGTCTCGATTGCCATCGAGCCCAAGACCAGCGCCGACCGCGACAAGCTCGCCGACCTGATCCCGCGCCTCCAGCGCGAGGACCCGACGCTCAAGGCGTCCACCGACGCCGAGACGGGACAGTCGCTGCTGTCCGGCATGGGCGAGCTTCATCTCGACGTGACGCTCAAGCGCATCGAGCGCGAGTTCGGGATCAAGCTCGGATTCGGCAAGCCGCGCGTGTCGTACCGCGAGACGATCCGCGGCCCGGGGGAGGGGACGGCGACCTACCAGCGCCAAGTCGGCGGAGACCAGCTGTTCGCGCGCGTGCGCCTCCACCTGTCCCCGCTCGAGGATCAGGGCGCGCGCACCGAGGTCGTCGACGCGATGGCGCCGGGCACGATCCCGGCGTCGTTCCTGCCCGCGCTCCGCGACAGCGTCGCCAACGCCGCGGACGGCGGCGGCCTGTACGGGTATCCCGTGACCGGCGTCAAGGCCACGATCGAGGACGCCGAGTTCTCGGAGTCCGGACAGCCCGAGATCGCGATCAACTCCGCCGCGAGCCACGCGTTCCGCGAGGCGCTTCGCGGCGCCGGTCCGATCGTTCTCGAGCCGTACGGGAAGCTCGAGATTCGCGTGCCTGAAGACTACGTCGGCGCGGTGATGAGGACGCTGCAGCAGCGCCGCGCGGTCGTGCTCGACACGGGGTTCGCGCGCGACCTCGCGATCATCCGCGGCGTCGCCCCGATCGGCGAGATGTTCGGCTTCTTGACGGCGCTCCGCTCGCAAACGCAGGGGCGCGGGTCGTACATGCTCGAGCCGCTGGATTACCGCCCGCTTCCGGACAATCTGACCGCCCTCCACCACGACAAGTTCGTCGGATAGCGCCGGCGCCTCAGGCGCACCGCCGGCGTCGCCGCCTTGACACCCCGGAAGGCGCGTCTTAACCCGACGTCGTGACCGAGAACAAATCGCCGAAAAGGAGGCTTTCGAATATGAATCTCGTACGTTGGGATCCGTTCCTGGAGGTCGTGGGCCTGAGCAACCGGAGCAGCAGGGCGCCGCTCGGCTCGTGGGCGCCGCCGGTCGACATCTTCGAGAAGCAGGATCAGCTCGTCATCCGTGCCGAGGTGCCCGGGCTCAATCGCGAGGACATGGATGTCCGCATCGAAAACGGCGTCCTGACGCTTCGCGGCGAGCGCAAGCACGAAGCCGAGGTCGACGAGAACAACGCGTTCCGAATCGAGCGCAGCTACGGCGCGTTCACGCGCAGCTTCTCGCTTCCGCGGACGGTGGATGCCTCGAAGATCACGGCGGCCTACAAGGACGGCGTGCTCGAGGTGAGCGTCCCGAAGATGGAAACCGCCAAGCCCAAGAAGGTCGAGATCAAGGCCGCGTAAGAAGCAAAACGCAGTTCACCCCCTGATCCTTCGCGCCCCGGTGGCTTCCCGCCCCCGGGGCGCCTACTATTTGGAGCGGGAGAGGGCTCATGACAACTCTTGAAAACGTCAACGTCCCCGCCGAGCTCGGCGTCCTTCCGCTGCGGAACAGCGTCCTGTTTCCGCACGCGATCATGCCGATCTCCGTCGGGAGGCGGAAAACGCTCAATCTTCTGGACGACGTGGTCGGCGAGAGCAAGCTCATCGCGGTCGTCTCCCAGCGGAATCCGTCGGAGGACGACCCCGATCCGGCCGGGATGTACCGCGTCGGCTCCGCGGCGCGCATCCTCAAGGTCGTCAAGCTCAACGGCAACAACGTCAACCTGATCATCCAGGGCGTGCGCCGCATCCGCGTCGACCGCTTCACCGCCACCGATCCGTTCATGAAGGCGTCCGTGACCGCGCTCGACGAGCACCTCGATGCCGGCGTCGACATGGACGCCCTCGTCCGCAGCCTGATCAACCAGTTCCAGCGCCTCGTCCAGAACTCCCAGAGCATCTCCTCCGACCTCGGCGAGATGGTCCTGTCCGCCGGCGCGGGCGACCCCGCGCGCCTGTCGGACCTCGCCGCGAGCGTGCTCAACATCCCGGTCGAGGAGAAGATCGGCCTGCTCGAGCGCAACAACGTGCGCGACCGGATCCAGAAGCTCGTCGAGATCGTCACGCGCGAGTTCGAGCTTCAGGAGATCAGCTCGAAGATCCAATCCCAGGTCGCCGACGAGGTCGGAAAGACCCAGCGGCAGTACTACCTGCGCGAGCAAATGAAGGCGATCCAGAAGGAGCTGGGCGAGGACGACGACCGCCAGCAGGAGATCGAGGAGTTCCGGAAGAAGATCGAGGCGGCGGGCATGCCCGAGGAGCCCAAGAAGGTCGCCGAGAAGGAGCTCGATCGCCTGAGCAAGATGCCGCCGCAGGCCGCGGAATACACGGTGTCCCGCACGTACCTCGAGTGGCTCGTGTCGCTGCCGTGGTCCGTCGAGACCGAGGACAAGCTCTCGATCAAGGAAGCGCACGCAATCCTCGACGAGGACCACTACGACCTCGAGAAGGTCAAGGACCGGATCCTCGAGTTCCTCTCCGTGCGGGCGCTCAAGCACGACCTCAAGGGGCCGATCCTTTGCCTCGCGGGCCCTCCCGGCGTCGGCAAGACGTCGCTCGGCAAATCGATCGCGCGAGCGATGGGCCGGAAGTTCGGGCGCATCTCGCTCGGCGGCATCCGCGACGAGGCCGAGGTCCGCGGCCACCGCCGAACCTACATCGGCTCGCTGCCCGGCCGGATCATCCAGGGCTTGAAGCGCGCCGGCACGAAGAACCCGGTGCTGATCCTCGACGAGATCGACAAGGTCGGGACCGACTTCCGCGGCGATCCGTCGTCGGCTCTGCTCGAGGTCCTCGACCCCGAGCAGAACCACGCGTTCTCGGATCACTACCTCGAGGTGCCGTTCGACCTCAGCAAGGTGTTCTTCATCACGACCGCCAACGTGCTCGACACGATTCCGCCGGCTCTCAGGGACCGCATGGAGGTCCTGCGTCTCCCCGGCTACACCGAGGAGGAAAAGCTCGAGATCGCGAAGACCCACATCGTGCGCCGCCAGATCGAGGGCCACGGCTTGAGCGACGCGACGATCGAGTTCGAGGAGTCGGGCCTGCGCACGATCATCAACGACTACACCCGCGAGGCGGGCGTCCGGAACCTCGACCGCGAGATCGCCAACGTCTGCCGCAAGGTCGCGCGCAAGGTGGTCGAGGGCGACCCGTCCAAGACCGTGATCACCGGCGAGCGCGTGCACGAGTTCCTCGGCCCGGCGCGGTTCTTCCGCGAGATCGCCGAGCGCACGGATCGCAGCGGCGTCGCGATCGGCCTCGCGTGGACCTCCGTCGGCGGCGAGATCCTCTTCGTCGAATCGACGCGCATGCGCGGCCGCGGCAAGGTCACGATCACCGGGCGCCTCGGCGACGTGATGCGCGAGTCCGCGATCGCGGCGCTCTCGTGGATCCGCTCGAACGCCCGCGCGCTCGGCGTCGACGATGCGCTGTTCGACCGCAGCGACTTCCACATCCACGTTCCCGCGGGCGCCACGCCGAAAGACGGCCCGTCCGCCGGCGTGACGCTGACGGTGTCGCTCGTGTCGCTCCTGACGGGCCTTCCCGTGCCGTCGGACCTCGCGATGACGGGCGAGATCACGCTTCGCGGCAAGGTGCTCCCGGTCGGCGGGATCAAGGAAAAGGTCATCGCGGCGAAGTCGGCCGGGATCAAGACCGTCATCCTCCCCGACAAGAACGAGAAGGACCTGGAGGACGTCTCCGAGCCCGTGCGCAACGCGCTGACGTTCCGGTTCGTCTCGGAGATCGAGAGCGTGCTCGACATCGCGTTCGGAGACGCGCTGCGCGAAAAGGCCCGGATTCTGCGGGAGAAAGTGCCCGCGACCGAGCACGAGCCCGAAGGGGCGGCGGAGCACGACCTGCTCGTCGACGTCGAGCCGACGGGGGCCGCCGCGTCGATCGACGCGGAGGTCTGAGCCCGCCAACCTTGCGAACCCGCGATGTTCGCCCTACACTGACGTTGGTGCGTTGTCGCACCCGTACATGAGAGTTCGAGAGAACGAGTAAGGAGGTTTCGATCGTGGCCAAGGGAAAAGTGAAGTGGTTCAACAACAGCAAGGGCTACGGGTTCATCGCCCGTGAGGACGGCCCGGACGTCTTCGTGCACTACTCCGCCATTCACGCCGAGGGGTTCAAGACGCTCGACGAGGGGACGGAAGTCGAGTTCGAGATCAAGGAGGGCCCGAAGGGTCCGCAGGCGGAGAACGTCGTCCGCGCCAGCTAAGTTCGAACCGAACCGACACACGAAAAGCCCCGGGCGAGCCCCGGGGCTTTTTTTTTGAGTCAAGATGTCGCCGTGGAGCCGCTCGACATCACCTTTCCCGGCCGGTCGAAGGGCGCGCGCGCGGCCGTCGTCGCGCTCGAAGGCTCGTCGAGCCGCGATCTGACGCTCGCCGCGGCGTGGGCGCGCCGCTTCGACCGGCGTCCCTTCGTCACGGCCGTCGACGGAGGAGCCCGGACGTGCCGCGCCGCCGGGCTTGCGCCCGATCTGTTCGTGGGCGACCTCGATTCGGAGCGACGGGCGCCCGCCGGAATTCCCTCCCGCATCTTCCCGGCGGCCAAGGATTTCAGCGACTTCGCCGGAGGCCTCGAGGAGCTGTCGCATCGAGGGATCGCGATCGTCGCCGTCGCGGGACTCTTCGGCGGGCGTCTCGATCACGAGTGGGCCAATCTCCTCGAGGTCGGATCCGCCGCGCCGGAATTCACGGGATTCGTCGCGCCCTCGTCGCGCGGTATGACGATCGTGACCGCGCGCGGCGTGCGGGTCCGCGGGGCGGGGGAGCGGCTCGCCTCGGTGTTCGCGCTCGGCACGTCGGCGCAGGTCACGCTGCGCGGCACGAAGTGGCCGCTCTCGGGCCGCCGCCTTCGCCCCGGCTCGCACGGACTGTCCAACGTGATGAAGGACTCGCTGTCCCTGACGGTGCACTCCGGCGTCGCCGTGCTCGTGCTGCCCGCTTAAGGGACAGTCCCCT
>CAZYHZ010000051.1:20807-32973 GCA_964647625.1 uncultured Acidobacteriota bacterium
ACGGTGCACTCCGGCGTCGCCGTGCTCGTGCTGCCCGCTTAAGGGACAGTCCCCTTTTTCTTACAAATTCATTTCCGGCGACACGATCTTCGACGGGGTCTCGCGAGCGAGCGCGGAGCGAGTCGCGCGGAAAGATCCGCACGCGACGAACGTCCGCGGAGAGGGTCGTTTCGCCGAAAATGAATTTGTAAGAAAAAGGGGACTGTCCCCTATCCGCACTCTTCGAGGAACCGGAACACCTCGCGCGCGATGCGCGCTCGCTCGAGCATCACCGTGCCGTGGCCGGATTCGAGCCACACCGAGCGCGTCGGCGCCAGGGCCGCCTCCAGCCGCTCGCCGGAGGGCGGAGGGTCGACGCGATCGTGTCGGCCGGCGATGAAGAGCACTTGACGTCCGTGCAGCTTGGGGGCGTAGCGCTCGAGCTGAATCGCATCGACCATGCGCAGGAGCCGCTCGTCGTCGATTCCCGCGCGACGGAATCCCTGGAGCGTCCCGCGCCCCAGGGCGCCGTGCAGGACGCCGAACGCGTAGCGGTTCGTCGAAGCGACGGACACCAGGGGGAGCGCCGCGAGATCTCCCGCCGCCGCGACGAGCAGCGACTGGAACGCGCCGAGGCTGAATCCCACCACCGCCGCGGGTGCCAAGCCGAGCGCCGACGGCAGCGCGCTCCGGAGCGCCTTCTGATCCCAGCTCCACTGGCGCAGCGACTCGAAAAGGCGCCATGGGTTCGGGTTGACCGTGCCTTCTCCCGGAAACCAGCCGAGGGGCGTTCGCTCGAAGTGGTACGGCGCCGCCATCATCACGACGGGGATCTGCGCGGCGAGCGGCGCCAGGAACCACTCCCACAGCCACCAGTGCTTCTGGAAGAGCGCATGGTGGAACACCAGCGCTTTGCCGGAGCGCTGGGGCCGCGGGGTCAGTAGGACGCGGGCGACGACGCGGTCGTTTCGCGCGTGCCGCGACGGCATCGGGGAATCGAACGCGATCTCGACGACCTTCGGGCCGGGAAGGCGGCGGACGATCGGGGTGACGGCGAGGTTCCGGGCCTGGACCGACTCGGGAGTGCGAACGAACGACAGGAGGTCACGGCCGGCGTCGAGGCACTGCGCCTCGGCCTCGTCGAGCCCTCCGGGGCCGAAGTGCCGCAACGGCTCGCGGTGATGCCCGACGCCGAGCCATCGGTTCTTGAAGCGGAGCGAATTCTCGAACGAGTGGATGACGACCGGATGCATCGATCAGGCCGGCCTCACGAGCCACAGCGTCTCCTGTGGGCGGGAGAGGTACTCGGCCCCGGTCGCAGTGACGGCGACGATGTCCTCGCAGGTCGCGATGCCGTGGGCCGGCACGGGCAGGCGCGGCTCGATCGTGTAGCACTGCCCCGCTTCGATCGGAAGCAGCGGACGGTCGCCGTAGCGCTCCCAGCGCGGGAACAACCCGCCGCCCGCGTCGTGCGCGACGCGCCCGATCTGATGCCCCGTGCCGTGCGGGTACTCGGGATAGCCTGCTGCGGTCACGACGCCGCGTGCGATGTCGTCGATCTCGGCGCCGGTTCGCCCGGGGCGCACCGCGGCTGCCGCGTCGCGGATCGATTTCAGGATCGTCTCGAACCCCCGCTGTACTTCCGCGGGCGCCGCGGTCTCGCCGGAGCGCATCACGTACCACGTGCGCTGGAGGTCCGAGCAGTAGCCGTTGCGCTTCACGCCGAAATCGACGTTGACGATGTGGCCGGGCTCGATCGGCCGATCGGTCGGGCCCGCGTGCGCACCGGCGGAGTCCGGCCCCGTGAAGACCGCGGGGCAGTGCTCCTCCTCCCAGGCCGGGGACAGCCCGGGAACGCGGCGCATCTCCTCGACGATCAGCGCCGCGAACTGCTTCTCGGTGAGTCCCGCCCGGAGCTTCGGCGTGACCGCCTCGAAGATCTTGACGGTCACGTCGCACGCCTCGCGGATCAGGTTCTGCTCAATGGCCGACTTCCGCCCGCGAAGCGCTGCGATGAGCCCCTCGGAGCTGACGATCCGGCCGCCGTACGGCGTCCCCCCGAGGATCGTCATCAGCGTCAGCCACTGGCCATGCGTGATTCCGTCGGCCACCGAGTCGTTGACCGAGTAGTTGACCGCGATCTTGGCGGGATCGAGACGGGCGAGCACGCTGCGCAGCTCCTCGGTGATTCCGCCGACGTAGCCCCGGACCTCCGGGTAATACCCGTGGGCCTTCACGTTCGCGGTGTCGAGGCTGCCGACGATCGCCACCCGATCGCCCTTCCGCGTCAGGATGAACGCGGAGTGCCAGGTGACGTTCGTGCCGACGACGAGGTCGAGCGAGGGGTCGTGCACGGTCGCGCTCTCCCGCGCGAACAGGAGCCACGCATCGAGGCCCAGCTCGCCGAGGATGCCGGGGACCTGGTCGATCTTTTGCTGGATCAGCGGATCGCGACTGCTCATCGTTTCACCTCGCCTCGAAAATCCTAGCAACAGCGCGTCCGTCCGCCCACGCTGGGCACCTCGCCCAGGACCGGCGCGCCTCCGCCCTGAGGCGGAGCTTCGGGCTCGACGGGGAGATCGCCCGAGACGACGCGTGCGCACTGACGGACCGCGGAAAGAACGACCGTGGCGACGAGGACCAGGAAAACGCCCGCGACGGCCGCGTCGACGCGGGCGTTCCAGGCTTCGACCGCTGTCGCCGACGGGGCGGAGGCTTTCGCCAGGAACCCGAGCGCCGGATTCGCGTTTCCGATCAGCTCGACGCCGGCCGTCATGGTGACGGACAGCAGGAACGCGAGCGGCAGCACCGTCAGCCACGCATGACGGCCGCGCCCGGTCCTGACGAGATACGTCGTCGCGATCGCGAGCGCGGTGCTCGCGAGGAGCTGGTTCGACAGCCCGAAGAGCGGCCACAGCACGCGGATGCCGCCCTGCGGGTCGACGACCCCCGCGACGAGGAAGTACCCCCACGCCGCGACGAAGAGCGCGCTGGTCGCGATCGTCGCTCCCCAGCTTTTGCCGCCGAGTACCGGGGATACGCGGCCGAGAGCGTCCTGGAGCAGGTATCGGCCGACGCGGGTGCCCGCATCGAGCGTCGTCAAGATGAACAGCACCTCGAACATCACCGCGAAGTGGTACCAAAGACCAGCCGCGCGATCGCCGCCCAGGAGTCCGCCGAAGATCGAGGCCATGCCGACCGCGAGCGACGATGATCCGCCCGACCGGCCGATCAGCGTCGTCTCTCCGAAGTGCGCCGCCAGGGCCTGCATCTCGGTGCCGGTGACCGGAAAACCGTGCTGGGTGATCCACTCGGGCGTCATCTTCGAGTTGATCGCGAAGAACTGGCCGGGGGGAAGCGACGCGGCGGCGATCATCGCCATGATCGCGACGAGGCTCTCGAGCAGCATGCTGCCGTAGCCCACCATGCGCGCGTCGGTCTCGCGCGTGAGGAGGCGGGGCGTCGTTCCGCTGGCCACCAGCGCGTGAAATCCCGAGATCGCGCCGCACGCGATGTTGATGAAGCAGAAGGGAAAGATCTTGCCGCCGAACAGCGGCCCGGTGCCGTCGGCGAACACGGTGACCGCCGGAAGCTGGAGCCTGGGCCGCACCCAGACGATGCCCGCCGCGAGCAGCGCGATCGTCCCCAGCTTCACGAAAGTGGACAGGTAATCCCGCGGGGTGAGCAGCAGCCACATCGGTAGGATCGACGCGGCGAGGCCGTAAGCGATGACGCCGAACGCGAGCGGGAGGCGGGCGACGGTGAATGCCGGCCCCCACTGTCCGTCCACGGCCACCGTGTGACCGCAAAGAAGCGCCGCCGCGAGCAGCGCGAGGCCGATCGCCGACGCCGTGACGATGCGCCCGCCCCCGCCGCGTTTCATCACGAGCCCCATCAGCATCGCGATCGGGATCGTCGCCGACACGGTGAACAAGCCCCACGGGCTTTCGGCCAGGAGGTTCACGACGACGAGGGAGAGCACCGCGATCAGGATCACGATGATCAGCAGGATTCCCGTCGTGCCCGCGAGCGCCCCGAGGCGTCCGAGCATGTCGTGGGCGAGCTTGGCGAGAGATCGTCCGTCGCGCCGGAGCGAGATGCCGAGGATCACGAGGTCCTGCACGGCGCCGCCGAGCACGACGCCGGCGAGGATCCAGATCGTGCCGGGCAGGTAGCCGAACTGGGCGGCGATCGTCGGGCCGAGGAGCGGCCCCGGCCCCGCGATCGCGGCGAAGTGATGTCCGAACACCACCCAGCGGTTCGTCGGGACGAAATCGCGGCCGTCGTCGTGCCGGACGGCCGGTGTCGTCCTGCGGTCGTCGAAGGCGAAAACCTTCGCGGCGATCAGCTTCGAGTAGAACCGGTAGGCGATCAGATAGGTGCAGATGGCCGCCAGCAGCAGGTGGCCCGCCGAGGCCGGCTCCCCCCGGGCGAACGCAATCGCCTCGAACCCGGCCGCACCGGCCACCGCAACAGCCGCCCACGCCAGGCCACGTGCCAATCGCATGGCGCGGAATTTTAGGGGACAGTCCCCTTTTTCCTACAAAATCACTTTCGGGTTGCGGTCACTGGACGCGGCCTTGCGGGCGAGCGAGCGCCGAGAGAGCCGCGCGGAATGATACGCACGCGGCGAGCGTCCGCGGGAAGGGACAGCAGCCCGAAAGTGATTTTGTAAGAAAAAGGGGACTGTCCCCTGAGAGTTGCCCTTGGCCGGGCGCGACCCTATGTTCCGCCCCGATTACGAATCCGGCTTCACGATTTCGGAGGGGGACATGCGGCAAGACGCGATGCGCGACGGCAATCGGATCAACAGAGAGGCCGGATGCGCCGGCGCAGAGGGTGGCGCGTTCCTGGTGGACGGCCAGGGCACCATCGTCGGATTCGATGACACGATGGAACGCTTGACGGGTTGGGCCGCCGCGGATGTGGTGGGGCGGTCCGCGGGGGTGCCCATCCTCCTCGACGGCCCATTCATTCCCGCAAGCGGCCAGGAAACCGCGGATATCGCCCTGCTCTCTCGCGACGGGAGCGTGCTGGACGTCGAGGCGTCGCTCCTGGCGGGGCCGCCGGCCGGGGGAGGGCACACGACCGTCCAGATCGTGCGGATCGTGTCCCGGAACGAGCCGGGGCGGATCGTGCAGGAAAGCGGCCGCGATCCGCTGACCGGGCTCTCGGCGCGCTCGACGCTCCTCGAGAAGCTCGCCGTCGAGACCCGCGTCGCGGCGACGTCGGGGCGCCCGCTGGCGCTCGTCGTCGCGGACGTCGATCACCTGCGCAAGGTTGCCGACACGCGCGGGCGCGACGCCGCGGCGAGCGTGCTGCGCAAGGTCGCGGGGATCCTGCGCGCGAGCGTGCGCGAGGACGACCACGTCGGCCGTCTCGGGGAGGACGATTTTGGGGTCATCCTGAGCAGCATGGGACGCGGCAGCGCCCGGCAGTTCGCCGCACGGCTCCGCTCCACGATCGAGCGGTTCCGGTTCGCGTCGAGCTGGGACGGCGGGTCGCCGTTCGGCGTGACCCTGAGCCTCGGTGCGGCGTCGTATCCGACCGACGCCGACAACGACACCGATCTTCTGACCCGCGCGACGGAGGCGCTGGACGAGGCGCGGGCGCTCGGGCGCAATCGCGTCTGGTGCTACATGCGCCGTCCGCGCGTGCCACTGCGCGCCCCGGTCTATCTCGAGGGCTCAAAGCCCACGCTCGTGGGCTTCACGCAGGACCTGTCGCCGTCGGGGCTGTTCGTCGCGACGCCGGCGCCGATCGACGTCGGCATGCGCTGCGCGCTGTCGTTCCCGCTCCCCTCCGCGCACGGCAACGTGCACGTGATCGGGCGCGTCGTTCGCACGGTGCCCGTGGCGTCCTCGGCGCCGCCGGAGGTCCGGTCTCCGGGGATGGGCGTCGAGTTCGAGCGGTTCGGTCCCGAGGACCGGCGGGCGATCGAGGCCTATCTCTACGAGAACGAGTCCTACTCGCTGCGCCCCGAGGGTCTGAAGTTCACCGTCGAGCGGTAGCGGTCTCGTCCGGCGTGGCGATCGGCCCGCGGTCGTAGCGGTCGAACAGCCGGCCCCACGGGGTGCCGGCGCGCCACGTCTCGAACACCTTTCGATCCTTGACCGGCCACCGGTAGTAGTCGTGGTACGTCTCCGAGCCGAGGATGAACGCGTGGACGAGCGGCGTCCGGAAGAAGAGCTTCTGGAACTTCTTCATCGGCGAGAACCAGAGGAGATTGCCGACGAGCGACGCGCCGTTGTCGCCGACCTTAAAGCCCCACGATTCGCTCGCGGCGTCGGTATCGCCGACGATTTCGATCTCGCGCGGGTCCCCGACGCCCAGGCGGTCTTCGTGGGCGACGCGGATGTACTCGAGCGACATCGGATCGAATCCCATCATCTTGGCGGCCACCGCGTCGATCGCGGTCTGGTCCGCCGACGCGAGCATGACGTTCTTGACCTCGGGATACATCGTTCGAGGCCCGGGGCCGTTCCCGGCGGTCGTCCCGTCCATCACCGCGAAGATCCCGGTGTGGATCTCCTTCTGGATCGCCAGCAGATCGACGAGTGTGCGATGGATCCACGAGTGCGTGTAATGCCGGTGGTTGTGGAGCAGACCTCCGAACGCGTTCTTCATCGCGCCGGTCGTCGTCGTGTAGATGTGACACTTGACCGTCGGCAGATGGACGATGTTCTTCCCGAAGAAGAAATCGGGGATGTGCAGCCCTTCCGGGAAGATCTTGTCGAGGACGTGCATCTTCGCCTTGGGCGTGAACGGCACCCACGTCATGTCCTCGGACCGGAAGTTGTAGCGGACGGGGATGCCGTACGCGTTCAGGACGGGCAGGTAGTGGTTGAGGTCCTCACCCTTGAACGCGTCGGTGACGACCGTCTGATTCTGGACGCACACCTGATCGGCCAGGCCCGCGCCCCGCAGCGCACGGATCGTCCCTTCGAGCTGCCACGGGGTCGTGTTCGCGGCGGGGAAAGGGAAATGCCACGAGATGTTGTCCTTGAGAATCGTCGTCCGCCCCTGGGCCAGGGCGCTTTCGAGGCCGGCGAGCTCGCAGAGGCGGCCGACCTGGTCCAGAACCCCGTCCGGATCGACGCGTAGAACCGCGACTTTCGATCTCATCCCGTTTCGCTCTCCTTCGCCGATTCACGGTAAGGGAGGGCCCGCGGATTTTCAAGGCGCGGGGCTGTCGGGAAGGAACGGTCCGAGCGCGTCCAGGACGCCGCCTGCCGCGAGGATCCGGCTCCACTGCACGGCCGCGAGATCGGCGTTGGGCGCGTCCCCAGCGCCCGCGAGCCGGACGCGCTCGTCGAAGAACCGCTCGCACGCGGTGATGCACGCGGTCAGTCGCGACGGCCAGCGCTCGTCTTCGAGCGACGGAGCGAAGCCGCGGCGCATCTGCTCGTTCAGGTCGTCGAGGCTACGCTCGATCGGCCGCACGATCTCGTTGCGCGCGAACAGCCAGTCTCGGCGTGCGTCCGGATCGGCCGGCACGGGCCCCGCCAAGATCCGGTCCCTCGAGGCGCGCAGGTGCTCGACGCTCTTGATCGCGCCGGCCATCCGCGTGAGATAGCGAAGCGTCGCCACGTCGGGGCGCTTCCCCTCGGACAGCTGATCGCGCAGCGCGGCCGCGTAGATCAAGAACGGCTCCTGCCAGCCGCAGGCGTCTCCGGTTCCGTCCGCCCGCGACGTGACGTTCAGGCGCAAGGTCTCGACCGCGTCGAAGACGCGAGCGATCTCGACGGCCGCGCCTGCGGGAGCCGTCATTGGCCGCATCCACGCAGGCGGGGGGGGCGGGGGCGGAGGGGGCGGATGCAGCGCGGCCTCACGCTTGGCGACGACGTCGGGGGCATCCGGCACGGTGAGCCTCACGACGCCCTGGGCGTCGCCGTTCGACGGAAGCGCCTTGATCGCCAGCGTCCAGCTCGAAGCCGTGCGCTGCGTACCGGTCTCGATGTCGATGCGCACGGGCGACGCTCCGGTCCGCGTGCGGGACATCGAGCGCCCGGGCCCGTCGATGCGGAAAAAGATGACGCGGTGACCGGTCCATTGAGCCTCCACGGTCACCGTGCCCGCGTGCTCGACCGTGAACGGGAGAGAGAAGGACGATTCCTGCCCGTCGGACAGGGAGATCGCGTATTCGGAGCTGGCCGCGCGCGCGGCGAGCGCGGGCACGCCGAGAACGAGGGCGGCGATCATGAGGCGTCGCATCGGGGCGAATATAATTCCCGGCTCGCAAGGAGCCACCTCCCGTGATCGGGCCGTCCCTTCGCATCGGAACGTCCTCCTGGTCCTCGGACGATTGGCGCGGGCCGTTCTATCCCGAAGGGGCGTCCGCGGCGGAATTTCTGCCGCATTACGCGACTCGGTTCGACACCGTCGAGTGCGACGCGACTTTTTACGCGATCCCCAGGGCCTCGACCGTGGACGGGTGGCGGGAGCGCACGCCGCCGGGGTTCCTGTTCGCCGCGAAGCTGCCCCAGGAGATCACCCACGAGAAGGGGCTCGTCGATTGTGCCACGACGGTACGGGCGTTTCTCTCCGCGATCGATCGCCTCGGCGACAAGCGCGGCCCGATCCTCGCCCAGTTCGCGTACGTCGCGAAGGGGAAGGACGCGGAGGAGTACCGGACCGGCTCGTCGTTCCGCGATCGTCTCGCCGCGTTTCTCGAGGAATGGCCGAAGGACGTGAAGCTCGCCGTCGAGGTCCGCAACGCGACGTGGATCGCCCCGCCTCTGCTCGACCTGCTGCGGGGGCGGGGAGTCGCGCTCGCGTTCACGGCCTATTACACGATGCCCCTCCCCGAAGCGTTGTTCGCGACGCACGATCCGATCACCGCGGATTTCACCTACGTCCGCTTCATCGGCGACCACAAGAAGATGGACGCGCTGGTCGCGAAGCTCAAACAGGAGGGAAGCCGAGCGTCCGAGTGGAGCGCGATCGCCGTCGATCGCTCCGCCGAGATGAAGCGCTGGGCGTCGACGTTGAAGCGCGCGGCGAAGGAGCCGGTGCTCGCCTATTTCAACAACCACTACGCCGGGTTCGCGCCGGATTCCGCGAGGCTGTTCCGGGACCTGTGGGAGCAGGTCCCGTCGTGATCTCAACCCGATGATCCACCTCGACAAGATCGAGCGCCGGTTCGGCGCGCGCGTGCTGTTCCGCGACTTGTCGTGGCTGATCCCCGAGGAGGCGCGCTGGGGGCTCGTCGGCCCCAACGGCGCCGGCAAGACCACGCTGCTGCGCATGCTGGCGAACGAGGACGTCCCCGACGGCGGCCAGATCCATCGTCCGGGCGCGGTCCGCGTCGGGTACCTCCCTCAGGAAGTCGAGACGGTCGGCACGGGGAGCGTCCTGTTGACCGTCCTCGACGGATTCGGCGAGATCCGCAGTCTCGAGGAATCTCTCGCGACGCTCGAGGAGCGGATGTCCGAGCTCAAGCCGGACGATCCGCAATGGACGAAGCTGCAAGCCGCGTACGGCGAGATGCGCCACCGCTTCGAGGACATGGGCGGCGACCGCGTCGAAGCGAAGGCGAAGTCGATCCTGTCGGGCCTCGGCGTTCCCGCGGCGCGCTTCCACGAGCCGCTCGCGCAGCTCTCGGGCGGATGGCGCATGCGCGTGGCGCTCGCGCGCTTGCTCCTCTCGTCGCCCGACCTGCTCTTGATGGACGAGCCCACCAACCACCTCGACCTCCCCGCGATCGACTGGCTCGAAGGGTTCCTCGACGGGTGGCCGGGCGCGTTCATCGTCGTCTCGCACGACCGCTACTTCTTGAACCGCATGGTGCGCGGCATCGTCGAGCTGGAGCGCGGCAAGCTCACCGAGTTTCCCGGCGGTTACGACGACTACCTCGCCGAGCGGGGGGCGCGCATGGTCGCGCAGGAGGAAGCGGCCAAGCACCAGGCGAAGGAGATCGCGAAGGTCACGCGCTTCATCGAGCGGTTCCGCTACAAGAACACGAAGGCGCGCCAGGTCCAATCGCGCGTCAAGGCGCTCGAGAAGATCGAGCGTATCGAAGCGCCCAGCAAGGCCAAGCGCGTGCGCTTCGGCTTCCCGCCGGCTCCGCGCTCGGGCGACGTGGTCGTGCGCGGCGAAGGTGTCACGAAATCCTACGACGCCGCGACGGTCTTCACGGGATTCAACCTGCTGCTCCGCCGCGGCGACCGCGCCGCTCTGGTCGGCCCGAACGGCGCGGGTAAATCGACGCTGCTCAAGCTGTTGTCGGGGCGCCTCGTCCCCGACGGCGGCACGCTCGACCTCGGCCACAACGTCAGCGTCCAGTACTACGCCCAGCACCAGCTCGAAGCGCTGGTCCCGACCGATACCGTCCTCGACACGCTCGAGCGCGTCGCCGAGCCCGGCTCACGCCCGTGGCTCCGCACGCTGCTCGGGTCCTTCCTGTTCTCGGGCGACGACGTCGACAAGCGCGTAGGCGTCCTGTCCGGCGGCGAGAAGGCCCGCCTCGCCCTCGCGCGTCTCCTGATCCGCCCCGCGAATCTGCTCCTGCTCGACGAGCCCACGAACCACTTGGACCTCGCCAGCCGCGAAGTCCTGGAGGACGCGCTCGACGAGTACGAGGGCACGCTCGTCGTCATCTCGCACGACCGCTACTTCATCAATCGTATCGCGACCTCGATCGCCGAGGTCGGCGGCGGCCGCGTCGAGGTGTTTCCGGGGGACTACGACACGTACCTGGAGCGGCACGCGCCGGTCGCGGCCGATCCGATCTCGCAGTCGCCGACGGCTGCGGAGTCCGGTTCACGAGAGCAAAAGAAGGATTCGCGTCGCGCTGAAGCGGAAGAGCGCAACCGCAAGTACCGTGAGCGCAAGGCCTACGAAGATCGACTTCGCCCCATCGAGGACGAGATCGGCCGGCTCGAAGCCCGACGGAAGGAAATCGAAGCCTTACAAACCGATCCGGCGATTTACTCCGATCCGCAGCGCGCAGGCGGTCTGGGGCGCGAGGGCGGGGAGATCGAGGTTAAGCTGACGGCGCTGTACGAGAAGTGGGAAGAGATCGCAGGCGAAAGTTAGCGCTCGGGCGGCGTCCTGCTATGTCCGTCTCGACGTCCGCCGCTTCCTTCCCGCCTTCTCCTTCGCTTCCAGGTGCGCGACGAGCAACCCTTCTTGCTCGCCCCACACCTTCTCAAGGATCGCAAGCGCACCGGGAAGGTCGTTCTTCTCGAGGGCGTCGATCACCGGCGCGAAGCCGGGCGCCTCGGAGGCGCCGCTGGCGGCGAACGCCTCCATCCACGCGGGCATGTAGCGCAGCCCCGACAGGATGAGGCCGCGAATTGTCGCGACGAGGAACGGACGGCCGGCGGGCTGAAGGATCGCTTCGTGAAAGTCGGCGTACAGGCGCACGCGGAGCTGGGGGTCTTGCGCGGTTTCCATCCGCTTGACGATCGCGCGGGCCTTCGCGATCGTGGCGGGCTTCATGTTCGGCCAGGCCTGGCGCATGCCCTGCGCGGCGAGGGTGGAGCGCACCTCCGACATCTCGCGCATCTCCTTGCTCGAGATCAGACGGACGCGGGCGCCGCGGTTGGGGACGAATTCGACGAGGCCTTCGGCGGCGAGCTGGTGGAGCGCCTCTCGCAGCGGGATCACGCTGCAGCCCAACGAAGCCGCGAGCTCTTCCTGGCGAAGCTTCACGCCGGCGGGGTACGTGCCGCGGAGGATCGCTTCGCGGATCGCTCCGGCCAGGCGAGGCGCGGTCGGCGAGCGTTTGCGCGAGCCCCGCCCGGCCACGGCGTCTAGAGCTTCCGGCTGCGCTCGAGGATCGTCTTCAGGTCCTCGACCGTGCGGTTCCGCCGGGCGTCGCTCAGGCCGAGGATCTGCTGCAGCGCGTCGCCGATGTGCGGGATGTACTTCTCGATGTACGAGCGCTTCTTCTCTTCGTCGGCGACGCGGCGGCGGTGCCTCACGAACGCGCCGAGGCGGCGGCCGGCTTCCATCAGGCCGAGCCTCAAGTCCTTGACGATCTCGGGGTACGAGGCGACGGCCTCCTTCGATTCCGAGGTGAAGGGGACCCACACCGAGGCAATGTGGACCGAGACGACGAGCGGGCCGGTGGGAAGCGCACCCTTGGACATCTGGAGCCCGTAGGATCGCCAGTCGACCGACATCACGGCCTTGGTGATCGCGCACGCGGCCTGCTGGTACTGGAGCGGCACGCGGTTGGCGA
>CAZYHZ010000052.1:0-30824 GCA_964647625.1 uncultured Acidobacteriota bacterium
ATCCGGTTGCGTCCACACCAACAACACCGCCCCTTGCGACGACGGGAACGCCTGCACGACGGGCGATGTCTGCGGCGGCGGCACGTGCCATCCGGGCGGGCCGACCAACTGCGACGACGGCAACGTCTGCACGACCGACGGCTGTAACCCGACCAGCGGATGCACGCACACGAACAACACCAACCCGTGCGATGACGGGAACGCCTGCACCACCGGCGACGTCTGCGGCGGCGGCACGTGCCATTCCGGCGGGCCGACCAACTGCGACGACGGGAACGTCTGTACGACCGACGGCTGCAACCCGACCAGCGGATGCACGCACACCAACAACACCAACCCGTGCGACGACGGAAACGCCTGCACCACGGGCGACGTCTGCGGCGGCGGCACGTGCCACTCCGGCGGGCCGACCAACTGCGACGACGGGAACGTCTGCACGACGGACGGCTGCAACCCGACCAGCGGTTGCACGCACACCAACAACACCAACCCGTGCGACGACGGAAACGCCTGCACCACGGGCGACGTCTGCGGCGGCGGAAGCTGCCATGGTGGCCCGGCGACCAACTGCGACGACGGCAACCCGTGCACGGACGACAGCTGCAACCCGACGTCGGGCTGCGTCCACACGAACAACACGGCCCCGTGCGACGACGGCAACGCCTGCACCACGGGCGACGTCTGCGGCGGCGGCACGTGCCATCCGGGCGGGCCGACCAACTGCGACGACGGGAACGTCTGCACGACGGATGGCTGCAACCCGACCAGCGGTTGCACGCACACCAACAACACCAACCCGTGCGACGACGGAAACGCCTGCACGACGGGCGACGTCTGCGGCGGCGGAAGCTGCCATGGTGGCCCGGCGGCCAACTGCGACGACGGCAACCCGTGCACGGACGACAGCTGCAACCCGACCTCGGGCTGCGTCCACACGAACAACACGGCCCCGTGCAGCGACGGCAACGCCTGCACCACGGGCGATGTCTGCGGTGGCGGGACGTGCCACGCAGGTGGTCCGACCAACTGCGACGACGGGAACGCCTGCACGACCGACAGTTGCAACCCGTCCACCGGTTGCACGCACGCCAACAACACCAACCCGTGCGACGACGGGAACGCCTGCACCACGGGCGATGTCTGCGGCGGCGGCACGTGCCATTCCGGCGGGCCGACCAACTGCGACGACGGGAACGTCTGCACGACCGACAGCTGCAATCCGTCCACCGGCTGCGCTCATGCCAACAACACCAACCCGTGCAACGACAACAATGTCTGCACCACGGGCGACACGTGCAACGGCGGCACCTGCACGGGCACGGCGGTCAATTGCGATGACGGCAACGTCTGCACGACCGACAGCTGCAACCCGACGACAGGCTGTGCTCACGTGAACAACACCGCGCCGTGCGACGACGGAAACGCCTGCACGACGGGCGATGTCTGCGGCGGCGGCACGTGCCACTCCGGCGGGCCGACCAACTGCGACGATGGGAACTGCTGCACGATCGACAGCTGCAACCCGTCGACGGGCTGCGTCCACACCGCCAACACGGCCGCTCCGGTCTTCACGGTGCAGCCGAGCTTGGGGGCCTGCCCGGTCCTCTGGCCGCCGAATCACGGGTACGTCGACTTCACGGTCTCGCAAACCGGCGCGGCGGCTCAGAGCCAGTGCGGGATCGCCTCGATCCAGTTCGCCGGCTGCGTTTCGAGCCAGTCCGAAAACGCCTATGGGACGGGCGACGGCAACTCCACCCGGGATTGCGTGTACGAGCCGGGAGCGGTCCACATGAGAGCGGAGCGCAACGGCACCTGCTCTCCCATCGGACGCGATTACTCGGTGACGCTCGTCGCGGTCGACGTTTGCGGCAACAGCACGACGTCGAACGCCCTCGATGTCGCCGTGTGGCACGATCGCGGCCACCAGCCGACGTCGGGGACGATCTACTCGGCAGCCGGTAGCAGCAACCAGAACGACACGAGAAACGGCACGAACGGAACGTACAACCCGGTGCAGGACGCCTGCGGATCCGGCAGCACGTGCTCGAACGGAAGCGGATCGGTGGTCGACCACTCGGATGCCGATCCCGAGGCGGAGATCGGACAGTACGCCGGCGTCACGGTCGACGATCTGCACCTGACCAAGATCAGCGGAAACGTGCAGCTGACCTGGTCGGTACCGTCACCGAGGGCCCCGATCAGCGTGACGCGCTTCCACGTCTACCGTCTCGATCCGGTGACGTTCCTCTGGACGCTGGTTGCCGAGCTCAACAAGCAGCAGACCGGCTGGAACGACCCGAGCCTGAACGACGGTCACAACTGGCAGTACAAGGTCACGGCGATCATCAAGCCGTAGGACTTGGCGATTCGACTCGAAGGGACGGTGCTTCGGCACCGTCCCTTTTTTTTCGAGCGCGAGGTCGGGATCGCGCGCGGTCGGCTCACCGGTCACGGTGACGCTCGATCCAATTCGACCTCGAGCCCCCGTTTGCTTTACCCGCGCCGGGGGCCCATCGTTGATGCGGAGCGCTCGCGAGCGCAAGATGATGAATTACCGAATGCGCGTCGAATTACTGCCGATCCTCTTCGCGTCGATCATGCTCGCCGGCGCTTGTGCGGAGCGGAAGGAACCCTCGCGCTCTCCGGCATCGGTCGAGCGCCAAGGCGCGGAAATAGGATGGGCCTCGTGGTATGGGAAGGCGCACCAAGGGCAGCGCACGGCGAGCGGTGAACGATTCGACATGCATGCCCTGACCGCCGCCCACCGCACGCTGCCGTTCGGCACGATCGTGCGGGTCACCGACGTCGGAAGCGCAAGGTCGGTGGACGTCCGGATCAACGACCGCGGGCCGTCCCGCCGCGATCGGATCATCGATCTGTCCTACGAGGCGGCCAAGAGGCTCGGGGTGATCGCACAGGGCACCGCTCGGGTGAAGATCACCGTCATCGACCGGCCGCCTCGGCTCTCGGGATAGCCCGTGGCTGTCGAGAGACTCGACCGCGACACGGCGTCGCGCGTCCGCCCGAACCTACGGGCTAGAGACCGAGTAAGCTTGTCGCCATGAGAGACGGGATCCTTCGGGCGACTCTATTCGCCGCAGGCCTCGCCATCGTGCTCGGCTTCGGGGGCGCGGCTCACGCGGAGCCGAGCACCGAGCAGATTCTCACGGAGATGGGGTTCTCGGCGGCCGAGCAGCGGCGCGTGATGGACGGAGAGTTCGTCACCGCCAAGATCGGCGGGGTCTCCGAGCGCGATCTTGCCTTCGAGGTCGCGTTTATCGTCAAGAGCTCGCCCGAGGCGCTGGGCGAGCAGGTCCTCGACGGGACGCGCGTCGCGGACGACGCTCACGTGCAGGCGCACGGGGCGCTGAGCGAACCGGGAGCGTTGAGCGACTTCTCCGCGTTGCAGCTCACCGACAGCGAGGCTCGCGCGCTCGCGGGCGTCGAGCCGGGCGACGCGATGAACTTCAGCGCGGAGGAATTCGCAGCCTTCAAGGCGCTTCGCGGGCAGCCGGCGCGGGCGGTCGAGGAGCAGCTCCGGCGGACGCTGCTCGCGCGCTATCAGTCGTATCAGACCTCCGGGCTCGCCGGAATCGTTCCCTACGTGCGCGGACACGGCGGCGTAACGGACGTCGCGGCGGATCTGACGAAAGCGGTCCAATCCATGGTGGCCGTTCAGAGGCACCTGCCGGAGCTGTACGCCCTTCTGCTCGACTATCCGCGGGCGGCGGCCCCCGCGATCAGGCACAGCTTCCGCTGGGTCAAGACGACCGTCCGCGACAAGCCGGCGTACTTGCTGGACCAGATACTGGTCGTAAGCGACGGCGGGGCCCGTGCCGTAGTCCGCCGAACGTTCTACGTCAGCACCGGGTACAACGCGGAGCAGTCCGTCGCGGGTCTCCTTCCTGTCGCGGGCGGGACGGTCGTCTTGTACATGAGCCATGCCTTCACCGATCAGGTGGCAGGCTCCGGCGGCGCGGTCAAGCGGAGCATCGGAAGCCGCATGATGGCGGACCGGATGAAGGAGATCTTCGAGAACGCCCGGAAGCGAATCGATCGGTAGGGGTGCGGGGACGGCTCAGTTCCCGTCGCGGATGGCGCGTCGCATCGGCGGCCGCTCAGGGCCGCTTGTCGAAGAAGAGATACACGGCGGCGATCCGGCCGTCCCGGACGACGACGAAATCGGTCCCGGCGTGAGCCGGCGCCTCGCCCGGCCGGCCCTCCAACCATTGGATCCGGCCGCCGTTGCCTACCTCCTCGGACTCGGCGATGGGCTGATATCGGAAGTCAGGATGCATGGCCCTGAGCGCTCCCGCGATGCGATCGATCTCGCTGTGGCCGCGGTACACGCCTCCGCCGGGTTCGTAGAAGACGCAATCTTCCCTGAACATCTCGCCGATGGCCGCGCGCCGGCGCGCGGGGTCGTTCTCACCGAAAACGTCGTACAAGTTGCGAGTCAGCAAGGTCGAAATGTTGGAAGGCATCGCAATCAAGCCTTCTCGAGCTCGCGCTCGGCGCGGAACCAGTCCTCCCACTCGTGGCCCGGCTCGCCTCCTCGCTCTTCGAAAAGCTGATAGGCGCGACGCGCGATCTCGTCATGGCTCGGGGCGCGCGTGGGCGGAGCGACCGCTTCGATCCCAGGCTGCGTGTCGTTGCGATTCGACGATTCCGGACTCGGATGTTGGCGAGGCGAAGCCATTGATTCACTCCTTTGGCCGGCGATTGATTGTCTCCATGCTCCGAGCATCATCGGCCGACGGATGCGGGCATCGTGGCGAGCTTCATCGGCCCACGGCGCCAGAGCGCTCCCGCGATGACCGCGGCCGTGAGGAGGTGCATGACGCTGAGCGCCAAGCGTGTTCCCGTGGTCGCTCCGCCGACCGTGAGCGGCCCAGCCAACGAAACGAGGGCGAAGGCGCAGGCGATGACGGCGAATACGCCGCGCGCCTTCGTCGTGAAACGGCCGAGCAGCATCGGCAGGCCGCCCGCGATGAAGGCGGGGAAAAACGACGCTCCAATGAAGCTCGGAATTGTGATGGCGGCGGCCGGTGCCGCCGGACCCGGCTGAATCACGAAGTCGACGCCGAGGGTCCGAAGAAGCAGGAACAGTCCGACGTTCGACCCCGCGGCCACTGCGCCTCCGACAAGAGCCGCAAGCGCAACACGCTTCGGCTGAATCTCGGGCTTGTCGTGGGTCATGACTGCACCGCGATCGCCGCCTGGATGTTGGCCAGCACGCCCAGCTGCGCGAAGATCACGGTCCCCGACGGGTAGCAGTTGAACGACTGGATCTTGCCGTTCACGAGACGGAAGACGTCACAGCAAGGGGCATCCATACGCTTGCCGGTCGGGGGGAGAATGCCCATGGGCGTCGGGAGCGGCCCCTTGTGCGTCCCCTGGAGTGCGAGCTCGACGACGACCACGTCGCCGACGCTGAAGAAGCGGTAGAGTTCCCGATGCATGTCGGGGAACGCCTTCGCGTAAACCTCCACCGTCTTTCCCAAGCCCAGCGGGCCGTCGGAGCCGCGGTAGGTCACGCCCACGGACATGTCCGTGAACGTTCCGTCGGGCGTGAAGCAGTCGACCCATCCCTTGACGTCCACGTTCTCGGCCACTTGGTAGGCTCTGCGAATGATCTGTTCGTTGTTCATCGTTTGGTCTCTCCACCCCGTTTCAATGGCAATCGCCAAGCCATCGCAAACCGCTGAATTGAAAGGCGTTCAGGTCCAGCGGTGCTGGTGAGAATTCGCCAATGGTGAAATACTGGACAAACTAGTCGGGGCGAGTGCCCGTCGTGTCGACAGGTAGAGGTGACTCATGGCGAACGGTGAACGGTCGACCGGGCGGGACGAACTAGAGATGAAGGTCGCGGAGCGAACCTCCGAGCTTCGGCAGCGCGAAGGCGAGCTTCGGGACGTTCTGGACAGCATCCCGGCGTGCGTCTGGACTGCGCTGCCGGACGGATCGAATGCCTACGTCAACAGCCGATTCGTTGCGTACACAGGGATGGCGCCGGAAGAGATGTGCGGAACGGGCTGGCATCGTGCCACTCATCCGGATGACCTCGAGCGACACAACGCAAAGTGGCTCGCCTCCGCTGCAAGCGGCCAGCCCTTGGAGGACGAGGTCCGTGTGCGCCGCGCCGACGGGCAATATCAGTGGCATTTGCAGCGCGGCGTTCCGCTCCGCGATCAGGCGGGGAAGATCGTCAAATGGTACGGCGTTCTGACCAACATCGAGGATCGCAAACGGGCCGAAGACAAGATCCGCGAGCAAGAGACGGAGCTGCGACAAATGCTCGATCTCGCTCCCCAGATGATCGGCGTCTTGGGCCCCAAGCGCGAGCGCATCTATGCGAACCGGGTGGCGCTCAACTACTACGGTGTCACCCTCGAGCAATGGCGCGAGAGAAGCTTCGCGCCGGAAGTGCATCCGGAGGACCTCGATCGAGTCAAGGCGCTCGTCGAGCGCTCCATGAGCCGGCCCGCAGCCTACGAGTCCGAGATGCGGCTGTGGAAAAGCGACGGAACCTACCGCTGGTTCCTCGTCCGCTACAACCCGCTTCGCGACGATCAGGGGCAGATCGTTCGGTGGTACATCGCCTGCACCGACATCGAGGATCGCAAGCAAGCCGAGGAGCGGCTGCAGCAGGAGAACGTGGTGTTGCGGGAAGAGGTCGTGAAGGCCTCGATGTTCGAAGAGATCGTCGGCGCCTCGCCCGCGCTGACGGCCGTCCTGTCCCGAGTCTCCAAAGTTGCCGGCAGCGACTCGACCGTCCTGATCACCGGTGAGACGGGCACGGGGAAGGAGCTGGTCGCGCGCGCGATCCATCGGCGATCGCGAAGGGCGTCGAGATCCTTCGTGGCCGTGAACTGCGCAGCCATCCCGCGCGACTTGATCGCCTCGGAGCTCTTCGGTCACGAGAAAGGGGCGTTCACCGGAGCGCTGCAGCGGCGGCTCGGCCGGTTCGAGCTGGCGGACGGCGGCACGATTTTCCTGGACGAAGTCGGCGAGCTGTCGGGGGAAACGCAGGTGGCGCTGCTCCGCGTGCTCCAGGAGCGGGAGTTCGAGCGCGTCGGAGGACGGGAACGGATTCGGGTCGACGTGCGCGTCATCGCCGCGACGAATCGCGACCTGCCGGCCGCGGTGGCCGAAGACGCGTTCCGCACGGATCTGTTCTATCGGCTCAATGTGTTCCCCATCGAGGTTCCTCCACTGCGTGAGCGCCGCGAGGACATTCCCGTTCTGGTGGAGTACTTCATCGGCCGTTACGCGCGGAAGGCGGGTAAGACCTTCCGGCGCGTCGCCAAGCGCACGCTCGACCGCCTCCGGTCGTACCCGTGGCCCGGAAACGTTCGCGAGCTGCAAAACGTGATCGAGCGCTCGGTGATCATCTCCGACACCGACGAATTCACGGTCGACGAGAGCTGGCTGTCCGCGCCGCCCCAGCTCGAAAGCCGGCTCGGGTTGTCCGGCACGTTGGCCGCCCACGAAAAGTCGATCGTTGAGGACGCGTTGCGTGCCAGCGGCGGTCGCGTCTTCGGGGCCTCGGGTGCCGCCGCGCGACTCGGCATCCCGCGATCGACGCTCGAATCGAGGATTCGCGCGTTGAAGATCGACAAGAGCCGGTTTCGCATGGGTGAGCGCGCGCTCAAGCCTTGATCGTCCGCGCCCGTTGTCCAGCATCTCGCCATTGGCGAGGTCTCACCAGCGAGCGAGAGAAAAAGCCGTGCAATTCCCGCCGTCCTGCCGTGGCCTGACGAGGCCTCGCGTTTGCACTGATCGTTTCCCCTCCGACGAAATCGCCGCGAGCGGAGGGAGCAGGAGGCATCGATGTCCGGCAGGCTCTCAGGGAAGGTATGCATCGTCACGGGCACCGGCGGGAGCATGGGGCGTGAAGCGGCCCTGGTCTTCGCACGAGAGGGTGCGTCGGTCGTCGGCTGCGACCTGAACGTCGACGCCGCGGAGGCCACGGTCGAGCTGGTCCAGCGGGAAGGCGGGACGATCGCGTCCCTGCAGCCGTGCCGACTCAGCAAGCCCGCCGACAGCCGGGCGTTGGTCGACTTCGCGGTGCGAACGTTCGGACGAGTCGACGTGCTCTTCAACAACGCCGCCATGGCGTACTTCAACTGGCTCGAGGACATCACGGACGAGGAGTGGGACCGCAACCGCCGGGACGAGGTGGACCTGGTCTTCTACCTCACGCGCGCGGCGTGGCCATATCTGAAGAAGAGCCGCGGCGTCGTCGTGAACACCGCGTCGCTCACCGCATGGCTCAGCTTCAAAAACCTCGGCTCGCTGGCCCACACGACGGCGAAGGCCGGGATCATCGCGATGACACGGGAACTGGCCATGGAGGGCCGGGAGCATGGGATTCGCGCCAACTCGATCTCGCCGGGCCTGATCGAAACGAATCAGACCCGCGCGCAGCTCGAAGATCCGGGCTGGGCGCGCGACATGCTCGGCAAGACGCTGCTGGGGCGTCTCGGCCGGCCGGAGGAGGTTGCAAGCGTCGCCCTGTTCCTGGCGTCCGGAGACAGCTCGTACGTGACGGGCGTCGACATCGTCGTCGACGGCGGGATGAAGGTCTGGTGATGACCCACAAGGAGGGTGAGTGATGTTCGTCGTCTCCGTCATCGTCGGGAGCACGAGGCAGGGGCGCTTTTCGGAGAAACCTGCCCAATGGATTCTCGATCACCTTCGGAAGCGTGAGGGCATCGAAGCCCGGCTTCTGGACCTGCGCCACTATCCGATGCCGTTCTTCGACGAGCCCGTCCCTCCCGCGATGCCCGGGCGGGCGCCCTATTCGAATGAGGTCGTCCAGCGATGGACCGGGCAGATCGCCGCTTCCGATGCCTTCGTCTTCGTCACGCCGGAGTACAACTTCGGACCGCCTGCGGTTCTGAAGAACGCGATCGATTGGGTCTACGCAGAGTGGAACCGCAAGGCCGCCGCGTTCGTCAGCTACGGAAGCGCGTTGGGGGCGCGGGGCGTGCAGCAGCTCAGAGCGACCCTGGTCGAGCTCCAGCTCGTGCCGATTCGGTCGAGCGTCCACGTTCCCATCGCGACGTTGATGGCGCACTTCCAGGGAGGGGACGTCGTGAAGGGCTTGGCGGAGCTCGATTCGAAGGCCGACGGAATGATCGACGATTTGCTCTGGTGGACGCGGGTTCTCAAGGCGGCTCGGGAGGAGCGTCGGTGACCTACTTGAGCGGCATGCGGGCGTCGAGCCAATCGCCGATGCGCGAAGCGGTAGGTGGATCCAGATTGCACAGCACGATCACCGACTGGCCCGACTCCGGGTAGACGCGAAGGAGCGCGTTCATTCCATTGGCGCCGCCTCCGTGGCCGTAGGTCCGCACTTCGTCCGGCCGCCCGACCTGGAACCCGAAGCCGTAATCGCCCGTGGTGAATTGCGGACGCGTGGCCTCGGCGAGCGTTGCGGCCTTCAACAGCTTGTTCGACATCAGCGCGCCGGCGAACTTCATCAGGTCGACCGCCGTCGTGGACCCGCCGCCCGCCGAGGTCCCTCGCCACGGCAGCGTCGGCTCGTTGGAAACGATGTCGAACCGGTCCCTCATGTAGCCGTTGCTTCGGTTGGCGACCTTCACGCTTTCCGGCTCGGATCCCGAGTTGGTCATGCCGGCGCGCTTGTAGATGTTCTCGGCGACGTAATCGTAGTACGACTGCCCCGAGACCTTCTCGACGATCACGCCGAGCAGCAGGAAGCCGTAGTTCGAATATTCCCACTTGGTGCCGGGCTCGAATTGAAGGTCGCGCGCGCCGTACAACTTCACGTAGTCCTGAAGCGTCTTGAGCTCGGCGCGATGCTCCTCGAACTCGGGGCCGAAGATGTCGCCGGTGCCGCCCGTGTGCGACAGCAGATGGCGCACCTTGACCTTGGAAGCCACGTTGGCGTTCGGATAATCCGACAGGATCTTGCCGACCGTGTCGTCCAGCGACAGCTTGCCGCGCTCGACCAGTTGAAGCGTCGCGATCGACGTGAACATCTTGTTCATCGAGCCGATGCGGAACCGCGTATCGAGCGTGTTGTCGATTCCTTTCTCGCGATCCGCCTTGCCCCTGGCACCCGACGCGATCACCTTGCCGTTTTTCGCCCACAACCAGACGCCCGAGAACGTCCCGGCTGAAGCGGCTTTTTCGATCTCGGCCTTCCACGCCGCGACCGCTGCGGGTTGTGTCAGCCGCTGGGGAACCGGCGCGCCGGCGGGCGGGGGAATCCTCACGAACGTGATGTTGGTGATCACCGCAGGCGTGGCATCGTTCACGTCCACCGTCATGCGGTGATAGTTGCCGGTGCCTTCGCGTTCGTGCAGCACGGCCTGGACCTTCTGCGGCTGCGACGACTCGATGGCATACAGCTCGAGCTGACCGAGGTTCCACCTTAGGTCGAGCATGCGGTCGAGAGCATCGGGCCGGTCCGGCCGATGCGCCTTGATGTAAGCGTCGAGCTTGTCCTTGTTGCCGGAATTCAGAGCATCGAGATAACCGCCGAGAACCTGGCCGGCCGGAGTGGGTGGAAACTCCGGGCGCGGTCCCGCCCAGGCCGCGCCCAGAGAAAGCGAAACGACAAAGAGCGAAACAATTCCGCGCACGTACCGGTATACGCGCGACCAACCCTATTGGTTCGATCTCGGAGCGCTCGCGCCCGAAGGCTCAGGGAGCCGGGCACTCCGGACAGAACGCGTAGGAGCGAGCGCAGAACGCGAACTGACCGTTGCAACCCATGCAACAGGCCGGTGTGGTCCCGCCGCACTGGCTGCACGATCCTCCCCCTCCGGGCTTCGCGGCATGCGTCAGGAGCTGGGCGGAGCCCACCACGACCACGAACGCGAGGAACGCCATCGACAGTAACCTTCTCTTCATCGGGGACCTCCTCTCCAGATTCGATTCAAACGACTATACCCCTGAACGGAAAAGGGGACAGTCCCCTTTTTCTTTCAAATTCGTTCCGGAGAGCTTTCATCGTAAATAGTAGGGAAGACATGGACATCCTCGTCGTGCACGATCTCCGCGAGCCGGCGGCCAAATGCTCGGTCACGCCGCTCCGCGGCATGCCGGGAGTGCAGTTCGTGCCGATCTTCGGCGGACGCCGCGTCGACGCCGGCCGGCGGATCTGGCTGCATCCCGACGGGGACGAGCTGACACCTGCGGATCGTGGACTCGGACTTCTGCTCATCGACTGCGTCTGGCACCGCGTCCCAAAGCTCGCGAAATTCGTCGACGGCGACCTCGTGCGCCGCCGCCTGCCTCCGCTCGTGACGGCTTATCCGCGCCGCAGCAAGCTCGCGCGCGATCCGGAGCACGGTCTCGCTTCGGTCGAAGCGCTGTACGCGGCGCTCGCGATCCTCGGGTCGCCTCGACCCGAGCTGCTCGCGCGATATCACTGGGCGGGGGAATTCCTCGCGGCGAACCCAGGTCTGCCGCGGGCATGAGGCGCGGGTCTATCCCGGGCCGGTATACTCGAAGGTTGCAGCCCTTCGACCCGATGGAGTTCTCATGCGTACGACGTTTCGTTCGATTCTGGCGCTGACCGCGATTCTTTCGGCACGAGCGGTCCTCGCGGAAGCCGATCAGGCGAAGCCGCCGGCCGGGGAAGCCTCTCAATGGGTCGGCATCGTGTCGAACGGCGACGCGAAAGCCGACGCGAAAGAGAAGCAGAAAGGTCAGCTGCTCCTCCTCATCGACCGCACGAAAGCGCTCGCGAGATGGATGCCGAACGAATCGTCGTTCATGACCGTGCTCGACCGGGTTCAGGATCGGCTGGTCGCGACCAAGGAAATCGATCTTGCGCCGTTGCTCGAGTTCGACCCGTATCTCGCCAGCCTATCCGCGGCGCTCGCCAGGATGGAGGCTCGCGTCGCCACGCTGCAAACGCCCGGGGAGATCTGCGATCCTTCCCGTAGAAGCGACGTGTTCCTGCTATTCCTCGACACGCTCGATGCGGATGGCCAGGGAAAAGTTCAGGCCAGGATCTGCGAAAAAATCGCGTCCGAACAGGAGCCGGAAGGAAGCCTCTCGCAGGCCTGCGCCGCAACCAGCCTCGGCCTGCTCGCCGCGCAATCGATGCACGACCTCATCGTCGTGTGCGATCCGTCGCTGGCGCGCGCGACCTCCGATGCCGGCAGCGGCTTCCAGAAACTGAGCGTCGAGCTGGCCGGAGTGCAAGCGGGCATGAAGGAAAGCGTGCGCACGTCCGAGCGCGAGCTGACGCAGGCGATGTCGGTGATCGGGGGCGTGATCGCCGACGCGTCATCGGTGCAGACGAGGCAGCTCCAAGATCTCACGGTCCGGCTCGAAATCGAGAAAGCCCTGCAGCAAGGATCGCCGTACGGGTCGCTCTACCTTCCCGCAGCGAGCGGCGGCCGGCTCGAGCTGGTGCGGACCATCGTCGACGAGACGATCCAGAACGTCCTCCACTCCGGCGAGTCGGCCAATCAGGCGAGCGAAAAGCTCGCGGCCGGCGACGAGCAGGTCAAGGCCGGCCACTTCAAGCAAGCATTTCGCCTGTACAGCGACGCGTACAAGATGGCGGTCGCGCTACCGTCGAAGCCGCGCTAAACGCCCGTCCAGGTCACCCCTTCGCCCGGTCGGTGCGCTTGAGCTCCGTGAGCCACATCTTGTCGTCCTTGTTCATGAAGTCGAAGTGGATCTTGTCGCCGATCTTCAGCTCTTCGACCGCAAGATCCCCCTTGAGCTTGGTGGACGGCGTCCAGTAAAGCGTCAGCTGGTCACCCTTGTCGCCCTGGACCACGAGGACCATCGCTTCCCGATCGACTGTGATGACTTTGCCCTCGTGCGGACGGTCACCGGCGATCGCGAACCGGCCGACGGCCAGCAGGAGGCTCAACGCGAACATCAGGGGTCCGAAGTGTCGCAGTCTCATACGCACCTCCATCGGTCCAATGCCTCAAGAACTGCGCCAGAGAACGAGTGCGGAAAAAGGGCCGGGCGGCGTTCGGCCCTCCCCGCGAAGCGACGAACCGAAGCGGCATTCTTACCGTGCGAGGTAAAACCCGTCGGCGCCGGCCTCACGCTGTACACTCCCTCGTCGCATGATCCGTCGCCTCGCGCTGTCTGCCCTCGCCGTCCTCGTCGCGTCTCTCGCTCTTGGGCATGGACAAGGACAAGTCGGAGCCGGCGGGGCTCCGTCGGTCGACTTCGCTCGGTCGAGCTACGTGTGTCCGATGGACCCCGACGTGACCTCGGCGAGCCCCGGCACCTGCCCGCGCTGCGGGATGACCCTCGTGGCGACGGGGCCGGACGGCCTCCCCGCGTACCGGGTCGAGCTGACCACGGATCCCAACCCGCCTCGTCCCGGTGAGCCGCTCGAGCTGCGCTTCGCGATCGTCCACCCCGTGACCGCCAAGCGCGAGCGCAACCTGCAGCTCGTTCACGAGAAACCGTTCCACCTCTTCGTCGTCTCGGACGATCTCGCCTTCTACGCCCACCTCCATCCCGAGGAGCAGGACGACGGCACGTGGGCCGTCACGACCCGGCTTCCGCGCAAGGCGCGGTACTCCCTGTTCTGCGATTTCCTACCCGCGGGGGCGCGACCGCAGGTCGTGCGCCTGCGAGTGGCCACCGCGGGCGTCCGTCCCCGCGCGATGCCGCAGCGCGAGGTGCTCCAGCCCGACGCGGTGCTCGACCGGGTGGTGGACGGGATCCGATTCCAGGTCGCCATGGATCCGCCGACCCCCGTCCCCGGCAGGCTCACGACGCTTCGATATCACCTGACCGACGCAGCGACGGGGAGCCCGATCGTCGATCTCGAGCCGTACCTCGCCGCCTGGGGACACACGCTCATCCTCAGCGACGACTCCTCGGAATACGTCCACTCCCACCCGGCCATGACGGTGAACCCGGGTCGCAGTGGCGGGGAATCGCGCGGCGGCCCGGACGTCGAGTTCGGCGCGCACATCGGCAAGCCTGGGATCCATCGTGTCTGGTCGCAGTTCAAGCGGCAAGGACGGGTGACGACCGTCGCCTTCACATTCGACGTGGCGATCCCGCGCTACCTCGTACGCTGGGACGGGGTGCGGTGGTCCACGCTCGACGGGAAGGGTCGCGCCGACCTCGACGGGCCGGTCCGGGCGCTGGCCACGCGCGGGCGAGACGTTTTCGTCGGCGGGCAGTTCAAGCGCGCGGGGGACGTGGCCGCGGCGTCGATCGCGCGCTGGGACGGGAAGCGCTGGCATTCCATGGGCGGCGGGTGCGACGGACCCGTCCGGGCGATCGCCGGGTGGGGGCGGGACCTTTACGTCGCAGGGGAGTTCACCAGAGCCGGGGGCGTCGACTCGCCGGGAATCGCGCGCTGGGACGGGAAGCGCTGGTGGCCGCTCGGCGCGGGCCTGACCGGCTCCGGCGCCGCGAGCGCACCGGTTGCGGTCAATGCGCTCGCCGTGAGGGGCGACCGGATCATCGCCGCCGGCCGGTTCCGAACCGCGGGCAGCGTTCCGGCCGCGAGCATCGCGTCCTGGGACGGTTCGCGCTGGGAGCCGCTCGGCGACGGAGTGGCAAACGGGATCGACGACGGGATCGTCTGGGCCCTCGCCGCACGAGGCGCGGACTTGATCGCCGCCGGGGAGTTCCAGAGCGCCGGTGGCGTCCCCGCGGGCAACGTCGCGCTATGGGACGGGTCGCACTGGCGCGCGCTGGGGAGCGGGGTCTCGGGGGGCGTCGCGCGAGTGACCTCCCTCGCCGCGACCGCAGACTCGTTGGTGGTGGGAGGGGAGTTCACGCGAGCCGGAGACGCGCCGGCCTCGCGCGTCGCCTCGTGGGACGGCACGTCGTGGCGGCCGATCGGAGCGGGGACGATCGAGGCGGTCACCGCCCTCGCGTTCGAGGGCGGGCTGTACGCCGGAAGCGCGCGAGGGATCGCGCGCTGGGACGGCAGCCGGTGGTCTTCCCTCGGCGGCGGGCTCGCGGCCGAGGTGTTTTGCACGCCCGTTCTCGTCGTGCTGGCCGAAACCGGCGCCGTCTACGCGGGCGGGGGACCGTTCGTCCTGCGCTGAGCTTCGCATAGTGGTTCGGAGATTGTTCGGGTCGGGGTCAACGATTAGACGGTTATCGGGACTGACGTTGCCTTCGTTCCGTAGCTGCACGCATCGTCAGCCACGAACAACGCATTCCGAGACGTTGCCACGATGCAACGTTCGATTCGCCCGCGCGCAACCTCGCAAATAGCCTGGCGGCTGAGAGCAAATTTGCGAAGCGGCGCAAGGATCTACGTGGGCATCGGTTGAACAATCTCCGAACCACTATGTGAGCTTCGCGGCAAATCCGCGACAGACGACTCGACTCGAATGCGCTTCCAATCCGAGCGCGTCAGCGCTCCTCGCGAAGGCGGTCCCAGAGATGCCCGCATTCACGGGGCAGGCGCGGCACGATTCGACCGACCTCGTCCTCAACGGCGCGACGATTGGGGGCATCGAGGCCCTCCAGGAGCGCGCGCACGTCCCACGCGTCCTTCGGACCCCCTGCATACAGCTTCAGCAACACGAGCCCCGCCGGTTTTGCCACTGGCAACGCAATCTCCCCGATCGAGAGACTTTCAGCGTCGTCGACGATCTCTTGCTGCCAGACATGGCGACCGACAACAACGTCGACGATGCGGTCCTCCGGAACCGACAGGCGGACGTTTCCCGCGAGGGGGTCATCGGTGTCGCCGCGGAGAAGCAGCACATGCACGCCCTTGGCCTCGAGCTTCGTCCACAAACCTGGGCTGAGCGCTCGAACGTCGAGCGTCATGAGGTCGACGTCGGCCGTGGCACGGCTGACGCCGCGCACAGCCATGGCGGCGGCACCGATGAGTGCGTGCCGGATCCCCTCGGCCTCGAGAAGCTCCACGGTGTCGCGAAGGAGGCTCACCCCACGAGTCGCCGCAGGACGTTTGAGGACCGGCGTCCTGCCTGTGCCGAACGTTCGAGTCGGCGCCGTGCCTCTTCGCGCCCGATCCCGTGCGCGGCGGCATGAGCGTCGATCGCGGCTTCGCCCAACGAGAACGCCTCGGCGACGCGTTGCGCCGGAGTCATTCGTCGAAGGCGCGCACGGTCCTCTTCACGTAGCCGCTCGGAGATGCCTCTCATGACACCAGTATAGTGTCGCCAACGCCGCGACGACGACAGCCTACTCGATGAGCGGTCGAGAGAGATCTCTTCATGGTTCACGGCCGCTACACTGGGTGGGGGCCCGAAACCGATGGTTGCGGTCGATATCTTCCGCGTCAAGGACGGCAAGGTGGTCGAGCATTGGGACATGATGCAGGAGGAAGTCCCCACGGTGAGCGGCCATGCCATGTTCACAAGCCCTGCGTGAGCGAGGAGAGCGAATCAGCTCCGTCGCCGCCAGCGCCTCCAGCACATCATTGCGGAATTGACGGGTCGGGCGCGCGTCGCCCGGCTCTCGTACATGGCACGGCCCCAATCGTGTGGAACGACGGCAATGGGCTCTAGTGTGCTGCTTTCTCCCCTTGCTTGATGCCGGCGGCGACGGCGTCTTCGATACTCGTCTCGCCACTCGCGTTAGCCTCCAAGGCCACGCGTTCCGCCGTAGTGATCATGTCGCGTCTATTCGCAGTTACGGCCACGGCGATACATTCGGAAAGGGCGCTCATGTCGCGCGGTTCCAGCGAGAGTCGCTGAAATGCGAACGGCAATGCCCACGCGGCGGAGGATGGATCCGAGTACAACGCGAACTGGACGATGAGTCGAAGCCCCGCACGCGTGGTGCCGGAGTCTTCGCTCAAAGGCAGAGCGTCGGCGAGCTGTCTCATGACAGGTCGTCGCTGGTCGAGACTCTGGTTGCGCGTGGCGTAGCCGAGATTGATTCGTGCGAGGACATCCTCGGGAAACGCGGCGATGTGTGTTGGCAACAGCCGCAGCCGTTGCTCCGGCGTCGCGTATTCCATTACGTAAAAGCTGGCCTCTCGCCGAATCCTCCGATCGAACCGGACAGGATCTTTGGCGATCTTACTGAGCAGAGACATACCCTTTCGATGCCAGCCTCGGTCTAGATAGTTCCTTGCCAATTCCAGCGTCGGACGCGGGTCCAACGTACCCGCCCGCAATAGACGCACCTGACCGGCATAGGACTTGCCGTCGATCACCTGTTGCAGTGCCGCGGCGAGCTCTGCGGGTTGAGCGGTCGGCGTAATCCGCCACACTTCCTTGCCGTCAAGATCGAGGAACTGCAAGGTCGGAGTGCCGACGATGTGCCAACGCTTCGCTAACGCCTTGCCCGATGAGTCGATGTCGACGTAAGCGCGAGTAAATCGGCCGTTCGACAACGCCTCGACCGTGGCGCTGTCCAGGGCCTCTTGCACGGGCCCGACATATGGGCAGCTTGGATTGCCGTAGAGCACGTATACCAACTCATGGCTCGTCCGCGCGCTCCGAATCGCCGCGTCGTAGGAACTCCACGGCGACTTCTCGTCAGCTCTCGCGATGCCCAACCCGACGAGGCACAGCACAAGCGGAAGGAGTCGCACGATTCCTCCATGGTTCTGGCGTGAGTATAGGTCTCCAACGTAGACCATGACGCTACAGACCCGCCGAACAGGTCCATTGCTGTGCGGGAACCGCTACGAATCGGCACATCCGTACAGTCCGGGCCTACCATCGGCTCATGGAACCGATTCAGTCATGGACCGCGAGCGTTCTGGCCGCTGGTTCGATCCTCGCGTCGCAGGGCGCCAGCGCGCCTGAGGCTCCTCTTCGGATCCCGCAGTTTCAGGATTTCACGCTTGCACGCGCTCAACCGCTTCCCGCCGGCAGCGTCCCAGCGGACACGGTTACGCTGGTGTGCAGTCCAGAAGAGTGGCGCGAGGTCATGCGCGACATCCAGCCCCCGGACTGGCCCAACGATCCTTTGATGCTTCTCGTTGGGCCACTGAATCATGAATTCTCATGTGCGAATATCGAGTTGCGACCGAAGAGTGACTCGAACACCGTCACGCTTCGGCGTCCTTCCACCGCCGCTCCGAGCGCGCTCGGCGGGTGTGCGATCTCCGTGCAACGACCTATCCGCGGCGAAGCGACAGTTCTGACAGCGAATTGGTACTGGGACCACCAGCTCGCCACGATCCGATCGTGCGGTGAGCGCGTCCACATTCCCCACACCGACAACGCGGACTTTCTGCGAGTGAAACTGGCGGCGTGCGACGCGGACTCGTCCAAGCCGATGGATTTGACGGATGCGAAGGTGACGATCGCCGGTCGTCCACTTCATTACGCATTCTCGGCACTTACCGGGAGGGACGGCGTTGCGATACTCCAGGATGTCCCGGCGTGGGCCGGCTACGAGGTCACTGTCCAACCTCGCGGTTGCGGTGAGTTTCACTTCAGCAAGTTAGTTGCGCGGGCAGGGCGGAACTCGAGTGTTGAACTTGACCTCGGTATTCTCGCATCTCTGGAAGTGCATGTTCACCATGACCGGAGCGGCAGACGGGTGCCGCTCGCGGAGGCGACGGTCAGTGGGCGAGTGACCGACGAGCACCTGAACTACGTCGGTGCCGAGACCGACAAGAACGGTGTCGCGGTACTCACCTGCCTCCCCGCGACATCACCGGTCGATGTGCATGTGGCGTACCCGGATCATCTCGGAGCAGACGCCTGTGGCATTCCGGTGGGTCCGGGCGGTCACTCACGCATCGAGGTCTTGTCGAGTGTGAACCCGGACCCTCGGAAGCGCCCAATTCCGCCTCCCTGCGGCAGAACGGATTCTCAGTAATGTTTCTGCGGCTGCCATCGATGCCGTCGGAGCGCGGTGTTGCACACCAACGAGTTCAGCGAGCTACGAGAGCCGTTCGTTCTGGCGCTGGATGATTCGCGACCGAGCTTGCGCCCCGGCAATCGAGGAGCCGAGCCTCCCGGCGTCACCCGAACAACACGACGTGCAGGCCGACCTGGACGTGCGGGAGGGGCACCGGTGGCGGGCTCGGCAGAGCCGGGAGCGCCATCACCTGACGCACCTCGAGGCGGACGTCGGGCGCGAATCCCTGCCGGAGCACCCAGCGTCCGTCGATCAGGAACCACGCGCGATCGTCGTAGCGCGGGTCGACGGCGACGTAGCACCGCGACGGAATGCTAGGCCCGAACTTCTTGGCGAGCCCAGGCGGGAGGCCGCCGTGACTGGCGTGCGCCGCGTGGGAATTACCGTGCCCGTGCCCGTTGCGGATTGGCACTGCGGCGGACACGCTACCGAGAAAGATCGCTGCTGCAAAGAGAATCGAGAGAGTGGCTCGCATACGGCACCTCCGACATCGATGGCTCGGATAGAGCGACGCGGGCCGCGCCCCGAGGGGCGCGGCCCGCGGCTCAGAAGCTGCTTATTTGCTCTTGGACGTCCCGGCCTTCTTGATCATGAAGTCGGAGAAATCGATCCCGACGTCCATGCCTTCGCCCGCGCCCGAGAGCGCGATCGAGACGTTCCCCTTGGTCATGACCGCGACGGCTCCGGCCTTCACGACGGCCGCGTGGGCCGAGCCCATCGCATACGAGCCGTAGATGTCGTTGATCGACTGGACTCCGGAGATCTCGGCCTTGCCCTTGTAGATGTCGGTCTTGCCGAACGTCAGGCCGCCGCCCTTCACGTTGATCTCCACCTGCGCGGACTCACCGTTATTGCACGTGATGGTCCCTTCGCCCTTGGCCGTCTTGTAGACCGCCGACCAGCCCTTCAGGTTGTACGTCATGTCGCAGTCCTTCGGCTTCACCGAGGGATCGTCTGCCGCGAACGCGCTCGACCACGCGACGGGGGCCAAGATGAGAAGCAACAAGGTCATGAGTTTCCTGTTCATGGTTGAACCCTTCCTTTCTTTGCTTGGTTGAGGAGAGAGCCTGACTTCGAGCTCGCGCCGCGAATCAGGCTTTGAACGGCGCCTTGAGCACGACCTTGACGCCGGAGATCGTCTTCGTCAGCGCGTTGCGGACCGTTCCCACGGCGGCCGAACCCACCTTGTCGGCGGCCTTCAACGCACCATGGGCTGCGGCCGAGGCGGCATCCTCGGCGCTCACGCCGATTCCCTTGGCCGACTGAATCGCGCCTTCCACCAATCCGGTCGCGGCGTGCTCGAGCGCCCCGCCGGCCGCGGCGGTGTGATGGATCACGGCCTCGGCCGTATGGCCGATGGTGTCCATCGCTTCGGTGCCGACGTGTTTGGTGCCACGCAGCACGCCGATCACGGTGCCTCTCGCGGCATGCCCCAGGTGGGCGCCGACTTCCGCCGCGCCCTGGATTGCGCCTCCGGCGACGTGGCCGATCGTCTCCACGGCCGACCCGCCCACCTTGCCTGCATCCTTGAGCGTTGCGGACAGCGTGTTGCTGACGGTGTCCACGGCCGCCTTCGCGACGTCACCGCTTCCCTTGACGGCGCCCACGACGCCGCTCTTCACGGTCTCGACGATTCCTGCTTCCTTCGTTGTCATGACCAAGCTCCTTTCGATTCGGAGAGTCGTCTCCCCGCTAACTCCAGGACTTCGCTCGCTGAACGGGAGGTTGCGACGAGCGCGCCAACGATCGGAATTTGAAGTTTTCCGAGCTTTTCTCGCGGCGAGCGAGGGATAGTCTTGATTTTCCGGCGGAAGCGCGACGAATGGCCTCGGCGCTGTCGCATGTAATTGCTACCTCTGATCGGGCGATTTAGACCCGCCCCGGCGCCGGGGGCGGACGGCCCGGTCTCGATGGCAGAAGTCGGGTGAGCGGCGTAGAGTCCGAGCACGGGTTTCGGGGAATCGAGGGAGGCATCCGATGACATCGTCTTCGCCGCGCGTCTTTCTCTCGCTGGCCACGCTTTCGTCTCTTGTTTTTTCGTCGATTCCGGCGCCTGCGGCTATGCCGAACGGGCCTGCGGCCGCGGCGCTCGCTCAGCGCGTCGCAAACGCGGCCGAGCAACGGGGGACGCCCGCCGACACGTTCCGTCTGTACGACGGCTCGACCGTCACGCTGGGCGCGGACGGGTTCGGCGCACGCACGGACGCGAACGGCCGGATGCGCCCTCTGATCATGATGCGGCCTGCGGGCCGGTCGGCGATGGGCGGTTGGGGACCCGAGGCCCGGTCGATCGTCAAGCGCGCTTCGCTTCCGGATCGCGGCCGTTTCGTGCCGGGCGAGATCCTCGTCGCGCTCGACGCCGCTTCGGCGGGCACGATCTCCCCTGAGCTGGGGAATGAGGACGCCCTGACGGGCGATCTCGATGCCGACGCCGCGCTTCGCGGCGTGGGCGCGGTCTCTGCGCGGCCTCTCCTCGCCGGAAATTCCCGCTCCGGTGAAAGGGTCCCGAGCTCGAGCCTCGATCTCTCCCGGTTCTTCGTGGTTCGTGTCAACGGGGCCGATCCCCTGACCGCGACCGCGAGCCTTCGCGGCGCGCGTGGGATCTCGTACGCCGGCCCGAACTGGATCGTCTCCTCGATGGCCACGGAGCCGCACACGATTCCCGCATGGGCGGCGGACCGCGCGCGCTCGGCGCGCCCGACGCAGCAAGCGATCGCCGAAACGCTGCCACAAGCGCTTCCGTCGAACTACGGTCTCTCCTCGTCGTTTCAAGCGCATCTCAACGCCGGAGGCGTCAATGCGGTCGGTGCGTTCGACATCCTGAGCCGGCGCTACGGCGCGCTTCCCGGCGACGGCGTGATCGTGACCAACGTCTCGATCGGCGACCTCACCGACCAGGCGATGGCGGATGCCGGGGACTTCTACGTGGAGAACTTCGGACCGACGACCGTCGTCTCGGGCGGGCAGCGATACCTCGACATCCCCTCGATGCCGCTGATCCCGGCGTGGGGCGCCGCTCTCGACGGCACGCTCGACCCGCTCGCGCAGGTCGAGTTCGTCGATCCGTTCCTGAGCGAGGTCCTGCTGGATTTCTCGGTGATGGCCCCCCTCCCGCACGACCTGCAGCGTCCCGGCGCGGAAGGCAGCGGGCTGACCGACCTTCTCGGCATCGCGCCCGGCGCCCAGTACCGTCTGATCGTGCCGGAAGAGCCGACGTTCGCGAACATCCTCGCGGCGATCGTCGCCGCGGCCCAGCAGCAGCCACGCCCCGACGTGATCACGGCCAGCCTCGGGTTCGGCTTCGACACGACCGGGTTCCCGGCCCGCTACCTCGAAGACGATCCGGCCGTCCGCGCGGCGGTCCATTCGATCGTCCGCGATCTCGGGATCGTCGTTTGCATTTCCTCCAACGACGGCACCCGTCTGTTCACTCCGGCCGCGATCGGCCCCGATGGCGGCAGCGCCCCGACCAACCTCGCGACCGCGGGATCGGACCCCACATCGGTCGAGCAAGTCGCGGCTTCGACCGCCCCCTCTCGCCTCGACGACAGCGGAAGCTTCGACGTCGGCGGATCGACGCTCGATGACATTTTCAGTGCGTCTCCCCAGGGCGTTTCCCCGCTCAATACGACCGGAGCGTTTCCCGCCACCCGCTACAACGGCTCGACCAGCTTCTCGAGCGGCTTCGGGACGCGCCTCAACCTCTCCGCCCCGAGCGACAACATTCCCGCGTTCGTCCACGCGTGCGACGGCATCGATTGCCCGTCCCAAGCCGTGGTCCCCGTCCTCAACGGGGGGACGTCGGCGTCGACGCCGATGGTCGCCGCCGCGGCAGCCGTCGTCATTCAGAGCGCGCGCCTCAGCGGCGAGCCGATGGCGCCCGCACAGGTGCGCGACGTTCTCTCGAGCACCGGGAGGATCTTGCCGAACCCGCCGCAATCGGTGGTCCAGCTGTCGGTCGGCCGGCAGATCGACGTCACGGCGGCGGTCGAGTCGATCCTCGGCTCCGATCCCGCACCGTCGATCGTGCGCATGTCCGTCGCCCACAGGCAGGCCTTGAGCGATCTCGGCGCCACGTTCGTGGAGGCGACCGACCCGGGGGCCATCGATCTCTCCGGCCCACCGGCCGACTTCGAGCCGCCGACGGGCCAGAACCTGACCGGACCGATCACGATCGCCGCCGACATCGTCGCCAAGGGCACGATTTCAAAACCCAACTACGCGCTGACGATCGGGCAGCAGACGTTCAGGCAAGGGGGCCCGTCCTTCCGCCTGCTTCCCGCTCAGATCCTCGCGGCAGCGGGATTGCCCGTGGCGTCCGGTAGCTCGCGGAGCGTGCCAGTGACCTATCAGCTCCGAAGCGGACAAACCGTCGTGGCGTCTTCCGGCCTGACGCTCACCTTCGGACCCACCGACGGGACGTATTCCGACGCGCTCCCTCCCGGCGCACCCGCCGTGGCGACCGCGGGGAAGCCCTTCCAGGTGACGTACGACCTCGGTCACGTCCGTCAGGTGAACAAGCCGCGGCTCATCATCTCGTCGGTCGATCATTGGAGTCCGGCGGCGGCGCCGCTGTTCCGGAACGAGCGCATCATTCCGATCAGCGCAAACGACACGCAGGTGACGGTGCCCGCCGACGCGTTCACCGGCGGAGCCGGCCTCTACGGCATCGGCATCCAGCAGGACTCGGTGAACGGTTTCTACGGGTGGTTCGAGCCGATCCGCATCGTGGGCGCATCGGGCGATGTGCGGCCGCCGGCCCCTGTCCTGACCGTCGCCGGAGGCGGACCTTCCTACAACGTCGCGGTCTCGCGCGCGGCGCCGCAATTCTCGGTGCAATGGGATGCCAGCCATGTCCCCGGAGCCATCGGAGCGGCGCTCGAGATCTCCGCTCCGGGACAAACGATCTACGGATCGATCAACACCTTCACGAACCAGAACGGCGATCGCCGCGATCACGACGGCGTCGACGCGGGCTCGACGCTCTGGCGCACTCTCCCCGGCAAGACCGGGACGATCACCCTCGACGCGGCAGCGATCGGCCTGCCATCATCCCTCATCTACTCGGCACGCATCCTGGCCACCGGCACCCGGGGCGCGGTCGTCGGATCGGCGTCGGCGGTTTCCGGTTTGGAGTTCGACGACGGCTTCACGCCCGGCGGTGAGACGATCAACGACTTCGACATCCAGCCGGGCGGGGGATCGATCGTCGCCACTTCCGGCTTCGATGCGTTCGGCAACCTCGCCGACAGCGCGCTGCTCCGTTACGACCCGGTCCATGGAAGCTACGGCGCTCCCGTCGCGCAAGACGCGACCGGCCAGAGCATCTACTACATGTTCGGGAGCGACACGCTGTTGCACCGTACCGTGACGATCCGCTACGACTGGTTCGGCACGCTCCAGAACCTCGAATCGTTCGATTCGCAAACCGGCGCGAAGCTCGCGAGCATCCCGGTGGACGCGGGCACGGATTTCGCGATCATCGGTGGACGGGTCGACTCGAGCCGGCATCGCGCGTCGCTGCTCGGCTTGAGCGGCGCCGACTACTCCGACAACGTCCTCCCGTTCCACACCGACTCCGGAGCTCTCGACCCCGCGATCTTCGCCGACAACGGCACGGACGACCGCGGCGTGTTCACGACGCTCGACGTCGACACGTCGTCCGGGCACGCCCTGCTCGCTTCGATGTTCTTCGGCGATCTCTGCATGTTCTTCGACACCTTCGCGACCGCGGTCGATGTCGACCACGCGACGGCTGCGCCGGTCGGGCCCGTCCAGAATTGCGTCTCCGGCCTGGCCGCGGACAACGCCGGCCGCCGCGGCTATCTGACGATCGGGCCGATGTTCGCGTTCCCGCGCCTGTTTCCCCCCGCGCAGCTCCAGACGTTCGACCAGGGGTCGCTTCACGCCTCGAATCTCTCCGGGCTCGGCCCGCGCTCGCCGCTGTTCCCGGTCGTCGACTCCAGAAACGGCCTGCTGATCGCCGGGTTCGTGACGACCGACAGCTATCTGGTCGACAACAATGCGATGAGCGCGGTCGGAGTATTCAACCTGAGCTCAGGCAACCCGATTCGCGTTCTTCCGAGCTTCAATTTCCTGGCGCAGCTCTTCGGCAACAACGGGCTCGTCGGCAACGAGCGCGGGATCCAGATCGATCCCTCGACCAGAACCGGTTGGACGTACGGACCGGGCGGAGTTCAGGTCCAGCAGTTTCACTACTGACGGCGGGCTCGCCGCAAGAGTCGCGCCGCTTCGGGACGGGATCCAGCGGTCCCTCGAGCGAAGCGCTGGGATCTCGATCAGCTTCGCCATGGCCACACCGACCGAAAGCGTCGCGATGACGTAGATCGCAGCACGGATGCCGAACCCGGCCGACGGGCCCAGCGCGCGCTCGATGAGCGGCGTCCCCCAGTAGCGCACGGGCAAGTTCCAGAGGTAGATGGAGTAGGAGTGCGCGCCGAGCGTCGCCGGAACGCCCATCCATCGGCTTCGCGGCAGATCGCACAGCAGGACACCGACCATCAGCATCCCGCTTCCGCAGGCGAACGCGGTGAAGCCCACCGTGAAGATGATCGGCGACTGGTGTGGAACGAGGAACGGGGGAACGAGCAGTGCCAGACCGCCGGCGATCAGCGCGTATCTCCACCGTCGGAGCGCTGAAACGAACTCGGACGTGTGAAAGTGGTGGAAGTACGAGATGGCGACGCCCAGGAAGAGCGAGTCGATTCGGAGGTGCGTGGCGAAGTGGTACGCGTAGAGCGAGTACGCAGGCCGCTCATGCCAGTGCAAGAATCTCAGCGCCAACACGAAGGCGGCTACTCCCAACGCGATGAAAGGCACGCGGCGGAAGGGCGCCGGCGAATCCCGGTTGAGCCTCAGCACGACCGACAGCAGCAACACGAGGAGAAGGTAGAAGTGCTCTTCCACGGCAAGCGACCACGTGTGCAGCCACAGTCCCGGCACGTAGCTCTGAACGAAGAAGACCTCGGCCAGCAGCGAGCTGTGGGCATATCGCTGATGGCCGGCATGAAAGAGGATCAGCGAGATCGCGAGCAGCGCCCAGAACGGCGGGTAGATCTTCGCCCCTCGCCGCAGCAAGAAACGCCCGACGGATAGGCGACCGCTGGCCTTGTACTCGGCGAACAGCAAACCGGAGGCGAGAAATCCGCTCAGGACGAAGAAGAGATCGACGCCCACCCAGCCGCCCCGCTGCAAGGCCTCGAGGAGCCGCCTCGCCGGAAGCGCCCAGCCGTCCGGCGGGGCAGGCCTCAGGTGATCGAGTATGACGAGCAGGACGGCGAGCAGCCGGAGCACATCGAGGCCGGGGAGCCGCGCGGTCATGACGAGCGTCACCGTACGTGGACGCGCCAAGGGAACGGGCGTTGCTGGGACGAAGCGTGATCCGGCCGTGATCAGGCGTGAGGCGCGTATTTTCGCTCGAAGCGCTCTTCACGGGCTCGACCGCGGCCGTCCCTGTCCGGGCCATGCGGGGATTGACACGCCTCTGTTTAGTGTTACACTTCGTAACGTTATGAGACTTAACAATCAAGGACGGCAGAAGCCGCCGACGCGCCTCGAGCAGGCGGTCCTGGATTTCGTATGGGCCCATCCCGGCTGCACGGCGGACACGTGCCGGGAGGGGATCGCCGCCACGCGCCAGTTGAAGGACTCCACGGTCCGGACGATCCTCCGTCGTCTCGAAGAGAAGGGCTACCTCACCCACACCGTCGACGGCCGTACCTTTCTGTACCGAGCCCGCGACACGCAGCGGAGCGTCGCCGCGAGCTTCGCGGCGCATCTCGTCGACAAATTCTGCGGCGGATCGGTCGAAGAGCTGCTCGTCGGTCTCATCGACAATCAAGTGCTGACACCCGGACAGCTGCGCCGACTGGCGAAGAAGATCGACGCGCGGAAGGAGAACAAACGATGAGCCCCGTCGTTTTCCTCGGAGGGTGGGCGCTGCGCTCGGCGCTCGTCGCCGCCGCGACAGCGGCCTTGCTCGCCATTCTCCGCGTCCGAAGCGCCTCGGTGCGCCTTGCGGCCTGGACGGCGGCGCTCTTCGCGTCCCTGCTGATTCCGGTCCTCGCGCCGATCGCCCCGACGGTCGTCGTGCCGGGAACCGCCTGGATGCATGCACGGCAACCGGAGACGGGAAGCAGCGAAGTCGTTCAATCTCACCCCACGGCCGCGGCGGCGGACCGGTTGGTGGTAGGCGCGCCGGTCGCGAAAGCCCCGCCGAGCGAGGCTCCGCGGCCGCATCCCGCCGGTACCTGGCAGCGAGCGCTGATCGCCGTCTATGTGCTCGGGGCGAGTTTCTTCCTCGCCCGCATCGTCATCGGTGTGGCGCTGACACGGCGAATCATGCTGCGGAGTACGGAAACGGACCTATCGGCGGATGGCGTGCGGGTCGTCGAATCGCGCGACCTCGCGGCGCCTGCGGCGCTGGGCCTTCGACGGGCCGTCATCGCGCTCCCCACGGGCTGGAAACGGTGGGATGTCGCCACGCTGAACGCCGTCCTGGCCCACGAGCGCTCGCACGTCGACCGGCACGATCCGGCCGTCCAGTCGCTCTCCTCCCTGCACCGCGCGGTCCTCTGGCTCAGCCCCGTGAGCTGGTGGATGCACGGCACGATCGTGCGTCTTGCGGAGCAGGTCAGCGACGACGCGGCGCTGCTCGTTGCTCCCGACCGCACCTCCTATGCGGAGGTCCTCCTGCGATTCATGCGGCGCGGAAAACGACCGATTCACTGGGAAGGAGTCGCCATGGCTCGTTTTGAAAGCGTACAAAGGCGCATCGATCACATTCTCGATGGACCCGGAGCTGCGCAAAGTGTGACCCGACTCGGAATCGCGGCGATCGTGGCGATCGCGATCCCGGCCCTCGTCCTGGCGGCCGCGGTCGCGCCGGCGCCTCCGGAGCCGCCGCCTGCTCCGCTTCCCGGATCCTCGTCGGACGCGGACCGGCCTGTGGTCATCAACCGCTACCTGGTCGTCGACGGGGACTCCATGAGCGGTTCATGGGATGCGAGCGACGAGCCGCCGATGCGCGCGTGGCGCTCGAAATACGGATCCCACTTCGCTTGGTTCCGCCGCCAGGGCCGCGACTACATCGTGACCGACACCAAGACGCTCGATGAGATCCGCGAGGCGATGGCCCCGCAACGGGACGTGAACGCAAGACAGTCGGAGGTGAACCGCGCCCAGACGGAGGTCAACAGTCATCAGTCGGTCGTCAACACGCAGCAGGCCGCGGTCAACCGTGTGCAGTCCGACGTCAACGCGCGGCAAGCGGAAGTCAGCCGGCTCGACAAGCAGGGGAAGGACTCCTCGGCGAGCCAGTCGCACGTCAACGGGCTGCAATTAGAGGTCAACCGGCAGCAGGACGTCGTGAACGAAGTGCAGGCGAAGGTCAATGCCGAGCAGAGCGTCGTGAACGGCCGGCAGGAGACCGTCAACCGGATCCAGGCGCGCGTGTCCGAGGAGATCCAGAGCGCGCTCGACGGGATCTTCGACGAGGCGCTGCGCACGGGTACGGCTCACATCGTCGAGTAATCCGGCCACCTTCACCGGTTCGGCGGGCTCCTCGCCCAGTCGGACTTGGCAGAAATTGTGGGAATAATGTCATTGTAGCCAGGCGTGCCCGGGAGCATGCTTTTCCCATGGCTACGAAACCGTCCCATCCCGAAAGAACGTCCTCGGTCGGCAAGCGTTTTGGAACTTCGAGGATCGCGATGCTGGCCTATCCGGGGATCCAGATGCTCGACGTCATGGGCCCGCTCGAGGTCTTCTCGCGGACGTCGCGGTGGCTCAAGGAAAACGGCAAGCGCGACGATGACGCGTACAGCGTCGAGATCGTCGGCTTGACCCGCGGGCCGTTCCAGGCGTCCTCGGGCCTGCGCCTCTACGCCGAGCACGGCTTTGCCGAAGTCGGACGCGGGATCGACACCCTGATGATCGCGGGCGGCATGGGGGCGGAGCGATACCGGTCGCACCCTCCGCTGCTCCGCTGGATCAGGCGTCAGGCAGGATGGGTGAGGCGCCTTGCATCCGTTTGCACGGGCGCGTTCTTCCTCGCGGAGGCCGGGGTTCTGAACGGGCGGCGGGCGACGACGCACTGGGCGTACTGCAACGAGCTGGCGCGATCGTACCCGGGAGTGAGCGTCGAGCCCGATACGATCTTCGTCCAGGAAGGGTCCGTGTACACCTCCGCCGGCGTCACCGCCGGGATGGACCTCGCCCTCGCCCTCGTCGAAGACGACCACGGGCGCGAGGTCGCGCTCGCCATCGCACGGGCGCTCGTCATGTTCTTGAGGCGTCCGGGCGGACAGGCCCAGTTCAGCGCGCAGCTTGCGGTCCAGCTGGCGGCGCACGAGCCGCTCCGCGAGCTTCAGGCCTACGCCTTGGAGCACCCCGAAGCCGATCTGTCGGTCGAGGCCCTCGCGCGTCGCGTTTCCATGAGCCCCCGCAACTTCGCCCGCATCTTCACGCGAGAGGTCGGGACGACCCCCGCGCGCTTCGTGACGTCCGTCCGTATCGAGACGGCGCGGCGGTTGCTCGAGGAAGCCGGCGACGATCTCGAGACGATCTGCGCGAAGAGCGGCCTCGGGACCACCGAGTCCCTGCGCCGGCGGTTTCTCCGCGCGGTCGGCATTCCCCCGGGCCAGTATCGGGAACGGTTCAATCGTCGTCATCCAACCGGGCCCCGGCCGGTCGCCGCGCCGCCCCGGAAGCGGAGGCTCGCATGAGAACCAAGTCATACGCTGTCGCATCGATTCTTTCCGCTCTCGCCCTCGTCGTGCTCGTCGTGGGCCTTGCCTATCCGGAAACGGCGGAGCCGAAGCGTTACGTCTGTCCGCCCTGCGGCCTGCCGTGCGATTCGGGGACGTTCGACGCGCCGGGGTCTTGCCCCAAGTGCGGCATGGCGCTGATCGAGGAGGCGGCGGCGAAAGCGGAGGCCGAATCTCGCAAGAAGGTCGGCATCTTGATCTTCGACGGCGTGCAGATCATCGACTACACCGGCCCCTACGAGATCTTCCAGTCGGCGGGATTCGACGTCTACACCGTCGCCCTGACCAAGCAGCCGATCACCACGGTCGCCGGCATGACGGTGGTGCCGAAGTTCGCGTTCGCGGACGCCCCACCCCCCGAGATCCTCGTGGTGCCGGGCGGGGGCGTGAAGGGCGTGCTCGGGAGCGACGCGACGCTGAAATGGGTCAAGGAGACGACCGCGAGGACGCGATACACGATGTCCGTGTGCAACGGCGCGTTCATTCTCGCGAAGGCCGGTCTGCTCGACGGACTCACCGCCACGACGACCCACGGAAACGTCGGCAGGCTCGCGGCGGAATACCCGAAGACGAAGGTCGTGGACGACCAGCGCTACGTCGACAACGGAAAGATCGTCACGACCGGCGGGCTCACCGCCGGCATCGACGGCGCCCTGCACGTCGTCGCGTCGACGCTCGGAAAGGGCACCGCGCAGCAGGTCGCGCTCGGAGAGGAGTACGACTGGCGCGCGGATGGCGGGCTGGCCCGCGGGGCCCTCGCCGACAGGGAGCTCGAGTCGTGGATCGATGGATCGCTCGACGGGGCCGGCACGTGGAGCCTCGTGAGCACGGAGGGAGGGACCGACCGGTGGGACGTCGTCGCGACCGGGACCTCGAAGCTGAGCGCGGCCGAGCTGGCCGACCGCTTTGGGACGGCCTGCACGACTCAGGCGAAATGGAAAAGCGTGAAGGCGCCGGCTGCAGGCGCAGCAGGCGCGAACACGAGCCGATACACGTTCACCGGACGCGACGGGAAGCCGTGGACGGGGACGCTGAGCGTGCAGGCGGTCGCCGGTGAAGCGGGCAAGTACACGGTCGCTCTTTCGATCGCGCGCGTCGGCTGACACGGTGGCCGCAAGCTTGTTGATCTCGAGATTTTATTGGCGGGCTTCGAGAGCGAACCGCTTCGATTTGGGGCGGGAATGGTTCCGGGTCAGGCCGCGTGTCGACGGGAGAGCGCCGGAAGGGTCGCCGTCCACCGTTTCT
>CAZYHZ010000053.1:0-30416 GCA_964647625.1 uncultured Acidobacteriota bacterium
CGGACTGGGCGTCGCACGTTCCGGACACGTGGCACTGGTCGCTCGCCGTACAGACCACTGGATTCGCACCGGTGCACACGCCGCTCTGGCAGGTGTCGGTCTGGGTACAAGCGTTCCCGTCGTCGCACGTAGAGTTGTCGGGTTTGGCCTGCTGCGAGCAGGTGCCGTCCTGCGGACTGCAAACGCCGACGTGGCACGAGTCCTGGGGAGCGCACACGACCGGATTGCCGCCGACACACACGCCGCCCTGGCAGGTGTCGGTTTGCGTGCACGCGCTCAGGTCGTTGCACGCCGTCCCGTCGGGCGCGGTGGCGCAAAACGCGACCACGGTGAACACGCCCTGATGGAACGATGAGGGCAGCTGGCCGTTGTTGATCGACGCTGACGTGAACGTCAGAGGCGACGTCGTGCCGAGCGCCCCCACGACGTGGAACTGAATCCTGAGGAACTCCCCTGAACCGGTCAAACAGCCCGCCGTCTGGAACGTGGAGATGGTCACGACGCCGGGCGTTCCGGTGTTCGCCGTGACCCCGAACCCGGCCGCCGCGCCGATTCCCGAGACCGTGACGTTGTCGGCCTGAATGACCGAGGAGTCGTACTGGATCGTCGTGTCCACCCGGCAGATCGAATCCCCCGGCGTCGCGGAGACGGGGACCTGGACCGTCGAGCCCGTGGAGCCCACCGCGTCGCTCGGCAGGGAAAGCTGCACCGTCACCGGGTTGATCGTGAACGACCCGTTCTGGACAGTGGCGGAGATCGCGCCGTTGTTGACCGACCAGCTCGTGAACGTCAGCGCCGTCGTGGCCGACTGCGCCCCGGCGACGTGGAATCGGATCTTGGCCAGCTCACCCGAGCCGGCGAGCGCGGTGCCGCCGGACAACGTCAGACTGACGGTCCCGGGTGTCGACAGGTTCGACGAGACGCTGAAGCCCGCGGCCGCGGCGATCCCGGACACGGTGACGCTCTGCGCCTGGACGACGGCCGAGTTGAACTGGATCGTCGCCGCGATGTTGGTCGCCCCGCCGGCGTTCGTCGCGGACAGCGGAACGTCCACGTTGGTGCCCGGATCCCCGGTCGCGGCCGGGAGGCTCAGTCCCATGGGCAGCGGCGTGACGGTGAACAGCCCGTTCTGAACCGACGACGGGATCTGGCCCTCGTTGATCGAGACGTTCGTCATCGTCAACGCCGAGGTGTTGCCGCCGACCCCGGCGACGGTGAACTTGATCCGCAGGACCTCGCCCGAGCTGGTCAGTGCGTTCGAGGTGGCGTATTCGGTCAAGACGATGACGCCGGCGGTGCTCGTGTTGGCGGCCAGTCCGAACCCGGCGGCCTGGGCGACCCCCGAAACCGCGACACTCTGTATCTGGAGAACGGCCGGGTCGTAATGCACCGTCATGTCGATGCCGAGGATGCCGGCCCCGGGGGCCACCGAGATGGGGACCTGCGCCGTTGTCCCATGATCGCCGCTGAGATTGGTCGGAATGCTCAACACGCTGGTGCTGGCAAAGCCGGCCGAAGCGCCGCCGATCCAAAGGACGAGGGCGCAGCCGGCACGAAGGAGCGCCTTCGGGATCATCTCGCACCACCCATAGCGGTCCGCTGGACGTCTGAAACCGCCGGTCCGTATACGCCGCGTCCTGGACCCGGTCAAGGGATTGAGCGCTTGAGCTTGTTTTTCCGGGATCGTCGGACCGTTCAGGGACAAGCCGCCGGGGAGGATGCGATCGCTGCGTCTCGAGGCGCGACCTGCCTTGCCGACCCGTCGTCGTAGGTGCCGGCACTGCTCGCAGCGACCGAACGGATGAGGTACCAAGATCCGCCGGCAGGCGCGGGATCGGCATCGTCCTGCCAGGGCAGCTCATGATTGTCGGCGAGGCAGTCTGTCGTCGAGGTTCCGAAGTTTCCGTGGGATGAGCGGAGCGAAGCGAGGCTCCCCCGGAGCACGTCGTAGCCGAGCGCCGCGGGATCGATCTCCCACGTCACACGCGGGATTCCGGAATTCTTCTCCACAAAAATGCGGGAGCTCGCCGGCTGGGGAGCCGTCGAGCAGGCGCAGTAGACGGCGCCGGTGTTCGTGTCATTGAAATTGGAGTCGCCCGCCCACACGATCACCTGGTGGTCCGTGGAAACCATCGGAAAGTAGTAATGAAGATAGACGTGAGCATCGGTCGCGATCGGGGACCACGAGTCCTGCAACGGATCGTACAGCGCCCCCGTGTAATGCGGAGGCGCGCTGGGAGAAGACACAAGCCCCCACTCCACGAGCTTTCCGCAGACGAACGTCGAATCGTTGTACGTGAGCGCAGGAGGGGCATTGGTGGTGGAGGTCGCTCGCCACGCGTCGAGGTCCGGGTCGTAACGACCGCCGTCGTCGAAATCGTCGAATCCCGCCGTTCCGCCGCGGAGGACCATGTCTCTTCCCGACCATGCCGCGTGATGATTCGTCCGTGCGGAAGGCGCGCCGACGAGCGAGGTTGGAGTCCAAGTGTCCGAGTTCGGGTCGTACTGTCCGCCGGTCGAGCCCACGTCACTAACGGATCCGTGGAACCCAGCTCCACCCCAGACGACCATTCGACGTCCGGTCCATATCGCCGAGTGCGAGTACCGGGGAGAGGGAGCGTCGGTCGTGGAGGTTGGCGTCCACGTTTGGGAGACCGGATCGTAGCGACCGCCGTCGTTGAATTCGGTCGCCCCGCCGTACGGGACACCTCCCCAGACCACCATGCGGTCCCCCGTCCAAACGGCGGTGTGATTGCATCGGCCCGCCGGTGCACCGGTCGTCGAGATCGAGGACCACGCGTCGAGGGTGGGATCGTACCGAAGGCCGGTTCCGACGCAGACGTACGAGCTCGGGGGTCCCGGATCGGGCTGTTGCCCACCCCACAACAGCACCTGCGAACCCGTCCACAGGAAGGCGTTGCCGGTCGTCTCGGTCCACAGCGCCGTGGTTGCCGTCGGCTGCCAGGCATCGGTCGAAAGATCGTAGCGATAGCCGTCGTAAGGAGAGCTCAACGAGAGGCCCCAGTGGCCTCCGAACACGAGCATCTCCGCGCCGGTCCACACTGCCGAATGACCGTCGCGCGCCGCGGGGCGCGAGGAGGTCCGGCGGGTCGCCGTCCAAGAATTCGTGACCGGATCGTAACGGCCGCCGCTGTCGAGAGACCCGAAACCGTCGTTACCTCCCCAAACGACCATGCGGCTTCCCGTCCAGACCGCGGAGAAGAAGTACCGCGCGCTGGGGGCGGCGGTGGTCGATACCGCCTGCCAGCTGTTCGTCGAGGACGAATATCTCCCTCCGCCGATCGACGGGCCTAGGTCGTCGGACCCGCCCCACACGATCATCTGGGTCCCGGTCCAGACTGCCCGGTGCAGGTCACGCGCAGAGGGGGCCGACATCGCGCTCATGGAGCCCCACGTGTCGTTGACCGGGTTGTACTTCATCCCGTCGCCGAAATAGGTCGTGATTCCGGTCGACGAGTCGGTCGAGCTTCCGCCCCAGACGATCATGCGCGAACCGTCCCAGACCGCCGAGTGTCCGCCTCGAGCGGTGGGAGCGCCCGCCGTTTTCGTCGACGACCATGAGTCTGCGACCGGATCGTACACGCCGCCCGTGCGCTGGTCCGTGCACGAGTACGACGGGACGTTGGTGCAATACGTGCCGCCCCAGACCACCATCTTGCTGCCCGACCACACCGCGGTGTGACCTCTGCGGGGAAGCGGCACACCCGTCTGCGTCGTCGGCGTCCACGCGTCCGTCGAGGGGTCGTACACTCCGCCGTCGGAGACGGGGGTCCCATTCGCGTCTTGACCGCCCCAGACGATCAGGCGCGAGCCGGTCCAGACGCCGGCGGCCTCGAGAAAGCTCGGGGGAGCGTTGACGTCGCTCACCGCCGACCAGGTGTTCGTCGTCGGGCTATAGCGGCCGCCGTACCGCATCGTCGTATAAGTCGACTGCCCCCCGACGACGAGCATCTCGCTCCCGGTCCAAAATGCGAGATGATCCGATCGAGGTTCCGGGGCGTTGGCGTCGCTGATGCGCGTCCAGGTATCGGCCGACGGGTCATAGCGCCAGCCTTCCTGAAGAACCATCCCTTCTTGGCCTCCCCAGACGATCATCTCCGAGCCCGTCCAGATCGCCGCGTGGGCGCTGCGCGGAGTCGGCATGTCCGGGTCCATGAGCGACCACGTGTCCGGCGTGCACGACGGCGAGAGTGGCGGGAGGACGAGCGAGGCGTCCGGGGCATACGGCGTCGCGTCGATCGTGGCGCTCTTGCCGGACCACCACACGTCGAAAGGCGTCTTGACCCAACGGACCGACGCCACACGGATGAAATCATCGCTTTGCGCGAGCACGGTTACCGCATGGAAGTCCGTCTCCGTTTCGATGATGCGGCTCACGTTCCCCGTTGGGATCGGGCGATCGTCGGGGCTTACGACGTTGAACGCGTATCGCAGCTCGCGCTGTAGACGCTTCCATTCCGGATCGCCGACCACGACGGATCCGTCCGTCGTCATCGCGTCGCCGCGGCGATACGTTCGTTCCGAGTACGAGCCGATGATCCGAAGGTCGGCGATGCTCCGAACGCGCCGCATCGCAGCGACCGCGGCGTTTCGGACCTCCGAGTGGAGGCTCGCATCCGACGCATAGAGCTCCCTGAGCCGCCGGCTCGCGATCGCGGGTCGCGCCTGAGCCTCGCCGATCCGCGCCGCATCGTTTCCCAGGGCCCGCCAGGTCTCCGCGAGGAACGCCGGATCCTTGCTCGCCCTGGCCATGCGATCGATCTCCGCTTGCAGATCGTCGCGACTGATCGACTGGCGGAAGAGGATCTCGAGCGCGTGCGACCGCCGGAGCGCGTCATCCGCTCGGCTTCGGAAAGCGTCGTCGCTCATGAGCGACGCGAGCGACGGCTTCGGCTGAGGGTTGTCGGCCGGCCAGATGCGGTGCTGCCAGCGCACCTCCTCGATGGCACGCTGACCGGCCGCAAGTTCCTCGTGAGTTCCTCGGAAGCTGTCGGCCGGCGGCTGCCCGCCCCAAGTGATACCGGCGGCCATCAGCACCGAGGCCTGAAGTCCGCCACGAAGCACTTTGTTGAGCTTGGTCATGAACACCCCCGGCCGGCAGAAACCCGTCCAGGAAATGTACACCTTTTCGGACTGGACTCAGGATCTTGGACTGGAGGTTGCAGATGAAACCATTCGCCGTTCGCCATCTTTTTGGATCGGCGGGCCTTGGCCGCGAGGTCACCCTGAGACATCGGTGCTCAGGTGCTGTCGATCGTAGGAATCGTGCCGGATACGATCGGCCTCACCGTCCTCGCGCTCGTGACGATGATGGGCTCGATCTACGTTATCGCTGACGTGACGGGTCACTCCTGGTAGCGCGAGGCGCGCGGCACCGAAGCGGCCGCCCCTTTGATCAACAGCCAACCGGCAAGCACGATCTCGTACCCGAAAATCGGAATCCACTTGAACGCCGTCAGCGGCGGGCCGAGGAACCCTGCCATCTGCAGCGGGATCGCGACTGCGAGGATCGCCGAGGCGATCACCCCCGCCCGCGCGAGCACGACAGGGATACTGCGGGCACGCAGGAACAGATAGGCGAAGATCGTGCTGCCGACGGCGAACAGCGTCGATCCCACGTTCCCGAACTGGCCGGCGGACCCCAGCGTGGCGGCCCCCACCCCACGGCCCGCCGTCGCGCTCGTCGCCGCCGTCACGAGATTGAGAAGCTGCGCGGCGCCCACGGCATTGATGACGCCTTCGCCGACGCGGCAACACAATGCCAGCGCCGCCAGCTCGCGATCCTGGTCGCGCGTGAGCGCGTACAACGTCACGCCAAGCACCACCGCGTAGAAGAACGTCGACAGGTCGAGCAGGGCGGAAAGACGCATCAGGGAGGCATGCTGGGCGAGGCTCGCCAGCCCGGCAGCTTCATCGTCGTGACCGGCGGCTCGATTGGCAAGGTTCAGGCTGGTGATGCCGACCACGATATAGATAAGGAAGAAGCAACCCGCCACTCGGGCGTTGGTGCGGCGCGTCATACGTCCTCCGGCACGCGGGAGCCCGCGCGGCATTTGTCTTACGCATACGGCCGGGGAACGATTAACGCCGGGGGTCGGCCGCTACGGCGATGGCTCTCCCGCACGGCCCAATGTCAGGGATCCATTGGATGAATCGCTGAACATTTGTCCGTGATGTCTAGCGAGGCTTGACCACCCGCCCCTTCTTCATCACGAACACCACCTTCTCCAGCGCGCCGATGTCCTGGAGCGGATCTCCCTGCACGGCGATGACGTCCGCCTCGTAGCCCGGCGCCAGCGTGCCGATGCGCTCGCCCAGGCCGAGGGACTCCGCGGCCAGGGAGGTGGCCGAAGTGATGGCGTCCATCGGGGACTGGCCTCCGGTGCGTACGCGGTACTCGAGCTCCTGGAAGTTGCGGCCGTGCGAGCCGGCCAGGGCGTCGGTGCCGAAGACGACCTTCAGATTCTTCGTTCGAATGGCCTTCTTGAACACCTCGAGCACGCGCGGCACCGCCTGGTGCATGGCCGCGAACCCTTCTTCCGTGTAGCTGCCCGTGCCCAGGAACTGGCTCTTGTGCTCGAAGTAGTTGCGGAACACGAGATCGGTGTTGGGATCGAGGTAAACGCCATGCTGCGCCATCAGATCCAGCGTCGGCTGATCGATGAGCGCCCCGTGCTCGATGGACGTGCATCCGGCGCGGACGGCGCGCTCCACGCTTTCGACACCGTGAGCGTGCACGGCGACGCGCAACTTGCGTTTCTTGGCCTCGCCGCAGATGGCGTCCATCTGCTCCTGGGACATGGTGGGGCCTCCGCCTGTGCGGATGCTCTGCGACGCGAAGACCTTGATGACGTCCGCGCCTTCGTCCGCCGCTTTGTCCACCTGCGCGCGCAACGCATCCGCCGTGAGCTTCTCGTCGGAGAGTGGGTCGATGGCGGTGAGGATGCGCGGACCCGGGAGAACTCCGCGCTCGATGGCGTCGCGCAGCGGCTTGTCCACCGGCGCACCCAGGGACTGCACGGTCGTGATGCCGCCCGTCAATGTGGCGTATGCGTTCTCCGCGGCGTAAAGGACGCTCTCTTCGGGCGTCTCCTTGCGATCCGTTTCATCACCCGAATGCGAGCGGCCGTCTGCGTCGAAGTGCCAGCCGATGTGAACGTGCGTGTCGATGCCACCCGGCATCAGCGTCGCGTTCGCGAGGTCGATGTCCGCTTTCTTGGGATGAGCGTCCACCGCGACGATCTTGCCGCCGTCCACGACGATGGCGGCATTCCGGAGCACGTGCCCACGACCGTCGATCACCCGCGGCGCGCGAATGATGGTGGGGTCGGCGAACGCCGCGGTCGCGAACAGGAAAAGGAGGGCGCTGACGTGGCGCATCGGCAGAGTCTAGACCCGAACGGAGGCACTTCCAGCGAAGCGGCTGCCACGGCCGCTCGCCGGACCTCGTCACTCGGATGTCTGGACCAGCGCCACGGCGACGGCCAGAGACGCTGTCGAGCTGACGCTGAGCTGCGCCGTCAAACCGTGGGCCTCGAGATAGTCCCAGCGGACGGAAGGCACGCCCTCGGCATCGTGCACGATTTCGATTCTCGAGGGGATATCGACGACCCGCTGGCACGCCTTCATCAGGGCCTCTTTGGCGGCGAAGCGACGAGCGAGCGCGGTGATCGCGTCCTGCCCTCGACTCCGGCAGTCGTCGATCTCGCGCGCCGTGAAAACCCGCTTCAGCGCTGCCTCGTTGCCGGACAATGCGATCAGCTCGCTCTCGGCTACGATGTCGATTCCGATCCATGGCCCCCGGGCTTGCATCAGGCTCCCGGTCCGCCGGCTCTCTCGACGTAGGCGACGATCTTGGCCACGTCGTTCAACCGCGGGATCGAGCGCTCGTCGATCTCGATGTGAAACGCATCTTCGATGGCCACCATGATCTCGGCGTGCCGCGCCGAGGTCCACTTCTTGAGGTGCTTGTAGCCGGTCTCCATGCGGAGGACGGCAAGCTCCGCGTCATCCAGGCGTAGCACGCTCGCGATCGTTTGGATCACCGTTTCCCGAATGTCGACGGTCATGCGCTCTCTTCTCCCTCCAAGCGGCGGCCGACCGCTGCGAGATAGGCCGCGGCCTCCGCTCCGTTCAGCACGCGATGGTCGAAGGCGACCGTGAGGCTGTAGACAGCCCGCCCTGCGAGCTCGGCGCGATCTCCCAGGGCCACGATCGTGCTCTGTCCCGGAACGAGAATCGGGAACACTTGATGAACTCCGCTTCCCAGCAGGCTCGTCACGGTCAGCGCCGCCCCGGTGAGCTCTTCAGGCGTGAGCTTGTGGCGAACGGCCTTCTTCTGGAGACCCCGGATACGCCCGACGAGCTCGTCGAGCTCCATCCGATCCGCGGCGTGGACGACCGCCACCACGAGATCGCCGTTGGGCTGGTTCATGGCAAATCCGACGTTGATCCGCGTGGGGATGAACACGGCATTCTGCCGCCACGATCCCCGGGCCCGGGGATGCTCGAGCGCGGCCCCGGCCGCCGCGACGACCAGGAGATCCGAGAGGCTGAGCATGATGTCGTGGTCGGCCGAAAGCTTTGCCGCGCGCGCGTCGACCCTCGCCGCGTCGAGCCATCTCCCGAGATACGAGTGCGGAATGGTCCGCTTCGAGTGCTCGAGCGTTTCCGCCGCGCGTTTCCGGATCGCCGTGAGCGGCAGCAGCTCACCCTCGGCCGAGGAATCGTCGGACGCCGCCGTCTGCCGTTCGAGATACGCGAGAACGTGCTGCTCCTTGACGATCTCGATTCCCTGGAACACGCTGACGTCGAGCCCGCGTTCTTCGATCAGCTTTCGCGCCTTGGTCGTGAGCTTCACGCCCTCGGCCGGTTCCGGCGCCGATCGCTCGATCACCGGGCGCTCGGCCCGGCCCGACACGGCGCCGAAAACGGCGCCGACCCGCACTTCCTCTCCCGCGTTCCGGAAGTGAAACAGCCACCCGTCCCGCGGCGAGGGCATCTCGAAGACCGACTTGCTGAATTCGAGCTCGCAGACCACTTCGTCCCGTGCGACCGGCTCGCCGTCGCCTTTCGTCCAACCGATGAGCAGGCCACTGTCGTCATTGGCGGAGACTCGGGGAACTACGAGTACGTCGTGGTCGCTCGTCATGGACTGCTCCTAGAAGAGCGTCAGGAGAGTGTTCAGGATCGTCTCCTTCGACGGGAGCACCTGCGCCTCCTGGACGCGCGAGTTTGGAATCGGCACGTCGACCGCGCCGACGCGCGCCGCGCGGAACGGCCGGCCTTTCATTTCGCTCGCGACCTGCGACACGACCTCGGCCCCCACGCCGTAGGCCCGGGGACCCTCTTCGACGACCAACAGGCGGCCGGTCCGCTGCACGGACGCGACCACGTCCGACAAGTAAAGCGGGCTGAGCTGGGACAGCACGTAGTAGTCGATCTCGAGCTCCTCGTCGAGGATGCCGGCCTCCATGGCTTCCTCGACGATGTCGGTGAGCCCGCCGTAAGCGACGATGGTGACGTCGGCCGCTTCGCCTTCCGAACGAGTCGAATAGGCCAGCGTCGGGTAGACGCCCGGCCCCGGCGCGGGGCCGGCCACGAAGCGGAAGCCGGCCGGCGGCGTTCCGTGCGGGCGCATGCCGTACAGGAGCTTGTTCTCGACGAAGATCACCGGATTCGGGTCGCGGAGGGTCGCCGCCCCCAACAGCACGCCCGGATGATGCCGACGCGACAACGCGACCACCTTGAGGCCGGGAATGCCGCAGAAGAACGCCTCCAGGCTCTGAGAGTGCGTCGGGCCGTAGCCGCGGTAGCCCCCCGAAACCAGCCGGATCGTGGTCGGCACGCTGGTCTTTCCTGCGTACATGAAGTGCATTTTCGCGGCCTGGTTGACGATTTGATCGGCTGCCAGCGCCGCGAAGTCACCGAACATGATCTCGACGACGGCTTTCCCGCCGGCCAGCGCGTACCCGCTCCCGAGCCCGACGATCGCCGCCTCCGAGATCGGCGTGGAGAGAACGCGTTGCGGGAAGCGGGTCGACAGCCCCTTGCTCACTTTGAATGCGCCGCCGTACGGATCGAGCAGGTCCTCGCCGATGAGCAGGAGGCTTCGATCGCGCTCCATCGCGTCGTGAAGCGACTGGTTCAGCAGCTCGTTCACGCGTCGCGTGCTTTCCGGCTGGCCTGCACGGACGAGCAAGTCCTCGTTGCTCGAGAACAGGGGACGCTCGGGAACGACGAACGCATTGAGCTCGCCCAGTGGAGCCCAGCCCGCCGACTCCATCTCCTGCACCAGCGCCTGCACCTCGGCCTTCGCCGCCTCCCACGACGCGACGGTCTCGGGATCTCCGGCATTCAGGCTGCGCGCCAAGTGATCGTCCGTCCACGCCTGCTGTAGCCGTTCGGGGCTCCGATCGTCGTCCCCCTTGCTGTGCGCGGCCAAACGAAACGTGTCGAGGATCTGGACGAACGGCCGGCCGGCGCGAACCTGCGCCACGACCTCTGCGAAGTGCGTGGAAAGCGCCTCCGGGTCCTGCACGTCCCTGCGATCCACGTCCAGGCCGAACGCGCTGAAACGGCTCGCCAGATCTCCCGCGGTCGTCGTTGACGTGTCGGTCGATTGCGCGACGCCGTTGTTCTCGAGCACGACCAGCAGCGGGAGCTGCAAGAGAGAGGTGATGTTCGAGGACTCGTAGACGAGCCCCTCTCCCAGCGTGCCATCCCCGATGTGCGCCACGACGATTCCTCCGTCCCCGCGCTGCCGCATGCCGAGCGCGTAGCCCGCGGCGATCGGCATGCTTCCGCCTTGCACGCCCTGGGAAAAGAACCGCTCGTCGCACAGGTGCTGCGACCCGCCGCGGCCTCCGCACAGCGCGCCCTCCTTCCCCATGATTTCAGCCATCAGGGCGCGCATCGAGCCCCCATGGGCCAGAAAGTGACCGTGGCACCTGTGGTTCGTGAAGACCGCGTCACGCCCGCGATCGAGGTGTCGGTACAGTGCCGCGGCGCACGCCTCCTGGCCGATGCACGTGTGCGTCGTCCCGAAGAGCTTGCCTTGAGAGAACAAATCGAGCAGCGCGAGCTCGAAAGCCCGTATGCGGCACATGACGTTCAGCAGCTCGCCGCGCGCTCCCCCGCTTCTCCTCATGTCCGTGCGCTCTCCTCTTCGGGAGCTCTCAGCCTCAGCCAGCGCTGGCTCCCTGCCAGGGGGTAGATCGTACGTCCTGCGCGGATCTCTTGCTTCATCCACGCGACCACGTCGGCGGCCCGGGACGCAAGCAGCGTCACACCGTTCGAGGTGACCTCGCGCACCAGGCCCAATCGGTACATGTCGTAGGTCCAACCGCTCAGGTGCAGATACCACCAGAGCCACGCCGCGCGCGCGTGCGCCGTGACCGGGTGCTCCTGTGCGCCGTCGCGGACCCAGATCTCCCGCGGCTGGTGGAACCCGGCGATGGGCAGCTCGTTGCGCAACACGTCCTCGGCCACGTGGAGGATCGTCATGCGACTCAGGGGGCAGCCGAGGCACAGGACGGTGGCATCCATCTCGGCCAACTTCGCGTAAGGCGAGTTTTCATCGTGCGGGGCGAACGACGAGGCATGATCGCGCACGAGACGCTCCGCCTCCGGCCCGATCGCCGCCGCCGCGGAGAGCGGATAACGGCTGCGGAGGACACCCTTGCGTCGCCGAAAGACTTCGCTGAGCAGCCCCACGGTCGAGCAGCTCCGGCGGACGTCGTAGACCTCCCGCTCTGCGGACCGCAGCAGGCCGGGGTGGGACGGCATTGCGAGAGTTGCGGCGGGCCCGAGATACCCGAGCAGGACGTCGAGCAGCTCGTGCGGCTCCCAGCCAAGTCTGGCCGCGGCGGCACTGCTCGAGTGCACCATGAGAACGCTGCCGGGGCGGACGCCCGAGCGGCTCAACGCATCGAGGAATCGGTTCGCGTCCGCGGGCGCGGCCGCGCTCTCCGGCGTCTCAGGCGAGACGCCTCTGATCGGCCGGATCCGGCGCAGCTGCCGCAGCGCCCCCCGCGACAGCAGTTCGACGGTGGCGGGCATCCGCAGGCGTCTCGTCAGCGCGCGAGACACTCAGCGGCACCAGGCGCTCGCGTCGAAGCAGAGCATGGCGTCGGGATGGGGGCCCACGCCGAGCGCGTGGCAGGCCAGCACGCTGCCGGGGTTGTCTCCCTCGGGAAAGAAGATCCGGGGGATCTGGAACAGCCCTCTCGGAATTCCCGGGATCCGGGAGACCCGGTCGAGGAAATCCACTGGAAACGAGCCGACGCGCCGCCAGTCGCCGCGATCCGGGCGGCCGAGCCAAACGTGCGATGCGTTGACGTCGTTCACGTCGCTCGGCTCCGCGTTGGTCGACAGGAAGACGTTCTCACCGACCATGCAACTGTAGAAGCACGTGTTCTCGATGCCCGCGACGCGCGTCAGCTCGCCGGTGCGCTTGTCCACCACGCAGATGTGGTTCTGCTCCGAAGGCGTGTCCGTCGCCGTGACGAGGTGCCGCTCGAGCACGAGCACCGAATAGAAGCGGTTCTGCTGGCCTCCCTTCCGGACGATCTCGATTTCGGAGAAATCGGCCGCCGCGCGCATCAGGCGGTTCTCATCGCCTTCGTCGCCCGCGCTGATCCAGAACGTCTTCTCCCAGGGGTCGAAGCTGATGCCGTGGACGTGTCGGATCGCGCCGCGCTCGAAGCGATGGACTTCGCTCCACGAGGCGCCCCCGTCGGCGCTTCCGAAGATGCGCACGGGCTCGCGGCTCTCGTTGCCCCAGTACTCTCCGAACACGACGAAGCCGTCGCCGCTCACCGCGAGCGAAACGGGCCGGCTCCCGCGTTCGACCGTGTACGTGCGCGACGCCGTCGTTTCGCCGGGCGGCTGACGGTAGACACCCCCCTTGAACACGTAGACTCGCCCGCCGTCCGGCAGCACGCGCATTCGATAGATCGAGGCCCTGACGATCCGTTGCGCGATCCACGACGAGGCGATGAGCCCGCGGCCGGGGATCTCGAGATCGAGGACCCCCACCTCGGTGAACGTACGGCCGTAATCTTCCGTCGCGACGACCGTGTTGAAACGCCCGCAGTAGAGTCGCGCTCCGTGGAAGCAGAGCGGGCGCGTGTGGGGTACGACTCTCAGCGGTGTTTCGAGCCCGAGGGCTCCCAGGTTGTTTCGGTGGCGTTCATCGGAACCCACGGACGTCACTCCCACAACCGCAAGGCGGGAGCACAATGTACATGATTACCCGGATTAGAGCGAGCACGGCGATCGGCGGCGCCCGGCCGCGTGGCCTAACCGACGCACTGGAACGCGACGAACGCCAACGTCTTGTCCGCGCGGACGAGACGGAACCTGAGCCCGGTCTCCTCCATGAACTCGGCAAACGCTCTCGGCTCGTGCTCGACGAAACTCATCTCATCGAAATAGATGAACGTACCGTCGCGGATATGCGGCCGCAAGTGCCGCAGGACGTAAATGGTGGAGGTGTAAAGATCGGCGTCCAAGTTGATGACGAGAGCGTCATGCGCGGCCACCTGGTATCCCGGCAAGCTGTCTTGAAACCAGCCCTTGAAAAAGCTCACGCGCGCGTCATCGATTTGCGGCACGCTGCCGGAATTGTCGAATTGCCCCTTGCTCCAAGGTCCGCCGGATTCGGGCATTCCCTCGAAGCTGTCGAACCCGTGCAGCCGGCTTTCCGGGTGCTTCAGCTCGCGCGACCAATGCCTGGTGGCATCGCCCCGATTGACTCCGAATTCGAGATAAAGGACTTTCTTGTCGCGCACTTCGCGGATGATGGCGTCCCAGACCATCTCACGGTCGCGCGCGCGGCGGCCGACGACGAACCCCTGCTCGGCCATCCACTTGCCGATGTTCAGGTAATTGACCGTCGCTTGAAGCTCCCGCAAGCGGGACGATGACAGGAGCGGGCCGATACGGGTGAGCAGTTCCTTGAATAGTGGCATTGCGTCCCCGAATACCAGCCCGCGCGACTCCCGTCGGGGCGACAGAGGATACCGGATGCCACCGACATTAGGAAGGGGAGGGAGCCGCGAGCGTCGATTCGACACCCGGTGAATCATGGTGCCCGGCTTTCGTTGACGGCGCCCGACGAGGCTGCGATAGCATGGCGCGTCCAAGCGCGGGAGACGGAAACTTGAGCGACGACGCCATCGCAAAGTTCAAGGAAGGGCAACGGCAGGGTTGGAAGCACTTTGCGCCCCTGGAGATGATGACCACACCCGTGGCGGCTCGACTTGTGAAGTTCGCGGGCGTTCGTGCCGGACAGTCTCTCCTCGACGTCGGTTGCGGTACGGGCGTCGTCGCGATCACCGCGGCGAGGAACGGCGCGCGCGTCGACGGACTCGATCTGACGCCGGAGCTTCTCGATCGAGCGCGCGACAATTCGCGAATCGCGAACGTGAAGATCGACTTTCGCGAAGGCGACGTGGAGGCTCTGCCGTTCGCCGATGGCGCCTTCGACGTCGTGATCAGCCAGTTCGGTCACATGTTCGCCCCTCGGCCGGACGTCGCGATCGCTGAAATGCTGCGCGTGCTGAAGCCGGGCGGCAGGATCGCATTCGCCACGTGGCCGCCGGAGCTGTTGATCGGGGCCACCTTCGCGCTGGTGGGGAGGTACATGCCACCGCCGCCGCCCGGTGTCTCGCCTCCGCCTCAGTGGGGTGACGTCGGCGTCATCCGGGAGCGGCTCGGCACGAAGGTCAAGGACATCGTCTTCGACCGCGCGTGCATGCTGGTCCCGGCGCTGAGCATCCAGAACTATCGAGACCACCTCGAGCACTCCGCGGGTCCGATGTTGAGGGTGGTCGAATCGCTGACGACGTCCGATCCCGCGCGGCTCGCTCAGTTCCGCGCCGAGTACGACGCGCTGGTTCTGCCGTATTTCGACGACAACCTCGTCCGGCAGGACTATCTCTTCACCCGCGCCACGAAGGTGTGAGCTGACCCGCCGGGATGCCGGGGCACCGGCTCGGACTCCACCGAGCCGGTGTCCGGTGCCGCAAATCATTCAGGACGGCGACAGGCTGCGGAACGCCACGACGAGTGCGTTGCGAACGATGTGCCAGTGGCGCGATACGTTGCCGCGGTCGCGAATCTCGCTCGTCGTGTCGGAGGCCCATACGGCGTAACGCCCCATGTGAGGCGAATTGGAGCGATGCAGTCGGACCGCGACGGCTCCGTGGCTTCGCCGCTTTACGAAGCTCACCTCACCGCGCGGGCATCACGCCGACGGCGGCGTACAGCTGCGCGGTGTCCAGCACCACGCCGTCCTTCACCACCGTCCGAACCTTGCGGATGTCGGAGATGTTCTTCGTCGGGTCGCCGTCGACGAGGATGAGGTCGGCGAGCCAGCCGGGCTGGACGACGCCGCGCTCGCCGGCACGGCGGTTCACCTCGGCGGAGCCCAACGTAGCGGCTCGAAGGATCGCGGCATTCGGGATGCCCGCGCGCGACCAGAGCTCGAGCTCGCGGTGGAGGCCGAAGCCCGCGGGCGAATCCGTGCCCGGGATGAGCGTGACGCCCGCGTCGTACAAGGCCTTCAACATGCGTAGCATCGAAGCGTACGCGACCTTGTAATTCTCCTCGAGGCCCTTGGGCGGCTCGAGGTTGCCGCCCTTGAACCCGCGACCCACCTGCGGCGGCAGGCGCGGCACGACGCTCTCGTAGCCCGGGTTGATCTTGTCGGGCGCGCCGTCGTACATCGCCTCGAACGTGTTCACCGTGGCGTCGAGAACGGTGTGGTGGCTTTTCATCAGCGCGATGAACGCCCGCTCGCGCTCGCCGTCGGGCTTGATGTCGCGCGCGTACTGGCCGATCGCCTGGACGCGATTCATGTTGCGCGTGTCCGGCACTTCCTTGGCGAGGAAATTGAGGAAGACGAAGTTGATGTGCTGGATCTCGTCGGCGCCGTTCTCGATGAACTGCTGGGCCGTCATGAACGCCGGGACGTGGCCGGAGAGGCGCAGGCCGCGCGCGTGCGCGAGGCGCGCGATCGTGGGCACGAGATCCGGCTTCAGCGAGGAATAGACCTTGATCTGGACGTAGCCGTGGTCGGCGTACCAGTTCACCCAGTGTTCCGCTTCCTTGGCGTCGTCCACGAACACCTTGGTGGGGCCGGCGAACGGACCGCGGCCGTCCATGAAGCCCGCCATCAGCACGCGCGGGCCGAGCTCCTCGAACGTGTCGAAGCGCGCGACGCGGTCCGGCAGCTCCGATTCGTTGTTGGCCATGTCGCGCACGCTCGTGACGCCGCCCGCGAGGTGCAGGAGTCCGTCGATGCCGCCGAGGTGCACGTGGTTGTCCCAGAGGCCGGGCATCAGGAACCTGCCGCCCGCGTCGATCGTCTCGACCTGCTCGGGGAGCGGCAAGCTGCCGTCCGGCCCCACGCCCGCGATGCGGTTGCCCTGCACCAGAACGCTCGTCCCCGCCGTGACCGAGCCGTCGCGCGGGTCGAACAGACGCGCGTTCTTGATCAGCAGCGCGCCCTGCGGCCGCTTCGTAAGCCGCTTTGCGACCGCCGCAGCACGCGCGTTGTCGCGCTCGTTCTGCGCCGCGAGCAGCTCCTCCACCGCGCCCTCAGCACCGGCGCGGACCACCGCGAACCAATCGCTGACCGATGCGAAGAACGTGCCCTGTTCGTCGAGCCAGATCGTGCTCGGCGTGTAGTCGAGCCCCGAGATCTCCCACGCGACCACGTTCAGCTCGTGCCCGTCCGAAAGCGCGACCTTCCGCGTCGCGGCGCGCTCGAGAGTCGCGGCGCCTGCGGGCAGAAGCGCCAGCTTCTGCCCCGGCGCGTGCTGGAGCGCCTGGATCATCGTCGCGTAGAACGCCGGCGGCGCGTTGATCGGAACGTAGAACGCGGCGGGCGCGTCCCGCTCCTCGCGCTCGCCCTCGTTGTGCCAGGCGACGTGGCCCTTGCCGTTGCGTGTGTAGACCTCGTCGACCGGCGTCTTGAGATAGCTCTTGCCGCCGATGTCGAGCTTGGTCGGAAGCCCGTTCGCATCCACGGTCCAGTGCGCCGTTGTCTCCGGACCGCGACCGCGATCGTTGAACGTGAACGTCGCGGTGTAGTCCGAGCCTTTGCGCGTGACCGTCTGCGCGCCCGACGGTTTCCCGAGCGTCAGCACGACGTCCTTCTCGGTCACGTCCTGCGCGTGCGGCGCGGTCACGGAGGCGATTGCGAGCACGCTCGCGGCAAGAATCGAACGGGTACGCATCGGATTCCCTCCAGGGTGCTCGGGCATGCGAGGGGCGAGGGACCTACGCCCGCTCGTGGACTACCGCGGCTTCGGGTGCAGCCCGTTGAGAGCGCTCGGGCTCGTCCGCGAGCTTCGGCAATTTTCGAAAGTAGAGCGCTCGCACCCTCAGCTGAGCAAAAAGCCACGGCCCGCCCGGCACGCGTGCCAGGAAAGCTTTCATGCCGGTGCGACCGAACCCATGAGAGAGGTATTCCCGCTGCGCGAAGGTGCAGTTTTCGAACCGGTCCGTCACGATCCTCTCGACGTCCCGGAGCGTGGGATAAAACGTGTGCCGGATCAGGTAGTCCCGGTTCAACCGGGCGACCTCGCGTGCGGTCAGGCCGTTCTGATACGGGTTCCGCACGCCGACGACGGCCCAGAAAAGGAGCCACGGATACCAACGGATCAGGGTGGCTCCGGGAACCAGCACGTGCGGTTCGATGGGACAGTATCGCCCCGGGAAGAAGTGAAGATTGACCCCGTCAGGGCGCGTCACGCGACGGACCTCGTCGAGCGTGCTCCGGTAGTCGGCCACGTGTTCGAAGACTTCGTTGCTCAGCACCAAGTCGAAGCTGTCATCGGGGAAGTCCAGGCGGTACGGGGTCAGTGCGGACTTGCGAAACGGGCTGCCGGACGGATTGATCTCGCCGCTCCGGATCATGTCGGACTCGGTGTGCCTGAACCCGTCCGAGATGTCGCTGCCCCATGCATCGAGCCCGCGAGCTCGCATGTAGCGCACGAACCGGCCGTCGCCGCAGCCCAAATCCAGGATCCGGCTGTCGGGTCGAACCTCGAATCCCAGGTCCGCGAGCACCGCACGGTAGAGATTGAAGACGGGCTCGGGACGGGCTGACGCGTGGCTTTCGAAGTCGCTCACCGCGGCGGAGCGTAACACGCGGAAGGCGCGCGACTTCCGGCGCATCGCGCGTATGGCTCCGCTCTACAATCCTGACGCCTTTCGCCCTAATGGCGTCACAAGGAGACTCGTATGCCCTACGTCGACGGATACGTCCTGCCCGTCCCCAAGAAGAACCTGAAGGCCTACACCAAGATGGCTAAGCTCGGCGAGCGAATGTGGCGCAAGCACGGCGCGCTCGACTACAAGGAATGCGTCGGCGACGACCTCGCGCCGGGATGGGGTGCCCAGTTCCCGAAGATGTTGAAGCTCAAGGCTGGTGAGACGGTCGTGTTCTCCTACATCTTGTACAAGTCGCGGGCACACCGGGATCTCGTCAACAGGCGGGTGATGCAGGACATGGCGAAGAAGCCCACGTTCAAAAGCATGCCGTTCGACATGAAGCGCATGCTCGTGGGCGGTTTCAAGGTGGTCGCGGGTCAGAGGTTCAGAGCTTGACGGCGGCGGAGGCAGCGGGAATCGAACCCGCGTCCAGGTCGAAACGAAAAGGGCGATGGCGCGCGACTTCCGTCGCCAGGGCTCGATTCTCCGCCGAATCCGTTGCCCCTTCGAGTCTCCTGGAGTCCCCTCCAGTCCCCTGGAGTCCACCGCAGTCCTGGAGACATTCTGGAGACGGTTATCGAGGGCCGCGGTAACGGAGCGCGTCGACCACCAGCGAAAACGCCGGTGATGCGTTGCGCCGGCTGGGGTAATACAGGTGATAGCCGGGGAACGGCGGACACCAGTCTTCGAGCACGCGTTTGAGGCGACCCTTCTTGAGGAACCGCTCTACCAGATCCTCGAATACGTATGCGATCCCGAAGCCCGCCAAGGCGGCGTCCACGGCGCGATGAATGTCGTTGAACGTCAGCTGGCCCTCGACCCGCACTTTCAACTCCCGGCGATCCTTCTCAAACTCCCACTCGTATAACCCGCCGTAGGTGGGCACCCGCATGTTGATGCAGTTGTGCTGCGTCAGATCGCGCGGCACGCGCGGCACGGCTCTCTTCGCGAAGTAGGACGGCGACGCCACCGCCGCCATTCGCAGGTCGGGCCCAATGCGCACAGCGATCATGCCTTGGGCGACCTTTTCGCCCAAGCGGACGCCTGCATCGAAGCGTTCCGCGGCGATGTCGGTTAATGCCGTGTCTACGCTGAGCTCCACCTTGATGTCGGGATAGCGCGGAAGAAGCTTCGCCAAAGCCGGCCACAGGATCGTTTCGGCTGGGTGGTCCGAAGTGGTGATGCGGATCGTACCCGCGGGCTTGTCGCGGAAGGCGCTGAGCCCAGCCAGGCCGGCTTCGATCTGCTCGAAGTGCGGACCCACCGATTGCCTGAGGCGCTCGCCAGCCTCGGTCGCGGAAACGCTGCGGGTCGTGCGCGTCAGCAGGCGGATGCCGAGCCGCGCCTCGAGTCCGCGAATCGCATGACTCATCGCCGACTGCGAAACGCCGAGCTTGGCTGCGGCCTTCGTAAAGCTGCGCTCGCGCGCGACCGTCATGAACGCAACGAGGTCGGTGAGGTTATCGCGCACTCATGAGCTCCTTTCATGTGTCCATGCCGATTATGACCCCTACTCGCACTGCACCGTGCCCACTACCTTTTTCTCGGTCAGAGAGCACAACCCAATCGTTCAGGGAATGGAGGCACGTTGCCATGAAGCACATCTCGATCGGCGGACTCGAAGTTTCGCGCATCGGACTCGGCGCGATGTCGATGTCCGGCTACTACAACATCGGGGCAGGCAGCGACGCTGAGTCGATTCGCGCCATTCATCGGGCGTTGGACTTAGGCGTCACCCATCTCGACACCGCCGAAATCTACGGCCCCTACCACAATGAGGAGCTCGTCGGCCGGGCCATCAAGGGCCGTCGCGACCAGATTGTGCTGGCCACGAAGTTCGGCTTCTATTCGCACTCCGGTGGTGGTCCTGGGGTGATCGACAGCAGTCCGGCGAACATCCGCGCTGCCGTCGAGGGTTCGCTGAAGCGGCTGGGCACCGACCGCATCGATCTCTACTACCAACACCGCGTCGACCCTAAGACCCACATCGAGGATACGGTGGGCGCCCTCGCAGAGCTGGTCGCCGACGGCAAGGTCAGACATATCGGCCTGTCCGAGGCCGGCCCGGCCACGATCCGCCGAGCCCACGCCGTGCACCCGGTCACCGCGCTGCAGACCGAGTACTCCTTGTGGACTCGCGACGTCGAGACCGAACTGTTGCCGCTACTTCGCGAGTTGGGCATCGGCTTCGTTCCGTACTCGCCGCTTGGTCATGGGTTCCTCACCGGTGAGATCCGCTCACCCGAACAGCTCTCAGACGACGATTGGCGCAAGACCAATCCGCGCTTCCGCGCCGAGAACTTCCAGCACAACCTGCGCATCGTCGACGAGGTCCGGGCCGTTGCCGCGGAGGTGGGTGCTACGCCGGCACAGATCGCTTTGGCCTGGCTGCTCGCGCAGGGCGACGACATCGCCCCGATCCCCGGCACCAAGCGGGTGGCCCGCGTCGAGGAAAACACACTTGCGGACCAGGTGATGTTGAGCGCCAAGCAGCTCGAAAGACTGAACAGCCTCGCGCCGGCCGCTGGCGCGCGCCACAACGAGGGCAACATGGCCGTCATCGACCGGTAGCCACGGAGTGCCCCGATCGCCGGCGGGAGGTAGCTATGCCCAAGCGTCAACTGGTAACCGCATCGAAATCTCCGGACTGTCCCAGCATTGGCCGTCGTGAACTACTGACGAATGCTGCACTTGTCGGGGCGGGATTGGGGGTCGGCCCATTGTGGTTCTCAGCGTGCTCGGATCAGTCGCAGAGAAGCGACAAGAACGGGATTGATACCGCGTGGAAAGAAATGAAAACACGAAGACTAGGATTGTTGGAAGTCTCAGAACTAGGATCCGGATGCATGAGCATCAGCGCCAACTATGGAGCTCCGGCAGACCGACGCCAGGGCTTGAGTGTCCTCCGTGAGGCGTACGACAGGGGCGTCACGTTTTTCGATACCGCCGAAGTCTATGGCCCACATACGAACGAGGACCTTGTCGGAGAAGCGCTCGAACCCTTCCGCGAACGGGTGCGCATTGCAAGCAAGTTCGGCTTCGACATCGAGGCGGGTGGTCTCAACAGCCGGCCAGACCACATCAAGAAGGTGATTGAGGGATCACTGCGTCGCCTTCGAACGGACCGCATCGATCTCTACTACCAGCACCGAGTAGATCCAGCCGTACCGATTGAAGATGTGCCGGGGCGATCAAGGATCTCATCAAGCAAGGGAAGGTCTTGCACTTCGGCCTGTCTGAGGCGAGTGCGACAACGATCCGCCGAGCCCACGCAGTTCAACCGGTGACGGCCGTTCAGACCGAATACTCGTTCATGGAGAGAGATCCAGAACGGAACGGCGTACTAGCGGCCTGCGGGGATCTGGGAATCGGCTTTGTCCCATGGGGCCCGCTTGGAATGGGATATCTGCCTGGGACGATGGATGCTCACACGAAGTTCGACACGAAAACGGACCTACGATCCGGGTTCGACCGCTTTTCCCCCGAAAACCTCGCAGCAAATAGACCATTCGTTGATGCGTTGAAAAGGTCTGCAGAAAAGAAGAACGCCACACCCGCACAAATTGCACTGGCCTGGCTTCTCGCGCAGCAGCCTTGGATTGTTCCGATCCCGGGCACACGCAACATGGATCATCTGCACGAGAACTTAGGGGCGGTCAACGTTCAACTCACGCCCGCGGATCTTCGTGACATGGATGGTTCGCTCTCTGGAATCGCCGCGCACGGTGGCCGAATGAACCAAGAGCAAATGCGCGTCGTTGACCGGATCGGAAGCTGACCCAGCGACTTCGCGAAGTCCGCGCCCCTGGAGTCCCCTCCAGTCCCCTAGAGTCCACTGTAGTCCTGGAGACATTTTGGAGACGGCGTCTTCCACTCGAAGGACCGTCGCTGCGGGCGCGCCCGCCCCTGTGTCCGCGACAATAGTCATCTAGCGGCATCGCGACGCACAGTTTCAGGTGTTCGTCCCGTCCAATCGCTGAATGCACGAAAGAACGAGTTCGGCTCCTCGAATCCCAGCAGGAACGAGATTTCCGCAGCCGGTACGCCTGTACGCTTCAGGTAGTGCAGCGCGAGTGCCTCGCGGGTCGCGCGGAGGACCTCCTGGTAGGACGTCCGCTCATCCTCGAGCCGACGCTGGAGCGTTCGCTTGCTCAGCGCGAGGCGGCGGGCAATCGCGTCCATCGCGATGCTGCCGCCGGGGAGAGCTTCGAGCAGGATGGCGCGAACGCGCTCTGCCGTCGTCGCCGATGCATCCAGCTCGGCGAGACGCTTTCGAAGCTCGGGCTCGAAGATCGACCACATCGAGTCGTTGGTTGACAGGAACGGTTTGGTCGCGTCGCTCCGCGTGAACGCGACCGCGTGCCCTTTTCCTTTTCGGACGGGCACGCCGATGAACTTCTCATAGGCGCCGGTTGGGCTGGGCGGGGTCTCAGCGATCACGCGCACCGGACGAACCACCTCGCGCGTCCCCATGCGCGCGAGGCACACGAAGAAGAGCAGCTCCGCCGCGACGAGGCTCGTGGGCGGCTTCATCGTCGCATCGAGCCAGACGAGGTGCACCGTGACGACCTCGCGTTCCTCGATGATGTCGAGGCGCATGGGCGCCACGAGCCGCTTGTAGCTGGAAAGCCGTTGTAGGGCCGTGAGCAGGTTCGGGCTGCAGAGCGCAGCGAAGAGCGGCGGCGAGAACGACTCGCTCCGGACGGTCTCATAGAGTCGGAGGGGCAACAGCCCATCACCGGCCTCCGCTTCGAGCGCTTGCCAGAGGCGGAAGTACGCTCCCGACTCCACGCGGGCTGACGAACGAGCGAACAGATCGTCGGGTAGCTCGGCGCGGCGCAAGACGTTTGCAGTACGAATGCCCAGTTGCTTGAGCAGCGCTGGCCACGCCATGTCGATGGCGTACGCGTGTCGATCCATATCCCACTCCAAACAGTAGCATCCGACGGGACCGGCAACAGACCTCAGACAAGTGTCAGTTGGTACGGTTGACCTGGCTCATCACGATTCCGTCGAAGGCACGATCGCTGAGCCAGCGTCGTATGAAGAGTAGCGGCTTGGCGTACTTGCCGACGACGTAGCGGGTGTTCGGACGCCTCGCGCGAATGGCCTTCGAGATCGTCCTCGCGACGACCGACGCTGGCGACGAGCCGCCCCTGTTGTACGTCGCGTTCGTCGCCTGCGCGACCGCGAGGGTCATTCGCCGATAGGCACCCTCGCCGGACCGATCGACCATCGGCTGTGTGAGCACGGCGCCAAACTCGGTCGCGATGGCGCCCGGCTCGACGATCACGACGTCGATGCCGAACTGCCTCGTCTCGAGGCGCAGACAATCGGACCAGCCTTCGAGCGCGTGCTTGGACGAGTGGTACCAGGCGCCGAGGGGCGTGTGCAGCTTTCCACCCATCGATGTGATGTTGATGATGCGACCACTCTTCTGCCCGCGCATGGAGGGCAAGACCGCTTTCGTCACCGCGGCCACGCCGAAGAGATTCACCTCGAACTGTCGACGAGCATCCTCGAGGCTCGTGTCCTCCACGGCGCCGTAGAGTCCGAAGCCTGCGTTGTTGATCACGACGTCGATCTTGCCGGCCTCGCTCAAGATCGCATCCACGACCTCGCGGACCCTGGCGACGTCGGTCACATCGAGTGCGACGGCATGCCCGCCGGCCGCAACGAGGTCACGCATCTTGTCGACCCGACGCGCGGCCCCGTACACGACGTGTCCTTCGCGCGCAAGGGTCAGGGCGGTTTCCTTGCCCATCCCCGACGAGGCGCCCGTGATCAGAATTACCTTGTTCTCTGGGTTTGCCATGTTGGTTCTCCTTGGTTCACCCCAGAGATTAGGAATTCACGGCCGAGGTCGCACTAGCAAGAGACGCCAACGCTCCATCGAATCACGCCAGTCGGTTCGAATGGGACGCGGCGCTCACGCCGGAACGGCGAGATTCTCCTTGAGTACTCGCGGGTGGCGTGCCGCGACTCGCAGTAGTGCCAGCGCCGGACCCTCCGGGGTCCGCCGCCCCTGCTCCCAGTTGCGAAGCGTGTGCACGCTGATCGCGAGCGCCCTCGCGAATTCTTCCTGCGTTAATCCGGTGAACCGGCGTAGGGCGACGATGTCATCGCCGCCGGCGATTTGACCTCGACGGATCCGCAAGAGCTGTTTTCGAGAGATGCCGCGCGCAAAATCCCGCGCTGTCAGTTCTGGAATGTCGTCAGTCGATGGTTCCGGCTTTCCACGCTTCATACCTGCGCTTCTCCCTTCTTGTCGCTTCTCGGGCACTTATGATGCGAACGGTTTCGTCGTCACTCTCCGTGAAGACGACGACGATGACACCTCGCGCAATCGGCCCGATGGCGATATGACGGTCCTCCTCGTCCGAGTGCGCCGTATCGAAGATCTCCATGGGGTCCACACGTTCCTGCAAAAGACCAGACGCCTCTTCGAAGGAGATCCCGTGCTTGTCGAGGTTCCTCTGGTTCTTATCGGGGTCCCACTCGATTCGCACGGCATGCCTCGAATATACGCCGTTGACTGAGTAAGTCAACGGACGACTTCCTTCGAGGAGACGGGACCGGATGGTGGAGGCGGCGGGAATCGAACCCGAAACTAACCCGGAGGCGGAATCTACCAAGGTCGGACAGAACGTGTCGAACCTCGGTCAGAACCGGCCGCAAGTCGGACGAGGAGAAGGCGTTGCGATTTGCCCGACGTGCAAAGGTCGGACGCATCCTGGACAGGGCGGCGCAAAGGCCGGACGCGGGCCGAGCATAGCAGGAGCACAACGGGTGGACTCGGCGGGCAACGTCGACGACGAGTTATCGGTTGTCGCTGCTGCTTGGCCAGAGGTTCCGCCCGAGGGTCGGCGGGCCATCCTCGGCGCAATTCGGGCGTTCACAACGCGGGGTGCGAAGGGCCTGACGCACGGAACTTGAAACCTTCGGCCTCGCCTCCGGCACGAGAGACGCGCTGAATTCAGCCTCTCTTCCAGCGCTCTAGCCTGGGGATCTTGCGTGTGAACAGCCCGGTCATGAATCCGGGAAAGCCCATACCCTTCAGCTTGCCACGCACAAGGTCCTGCATTTGCTCCGCGGTGAGATCGGGCTTGCTGAAGCGCCCTGCTTGGAAGCAATGCGAACAGAACATGTCGCTCTTCGATCCATCCGCGTTCGTTCCTCCACCAAGTTCGTCTCGCCTCAACGGCATGCCGCAGGACTGGCAGTTCTTGAAGCTTCGTGTGGTCATGGAACCTCCTTGCTCCAACTCATTATGGTTGCACATAGTGTCATATTATGACAGCATTTGCAACCATGGAAGACTCGACACGCACTCTTCTTTTCGGGGTGTTCGTGCTGGCCGACAGACCCTTGACCGCCGCGGAGATTATTCGCCTGATACGGCCGCTCCGGGTCTCTGCAACCAACGCGAAGAGCCATCTGACCCGCCTGGTTGCGGAAGGAGTACTGGACCGCCGCGGGCCCGTTCGCGCACAGCTCTATTCGCCAGGTCGTGGCCAATCCGCGGTGGTGGAAGGCATACGCCTGCGCTTGCAAGAGGAGGCAACGGAGGCGTGGGACGGTACGTGGCTCGCGTTGACCCTTCGCCTTCCGTCAGACCGACGGAGCCGCGAACGACTAGCGGCATCCCTTTGGTTCGATGGCTTTCGCCCATGGGCGCCGGGGACGTTTCTCCGTCCCGCCTGGCCCGAACATTGGGCGCTCGACAGGGCGCGGCACTATCTCGCGCACGCGCCCGGATTCCTTCTGCGCGGTTCGTTCGTGGAGACCTTGAACTTGCCCCGCGTGGCGAGTCTTTATGAGCTGGCCGCGCTCGATCGGCAAGCTCGTGCGCTGACCAGTTGGATGCGGCGGCAGCGATCCATCGCGACCACGGCCGAGCGGACGTTCGCCATGAGCCTCAAGGCTGGCGGGCTGGTGGCACGCGTGATCGGGCACGACCCGCGTCTGCCGCCGCAACTGTGGGGGCGACGTCGAGGAATGCGTGACCTTGTGCGTGCGTACCGCCAGTTCGATTCACGGCTCTCGCCACTCGTGCGGGAATTCGTGGATCAAGTTGTCGCGGGCAGACGAAAACTTCTTTCCGATCAACCCGAAGCGGGTGCGCCTGCGCGCCGGGAGGCCACGTGACATGCATCGGATCAAGCTCGGATTGACTCTCGGCGTAGCGTTCGGGATCGTCGACGACCTCTTGATGCTGCCGCTCCAATTCCCGGATAAGCGAGCTGCATTGCTCGGCGCATTCTGTTCACGGTTTGCGCTGGGTTTTCTTGCGGCCACCGTTCGGCTCGACATCCATCCGATCGCATCCGGCTTGCTCGTCGGTGTTCTAACAAGCCTTCCCGACGCGATCATCACGAAAGCCTACGTTCCCATTCTCATGAGCGGTGTGATCTTCGGAGCCATTGCCGGATGGGTCGTCGGCCGGTGGGCACGGCCCGCCGGGGCCGAGCTTTGATTGGAGGAGAACCATGCCGACTACGAAACCATCCCATACCGTGGCGTCGCACTTCGAGAAGTCCACTCCCTCTGTGTACAGCACGTACAAGATGATTCTCAAGAGCGCGCGCGAACTGGGAGTCGTGCGCGAGGATCCAAAGAAGACGTCCATTCACCTGGTGCGGGAGACTGCCTTTGCTGGCATCGCGACGCGGACAGACGCGCTCATCCTGACGCTGAAGTCTGCGAAGCCGGCGAAGAGCCCGCGAATTCATCGGCAGGAGCAGGTCTCGTCAAACCGGTGGCACGTGGAGATTCGCCTCGTCGAACCGTCCGAAGTGGACCCGGAGGTTCGCGAGCTGATTCGAGCAGCCTACAAGCTCTCGGGCGCGTGATCATGGCCATGAGGGACAGGAGCATGCCGATGTGGATGGATATGGCGAACCCCGGCGGGACCTTGGCCGCCGCGTCGATTGTAAAGTTCGCGCTGATCTTAGTTTGAGATCACAATGAAAAATCCGCTTTGATGCCGGTGCACGCGCAGCAGGACTTGGCCTTTCGCTCGCTCAGCCAAACGGTTGAACTCGGCAGGGCTCTTGACCGTCTGCCGGTCAATTGACTCGATCAAGTCGCCTTGCTGCAAGCCCGATTGAGCTGCCGGGCTCGAGGGGTCCACACTGCTGATGACTACACCCTGAGAGCCCTTGGGCAATCCGAGCTCTTGTTCGAGGGACGAGGTCAGGCCTTGAACCGCGATTCCGCGCAGAGTGCCCTCAGAGGGAGCCTTGTCCGCCTGCCCGGAAGCTGCGATCTCCTCGGGGCGACTCCCCAAGCTGACCTTCACGTGCTGCTCGTGTCCATCTCTGAGGATTCCTATTTCGACTTCGGTGCCTGGGCTCAAGCCGACGATCGTCGATGTGAGCCGACCGCTTGAATCGACGGTCTTTCCATCGATCGAGCGGATCACGTCTCCCTGCTGGATCCCTGCCTTGTCCGCGGGGCCTCCCCGCGTGACATCTTGAACCAGCGCGCCCGAGAGGTCGGGAACGCGGAATTGCTGCGCAAGCTGCTCGTTCAAAGCGCTCACCGTAACGCCCAAGAAGCCACGCTCGACCTTCCCACTCTTTACCAGGCTCTCAAGAACGTGCCGAGCGATATCCGCGGGAATCGCAAATCCGACGCCATTAAAGCCAGCTTCGCCGCGAGGGCCGGAACCTGAGCTCAAGATAGCCGTGTTGATCCCTACGACGCGCCCCCGGACGTCCACGAGTGCGCCGCCCGAGTTGCCGGGGTTGATGGCCGCGTCGGTCTGAATGAAGTCCTCGAACTCCTCGATACCGAGTCCCGATCGACCGATGGCGCTTACGATCCCCCGGGTCACGGTAAAGTTCAACCCGAACGGGTTCCCGAATGCCAGGACGGTATCCCCGACGCGGAGCGAACTCGAGTCGCCCCATGAGGCGACGGGAAGATCCTTCCCCTCGATCTTCACCACCGCCACGTCGGTCTGCGGGTCAGCGCCCAGCACCTTTCCCTTGAATACGCGCTTGTCCGCAAGCATGACTTGAATGTCGCTCGCCTTTGCGATCACGTGATTGTTCGTAACGACGTAGCCGTCGGCGGACACTATGACGCCGCTACCGAGAGAGTGCTCCCGTTGTTCGCGAGGAATGTTGCCCGAGCCACCGAAGGCGTCCCCGAAGAACTGCCGAAAGAAGGGATCGTTGAAGAACGGTGACTGCTGGACCTTTACGACTTGCGTAGTCTGAATATTGACGACCGCGGGAGTCACCGTCCCGGCGATTCTCTCGAAGGCCCGGTTCTGGCTCTCGAGGGCATCCATCTCGGTCCCCTCGAGGCCCCTGCTATTGGCCAAAACAATGTTGTGGAATCCCCTGTGATCAAGCAGAAAACCCGCTGCGGCCAGCACAAGGAACGCGCAGAACAGAGTGACGGCCAGATCAAACAGCCTTCTGCCCGACGCCGGCAAACTCAATGTCCACATCGCTCAAACCTCCGCAGCGGTGATGTTTCGCCCCCCCCCCGCAACCGAGCGCGAACTTCGCGTTTCGTAGAACGCGGCTCGGAACATACAAGCGAGTGTCATCTGAGCTAGGCATCCACATTCGCCAGTCGCTCCCGCTGCCACTTCTCCCACTGTCGCAGCGTGGTCCTCGCAGAGATTGCGAGCTTCGTAACGCGCGCGAGCACTGGTGGGCTGTCCGGTGGCAACTCGGAGAGGGCTTCGAGAAGCCCGGCTGCCCAAGCCAGGCGGTCCACCAGGTCGGTGGGCGCCGGCGCGACGACGGCGAGCTCCAGGGCGGTCCGTGTCTCTCGCCGTAGATGGCTGAGGTCGAGCGGCGTCTCGCCCGCCCTGACCTCTGTTACTCGTGAACGTTTTCTCATGTCAACTCGTCTGCACGACGATCTGGCGAGCTCTCGCCTTCTCGACTTTCGGAAGCTCGAGCCGCAGAACGCCGTTGGTCAGCCTCGCGTGTATCTTGGCCTGTTCGATCATTTCCCCGAGCTGGAACTCGCGGAAGAACGTGCCCGTGGCGTACTCCCGCAGAACGTCGGTCTCAGCCGGAGCCTCGGGCGACGCAACCCGCCCTGTCAGCGTCAACACACTCTCGCGCAGATCGACCTTGAGGTCCTCCGGCTTGACGCCCGGCATGTCCGCGAGGACCGTGATGGACGCTTCGTTCTCGAAGATATCGACCGCCGGCGAGTAGACTGGTCCGGGACGTGTTTGCTCTGGAACGGTCGCGTTCGTCTCGGCCTTGCGCATCTCGGTTCCGGTGTCTTTCGACATGACAATTCCCTCCACGGGCTCCTTAAGCCCTGACCTCGATTCTCCGCGGCTTGGCTTCCTCCGCCTTGGGCAATGCGATCGTCAGGATGCCGTCGGCGTAGCGGGCGGACACACGGTCTGCATCGACTTCAGTGGGCAGCGTCAACGTGCGGTCGAAGGTACCTTCCGGCCGTTCCTTTCTGTGGTAGCTGACCCGATCGTGCTCCACTGGAATCCGGCGCTGACCCGAGATCGACAGGTGATTCCGCACTGCGGACACCGAGATCTCGCTCACTTGGATCCCGGGCAGCTCGGCGCGAACGTAGATGCTCTCAGGGTCCTGCGTGACGTTCATCGGCGGGAAGACGCCGGCCCCTTCGTGTCGGAACAACTCCCCTTCCTGCAGACCGCCCAGCATGCGCAGCATCTCGCGCCGCAATTGGCCCATTTCGGAGATCGGGCCCTCGAACGCCGGCCTCGAAGGCCAAACTCGTCGTACGAGCATGACGTTCCTCCTTTTGTTTGAGCGGGTGTCCGACGGGACGCCCGCCGTGCTCGCCGATCGCAGAATGGATTTGGATGCCCGGTCAACGGTGTCAAGTCCGCGCGGATTTTTTTTCTTGCGGCGGATGGGCGATTCCGCCGCTTACCACGTCCTCGTATGCCCGCCGCACAGAGCGCGTGAGAATCACCTCCTCGGCCGACGGCTCTGAAGAGCCCAGTGGATGGTTGTGCGCCAGGATGAAACCCGGCGGTGCACAGCAGGCGCACAGCAGACAGAAGGGGTCACGCTAAGTTGCGTTCGCCGAGAGAGTTGTGCGGCGGAGGCGTCGGGTAGTCTTCCCGCATCCGCCTGAAAAACAAACTACTGAAAGCGCGATGCTTTCGTCACGCTTGGTGGAGGCGGCGGGAATCGAACCCG